>NZ_JAUYZI010000023.1:2500-101978 GCF_030700245.1 Methylobacterium amylolyticum
CCCGACGGACGTTTTCGGGATCGGCGACCCCGCCCGCCTCCGGACATCGGACCGTCCCGGGCGCGTTGCCCCGGGCGCGTTGCGTGGGGCCTCCGGCGACAGCGGACGGGAATCCTCACGCCTCAATCTCGACATGCGGGTCCATCACAGGATTCTGGTGCGCCGGCCTCGCGTGCGCCGCGGCCCGGACGGCGCCGCGAAGGCTCCAGCCGCGCCGGTTGCGCCACGTGATCGGGACCTGCGAGTGAAGCGCGAGCGACTGAAGATCGGCGACGTGGTCGCGTCCTCCGCCGGCCACGCGTCCGGGCAGCGGCCGCTCGACCTGCTCGGGGCCGAGGCCGCCCGGATCGACCGCCGCGCCGTGAACCTGCGCTGGCTCTGCGCCAGTTCCCTGACCGGGCTGACCGGCGCCGGCCTGATCGCGGCGGCGCTCTACGTCTCGCTCCAGGGCGAAGCCTCCTTCGCCGCGATCCCCGAGCGGGCGACCGTCCTGCCGCGACCGCAGCCGAGCGAGAACGGCGCCAACCTCGCCCGCAAGGGCGACCGCCTCGTGCGCAACCTGATGGTCGCCTCGGCCAAGCAGAGCTTCCGCGCGCCGGTGACCGTGCGGCTCGGCGACCGAGAGATCATCAAGGCCAAGCCGTTCGTGCGGATCACCACGCCGCTGTCGCTCACGACCGGCGTCTACGCCGCCGACCTCCCCCGGTTCGACCCGATGAAGTTCGTCTCGGACGAGCCGCAGGAGCGGGCGTCCGAGGTCGCCGCCGACGCGCCGGGCGCCGAGGTCACGGTGGTCAAGCGCGATCTCGTCGACGCCCCCGTCGAGCCGAACGCCCCGGCCCTCGGCGACGACGACGTGACCGCCCAGGTCGAGGAGGAGCGCCGGATCGCCGCCGAGGCCGGACGGCGCGCCGCGATCCCGATCGCCCCGCAGATCCTGCTGTCGCGCACCCTGCGGCAGGGCGGCTCCGGCGACGCCGAGCCCGCGGCGAAGGAGGGCAACCCGTTCAAGGCGATCGAGGTGCTGGTCGTCCCCGAGAACGTCACCAAGCTCGCCAAGGTCGAGCTGAAGCCCAACGAGGCGCCCTTGGTGGAGGAGCGCGACCTCGCGCTCAAGCGCGGCGAGACGCTGGAGGCGCTCCTCAAGGCTACGGGCTTCGCGGGGGATGATGTGATCCGCGGCGTCGTCGCCGCGCTCGGCGGCAAGGGCCGGGTCTCGGCGCTGGCCGAGGGGCAGCAGATGCGCGTCCAGGTCGCCCCCGGCGCCCGTCCGGGCGATCCCCGCCAGGTCACCCGCGTGGTCCTCTACGGCGAGAGCGGGATCGAGGGCATCGCCGCGATCAACGATCGCGGCGCCTTCGTGTCGGTGGCCCCCCCGGCCGAGGATGCCCCCGCCGGCAAATCGCAGGCGCAGGCGGAGGACGACGAGGAGGAGGATTCGGGCTCGGGTCCCCGCCTCTACCAGAGCCTCTACGAGACCGCGGGCCGGCACGACCTGCCGCGCGCGACCGTCGAGGACATCGTCCGGGTGTTCAGCTACGACCTCGACTTCCAGCGGCGGGTCGGCAGCGGCGACAGCCTCGACGTGTTCTACACCTACGACGAGGATGCGGGCGGCAGCGCCGAGCGGCCGGACCTGCTCTACGCCGCGCTGACGCTCGGCGGCGAGACCCGCAAGGTCTACCGTTTCCAGTCGCCCGACGACGGCTCGATCGACTATCTCGACGACCAGGGCCGCTCGCTCAAGAAGTTCCTGCTGCGCAAGCCGATCGCCGACGGCATCATGCGCTCCGGCTTCGGTTACCGGCGCCACCCGGTGCTCGGCTACGCCAAGCTGCACACCGGCGTCGACTGGTCGAACCCGATCGGCACGCCGATCGTGGCCGCCGGCAACGGCGTGGTGATCCGCGCCGAGATGACCTCCGGCTACGGCAACCGCGTCGAGCTCCAGCACGTCAACGGCTACGTCACCACCTACAACCACATGTCCCGGTTCGCCCGCGGCATCACCGAGGGGAGCCGGGTGCGGCAGGGGCAGGTGGTCGGCTATGTCGGCTCCACCGGCCTGTCGACCGGCGCACACCTGCACTACGAGGTGATCATCAACGGCCACTTCGTCGACCCGATGAAGATCCGGGTGCCGCGCGGGCGCGAGCTCGACGGGCGGCTGCTCGCCGACTTCCGGCGCCAGCGCGAGCAGATCGACGCGACGATGCTGAAGGCCAAGAGCGCCACCGCGATGGCCCAGCGCGACGCCGCCATCCGCTGATCTCTTCCCGGCGGCCTCAGGGGAAGCCGAGCCGGGCGCGGACGTCCGCCGGCGCCGCGCCGGCCGCGCGGAGATCCGCGAGGCTCGTGGAGCCGCGCGACTTGGCGAGCTTCTCGCCGGCCGCGTCCAGGATCAGCGCGTGGTGGTGGTAGGCGGGGCTCGGCAGGCCGAGGAGCCGCTGCAGCAGCGCGTGCAGGTCGGTCGCCGCCTCCAGGTCGCGCCCGCGCACCACGTGGCTGATCCCCTCCGCCGCGTCGTCGTGGACGACGGCGAGGTGGTAGCTCGTCGGCACGTCGCGCCGGGCGATGACCGCGTCGCCCCAGCGGGCGGGATCGGCCGTCGCCCAGGTGTCCCGCCCCTCCGCGTCGAAGGTCCGGTAGCCGTGCGGCCCGGGCGCGGCCGCGAGCGCGCGGGCCATGTCGAGGCGCCACGTATGCGGTTCAGGCCGAGCCCGGCGCGCCGCGGCCTCGGCCGGGTCGAGGGCTCGGCATGTCCCGGGGTAGAGCGGCGCCCCGTCCGGATCGCGCGGGGCCCCCTCCCCCGAAGCCGCCGCGCGGATGGCGCCGCGCGAGCAGAAGCAGGGATAGGCGAGGCCCGCCGCGACCAGCCGGTCGCGGGCGGCGCGGTAGGCGTCCATGTGCCGGGACTGGTGCCGGACCGGCTCCGGGTAGCGCAGCCCGAGCCACGCCAGGTCGGACACGATCGCCGCTGTCAGCTCCGGCCTGGACCGGACCGGATCGATGTCCTCGATCCGCAGGCGGCAGGTCCCGCCCATGCGGCGGGCGAGGTCGGCGTTGAGCAGGGCCGAGTAGGCGTGGCCGAGGTGGAGCCGGCCGTTCGGGCTCGGCGCGAAGCGGAGGACGGGCGCGGCCGCGGCGGGCTCCCGCGGGGCGGGGCCGGTCAACCGCCGGCGCGGTGCAGGCAGCGCGGCGCGCCGGGCTGGCAGGCGATGCCCGGCAGCGAGCAGGCCGGCCCCTCCGCGCGGCGCTGGCAGACCGTGCAGCCGTCGCTCCACTCCAGGCAGGCGGCATCCTCGGCGGCCGACCGGGCCGGGGCGGCGTGCCGGGCGGGCGCCAGCGCGCCGATCAGCACCGTCGCGACCACCAGGGCGACGGTGCCCCAGGCGGCGAGCGTCTGGCTCGACGGGCTCGGATCGGTGGGCGCGGGCGTCGACATGCCCCGGTGTTGGCGCGCGGGCCGGCCGTCTGTCAACGCGGGACCGGCACCTCAGGCCGCCCGCCGCTCCCGCGCCGCCAGCAGGCCCGGCAGCGCCTTGAGGTTCAGGGGTTTGGCGAGGAAGCCGTCGAAGCCCGCCGCCCGGGCCGCCGCCTCGTCCTCCCGGCCGGCATTGGCGGTGAGCGCCACGAGGTGCAGTCGCCCGCCCGTCCCGGCCTCCGCCTCCCGGATCCGGCGGGCGGTCGCGTGGCCGTCGAGGCGGGGCATGCGCACGTCGACGAGCGCGAGGTCGAACGGGCCGGCATCCGCGAAGCGCTCCAGGGCCTCGACCCCGTCGGCGGCGTGGACCACCGCGGCGCCGAGGCGTTCCAGGGCCCGGGTGGCGAGCAGGGCGTTGATCGGGTTGTCCTCGGCGAGCAGCACCCGCAGGCCGGCGCCCTCGCGGGCGGCGGTGGCGACCTGGGCCGGCGCCGCCGCGGGCGCCCCCGCCGCGTCCCCGAGGCGCTCCAGCAGGGAGCGGGCGCGCACGGGCTTGATCAGGTAGCCGTCGAAGCCCGCCGCCCCCGGCGCGCCGAACTCGCGCCGGTCGAAGGGCGAGAGCAGCACGAGGCTGCGGCGCACGCCGCAGCTCCGCGCCGCGTCGGCGAGCTGCCGCACGGCCCGGTCGCCGAGCGCGCGGTCGGCAACCACCGCGTCGAAGGCGGCCCCCGAGAGGGCGGCGAGCCCCTCCTCCGGGCCGGCGACGATCACCGCCGCGGCGCCGGCCCGCGACAGGCTGCGGGCGAGGTAGGGGGCCTGGAACGGCGAATCGGCGACGATCAGGCAGCGCTGCCCGCGCAGGCTCCCCTGGACCCGGACGGTCCCCTCCCCCACCGTCCCGGCCTCCGGCGCGTCGGCGAGCGGCAGCACGACCCGGAAGGTCGAGCCGCGTCCGAGCCGCGACTCCGCCTCGATCCGGCCGCCCATGCGCAGGACGAGGCGGCGGGTGATCGCCAGCCCCAGGCCGGTGCCCTCGTGGCGCCGGGCGGCGCTGTCGTCGCCCTGCTCGAACTCCTCGAACAGGATCGGCAGGCGCGCCTCCGGGATGCCGGGCCCGGTGTCGGACACGGCGAGCACCACCTCCCCGGTCCCGGAGCGCGCGAGGCTGACGCCGACCCCGCCGCGCTCGGTGAACTTGATCGCGTTGCCCGCGAGGTTGATCAGGATCTGGCGCACCCGGTCGGCGTCGCCCACGACCGGCCGGCCCACGTCGTCGGCGACGTCGAGGGCGATCTCCAGGCCCCGGTCCTGCGCCCGCGGCGCCAGCAGCTCGACGACGCTCTCGGCCAAGCCTGCGAGGTCGAAGGGCTCCGCCGCGAGGTCGAGCCGCCCGGCCTCGATGCGGGAGAAGTCGAGGATGCCGTCGATCAGGCCGAGCAGCGCCTTGCCGCTGGTGCGCACCGCCTCGACGTAGGTGCGCTGCTCCGGATCGAGCCCGGTGCCGAGCACGAGGTCGGCCATGCCGAGGATGCCGTTGAGCGGCGTGCGCATCTCGTGGCTGACCGTGGCGAGGAAGCGCGACTTGGCGCCGCTCGCCGCCTCGGCGCGCGCGAGCGCCGCGTCGCGGGCGCGCAGGGCCTCGACCCGGGCGGTCACGTCGCGCCCGGCCCGCAGCCACTGCACCCCGCCGTCGCCCTGGGTCACCGGCACCTCGACGAAGGCGAACCAGCGCACCCGCCCGTCCACCGCCTGGACCTGGACCTCCATCCGGCGCGTCCCGTCCGGGTCGATCTCGACCGGGCCGCGCTCCAGGGTCTCCAGCTCGATCCCGGAGCCCAGCAGGTCGATGGGCTCGCGGCCGAGGAGCCGCGCGTAGCCCTCGTCGGCGTAGGTGATGCGCCCGCGGGCGTCGCGCTGCACCACGGCCTCGGTGGTCGCGGCGACGAGGGCCCGGTAGCGCTCCTCGCTCTCGCTGATGCGCCAGATCCGGTCGTGCAGCCGCTCGGTCTCGGCATCCCCCGGATCCGCGCGGCCCGCGCGCCGCAGGCGGACGGCCAGGGCGACGATCGCGGCGAGCGCGAGGACCAGGGCCGCGAGGAGGATCGGGGCGGGGCCCGAGACGAGCGCGGGGTCGTTCGGGAGCATCTTGGCCTTCCCCGGCAGCGGGCCGGAGGCGGCAGGATCGCAGCCGAACCTGAAGGCGGCGTCAGGAAAGGCACTTAACCGCCGGTTGCCCCGGCGAAAAAAGCGTCGCCGCAGCGCGATCCGCACGGCGGCTCGCGAGTTGCCTGCGAGGTTTTCGCACACGGAGCACACCCATGGCCGGCGAGCAGTACGACGTGATCATCGTCGGGTCCGGCCCCGGGGGCGGGACGATGGCGTGGCGCCTCGCCCGGACGGGCAAGCGCATCCTGCTGATCGAGCGCGGCGACTACCTGCTGCGCGAGCCGCGCAACTGGGACAGCCAGGCGGTGATCGTCGACGGGTACTATCAGGCTCCGGAGACGTGGTATTCCTCCGACGGTAAGAGCTTCCATCCGGGTCTTCACTACTACGTCGGCGGCAATTCGAAGTTCTACGGGTCGGTCCTGTTCCGCCTGCGCGAGCGGGACTTCGGCGAGATCCGCCACGAGGACGGGATCGCGCCGGCCTGGCCGGTCGGCTACGACGAGTTCGAGCCGTACTACCAGGCGGCCGAGGAGCTGTTCCACGTCCACGGCCTGCGCGGCGAGGACCCGACCGAGCCGTGGTCGAACAAGCCCTACGCCTACCCGCCGGTGACGCACGAGCCGCGCATCCAGGAGTTGTTCGACGGGCTCAAGCGCGAGGGGCACCACCCGTTCCACCTGCCGGTCGGGGTGCGGCTCGTGGAGCGCGACGGCCGGGCGATCTCGACCTCGCCCTGCGTCAAGTGCGAGTCGTTCGACGGTTTCCCCTGCCCCACCAACGGCAAGTCCGACGCGCAGACCATGGTCGTCGACCCGGCCCTGCGCGACTGCCCCAACTTGACGCTCGCCACCCGCACCTACGTCGAGCGCCTCGTCACCGACGCCTCCGGGGGGCGCGTGACAGGGGTCGTCGGCACCCGGGACGGGCAGCCGTTTGAGGCCTCGGCGGACATCGTGGTGGTGGCCTGCGGCGCCCTCTCCTCGGCGCTGCTGATGCTGCGCTCGGGGAGCGACCGGCACCCGGACGGGCTCGCCAACGCCTCGGGGCAGGTCGGGCGCAACTACATGCGCCACAACAACTCGACCGTGCTGGCGATCTCGAAGACCCCGAACCCGACCAAGTTCCAGAAGACGCTCGGGCTGAACGACTTCTACTTCGGCGATCCCGACGCGAAGGACGGCTGGGACTATCCCCTCGGCCATATCCAGATGGTCGGCAAGTCCGACGGCGCACAGGTCCACGGCGAGGGCCTGCCGGGCTTCCTGCAATGGTTCCCCGAGAAGCCGTTCGACTGGATCGCCAAGCACTCCGTCGACTTCTGGCTGACCTCCGAGGACGTGCCGAAGCCCGAGAACCGGATCTTCTACAAGGACGGCAAGGTCCATCTCGACCTCACCGAGACCAACGTCGCGGCGCACAAGCGGCTGCGGCACAAGCTGCGGGAGATCTGCGACAAGACCGACATCCACCCGCACCTGTTCGACCGCTCGCTCTACCTCGGCAAGAACGTGCCGATCGGCGGCACCGCGCACCAAGCGGGGACGCTGCGCTTCGGCGACGACCCGGCGACCGCGGTCCTCGACCGGAACTGCAAGGCGCACGGGCTCGACAACCTCTACGTGACCGACGCGAGCTTCTTCCCCTCGATCGGCGCGGTGAACCCGACGCTGACGATCATCGCCAACGCCCTGCGGGTGGGCGACCACCTCGTGAAGCGGATGGGCGCCCGGGACGAGATCCCGCCGCCGCGGGTCGTCGACAGCACCGATCCGGGCGCCGCGGCGGCGTAGTTCCCGCCCGCTACAGCACCCGCGCCAGACCCGGCACCAGCGCCGCGAGCCGGACCGTGGCGCCGGTCTCCGGCGTCCCGTCCGGGCCGAGCGCCGCGATCCGGCAGCCGTCGGGCCCGCTCAAGCCGGCGACCAGCCGTCCGCCGGGCTCCAGCGCCGCCAGCCAGTGCGGCGGCACGGCGTCCACGCTGCCGTTGACGAGGATCCGGTCGAAGCCGCCGTCCGGCAGGGCGGGGCTGAGCCCGTCGGCCCGGACCACGTGCACCTCGGGCAGGCCGGCGAGCCGCGCGGCCGCCTCCCCGGCGAGAGTGGCGTAGCGCTCCAGGCTCAGGACCGCCCCCGCCCCGAGCCGGGCGAGCAGGGCGGTCACGTAGCCGGACCCCGTGCCGATCTCCAGGACCCGCTGGCCGGGCGCGACCCGCAGGCCCGCCAGCATCGCCGCGACCGTGCCCGGCGCGGTCATCGAGGCTCCGCAGGGCAGCGGCAGGGCGATGTCGCGCCGCGCGAGAGCGCGGTGCTCGGGCGGCGCGAACGCCTCCCGCGGCACCAATTCCATCGCGCGCAGCACCGCCGTGTCGCGCAGGCCCCGCTCGCGCAGGGCGAGGACGAAGGCGGCGTTGCCGACAGCGTCCCCGGGGGCTTCGGCGTCATCGGCCCCCGCTCCGCTCACTCCGCGAAGGCCTGGGCGAAGCGCGTCAGCGTCGGCTCGTCGGTGAGGTCGAGGCGCAGCGGCGTCACCGCGATGCGCTTCTCGGCGATGGCCTTGAGGTCGGAGCCGTTGCCCGGCTCGAACCGCGCCTTGGCGAAGGCCAGCCAGAAATACGGGTTGCCGCGCCCGTCGACCCGCGGGTCGATCTTCAGCAGCGCCTGGTTGCGGAAGCCCTGGGCGGCCACCGCGATGCCGGCCACCTCCTCCGGCTCGCAATCGGGGAAGTTGACGTTGATCAGGATGCCGGGCTCGATCCCCGTCTCCAGGATCTTGCGCACCACCCGCGGGCCGTGCGTCCGCGCGCAGTGCCACTTGAGCGCGTCCCGCCCGCCCGCGCCGTAGGCCTGGCTCAGGGCGATGGCGCGCACCCCGAGGATCGTGCCCTCCATCGCCGCGGCGATCGTGCCCGAATAGGTCACGTCCTCGGCGACGTTCTGGCCGCGGTTGACCCCCGACAGCACGAGGTCCGGCCCCTGCTCGGCGAGAATGTGGCGCACGCCGAGGATCACGCAGTCGGACGGCGTGCCCTTCACCGCGAAGCGCTTCTCCCCCGCCTGCCGCAGGCGCAGGGGATCGTTGAGCGACAGCGAGTGCGACACCCCCGACTGGTCGCTCTCGGGCGCCACCACCCACACGTCGTCCGAGATCTCGCGCGCGATCTCCTCCAGGGTGGTGAGCCCCGGGGCGTGGATGCCGTCGTCGTTGGTGACGAGAATGCGCATCAGCGGGGTCCCTCGATCCGGTTGAGCCCGCCCATGTAGGGATGCAGCGCCGACGGGATCGTGACGCTGCCGTCCGGGTTCTGGTAGTTCTCCATCACGGCGATGAGCGCGCGGCCCACCGCCACGCCCGAGCCGTTGAGAGTGTGGACGTAGGCCGGCTTGCCGTCCTTGCCCCGGTAGCGCGCGTTCATCCGCCGCGCCTGGAAGTCGCCGCAGACCGAGCAGGACGAGATCTCGCGGTAGGTCCGCTGGCCCGGCACCCAGACCTCGATGTCGTAGGTTTTTTGCGAGGCGAAGCCCATGTCGCCCGTGCACAGGGTCATGACGCGATAGGGCAGGTCGAGTTTCTTCAGCACCGCCTCGGCGCAGGTGAGCATGCGCTCGTGCTCGTTGGCGGATTCCTCCGGGGTGGTGATCGAGACCAGCTCCACCTTGTTGAACTGGTGCTGGCGCAGCATCCCGCGGGTGTCCCGCCCCGCCGCCCCGGCCTCGGCCCGGAAGCAGGGGGTGAGCGCGGTGAAGCGCAGGGGGAGTTCTTCCTCGCGCAGGATCGACTCGCGGACGAGGTTGGTCAGCGGCACCTCGGCGGTCGGGATGAGCCAGAAACCGCTTCGTTGCTGAATTTCTGCTCTTCTTTTCTCTATGCTTTCCTCGGACAAAATTTCCTTTGCGCCGCTGTTTAAAAGAGCGTCTGTAAATATTCCGAATTTAACTAAAAATTCAACAAACTTGCTGGATCTCGGCTCATTTAGGGCCGCATTGTACAGCTCTGAATTTTGAATGCTGTATTTTTCGATGGACTCCCGGATTAGGTCCATTCCTCGTTCTGCGGCGAGTTCATCAACTAAATCTTTGTTGCCGATATTTATACCAAATTGATCCTCGCGAAATTTCGGCAACTGTGCTGTACCGAACATCGCCGCGTCTCGCACCAGCACAGGCGGCACCACCTCCAGATAGCCGTGCTCCTGCGTATGCAGGTCGAGCATGAACTGCCCGAGCGCCCGCTCCAGCCGGGCGAGCTGGCCCTTGAGCACCACGAAGCGCGAGCCGGACATCCGGGCCGCCGCCTCGAAGTCCATCAGCCCCATCGCCTCGCCGAGCTCGAAATGCTCGCGCCCCTCCCCCAGCCGCTCGCGGGCGGAGGCGTGGCTGCGGTAGAGGACGTTGCCGTGCTCGTCGGCGCCCTCCGGCACGTCGGCCTTCGGCCGGTTCGGGATCGCCGCGAGTTTTTCCGACAGCGCCCGGTCCGCGTCGTCTTGAGCCTTCTTCAGCTCCGGCTCGGCCGCCTTGAGGCGGGCGACCTCCGCCATCAGCTCGGCGGCGCGCGCCTCGTCCTTGACCTTCTTGGCGACCCCGATCTCCTTGGCGAGCGCGTTGCGCCGCTCCTGGTTGCCCTGCGCCGCCGACACCGCGCCCTTGCGCGCCTCGTCGAGGGCGATCAGGGCGGCCGACAGGGGCGCGAGGCCCCGGCGTTCGAGGTCGCGGTCGAAGGCGTCCGGGTTCTCCCGGATGGCGCGGATGTCGTGCATCGGATGGGCTCGGGTGGTGGTCGATGGGCGGCGTGCGCCCCGCGCGGGGCCCGCTTTGCCGCATCGCGCCCCGGGGGACAAGCGCGGGGGCGACCGACCCGCGCGTCGCCGGTCCTACCCAACCCCCTCATCCTGAGGCGCCCGCGCCAGCGGGCCTCGAAGGAGGTCTCCAGGGAACGCGCGGCTGGCTGGAGGCCTCCTTCGAGGGCTCCGCTGCGCTGCGCCGCCTCAGGATGAGGGCGTGGATGGGACGATGCAGGCTCGTCTCCCAATCCTGTCACGGAGCCGTCGGGTGATTTTCTCGGTCGACCCGCTTAAGACGCCGGGCAAACCGTTACGAGTCCGAACACGATGACGAGTCCCGCCACCCTCGACACCCTGATGCCCCTCCTGGAGCGCATCGCCACCGCCCTGGAGCGCGCGGCGCCGCCCGCCCCGCCGGCCTTCGACCCGGCGGCGGCCGACGCCTTCCTGTGGGGGCCGGAGCGGCGGCTGGTGCCGGTGCCGCAGGTGGCCCATGTCGAGATGGCCCTGCTCACCGGCATCGACCGGGCCCGCGACATCCTCGTCGAGAACACCGAGCGCTTCGCCCGCGGCCTGCCGGCCAACAACGCCCTGCTCTGGGGCGCGCGCGGCATGGGCAAGTCCTCGCTGGTCAAGGCGGCCCACGCCGACATCAACGCCCGCAGGCCGGACGGCGCGCGGCCGATGAAGCTCGTCGAGATCCACCGCGAGGACATCGAGGCGCTGCCCGACCTGATGGCGCTGCTGCGGCCCGACCCGCACCGCTGGCTGGTGTTCTGCGACGACCTGTCGTTCGACGCCGACGACACCTCGTACAAGTCGCTCAAGACGGCGCTCGACGGCGGCATCGAGGGCCGGCCGGCCAACGTGCTGTTCTACGCCACCTCCAACCGGCGGCACCTGCTCGCCCGCGAGATGGTGGAGAACGAGCGCTCGACCGCGATCAACCCCGGCGAGGCGGTGGAGGAGAAGGTCTCCCTGTCCGACCGGTTCGGCCTGTGGCTCGGCTTCCACAAGTGCAGCCAGGACGAGTTCCTGGGCATGATCCGCGCCTACGCCGAGCGCTACGGCCTCGACGTCGCCCCGGAGCAGCTCCGCGCCGAGGCGCTGGAATGGGCCACCACCCGCGGCTCCCGCTCGGGGCGCACTGCCTTCCAGTTCATCCAGGATCTGGCCGGGCGGCTCGGGCGGACGCTGGACTGACGCTGCGTCCCTCCCCCCTGCGGGGGAGGGTGGCCCGCGAAGCGGGTCGGGAGAGGGGAGCGACGGTGTTGGAAGGGGCGTCGCCCTCACCGTGGCTCGGCCTCTTTCTGAAGCCGGATTCTCCTCACCCGACGCCCTTCGGGCGCCACCCTCTCCCGCAGAGGGGAGAGGGAGCGTTGCGGCAAATCTCCGCCGCCCTACCGCCCGCTCGACCCGAACCCCCCGGCCCCGCGCCCCGAGGCCGGCTCCTCCGCGCCGTCGAGGAGCGTCAATTCCGGCCGGGCGATCCGGGTGAAGACGAGCTGCGCGATGCGCTCCCCCGGCTCGATCCGCACCGGCTCGGACGCAGTCCGGTTCCAGGCGGAGACCAGCAGCGGCCCCTCATAGTCGGCGTCGATCACGCCGGTGCCGTTGCCGAGCACCAGTCCCTCGCGGTGCCCCCGCCCCGAGCGCGGGAAGACCAGCCCGCACCAGCCGGGATCGCGGATCAGCACGCAGAAGCCCGCCGGAATGAGCGCCGGGGGCCCCTGCGGCGCGAGCACCAGCGCCGCGTCGAGGCAGGCGTGCAGGTCGAGGCCGGCGGCCGCCGCCGAGCCCCAGCGCGGGAATCCCCAGCCCGGCAGCCGGGGATCGAGGATCCGGATGCCGACGCCCGCGAGATCGCCGGTCATCCAAGCCGACCGATCGCCTCGGCGAGGGCCAGCGTCCGCCGCGCCGCCTCGACGTGGAGGCGCTCGACCATCCGTCCGTCGAGCGCGATCACACCGCGGCCGCGGGTCTCCGGCGCGTCGAAGGCGCCCGCCACGCGCCGCGCCTCGGCGACCTCGTCGGCGCTCGGCCCGAAGGCGGCGTTGGCCGGGCCGATCTGGCTCGGGTGGATCAGCATCTTGCCGTCGAAGCCAAGATCGCGACCGTGCGCGCACTCGGCCTCGAATCCGGCCGCATCGGCGAAATCGGAAAAGACGCCGTCGATCGCGTCGATCTCGTGGGCGCGGGCGGCGGCGAGGATCTGCATCAGCCAGGGCGTCAGCGCCGCGCGTCCGGGCGGCCGGATGCGGGCGGCGGTCAGGAGGTCGTTGGGCCCCACCACCAAAGCCGAGAGCCGCGCGTCGACGTCGCGGGCGCCGGCGGCGATCTCGGCGACGTTCACCACCGCCATCGGGGTCTCGATCATCGCCCAGATCCGCGTGGCCGGCGGGGCGCCGAGCCGGCGCAGCCGCGAGCCCGCCGCGATCAGCGCGTCGGAACTGCGCACCTTCGGGACCAGGATCGCGTCCGGGGCCGCGCCCGCCAGCGCCGCGAGGTCGGCCTCGCCGTCCTCGGTGTCGGGCGGGTTGATCCGCACCACCACCTCGCGGGGGCCGAAGCCGCGGCCCGCCACCGCCGCCGCGACCTGCTCCCGGGCCGCCGCCTTCGCCTCGGGGGCGACCCCGTCCTCCAGGTCGAGGATCACCACGTCGGCGGGCAGGCCGCGCGCCTTCTCGATCGCCCGCGCGTTGGAGCCCGGCATGGCGAGGACGCTGCGGCGCGGACGGATCTCGCTCATCACGGGTCTCCCGGGGCTGTATCGCGCCGCGGATAGCCGCCGGCCGGACCGGGGGCAAGGAGGGCGGGGATGGCGCGCTGGATCGCGGGGCTCGACGGCTGCCGCGGCGCCTGGGCCGGGGCGCTCCTCGACCTCGACGACGCGAGCCGCCACCGCTGCGGCCTGTTCGGCAGCGTCGCCGCCCTGCTCGACGCCCCCGAGGCGCCGCTCGTGGTCGGGATCGACGTGCCGATCGGCCTGCCGGACCGCGTGACCGGGGGCGGCCGCGCCGCCGACCGGGCCGCCCGCGCCCGCCTCGGCCCCGCCCGCGCCTCGGTCTTCCCGATGCCGCCGCGGGCGGCGGTCTACGCCCCCGATTACGCGGCGGCCAAGGCGGCCTCCCGCGCCGCCAGCGACCCGCCCTTCGCCCCCTCGATCCAGGGCTGGAACATCTTCCCCTATGTCCGCGAGGTGGACGAATTGCTGCGGGCGCGGCCCGAAGCGCGAGCCCGGGTCCACGAGGTCCACCCGGAAGTCGCCTTCCACGCCCTCAACGGCCTGCGGCCGCTCGGCCTGCCCAAGAAGGGGCCGCGCCGGGGCGAGGGCCTGCGCCTGCGCCGCGCCCTGCTCGCCGAGGCCGGCCTGCCCGCCGCGCTGATCGAGGCCCGGACCCCGGGCGTGCCGGAGGACGACCACCTCGACGCGCTGGCCGGCCTCGTCGTCGCCCGCGACATCCTCGCGGGGGTGGCGGTGCCGCTGCCGGGCGCGCCCGAGCACGACGCCTTCGGCCTGCCGGTGGTGATCTGGGCGCCGGCCCCGGGACGCGGGCGCGCGGGCGCCCTAGATGGGCCGCCATGAGTCCGTCCTCCGCAAGCCTGCCCGTGCGCCACATCGCCCGCGCGATCGTCCTCGATCCCGCCGACCGCATCCTCCTGATCGCCTACAGCTCGGTCCACGCGCGGGGGCCGGACGGCGCGCCGCTGCGCTTCTGGTTCCTGCCGGGCGGCGGGCTGGAGCCGGGCGAGGACCACGTCACCGCCTGCCGCCGGGAACTCGGCGAGGAGATCGGCCGGGAGGACGCCGAGATCGGGCCGCAGGTCGCCGCCTGCGACGGGCCCTTCCACCTGTTCCGCCAGTCCCGCGACGCCCGCGAGCGCTACTTCCTCGTGCGGCTGCCCGACGACCGGGTCGACACGAGCCGGCTGGCCGAGACCGAGGACAACCCGGTGTTCGGCACCCGCTGGTGGTCGATCCCCGAATTGCGGGCCGCCGCCGAGAGGGTCGAGCCCGCGGGCCTGACCGACCTCGCCGCGCGGCTGATCGCCGGGACTATTCCGGCCGAGCCCGTCGTTCTGACCTGGAACCCGTGACGCGCCGCCGGGTCGAAGGGCCCGGACGCGACCGGATCGACATCACCACCGAGAAGGAAGAGGCACCATGTTCCCCCAGACCCTGACCGAGGGCTACCGCACGTTCCTGTCGGACCGCTTCACTACGGAGCGCCGCCGCTTCCGGCAGCTCGCCACCAGCCAGTCCCCGGACGTGCTGGTGATCAGTTGCTGCGACAGCCGCGTCGCCCCCGAGGCGATCTTCGATTCCGGCCCGGGCGAACTGTTCGTGATCCGCAACGTCGCCAACATCGTGCCCGTCTACGAGACCGGCGGCGAGTATCACGGCACCTCCGCGGCCATCGAGTTCGCGGTGCAGGTGCTGGAGATCAAGCACGTGGTCGTGCTCGGGCACGCCACCTGCGGGGGCATCAAGGCCTACGTCGACAAGGTCAAGCCGCTCTCCGAGGGCAACTTCATCGGCAAGTGGACCTCGCTCGTCGCCCCTGCCGAGGCCAAGGCCGGCAACTCCTCGGCGCCCGACTACCTGACGCGGATGGAGCACGCCATGGTCAGCCAGAGCATCGAGAACCTGCTGACCTTCCCCTTCGTGAAGGAGCGGGTCGACGACGGCCGCCTCCAGCTCCACGGCGCGCATTTCGGCGTGGCGAACGGCGTGCTGCTGGTGCGCAATCCCGAGACCGGCGATTTCGCCCCCGCCGTCGATACCGGCGGACGGCGGGTCGGCCCCGCCGCGGGCATGCTCTGCGACTGAGGGCGTGTGGGTCGCGGGGCGTGCGGGTCGCGCGCGTGGGCGGTGCGTCGATGAGGGGCGCACCCATGAAAAAGGCGGCGGGCTCGCGCCCGCCGCCCCCGATCCCCGCGCGGGGATCGCCTCACAGGGTGAGTCACATGGCGCCGGGCAGGCGCTGGGCCTCGCTGTAGTGCATCTGCAGGGCCGGGAGCGCCTGCTGGGCGTAGCCGCGCAGGGCCGGGTTCGGGCCGCCCTGGGCGTAGGCCTGGGTCATGGCGATGGCCATCTGGTGCGACTGGATCTGCTGCTGGGCGTAGAGCCGGTCGAAGCGCGGGCCCGCCGGGGTCGACGAGAGCTGCGCGAGCATCGCCTGCTGCTCGGGGCTCGGGGCCACGATGGTCGCGCCGCCGGTGACGTCGGCCATGCCGCCGGCCACCACGCGGCTGCCCGCCGCGGCACCGCGCGCGGCACCGGCGCCGGCACCCTCGATCCCGCCGACCGGGCCGCCCGACAGCGTGCCGCCGACCACGCCCGTGGCCGCGCCGAGACCCGCGCCGACCGCGCCGCCGGCCACCGCCAGCGGGGCCTCGACCAGACCGCCGACCACGCCGGCGTTGCGGTCCGCCATGTAGGCCCGCTCGCCGCCGGCCAGCGCCACGTTGGCGGCGCGGTGGTCGCGCAGCGCCTCCTGGGCGTAGCTGCGGACCCGCGGGTTGCGGGACTTGGACAGCGCGATCTGCGCCGACTGGATCTCGAAGGAATTGGCCTGCATCGACTGCAAGCGGAAGTCGCCGGACTGCGCGAAGGCGGGCGACGACAGGGCGAGCACCAGTGCGGACGCGGCGACGTAGTTCTTCAACATCTCGACCTCGTAGTGTGATGGCGATGCGAGCCGGCAGGACGGAGCCCGCGCCGAAATCCCGCGACTTGCGGCGGCAGGACTTGCGGCGGCTCGACCGCGATTCGACCCGTCAACGATGCCCTGCGACGATTGTTCCTGGGCGCCGCGGGCGCCCGACTACGGAGCGGCCGGCGTGACGCTCGTCGCCGTCCAGTGGCTCCGCGCCGCGGCCGCGCTGATGGTGGCGTGGTACCACGCCCGCCACGAGGCCGGGCTGCTCGCCGCCCGCGGGGTCGGCGCGGCCCCGGATCCGGCCACGCTCCTGCCGTGGTGGGGCGGCGTGGACCTGTTCTTCGTGATCTCGGGCTTCGTCATCGTCCACGCGAGCCGCGACCTGTTCGGGGCGCCGGGCGGCCGGGCGCGGTTCCTCGCCCACCGGGTCGCCCGGGTGGTGCCGCTCTACTGGCTCGTCACCCTCGCCTATCTCGCCCTGGCGCTCGCCCGGCCGTCCCTGCTCGGCGAGGCCGGGGCGCTCGCCCGCGATCCCGGCTACGTCGCCGCCGCGTTCCTGTTCCTTCCGGCGGCGCGGCCGGACGGGACGGTCCTGCCCCTCTACGGGCTCGGCTGGACCCTGAACTGCGAGGCGTTCTTCTACGCGCTGTTCGCCCTCGGGCTGGGTCTCGGGCGGCGCGGGGCGGTGGCGTGGCTGTGGGGGGCGCTGGCCCTGCTCGTCGCCGCGGGCAGCCTCGCGCGCCTGCCGCTCCCGTTCGCGTTCTGGGCGGATCCGATCGTGCTCGAATTCGCCCTCGGCGCGACCCTCGCCCTCGCCCGCGCCGACGGGGTGCGGCTCGGGCCCGCCTCCCGTCTCGGCCTCGCCGGCCTCGGGGGCCTGGGGCTCGCGCTCGCCGCGCAGATCCTTCCCGAGGCCGAAGCCTCCGGGTTCGCGCGCCCCCTCTGCGTCGGGCTGCCGGCCGCGCTCCTCGTCGCGGCCGCCGCCCTCGGGCCCGCCCGCGACCGGGCGGGGATCGCCGCCCTGCCGGCGCCGCTGCGGTGGCTCTCGGCGCTGGGCGACGCCTCCTACGCCCTCTACCTCGTCCACCCCTTCGCCCTGCGGGCCGTGCGCGAGGGCCTGCTCGCGGCCGGCCTCGCCCCGGTCCTGCACCCCTACCCCTGGGGGAGCATGCTGCTGATGCTCGCGGGCAGCGCGGCCGCCGCCCTCCTCGTCCACCGCTGGGTCGAGCGGCCGATGACCCGGGCCGCCCGCGCCCGCCTCGACCGGGGCGCGCAGAACCGGGGGGCGCAAAACGATGTGCGCGCGGCCGCCGGCCCCGTTCCCCGCGGGCCCGCGGAGCGGTAGCGTCGCGCCCGGAGCAGGGTCCGCGGCGGGCCCCTGCGACGTAAGTTTCACAAATGTCGGAGGTCCGGGCGGACGACGCGTCGGTTCGCCGCCGCCGGACCGCCGAGGAGGAGGCCGCGATGAAGACCCTGCTCGTACCCGTGGCGATGCACGACGCCCTGCCCTCCGTGTTCGAGACGACCCGTCTCGCGGCCACACGCTTCGGCAGCCTGATCGAGGGCGTGTCGCTGCGGCCGGCGCTCGCCGAGTACGTGCCCGTCGACATGGTCGGCGGCATGACGTGGCTGCGCGACGAGGAGGCCGACCTCGCCGAGGCCGAGGAGGCGGGCGGGCGCTTCATCGCGTTCATGGACGCCGCCGGCATCCCCCGCCACGCCCGCGACGGCCTGTGCATCCCCGAGAAGGTGATGGAGGCCGGCCCCCGCTACCGCTGGCGCCAGGACGTGCCCACCGGCGACGCCTTCCTCGGCCAGTACGCGCGATTGTTCTCGGCGACCGTCGTCGGGCGCCCGGGCACCGCCGACGGGGCGCCGCGGATGACCACCTTCGAGACCGCCCTGTTCGAGGGGGGCCGGCCGATCCTGCTGGCGCCGCCGAAGGCCCCGGAGAGCCTCAGCGACGCGGTGGTGGTCGCCTGGAACGGCTCAACCGAGACCGCCCGGGCGGTGGCCTTCGCCATGCCGTTCCTGCGGCGGGCGACCCGCGTCCTGGTGCTCAGCGTCGAGGGCGGCTCGGTGCCGGGCCCCAGCGCCGAGGATCTCGCCCGGGCGCTCGCCTGCGAGGGCGTGCCGGCCGAGCACCGGGCGCTGCCTGCCGGCCGCCGCACCCCGGGGGAGACCTTCCTGGCCGAGGCCCGCGACTTCGGCTGCGACCTCCTGATCAAGGGCGCCTACACCCAGAGCCGCCTGCGCCAGATGATCTTCGGCGGCGTCACCAGCCACGTCCTCGCCCAGGCCGACATGCCGGTGCTGATGGCCCATTGAGGCCGGCCCGGCCGCGGGCCGGCGCGGAACCCGGGCCGCGCCGCCACGTTCGGCCACGGCTGACCTGAGGGGAACCCGTGACCAGACTCGTCCTCGCGCTCCTGGCGGCCCTGGCCGCGACGCCCGCCTGCGCCGAGCCGGCGACCGCCCGCTTCCGCGGCACGGTCGTCTCCCGCGACGGCGAAGTGCTGGTGATCCGGCGCCCCGGCGGCAGCACCCTGACCCTGACGATGAACGCGAAGACCCGGGTCTTCGCCGCCATCGGGGCGCGGGCCCGCGACATCAAGCCCGAGAGCTACCTCGCCGTCGTCGCCGACGGCGGGCCGGCTCCGGAGCAGGCCGATCAGGTGACGCTGTTCTCGCCCTCCGAGCGCGGCTTCGAGGCCGGCCGCCAACCCTGGGACACGGCGCCGGGGGCGAGCCTCACCGCCGGTTGGATCGCCGACATCCGCGGGACCGGGACGCGGCGCGTCACGCTGAGCTACGAGGGCGGACACAGCGCCTTCGAGATCGCCCCCGGCACGCCCGTGACGCAGATCGGCCCCGGGGAGAAGGCGCTGCTGCAACCGGGGGCCGCGGTGACCGTGTTCACCCACGCGGCCCCGGACGGGGCCCTCCAGGCCGATGTCGTCGCCGTGGGCCGGCAGGGCGTGGTCCCGACCCTGTGACGGCCCGCGCCCGGCGCCGCCGGGCCCGCGGCGACAGGCTTTGCCGCACCGGCGGACCCGCGCCTTCGGCCCGCACCGCTCTACATCCCCGGCCGCGATGACGATCTCCGACTTCGACCTCGACCCGCGGCTCGCCGCCGACACCGTCCATCTCGGCGACCTCGCCCTGTCGCGGGTGCTGCTGATGGACGACGCCCGCTTCCCGTGGCTGATCCTGGTGCCGCGCCGCCCGGGCCTGTGCGAGATCACCGACCTCCCGCCGGAGGAGGCCGCGCTGCTGTGGGAGGAGATCCGCACGGGCGTCGGCGTGATGCAGGCGCTGGCCAAGCCCGACAAGGTGAATGTCGGCGCGCTCGGCAACGTCGTGGCGCAGCTCCACGTCCACGTGGTCGGGCGCTTCCGCTCGGACCCCGCCTGGCCCGGACCGGTCTGGGGCCACGGCGCCCGCACCCCCTACCCGCTCCACGCCCGCGCCCAGCTCGCCGAGCGGGCCGGCGCCCTCTTCGCCGCGGCCTGACGATGACCGACCCCCGCCTGACCCTCGGCTTCGTCCGCAACCGCCTCGACCGGCACTCGGCCGAGCAGCCGGAGGAGGCGGTGCCGCCCTTCGACGCCGCCGAAGCCCGCCTCGTCCTGATCTGCGGCGAGCGGCTGGTCCTGCGCGGCGGGACCGCCCTGATCGAGTCGGCCGACGCCCGCGGCGCTCTCGACGGCGTATCGGAAAGAATCTTCCTGGGGCACCGGGACGGGCGTCCCGTCTTCGCGGCGACTGCGCCGGCCGAGGCGGCGGAGGGGTTCGCGGGGCCCGAGACCCGGACCCTCGACCTGCGCGCCATCGCCACCGAGGCGGCGGTGGAGGCGGACGAACTCGGCCTGCTCGCGGTCGCCAAGTCGATGCTCGACTGGCACGCCCGCCACGGCTTCTGCGCCAAGTGCGGCACCGCCACCGTCTCCCGGGCCGGCGGCTTCCGCCGGGAATGCCCGAACTGCGCCGCCCACCATTTCCCCCGAGTCGATCCCGTGGTGATCATGCTGGTGCGCCGGGGCAACGCCTGCCTGCTCGGCCGCGGCCCGCATTTCCGCCCGCACATGTTCTCCTGCCTCGCGGGCTTCCTCGAACCCGGGGAGACGATCGAGGACGCGGTGCGGCGCGAGGTCTACGAGGAGACCCGCATCCGCGTCGGCGCCGTCGACTACCGCACCTCGCAGCCCTGGCCGTTCCCCTCCTCGCTGATGCTCGGCTGCGTCGCCGAGGCCCTCGACGAGGCCATCGTCACCGATCCGACCGAGCTGGAGGACGCCCGCTGGTTCGACCGCGCCGCGGTGACCGCCATGCTGGAGGCGCGCCACCCCGAGGGCATCCTCGCCCCGCCGCCGATGGCGATCGCCAACTTCCTGATGCGCGAGTTCGTCGCCGGCGAGACCTGATTCTTTTTGGGATTTTCTCGACGGCGGCGCGGCGCGTCTCAGATCGGCGGCGCGGCCCTGCCGTGCAGCCGGGGCGCGAGGGCGAGCATCAGCGGGACCACGGCGAGCGCCGTGGCCGCCGCCGCCATCGCCGCCCCGTGCGGGCCGACCGCGTCGCCGAGGCGCCCGTAGAGCAGCGGCACGGCCAGGGCGCTGCCCCCCAGCGTCCACGTGTAGAACAGCGCGAAGGCTCGCTCGACCCGGCCCCCCGGCGCCAGCTCCGGCACCGTGCCGTAGAGCACCGAGGAGGTGCCGTTCAGCATCAGGCCCAGCACCGGCAGCACGGCGAGCGCGGGGGCGAGCGGCAGGGCGATCACCGCCAGGACCATCGCCGCCGTGCCCACCTCCGTGAGGATCACGGTCCGCGTCACCCCGAGGCGCTCGCCGAGCCGGCCGCAGACCGCCTTGCCGAGCGCCCCGCCCGCGAAGGTCAGCGACAGCGCGAGGCCCACCGTGGTCAGGCTCGCGCCCTTCTCCTGGAGCAGGAACGGCAGGTAGATCAGGAAGGCCGGACGCGCGGCGTTGTCGAGGATGCCGATGGCGACGAGCAGGCCGAAGCCGGAGCGGCCGGCCTCCGCGCCGCCGTGCCGGGCCGGCGCGGCCGCGCGCCGCGCCTCCGCGCCGGGCGCGGCCGCGTTGGGCAGCAGCAGGCCGACCGCGGCCGCGACCAGCACCCCGAGGCCGGCGATCAGCCACAGGGCGGCGCGCCAGTCCCACACCGTCAGCAGGAACCCGACGAGCGGCGGCACCGCCGCCTTCCCGATATCGCCGGTGAAGTTGTACGTGCCGAGCGGTCCGCGGGCTCCCCGCCCGTAGGCCCGGGCGATCACCGCCGAGGCCAGCGGGTGCTGCGTGCTGCTGCCGGCCCCGCCGAGCGCGAGCCCGACGCAGAGGCCGGCGAGGCCGCCGGAGGCGCCGGCCAGCGCGTAGCCGCCCGCGCTGAGGAGCGTGCCGAGCGCCAGCACGGCCCGCGCCCCGAGGTGCTGGCCGAGACGGGTCGACGGGATCTGAAGGGCGGCCAGCGTCCCGCTGTAGAGGGTGCGCAGCAGCCCCAGGGCGACGTAGCCGAGCCCGAACTCCGCCTGCCAGACCGGCAGCAGCACGTAGATCAGGTCGGTGTAGCCGTCGTGCAGCGCGTGGTTGAGGCCGGTCACCGCGAGGGTGCGGGGCGCGTCCCCGCCGGGCGCGGCGTCGAGCGAGGGGGCGAGGTCGGTGGCGCGGGACATCCCGGTTCCTGTGCGGTGACGGGCGCAGGATGGTCCCCTCGTCCGGAGCTGACAAACGTCTTATGCTGACGCTCGCGTGAGGAAAGCTGACCCGTGCACCGCCGCCTGCCGCCGCTCAACGCGCTGCGCGCCTTCGAGGCGGCGGGCCGCCACGCGAGCTTCACCCGGGCCGCGGACGAGCTTCGCGTGACCCACGGCGCGGTGAGCCGGCACGTGCAGGCGCTCGAAGCGTGGCTCGGGCTGACCCTGTTCGAGCGGCACAACCGCCGCGTCGTCCTCACCGAGGCCGGGAGCGCCTACCTCGCCGAGATCGGCGCCGCCCTCGACCGGATCGCGCTGGCGACCGCGCGGCAGGTCGAGCGCGGCCGGCCCCGCCTGCTCCAGGTGAACGCGCTCGCCACCTTCACCCTGCGCTGGCTGATCCCGCGCCTGTCCGCCTTCCAGGTGGCGCACCCCGCGGTCGAGGTCCGGCTGACCACCTCGAACACCCCGCTGGCGGCCCTCGCGGAGCCGTTCGACGTCGCGATCCGCGGCGGGCCGGACGTGCGGCCGGGCCATCTCGGGCGGCCGTTCCTGTCCGAGCGGCGGATCCCGGTGTGCGGCCCGGCGCTGCTGCGACGGATGCCGCTGGAGGCGCCCGCCGACCTGCGGCACCACACCCTGCTCCACGCGGCGACCCTGCCGGGGGTGTGGCCGCAATGGCTGCACGCGGCCGGCGTACCGGACCTGGAGCCGCAGGCTTCGGTCACGCTGGAGCACTTCTACCTGACGCTCCAGGCGGCCCTCGACGGCCTGGGCGTGGCGATGGGCCCGGAGCGCCTGATCGCCGACGACGTGGCGGCCGGCCGTCTCACCCTGCCGTTCGCCGGCCCCGCCCTGCCGGCCCGGGCCTACTACACCTACGTCCCCGAGGGCCGCGCCGACGACCCGGCCGTGCGCGCCTTCTGCGCGTGGCTGGCGGAGGTCGCGGAGCGGTGAGGCCCGGCCGGCATCAGCGCCTTCGCGCCGCTTCGTAGATCCGGCTGCCCTCGCGCTTGCCGACCGCGACCACCGTGACGGTCACCGTCGTGTCACTCACGCGGTAGACCAAGCGGTAACCCGCATTGCGCAGCTTGATCTTGTAGCAATCCTTCAGTTCCGAGCCGCGCAGGCGATCGGCCTCGACGCGGGGGTGTTCCAGCCGCTCCGCGAGCTTCGCCTTCAACTGCTGTCGCACCGGATCGCCGAGCTTGCGCCATTCCTTCAGCGCGGAGGGCAGGAACAGCAGCTCATAGGTCATCCAGGGCGACCTTCACCGGGACCTCGCCGGCGCGATCCCGGATGAGCGCCGCCAGTTCGGCGTCGTCGATCAGCTCCAGCATCGCCTCGTAGGCGGCGGGCGGGACCATGTAGGCCAGGATCCGATCGTCCTTGAGGATCGCGACCGGCTCGCCGTGCGCATTGTCCAGTATGGCGGCCGGGCTCTTCTCGAGATCGGTCACGCTCACAGCGAGGTTCGCCAGCACATTCTGCATCGGAGGTCTCCCGCCTGGGCGTGATTCGAGCGGATGGGTGTCTGGACTTCAAATCCCGATACGGATCGCGGGCAAACCGATCCTGCCGAGTCGTCGATCTGGATGCCCGGTACACGACACGGCAGACCGGGATCGGGCCTTCCCAGCCTGTGCCTCAGGATCAGCGGGCTGGTGGGATTCGCGGCACCGGACGCCGAATTGTCTTGTACCGTGGATCGCCTGCCAGCGTTGAGGCCAGCCCAATCGCTTTGCATAGGCCGCAACGCGGCGTACCATCAAGACATGACAGCCGACGCGCTCTTCTACGTCCGCACGGCCGATGCGAAGGCCGCGATCTCGGAACTCAGCACCGTCGCGTTGCGCGACGAGATGGTCCTGGAGGACGCGCGCGTCCTCCCGGTGGATGCCGAGGGCACGGTCGTCGGGCTCTGGGGCGACGGGCGGGGGTGCGTCGTCGAATTCGATGCGCCTTTCCACGTCGTCGCGTCCGTCGAGGCGGAGAATCTGCGCGAGATCGTGCGGTTCGAGATGTGAGGCGACCGCCGGTCGATCCATTGCGACGCCGTGCGATCGCCCGACTGAAGATCACGCATTATACGGCTTCCGGCTGAAGGGTTCGGGATCGACGCTCTCCGTCTTTGCGAGCGGAGCGAAGCAATCTAGGGGCGCCACCGTCTCAAAGCGCGCGCTGCCCTGGGTCGCTTCGCCTACGGCTCGCGATGACGGCGCGGGACCGGATCACCGAACGATTCACCCGGAAACGGTATGACAGGCCCGCTCCTCACGCCGGACGGGCGCGATCCCGACGTCGTCACCATCTGGATCGTGCGCCACATCGGGGCTGCGGAATTCGTGACCGCCTACCCCGCCTGAGGCAGACGGGACCTCAGATCGCGACCCGCGCCGGCGCCTCCCGCGCCACCTCGGCCGCCTCCGCGAACACCGTGCCCACCATCAGCAGCGCCGGCCCGTCGAGGCCTGCCGCCTCCACCCGGTCGGCGAGGTTCGCGGCGGTGCCGCGCACGGCCTGCTGGCTCGGCCGCGTGGCGTTGAACACGAGGAGCGCCGGGGTCGACGGGGCCAGCCCCTCCGCCACCGCGCGGGCGAGCAGCGCGCGCAGCGTGCGCTTGGGCATGTAGACCACGGTGGTGACCGACGGGTCGGCCAGCGCCCCCCAGTTCAGGTCGTCGGGCAGCGCGCCGCGGCGGTCGTGGCCGGTGACGTATTGCAGGCGGCGCGCCGCGTCGCGGTGGGTGAGCGACAGCCCGAGGCTCGCCGCCGCCCCCTGCGCCGCCGAGACGCCGGGCACCACCGTCACCGGGACGCCGGCGACCCGGCAGGCCTCGATCTCCTCGCCGGCGCGGCCGAACACCAGGGGGTCCCCGGATTTCAGCCGCACCACCTGCTTGCCGGAGCGGGCGAGCTGCACCATCAGCGCGTTGATGTCGTCCTGGCGGCAGGACGGGCCGTGGCCGGTCTTGCCGACCAGCATGGTGCGGGCCTCGCGCCGGGCGTAGTCCAGGATCTCGGGCGCGACGAGGTCGTCGTAGAGGATCACGTCGGCGTTGCGTAAGCTTCGCAGCGCTTTCAGCGTCAGCAGCTCCGCGTCGCCCGGCCCGGCGCCGACCAGGGTCACGGCGCCGCCCTTCGGGGCCGCCTCGGTCTCGCCGAGGAGTTCCGCGAGGTCGGCTTCCCCCGGCGCCCGGTCGGGCTCGGCGAAGGCGCGGTCGGTGAAGCGTTCCCAGAAGACGCGGCGCTCGGCGAATCCGTGGAAGCGCCCGGTGACGCGCCCGCGCCAGTCGCGCGCGGCGGCGACCCAGCGCGCGAAGCCGCGCGGCAGCATCGCCTCGATCCGGGCGCGCACCGTCTGGCCGAAGACCGGGGCGGCGCCCTCGGTGGAGATGCCGACCACCAGCGGCGAGCGGTTGACGATGGCGCCGAACTTCACGTCGCAGAGATGCGGCCGGTCCACCGCGTTGACGATGGCGCCCGCCCCCCGGGCGGCGGCGACGAACGCCACCGCGTCGGTCTCGTCCTCCATCGCCCCGACGCAGAAGGCCGCGCCCCACAGGTCGTCCGGGGTCCAGGCCCGCTCGTGGAGGGTGACGTGCCCGTCCACCACCTCGGCGGGCACAGCGCGCAGCTCCTCGCCGGGCTCGGGGGCGTAGACGTCGACCCGGGCGCCGGCCGCGGCCAGCACCTTCACCTTCCACGGCGCGCCGCCCGAGGAGCCGGCCAGCACGACGCGCTTGCCGCGCAGGGGCACGAACACCGGCAGCACCGCCAGCGGTTCGAGTCCGGCGGCGTTGGTGTCGCGGGGCGCGCGGGCGGCGCGGAGGGGGATCGGCGTATCGGTCACGGGTCCTGCGTCCTGGGCCTTCGGGTCCGGCCACCGCGGGAGAGGTGGCTGGGCCTGCCCGCCTGTCAGAGGGGCATCATACCAGAATCACGCCGCTTTTGCGGTCTCCGAGACCAGCATCCTGCGGATCTCGGGGATGCACGAGCCGCAATTCGTGCCGGCTTTGCAGGCGGCGCCCACCGCCTCCACCGTGCCGGCGCCGTCGCGGATCGAAGCGGTGATCGCGTCGAGGCCGACGCCGTGGCAGGCGCAGACGGTCGGGCCCGCCGCGGCGGTCGCCGCCCGGCCCGAGAGCAGGGCCCGGCGCTCGGCCGCCTCGGGCTCGGGCGCGGCGAACAGCGCCTTGGCAGCCTCCCAGTCGGGCCGGGCGTCGCAGGGCGCGCAGGCCAAGTAGGCGACGAGCGTCTGGCCGTCGTAGACCGCGCAGCGGTAGCGGTCGCGGGCGTGGTCGGCGTACTCGGCGAGTTCGAGGCCGCGCAGGGCGTCGGTCCGCATCAGGCCGCGCACGGTCAGGGCGACCTCCCGGGACCCTTCCTGCGTGGCGAACTGCACCCCCCAGCCGCCGGCGATCGCCGCCCGCGCCCACCACCAGCCCTCGGGCAGCGCCACCTGACCGCGCGACAGCAGGAGGCCGCGGGTCCGGTAGGCGACCGGCGCGGCGGCGGCCGGGGTCGCCTTCAGCTCGGGCTGGCCCGAGACCGGATCGGGCATGCCGCGCACCAGCGCGCCGACCCGGGCCCGCGAGGCGTAGGCGCCGCCCCAGTGCATCGGCATGAACAGGGTGCCGGGGGGCACCGCGTCGGTGACGGTCACCTCCAGCTCGGCCGCCCCGTGCGGGGTCGAAACCCGGGCGATGCCGCCCTCGGTCAGGCCGTGGGTCGCCGCATCGTCCGGGTGGACCTCCACGAACGGCACGGCGCGGTGGGCGGAGAGGCGCTGGCTCTTCCCGGTGCGCGTCATCGTGTGCCAGTGGTCGCGCACCCGGCCGGTGTTGAGCACGAACGGGTGCTCGTCCGAGACGCCCTGCGCGAGTGCGGGTGGCTGCACCGCCACGAAGCGGGCGCGCCGGTCGAAGGTGTAGAACCGCCCGTCGGCGAACAGCCGCGCCCGGCCCTGCCGCCGGCCGGGCGGGCCGGACTTCTTCGGCAGCGGCCACTGCACCGGCAGGCTCACCGCGTAGGCCGCGTCCGGGATGTCCATCAGCCCGCCGATGTCGAAGTCGCGGGTGCCCCCGTTCTCGAAGGCCGAGAGCCCGGCATGCTCGCGGAACACCGCCGCGGCCGATGGGAAGGCGAACGCCTTGGCGTGGCCGAGCCGGCGCCCGACCTCGGCGAGCGCCTGCCAGTCCGGCCTCGCCTCGCCGGGGCTCGCCAGGAACCGGCGCTGGCGCGAGATGCGCCGCTCGGAATTGGTGACCGTGCCGTCCTTCTCGCCCCAGGCCTGGGCCGGCAGCAGCACCGTCTTGCGGCCGAGGCCCCGGGCGGTGTCGGAATCGGCGACCGCCTCCGAGACCACGTAGAGGTCGAGGCCCGTGAGCGCCTCGCGGATCGCGTCGGCGCGGGGCATCGAGACCAGCGGGTTGGTGCCCATCACCCAGAGCGCCTTGATCCTGCCGCGCTGGATCGCCTCGAACAGGGCGACCGCCTTCATCCCCTCGCCGGTGATGATCCGCGGCGCCCCCCAGAAGCGGCGCACCCGGTCCACCTCCTCGGGGGTGAAGTGCATGTGGGCGGCGAGCATGTTGGCCAGGCCCCCGACCTCGCGCCCGCCCATGGCGTTCGGCTGGCCGGTGAGCGAGAACGGCCCGGTCCCGACGGCGCCGATCCGGCCGGTGACGAGGTGGCAGTTGATGATGCTGTTGCCCTTGTCGGTGCCCTGCGCCGACTGGTTCACCCCCTGCGAGAAGGCGGTGACGACCCGGCGGGTGCCCGCGAACAGGTCGTAGAAGGCGCCGATCTCGGCGGGCGCCAGTCCCGTGGCGGCGGCGACCGCCGCGATGTCCGGCGCGATCCGGCGCGCGCGCTCCAGCGCCCCGTCGAGGCCGGCGGTGTGCTCCGCCACGAACCGCGCGTCCGCGAAGCCGCCGTCGGCGAGGTGCACGAGCAGGCCGGAGAACAGCGCCACGTCGCTGCCGGGCCTCAGCCCCAGGAACAGGTCGGATTCCTCCGCGGTCTGGGTGCGGCGGGGGTCGATCGTCACGATCTTGGTGCCGCGCCGGGCCCTGGCGTCGGCCATGCGCCGGAACAGGATCGGGTGGCACCACGCGGCGTTCGAGCCGACGAGCACGATCAGGTCGGCCTCGTCGAGATCCTCGTAGCAGCCGGGCACCGTGTCCGAGCCGAAGGCGCGGCGGTGGGCGGCGACCGCGCTCGACATGCACAGGCGCGAGTTGGTGTCGACGTGCGGCGTGCCGATGAAGCCCTTCGCGAGCTTGTTGGCGACGTAGTAATCCTCGGTGAGGAGCTGTCCCGACAGGTAGAAGGCGATCGATTCCGGGCCGTGCGCCTCGGCCACCGCGTGCAGGCCGTCCGCGACCTCCGTCAGCGCGGTCTCCCACGGCACCCGCACCCCGTCGACCTGCGGGTGCAGCAGGCGGTTCTCCAGCGACAGGGTCTCGCCGAGCGCCGAGCCCTTGGAGCAGAGGCGGCCGAAATTGGCCGGGTGCTCGCTGTCGCCCGCGATCGCCGCGCCCCCCTGCCCGTCCGGCGTGGCCAGGACCCCGCAGCCGACGCCGCAATAGGGGCAGGTGGTCCGCACCGTCGGCTCCGGTCCGTGCACAATCATGGCTCGCGTCCCAGGTGTCGTGGTTGGCCGGAGGTCAGCAAGAGTCGGGCCGGGTACCGCATCCGCGCGGAGGGGCCGGCGGAGGCGCGCGGCCCATGCCGGTTCATCCCTCTCCCCTCTGCGGGAGAGGGTGGCGCCCGAAGGGCGTCGGGTGAGGGGAGCAACGGCGCCGAGAGTGGCACCCTGCATCCATCGCACCGACATGTCCTGAAGCCGGGCTCCCCTCTCCCGACCCGGCCTGACGGCCGGGCCACCCTCCCCCGCAGAGGGGGGAGGGACGTGGCGGACCGCCGTTAGTACACGTCGGCCTGATACCGCCCGGCCTTCTTCAGCGCCCCGAGATAGGCCACCGCCTCGTCCGGGCTCTTCTTGCCGTGGGTGGCGGCCACGTCGATGATCGCCCGCTCCACGTCCTTGGCCATGCGCTTGGCGTCGCCGCAGACGTAGAAGTGGGCGCCGCCCTCCAGCCACTTCCACAGCTCGGCGCCGGTCTCGCGCATGCGGTCCTGGACGTAGGTCTTCTCGCTGCCGTCGCGCGACCACGCCAGCGACAGGCGGGTGAGCACCTTGTCGTCCTTCAGGGCGTTCAGCTCGTCGCGGTAGAAGAAGTCGGATGCCTGCCGCTGGTGGCCGTAGAACAGCCAGTTGCGGCCGGGCGCCCCGGTCGCGGCGCGCTCCCGCAGGAAGGCCCGGAACGGCGCGACGCCGGTGCCGGGGCCGCACATGATCACGTCCTTGCCCGGGTCCGCGGGCAGGCCGAAGCCGTGCGCCTTCTGGAGGTAGATCTTGGCGGTGGTGCGCTCGGGCAGGCGCTCGCCGAGATGGGTCGAGGCGACCCCGAGCCGCAGCCGCGAGCGGTGGTTGTAGCGCACGGCATCGACCGTCAGCGACACCTTGCCGACGTCCATCTTCGGCGAGGACGAGATCGAGTAGAGCCGCGGCTGCAGCTCGTCGAGGGCCTCCAGGAAGACCTCGGCGTCGGGGCGCGCGCCCGGGAACTTGTGCAGCGCGCCGAGCACGTCGAGGTACTGGGCGTCGCCGTCCGGGTCCTCGCCGGCGGCCAGTGCCTGGGCCTTGCGCCGCGCCTCGCCCGAGGTGAGTAGCGACAGGAGCTGGTACAGGCCGTCCGGCGCCGCGCCGAGCGCGTAGTCGGCGAGCAGCCGCTCGCGCAGGCTCTTGCCGCCGATCGCCCGCTCCGGCCGGGCACCGAGTTCGGCGATCACCGCGTCGACCAGCGCCGGGGCGTTGGCCGGGAACAGCCCGAGGGAGTCCCCCGCCTCGTAGGCGATCGGCGTGCCGGTCAGGTCGAACTCGACGTGCCACGTCTCCTTCTCGCCGCCCGGATCGTTGAGGCGGCGGCGGCCGAGGAACACGGCCTCGACCGGGTTCTCGCGGCAGTAGCCGAGGGGCCCGAGCGCGACATCCTTCTTCGGCGCCTCGCCCTCCGCCTTCGGGGCCGCGGGCGCGCCGGCCCCGAACTCCTCCTCCAGCTTCTTCAGCATCCGGAGGGTCTCCTTGCCCCCCGGCTGGCAGAGGTTCAGGCGCTCCTCGTTCTTCAGGAAGATCGCGTTGGCGTAGTCGGCGCAGTTGTAGCCGCACTGGCCGCAATCCTGCTGGGCCATGGCGGCCATCAGCTTCTGCGGCTCGGTGCGATCACGCGCCATATCCATCCGGTCGCCGATGGCGATCGACGGGTCGTGCCAGGGCGCGTCGTCGTTGTCGGCGAGCCGCGGGCCGACGCTCGGCGCCTCGCCCGGCGCCAGCGCCGTGGCGCCCTCGACCGCGGGGCCGAGCAGCGCGGCGAAGTAGCCCGACAGCCACGCGCGCTGGTCCTCGTTGAAGGGCGCGGTCTCGGGGATCAGGATGAGCGGAGGGGAGACGTGCTGGGTCATCGCGACTCTCAGGCGGCGGCCTTCAGGGCGGGCTGCGCTTCGGCGGCGTCGCGCAGGGCCTCGGCCCCGGCGCGGGCGGTGAAGTGCTGGAAGCTCTCGGCGGGGCTCTCCCGGCGGGCGAGGTAGGCGCGCAGCAGCGCCTCGACCCGGCCGGGGCAGTCCTCGGCCTTGACCGCCTTCCAGATCTCGGTGCCGATCTTCGGGTTCTCGGCGAAGCCGCCGCCGACCACGATGTCGTAGCCCTCGACGGTGTCGCCCTCCTCCGAGACGACGACCTTGGCGCCGATCAGCCCGATATCGCCGATGTAGTGCTGGGCACAGGAATGGTGGCAGCCGGTGAGGTGGACGTTCACCGGCACGTCGAGGTCGCGGACGGTGCGCTCGACGTGCTCGGCGATGACCAGCGCGTGACCCTTGGTGTCGGCGGCGGCGAACTTGCAGCCGCGGCTGCCGGTGCAGGCCACGAGGCCGGAGCGGATGCCCGCGGCCTTCGTGGTGAGGCCGAGCGCCTCGACGCGGCTCTCCACCTCCGCGACCCGCGCGTCGGGCACGCCGGACATGATGAAGTTCTGCCAGACGGTGAGGCGGATCTGGCCGTCGCCGCACTCCCGGGCGATGGCGGCGAGCGCGCGGACCTGATCGCTCGTCATCTTGCCGACGGGGAGGACGACGCCGACCCAGTTGAGGCCGGGCTGAGCCTGGGCGTGCACGCCGACATGGGCGAAGCGGTCGGTCGCCCTGCGCGGCGCCACGTGCTCGGGGGCCACGCGGTCGAGCCTGCGCCCAAGCTTGTCCTCGACGGCGGCGAGGTACTTGTCGAAGCCCCAGGCGTCGAGGACGTACTTCATCCGCGCCTTGTTGCGGTTGGTCCGGTCGCCGTTCTCGATGAACACGCGGATGATCGCGTCGGCCACGGCGTTGCAGTCCCCGGGCCGGACGACGATGCCGGTGTCGCGGGCGAGGTCGCGGTGGCCGGAGATGCCGCCGAGCACGAGGCGCATCCACACCCCCGGCGCGACGGCGGCGCCGTCGAGCACCTCCACCGCCTGGAAGCCGATGTCGTTGGTCTCCTCCAGGGTCGGCATCACGCCGCCGCCGTCGAAGGCGACGTTGAACTTGCGCGGCAGGCCGTAGAGCGTGCGGTCGTTGAGGATCCACGTGTGCCAGGACTTGGCCAGCGGCCGCGTGTCGAGCAGCTCCTGCGCGTCGATGCCGGCGGTCGACGAGCCGGTGACGTTGCGGATGTTGTCGGCCCCGGCGCCCCGGGCGGTCAGGCCGATGTCGGTGAGCCCGTCGAGGAAGGGCTGGGCGTGCTCGGGGGCGATCTCGCGCACCTGGAGGTTGGCGCGGGTGGTGACGTGGACGTAGCCGCCGCCGTGGGCGTCGGCGAGGTCGGCGACGCCCGCGAACTGCCAGTGGTGCAGGATGCCGTTGGGGATGCGCAGGCGGCACATGTACGACACCTGGTTCGGGGCGACCCAGAACATGCCGTGGTAGCGCCAGCGGAAATTGTCCTCGGGCTTCGGCGCCTTTCCGGTCGCGGCCTCGGCGATCAGCCGGTTGTGGCCCTCGAACGGGCTCTCGGCCCGCTTCCACTTCTCCTGCTCGCAGAGCTTGCCGCCGGCCTTCACCGTGGCGTCCTGCGCCTTGATGTGGGGGGCGTCCGGCCCGGTGGGCTCGGCCGGGGCCGCCGGGGCGCCCGGCCCGAGCGCGAGGCCGCCGGTCATCCGGGCCGCGCCGATGCCGGCGGCGAAGCCTTCGAGGTAGCGCCGCTGCTCGGCGTTGAAGTCGTCCGCCATGCTGGCCTCCATGCTGGCCTCCATGCTGGTCTCCTGGGAGCGTTCCGCACCGGCGGCTCTCGGCGCCGGGGAGCGTGGAAGGGTGGGTCTCGGGGTGCCGGCCCGATCGGGCGCGGGGCTCAGGCCGCGAGGGGTTGGGGGGCGGGGGTCTGCGCCGGGCGCCCGAACATCAGGTCGTCCACGTCCGCCACCGGCTCGCCGGAGCGGATCAGCGCCTTGCAGGCCGCCTGCTCGCCGATGTCGCCGACGAACACCGCGCCGACGAGCCGCCCGTCGCGCACCAGCAGCTTGCGGTAGAGGCCGGCGCCGGGATCGGACAGCACCACCGCCTCGGCATCCTCCGGGGTGTCGACGAGCCCGGCGGAGAAGACCGGCAGACCCGAGACCTTGAGGCTCGTGGCGAGGCTGGTGCCCTGGTAGGCGGCGGGCTGCCCGGCGAGGTGGCGGGCGAGGGTGTCGGCGTGCTCGTAGGCCGGCTCGACGAGGCCGTAGACCTGGCCGCGGTGCTCGGCGCACTCGCCGAGCGCGAAGATATCCGGGTCGGAGGTGGTCATCCGGTCGTCGACCCGGATGCCGCGGCCGACATCGAGCCCCGCCGCCGCGGCCAGCGCGGTGGCGGGGCGCACGCCCACCGACATCACCACGAGGTCGGCGGGCAGCACGGTGCCGTCGGTCAGGCGCAGGCGCTCGGCCCGGCCCGCGCCCTCCACTGCCGCGGTGTCGGCGCTGAGGATCACCCGGACGCCCCGGCCCTCCAGGGCCCGCTTCACCATCGCGGCGGCGGCGTGGTCGAGCTGGCGCTCCATCAGCCGGTCCATGACGTGCAGGAGCGTCGTGTCGACCCCAAGGCGCGCGAGCCCGACCGCGGCCTCCAGGCCCAGCAGGCCGCCGCCGATGACCACGGCCCGCGCGTGCGCCACCGCCGCCCGCCGGATCGCGGCGACGTCGGCCAGATCGCGGAAGGTGATGACGCCGGGCAGGTCCATGCCGGGCTTCGGCAGGCGGATCGGCTGCGAGCCCACCGCCAGCACCAGCCGGTCGTAGGGCAGGACGTGGGTCTCGCCGACGACGGCGAGGCGGTCGGCGCGGTCGATCCCGGTGACCGGGGCACCGGTGATCAGGCGGATGCCGTGGTCGGCGTACCAGTCGAGGCCGCGGAAGGCGCAGGCCGCCTCGTCGACCTCGCCGCCGAGCAGGGAGGAGAGCAGCACGCGGTTGTAGGCCGCCTTCGGCTCGGCGCCGACGCAGGTCACGTCGTAGAGGCCGGGGGCACCCTCGGTCAGCCGCTCCAGGAAGCGGAGCGAGGCCATGCCGTTGCCGACGACCACGAGCCGCTCGCGCGGCCGGCCGTCACGGGGGCGTGGGGCGGTGCCCAGGGCGGGATCCGGAAGGGGTGTCGCCATCGCTCGATCGCGTCTTGTGAAACCTCGGAGTGGGTTCGTCGGCGGACCGCCCACGAAAAAGCCGCTGCCGGTGCCACGCCCGGGGCAGGCGGGTGCCCCAGGAGGACCGGATCAGCGGCCTCGCTGACGGCGCTGCCCGTCGCCGTTGACGGACGCGGGTCTCCAAGCAGGTTGCGTGCCAATCGGCTGAGGGTGCGGGTCGCCGAGGGGTCCCCCGGGCGCTCGAACGGCGCGCGAACGCCGGCTCTTATCGCACTGCACAAAGATTGAGCGGATGAGCGCGAAGCGAACAGCGCGCGAGCGCTACCGATCCCGGTCGGACGGGCGGCCGCCCGCGGGACGCGCGTCCGCGGCCGGCCGGCGAGCCGTCAGAGCAGGGCGGAGAGGGCGGCGAGCAGGCCGATCGTCGGCATCGCCCCGACGACGAGGGCCCAGTGCCAGATGCGCGGGCCGCCGATCCGGCGGTTGTCGTTGGCGGGGCGCGGCGTCCGCAGATTGTGCCGCACGTAGCGTCGAAGCTCGACCCGGCGGGGCGGGGTCGGCGGGAGCGACGCGGCGTCGAATTTGCGGCATCCGGGCATGGCGAGACGATAACGGCGAAGGTCGCTCCGCGTTCCCGCCGCTCTCGCCGTCCGAGGAAACCCGCGATGACGAACCGCGGGGTTTGTCGCCGGCCCCTCAGCCCGCCGCCCGGAACAGGTCGGGCCGGTAGACCGCGGCGGCCGCCGCGTCGGTCCCTATCGCGTCCGCGGGAAGCTGGCCGGAGGCGCGCATCTGCGCCGCCAGCCAGCGGGCGTGGGCGGGCTCGGGCGCCTGGGCCGCCGCGCCGAGGCGCAGGTGCCCCGGGGCCAGCCGCCGGGTGCCCGCCGCGTCGAGGATCACGTCGCCGCCGAAGGCGCGGGCGATCAGGGCGGCGTCGAGAGCGAGGTAGGCCGGGCGCGCGAGGCAACGGGCCAGCTCCTCCCGGTTGTCGGGGTCGGCGCACCAGCGCCCGGCCCGGGCCACCGCCCGGACGAGCGGCAGCGTCGCGTCGCCGAGGCGGCCGGAGACCGCGAGCACCTTCTCCGGCGCGTCGGGGGCGAGTTCGCAGCCGAGCGCGGCGATGCGGCCGAGGCCCGCGGCCACCGCCACGTCGTTCCAGGGCGCGCCGGCGCAGTAGCCGTCGACGAGGCCGCGGGCCAGCGCCTCGACGCTGTGCTGGGGCGGCACCACGACGGTGCGGAAGGCCGCCGGGTCGAGGTCCCCGGCCTCGGCGAACAGGCGCACCTGGTAGGCGTGGCAGGAGAACGGGTGGACGATCCCGAGGGTCAGCGGCCGCCCCTCGGCGCGGCGCGCCCGCGCGACCCGGGCGAAGGCGGCGGCCACCGCCGCCAGCCCCTCGTCCGCCGGCCCCTCGTCCGCGGGCGCCATCTCCGCCCACAGGCCGCGCGACAGCGTGAGCGCGTTGCCGTTGAGGCTGAGCGCCAGCGGCACGACGAGGTCCGAGGGCGGCCCCGACAGGCCGAGCCGGCTCGCCAGCGCCAGCGGTGCCAGCATGTGCGCGGCGTCGAGGTGGCCGAGCGCGAGGCGGTCGCGCAGGGTCGCCCAGGAGGGCTCGGCCGTGAGGTCGAGGGCGAGCCCCTCGCCGCGCGCGAAGCCGAGCTCGTGCGCGACGATCACCGGCGCCGCGTCGCAGAGGGGAACGTAGCCGAGATGGAGCCTCATGCCGGGAGGGCCGCCGGCCGGAGAGAGGGGTGGGCGGCCGCGCTCATCCGAGCAGGTCCGCGGTGGTGACGATCGCCCGGGCGATGTCGGCGATCTTGCGCTTCTCGTTCATCGCCTTGCGCCGCAACTGCTTGTAGGCCTCGTCCTCGGTCAGTCCCTTCACGCTCATCAGGATGCCCTTGGCGCGCTCGATCAGCTTGCGGTCGGCCAGTTCCCCGCGCGCCTCCGACAGCTCGCGCTGAAGCCGGGCGAAGGCGTTGTGGCGCAGGATCGCCACGTCGAGGATCGAGCGGATCCGCTCCGGGCGCAGGCCGTCCACCACGTAGGCCGAGATGCCCGCGTCGACCGCCGCCTGCATCATCGTCGTGTCCGAGCGGTCGACGAACATCGCCACCGGCCGCTCGGCCTGCCGCGACACCCCCGACATCTGCTCCAGAATGTCCCGGCTCGGGCTCTCCAGGTGGATCACCACCACGTCGGGCCGCAGCGCGCTCACCCGCTCCAGGAGGTCGGCCCCGTCGGGCACCAGCACGACCCGGCCGATGCCGGCGGCGCGCAGGCCTTCCTCCAGGACCGCCGCGCGGGCGCGGCTCGGGTCGATCACGGCGACGGTGAGGCTGGTGTCAGTCATCGGGGCCCGGGCGGGCGTTGGCGGCGGATTCGCAGAGGCAAGGCGCGTGCCCCGGGCTGCGGCCGGGCGGCCACAGGGCGAGGGGCTCGGGTTGGTCCCCTCCGGTTACCGGCGCGAGATGAAACGGTCCAGCTTCCGCCGCAATGCCCGCGCCATCCTGTCCGGATCGGGGCCGGTGCGGGGGCTGAGGATCGGATGCGCGGAACGAGCCGGATCCCGGGGCCGACCGCCCTCGCCGACGCCGCCACCGGCCGGATGTCGATGCCGTTCCTGCCGACGCTGGCGACGGTGATCGTCCTGGCGGCGGCCTCGGCCTTCTGCCCGAGCCCGGAGCCGGCCGGCGCCGCCAAGCCTGCCTCCAAGCCTGTCGTCGAGTCGGTCGCCGCGGCGCCGGCCGCGATCCTGGCGCCGACGGCTCCGGGTTTCGCCGCCCCGGCGCACGCGGCCGCGGCGCAGGCGGGCCCGCGCCTGCCGGTGCCAAGTTTGCCGGCACCCCTGGCCTTCGCGGCCCTCTACCCCGTCGAGCCCGCGCCCGAGCCCGCCCTCGTGGCCTCCGCCGCCGCGCGGGCACCCGTCTCGGCGCCCGGCCACCGGCCCACCCCCCGCCTCGCCGCCGCCCGCCGCCCCTGCCCCGGCCGGCGCTGCCCGGAGACGCCGTTGGTCCCCGGATCGCGCGCCGAGCCGCCGGCCCGGGCCGGGACCGAGGAGGACAACGGGCTGCCGCCGCTCGCCCTGCCCTTCGCGGGATCGGTGGCCGAGGCCGTCGCGCCGGCCGTGCGCGCGGTCGGCCGGGCCGCGGACGCGATGACCGGACGGGCCGTCGGGGGGGCGGCGGACTTCCTGCGGGGCGGGGCCGCCTCCGTGAAGGGGTCGGTGACGCTGCTCGCCGAGTGCCTGCCCTGAGCCGCAGGTCCACGCCCGCGGGTCCATCAACACGGGTCCGCCGCCGCGGATGTCCCGACGTGCGCGCCGAGGTGCGATCGGCTTGGCCGGAACTGCGCCGCGCCCCTGGACCCGCCCGGATCGCATCCTAGATCCCGGCCCATCGGACGGTGAGGGCGCCCGGCCGATCAGCGGGAGTCGAGGCCGGATGGCCGAACGCATCGAGGATTATGCCCTCATCGGCGATGGCCGCACCGCGGCGCTGATCAGCCGCGCGGGCAGCGTCGACTGGCTGTGCTGGCCGCGCTTCGACGCCGCCGCCCTGTTCACGGGCCTGCTCGGCACCGACGCGCACGGCTTCTGGAAGATCTATCCGGAGGCGGAGCAGGTCGAGACGACCTGGGCCTACCGCCCCGGCAGCCTCGTGCTGGAGACCCGCCACAAGACCCGCCAGGGCGAGGTGCGCGTCACCGACTTCATGCCCAAGGGCGACGGCTCGCACCTCGTGCGCCTCGTCGAGGGGGTGCACGGGCGGGTGGCGATGCGCGCGGAGATGGCCGTGCGCTTCGATTACGGCTCGGCGGTGCCCTGGGTGTCGCGCTCGGAACTCGGCGACCTGCGGGCGGTCTCGGGCCCGCACAAGGTGGTGCTGCGCACCGACGCGCACCTGCGCGGCTCCGACGACCAGACCACGGTGGCCGAGTTCACCCTCCACGCGGGCGAGAGCCGGCGCTTCGTGCTGAGCTACGGCGCCTCGCACGAGCCGGACCCGCCGCCGATCGAGCCCCGGGCGGTGCTGGAGGCCACCGATCAGGCGTGGCGCGACTGGTCGAGCCGCTGCTCCGGCGGCACGGCCTGGGACCGGATGCTGCAGCGCTCGCTGCTGACGCTCAAGGCACTGATCTACGAGCCCACCGGCGGCATCGTCGCCGCCCCCACCGCCTCCCTGCCCGAGGGGCTGGGGGGCGAGCGCAACTGGGATTACCGGTTCTGCTGGCTGCGCGACTCGACGCTCACCCTCATCGCCCTGATGGACGGCGGCTACATCGAGGAGGCGCGCAACTGGCTGGCCTGGCTGCTGCGGGCAGTGGCCGGCAACCCGGAGCAGGCGCACATCCTCTACGGCATCGGCGGCGAGCGGCTGCTGCCGGAGATCGAGCTGGACTGGCTGCCGGGCTACGAGGGCTCGAAGCCGGTCCGGATCGGCAACGCCGCCGCCTCGCAGTTCCAGCTCGACGTCTACGGCGAGCTGTTCGACGCGCTCTATCAGGCCCACGCCCGCGGCCTGCCGGTGAGCGAGGATGGCCTGCGCGTCGGCCTAGCCATCCTCGACCACCTGGAGCAGGCGTGGCAGGAGCCCGACCAGGGCGTCTGGGAGATGCGGGGCGGTCCCAGGCACTTCGTGCACTCGAAGGTGATGGCCTGGGTCGCCTTCGACCGGGCGCTGCGCATGCACGCGATGAACAAGGGCCGCGGCACCGCCGAGCAGGCCGCGCGCTGGCAGGAGACGCGCGACCGGATCCACGCCGAGGTCTGCGAGAAGGGGTTCGATAAGGATCTCAACAGTTTCGTGCAGTCCTACGGCGCGAAGGCGCTGGACGCGAGCCTGCTGCTCATGGCCCATACCGGCTTCCTGCCGCAGCACGACCCGCGGGTGGTCGGCACGGTGGAGGCGATCGGCAAGGGCCTGATGCGCGACGGCTTCATCCTGCGCTACGAGACCGAGGGGCAGACCACCGACGGCCTGTCGGGGAACGAGGGCACGTTCCTGCCCTGCACGTTCTGGTTCGCAGACAACCTGATCGGCCTCGGGCGCCGCGACGAGGCCCGGGCCATGATCGAGCGCCTGATCGGGATCTGCAACGATCTCGGGCTCGCCAGCGAGGAGTACGACGTGCGCGCCAAGCGCCTCGTCGGCAATTTTCCGCAAGCCTGGACCCACGTCGCGCTGGTCAACACGCTCCTCAGCTATGCCCGCGACGAGGGGCCGGCGGACAAGCAGGGGGCTAAGGCGGACGGTGTGCCCCCCGCGGTGCAGCGCGCGGCCGAACGGCGAGACGCCGGGCGGCCCAGGACCGAACAGGAAGACGCGAGACGATGAGCGGAGCCGACACTCCCGCCAAGGCGGAGCTGGCTGAGATCGACAAGCTCAGCATCGACACCATCCGGACGCTCGCGATCGACGCGGTGCAGAAGGCCAATTCCGGCCATGCCGGCGCGCCGATGGGGCTGGCGCCGGTGGCCTACACCCTGTGGAACCGCTACCTGCGCTACGACCCGGCGCACCCGCACTGGCCGAACCGCGACCGCTTCGTGCTGTCCTGCGGCCACGCCTCGATGCTGCTCTACGCGCTGCTCCACCTCGCCAACGTGGCCGAGACGGACGGCGGCAACGCCCCCGCGGTGACGCTGGACGACATCAAGTCGTTCCGGCAGCTCGACAGCCGCACCCCGGGCCACCCCGAGCACGGCTTCACCACCGGCGTCGAGACCACGACCGGGCCCCTCGGCCAGGGCGTGGCGAACTCGGTCGGCATGGCGCTGGGCGGCCGCTTCCTCGGCCGGCACCTCAACCGGCCCGGGCTGCCGCTGTTCGACTACGACGTCTACGCGATCTGCTCGGACGGCGACCTGATGGAGGGCGTCGCCTCCGAGGCGGCCTCGATCGCCGGCCACCTGCGGCTGGCCAACCTCTGCTGGATCTACGACGACAACACCGTCACCATCGAGGGCCACACCGAGCTGGCCTTCGGCGAGGAGGTCGCCACCCGCTTCCTGGCCTACGGCTGGCAGGTTCTGCGGGTCGCCGACGCCAACGACGTGCACGCGATCTCGGCGGCGCTCGACACCTTCAAGGCCACCGGCGACCGGCCGACCCTGATCGTGGTCAAGTCGGTGATCGGCTACGGCGCCCCGAAGAAGCAGGGCACCTCCAAGGCCCATTCCGACGCGCTCGGCGAGGACGAGGTGAAGGGCGCCAAGCGCGCCTACGGCTGGCCGGAGGACGCGCAGTTCCTCGTCCCCGACGGCGTCCACGAGAATTTTCGCGACGGGATCGGCAAGCGCGGCGCCGCGCTCTACGACGCGTGGCAGGGGCTGTTCGCCAAGGCCAAGGACTCGGACGCCGCCCACGCCGAGCATCTCGACGCCTACCTGGAGGGCCGCCTGCCGGACGGCTGGGACCGGGACATCCCGGTCTTCGAAACCGACGCGAAGGGGCTCGCGACCCGCGAATCCTCGGGCAAGGTGCTGAACGCCATCGCGCAGCACGTGCCGTTCCTGCTCGGCGGCTCCGCCGACCTCTCTCCCTCCAACAAGTCGAACCTGACCTTCGAGGGCGCGGGCTCGCTCACCCCCCTGAACCCGGGCGGGCGCAACGTCCATTTCGGCGTGCGCGAGCACGCGATGGGCTCGATCGTCAACGGGCTGGGGCTCGTCGGACTCAGGGCCTACGGCGCGACCTTCCTCGTCTTCGCCGACTACATGCGCCCGCCGATCCGCCTCGCGGCGCTGATGGAGCTGCCGATCTTCCACATCTTCACCCACGACTCGATCGGGGTGGGCGAGGACGGGCCGACCCACCAGCCGGTGGAGCAGTTGCTGTCGCTGCGCTGCATCCCCGGCCTCGTGACCCTGCGCCCGGCCGACGCCAACGAGGTGGCCGAGGCCTACCGGGTGATCTTCTCCCTGCGGAACCAGCCGGCCGTGCTGGCCCTGTCGCGCCAGCCGCTGCCGACCGTGGACCGGTCGAAGTACGGCGCCGCCTCGGGCACGGCCAAGGGCGCCTACGTGCTCGCCGATTGCGAGGGCACGCCCGACGTGATCCTGATGGCGTCGGGCTCGGAGGTGCAGCTCTGCCTCGGCGCCCACGAGACGCTGACCGGCGAGGGCGTGAAGGCCCGCGTCGTCTCGATGCCGTCCTGGGACCTGTTCGAGCGCCAGGACGAGGCCTACCGCCACGGCGTGCTGCCTCCCGCGGTCAAGGCGCGCGTCGCCGTGGAGCAGGGCTCGGTGATCGGCTGGGACCGCTACGCCGGCTCCGAGGGCGCGATCATCGGCATGCACACCTTCGGCTCTTCGGCGCCGCTCAAGGATCTCCTGAAGAAGTTCGGGTTTACCCCTGAGACGGTGCTCGAAGCGGCGCGGGCGCAGGCCGCCCGGCACAAGGGCTGACGCCGGCATTCCCCTCCCCCTTGCGGGGAGGGGTCAGGGGTGGGGGTGGTTCAGACGGGACCGCCGCGCCTCATCCGGCACCACCCCCACCTCCGGCTCCTCCCCGCAAGGGGGAGGAGAGACAGGCACGGGTGCGGGACATGCACATCGCTGGCGAGGAACGGACATGAACGCGCTCAAGGCCCTGCACGCGGAACAGGATCAAGCGGTCTGGCTCGACTTCGTGGCCCGCGGCTTCATCCAGAAGGGCGAGCTGAAGACGCTCGTCGAGCGGGACGGCCTGCGCGGCGTCACCTCGAACCCGTCGATCTTCGAGAAGGCGATCGGCCACTCGGACGAGTACGACGCCAGCCTCAAGAGCGCGCAGGAGGCCGGCGACAGCCGCGTCATCGACCTCTACGAGGGGATGGCCATCGCCGACATCCAGGCGGCCGCCGACGTGCTGCGGCCGGTCTACGAGGCCAGCGACGGGGCGGACGGCTACGTCAGCCTGGAGGTCTCCCCCTACCTCGCCCTCGACACCGAGGCGACGCTCGCCGAGGCGCGGCGCCTGCACCGGGCCGTCTCGCGCGACAACCTGATGGTCAAGGTGCCCGCGACCCCGGAGGGCATCCCGGCGATCCGCCAGCTCATCGGCGAGGGCATCTCGATCAACGTCACCCTGCTGTTCTCGCAGGAGGCCTACGAGGCGGTGGCCCGCGCCTTCATCGACGGGCTCGACGCCCGGGCGAAGGCCGGCCACGACGTGTCGCGGATCGCCAGCGTGGCGAGCTTCTTCATCAGCCGCATCGACTCGCTCGTCGACAAGCTGATCGACGAGAAGATTGCGCAGGCCAACGACCCCGACGAGAAGCTCGCGCTCGGCAGCCTCAAAGGCAAGGTGGCGATCGCCAACGCCAAGCTCGCCTACCAGCGCTACAAGCGGATCTTCGCCGAGGCCAAGTGGCAGGCGCTGGCGGAGAAGGGGGCCAAGGCGCAGCGCCTGCTCTGGGCCTCCACGGGCACCAAGAACAAGGCCTACTCGGACGTGCTCTACGTCGAGGAGCTGATCGGCCCGAACACCGTCAACACCATGCCGCCGGCGACCATGGACGCCTTCCGCGACCACGGCCAGGTGCGCCCGACCATCGAGGAGGACGTCGCCGGCGCGGAGGCGGTGATGGCCAAGCTCGCCCGGTCCGGCATCGACATCGAGGCGGTCGCCCGGCAGCTCGTCCAGGAGGGCGTGCAACTGTTCATCGACGCCGCCGACGCCCTGCTCGGGGCGGTGGCGGGCAAGCGCGCGGCGCTGCTGGGGCACCGCCTCGACGGCCAGAGCCTCGCGCTCGACGAGACGCTCGCCGCCGAGGCGAAGAAGGCGGTCGAGTCCTGGCGCGCGAGCGGCGCGATCCGCCGGGTCTGGGCCGGCGACGCGAGCGTCTGGACCGGGGGCGACGAGGGCAACTGGCTCGGCTGGCTGCACATCGTCGAGGCGGAGCTGGAGAAGGCCGCCGACTACGCCGCCTTCTCCGAATGGGTGCAGGGCCAGGGCTTCACCCACGCGGTGGTGCTCGGCATGGGCGGCTCCAGCCTGGGACCGGAGGTGCTGAGCCTGACCTACGGGCAGCGCGCGGGCTTCCCCGCCCTGCGGATCCTCGACTCGACTCACCCCGACGAGGTGCGCGCCGTCGAGGCGGAGATCGACCTGGCCAAGACGCTGTTCATCGTCTCGTCGAAGTCCGGCTCGACTCTGGAGCCCAACGTCTTCCGCGACTATTTTTATGACCGTGCGAAGGGCGTGCTCGGGGACCGGGTCGGCGATTACTTCGTGGCGGTCACCGATCCCGGCTCCGACATGGAGCGGGCCGCCCAGTCCCAGAACTTCAAGAAAATCTTCTACGGGGTGAAGCAGATCGGCGGGCGCTACTCGGTGCTCTCGGCCTTCGGGCTCGTGCCCGCGGCGGCGATGGGGCTCGACGTGCGCGAGCTGCTTGAGACCGCCCGGGTCATGGTCCGCTCCTGCGGCCCGGCCGTGCCGCCCGCGCAGAATCCCGGCGTGCTGCTCGGCACGGCGATCGGCGCGGCGGCGCTGAAGGGTCGGGACAAGGTGACCCTCGTCGCCTCCCCCGGCATCGCGAGCTTCGGCGCCTGGGCCGAGCAGCTCATCGCCGAATCCACCGGCAAGCGGGGCAAGGGCCTGATCCCGATCGAGGGCGAGCCGGCCGGCGTGCCGGCGGTCTACGGGTCGGACCGGTTCTTCGTCTACCTGCGCCTCGACGCCGGGGCCGACGCGGCGCAGGACGCCGCCCTCTCGGCGCTGGAGAAGGACGGCCACCCGATCGCCCGCATCGGCGTCGACAAGGCCGAGCAGCTCCCGCAGGAATTCTACCGCCTGGAGATGGCCACCGCGGTGGCCGGCGCGGTGATCGGCATCGACCCGTTCGACCAGCCCGACGTCGAGGCCAGCAAGGTCGAGACCAAGAAGCTGTTCGCGCAGGCCGAGACGAGCGGCGCGCTGCCGCCCGAGACGCCGCTCTACGAGGACGACGGCATCGCCCTCTACGCCGACGCGCGCAACGCGGAGGGCCTGCCGCAGGCGGCCGAGGGGCTGGAGGCGGCCCTGAGGGCGCACCTCGCGCGGATCAAGCCCGGCGACTACCTCGCGCTGCTGGCCTACGTGCCGCGCAACGCCGGCCACCGCGCGGTGCTGCAAGAGGCGCGGCTCGCCGTACGCGATGCCCGCAAGGTCGCCACCTGCCTGGAATTCGGGCCGCGGTTCCTGCACTCGACGGGGCAGGCCTACAAGGGCGGCCCGGACAGCGGCGTGTTCGTGCAGATCACCGCCGACGCCGCGCAGGACCTGCCGATCCCCGGCCGGACGCTGGGTTTCGGCACGGTGGTCGCCGCCCAGGCCCGGGGCGACTTCTCGGTGCTCGCCGAGCGCGGGCGGCGGGCGCTGCGGGTCCACCTCAAGGCCGGCGACATGGAAGCCGGCCTGAAGCGGATCGCGGCGGCGCTCAAGGCGGCGGTGGCGTAGGGTCGCAATTCTCTCCCCGCCCGTGGCCGGGCGGGGAAATCTCGGGAGCGTGGGACGATGCAACTCGGCATGATCGGCCTCGGCCGGATGGGCGGCAACATCGTCCGCCGGCTGCTGCGCGATGGGCACACGGCGGTCGTGTTCGACAAGAGCGCGGAGGCGGTCGCGGCGCTGGTCGCCGAGGGGGCGGTCGGGGCGACGAGCCTCGAAGACCTCGTGTCCAAGCTCGAAGCGCCGCGCACCGCCTGGGTGATGCTGCCGGCCGGCGCGATCACCGAGGAGGCGGTCAAGACGCTCGGCGGCCTGATGAAGACCGACGACTGCATCATCGACGGCGGCAACTCCTTCTACGGCGACGACGTGCGCCGCGGCCAGGAGCTGAAGGGCAAGGGCATCCACTACGTCGACGTCGGCACGTCGGGCGGCGTGTGGGGCCTGGAGCGCGGCTACTGCATGATGATCGGCGGCGACAAGGAGGCGGTCGACCGCCTCGACCCGATCTTCCGGACGCTGGCCCCCGGCCTCGGCGACGTTCCGCGCACCCCCGGCCGCGAGGGCCGCGACCCGCGCGCCGAGCACGGCTACATCCATGCCGGGCCCACGGGCGCCGGCCACTACGTCAAGATGGTCCACAACGGCATCGAGTACGGCCTGATGCAGGCCTACGCGGAGGGGTTCGACATCCTCCGCCACGCCGATTCCGAGAACCTGCCCCCCGAGCGCCGGTTCGACCTGAACCTCGGCGACGTCGCCGAGGTGTGGCGGCGCGGCAGCGTCGTCTCCTCGTGGCTGCTCGACCTGACCGCGCAGGCGCTGGCGGGGGACGAGGATCTCGACGACTTCTCCGGCTTCGTGGAGGATTCCGGCGAGGGCCGCTGGACGATCAACGCCGCGGTCGAGCAGGCCGTGCCGGCCACCGTGCTGTCGAGCGCCCTCTACCGCCGCTTCCGCTCCCGCGAGCAGGCCTCCTACGCCGACAAGCTGCTCTCGGCGATGCGCAGGGGCTTCGGCGGCCACCAGGAGCCGAAGAAGTCGTGAGGGGCGCGCCGTGAGCCTGCCCGCCGGCACCCACGTCCTGCCCGACGCCGAGGCGGTGGCCCGCGAGGCCGCCGAGCGGCTGATCGCCGCCTGCGGCGAGGCCGGGACGGAGCGGATCGCGATCTGCCTGTCTGGCGGCTCGACCCCGAAGCGGCTCTACACCCTGCTCGCGAGCCCCGAATACGCGACCCGCGTGCCGTGGCCGCGGGTGCACTGGTTCTTCGGCGACGACCGGGCGGTGCCCTGGGACGACCCGCGCAGCAACGTCCGCATGGTCCGCGACGCGTTCGGGCACGGCTCGGAGATCCCGCCGAGCCACCTGCACTTCATCCCCACCGACGAGGGGCCGGAGGCCGGGGCCCGCGCCTACGAGCACGCGCTGCTCGACTTCTACGGAGCCGACGCCCTCGACCCGGCGCGGCCGCTGTTCGACCTCGTCCTGCTCGGCCTCGGCGAGGACGGGCACACCGCGTCGCTGTTCCCGGGCAAGCCCGCGGCGGAGGAGCGGGCGCGCCTCGCCGCCCCGGTGCCGGAGGCGGGGCTCGAACCCTTCGTGCCGCGCGTCAGCCTCACCTTCCCGGCTCTGGCCTCCGCCCGCCACGTCCTGTTCCTCGTGACCGGCGCGGGCAAGCGCGCCCCGCTGGCCCGCCTCGCCGCCGGGGAGGACCTGCCGGCCGGGCGCGTCACCGCGCTCGGGCAGGTGGCGTGGCTCCTCGACGCCGCCGCCGCCGGCTAGAGCGCTCTCCGCCGAGGTGGACACCGGCTCGGCGCGAGAGAGCGCGTCAAAACAAGGGCTTGGAGCCGTGCACGATTGCAACGCGATCGGGAACGGCTCTGACGCGCGCCGGGACCGGGGCCGTTACGGTCTGGCAAGGTCGCCCCGCTACAACGCTGACGGGCGGCCTTCGGCCGGTCCGAAGCCGGGACGAGCCAGATGCGCGCGGGCACGGTCGTGCTCTACACCGATCAGCCCGAGCGCCGCGCCGATCTCGTCGCCGCCCTGGAGGGACTCGCCCCCTGCGCGGTGCTCGCCGCCGCCGCCCCCGCGCCTCCTCCCCCCGTCTGCGGCCTCGTCGCGGACCTCGACCTGCTGATGCCCGCGCCGTTCCTCGGCCTGCGCACCCTGATCGCCGCCGCGCCCGACCTGCCCCGGGTGTTCCTGATGCGCAGCATGGGCGCGCGCAGCCTGTCGGCCGCCCGCGGCCTCGGGGCCGGCGTCTGCCTGCCCGCCGACACCCCCGCGGCGACCGTCGCGGAGGCCCTGCGCGCCCAAGACCCGGATCGCGGCCCGGATCGCGGCGTGCCCGCGGGCGGCGTCACGCGCTCCGCGGCGGGGCCCGCGCCCCGGTCCGAGGCCGCCGGGCGCGGCCGTCCCCTCCCCGGCGCCGCGGTGGTGGTCCAGGCCGCCGACCGGGCCGGGGCCGTCATCGCCGGCCTGCTCGACGCCGCCCGCGCCACCGGCACGGTCGACGCGGCCCTGGTCGAGGGCGGGCTCGATCCCGTCCTGCGGGCGGTCGAGGAGCGGGGCCTCAGCGCGTGGCTCGACACCGTCCGCGCCTACGACGACGCCACCTACCAGCACTGCCTGCTGGTCGCCGGCCTCGCCGCCACCTTCGCGATCGATCTCGGCTTCACCGAGCGCGACCGCCAGCGCCTCGTGCGCGCCGCGCTGGTTCACGATGTCGGCAAGGCCCGGATCCCGCTCGCGATCCTCAACAAGGACGGCCCCCTCGACGCCGCCGAGCGGGCGGTGATGCGCGACCACGCGGCGCTCGGCCACGCGATCCTCGTGCAGGCGGGGGGCTTCGACGACACGGTGCTGGCGGTGGTGCGCTGGCACCACGAGCATCTCGACGGGTCGGGCTACCCGGACGGGCTGTCGGGGAATCAGATCGGCGACGTGGTGCGTCTCGTCACCGTCTGCGACATCTACGCGGCGCTGGTCGAGCGCCGGCCCTACCGCGCCCCGATGCCGACGCCCGAGGCGCTGAAGATTCTCTACGGCATGGACGGCAAGCTCGACATGGCGCTCGTGCGCGCCTTCGACCGGGCGGTCTCCCGCACCTGACGGCCCCTCGCGCAACCGTGTTGCGCGCGGTCGCGAACCGTTTTCCTCCGGGGGCGTTCTTTAGCCCGCGATGAGGAGGAACCAACGGATGAAGGTGCTACCGGTGATGGCGGCCCTCGGCCTCGGTGCGCTGGGCCTCGGTGCGCTGGGTCTGGTGGGCGCGGCGACGGCCCAGCCCTACGGCGGCCGCGGCGACTACGGCTACGACCGCGGCGATTACGGACGGGACCGGGGGGATTACGGCTACCGGGACCGCGGCGATTACGGGCGGGACCGGGATTACGACCGCGGCCCGCGGGGCGGGCGCGGCGACTACGCGTTCGACGAGCAGGAGTATCTGCGCTGCAATCCAGACGTGCGCCGCGCCGTCGTGAACGGCCAAGTGGCGTCGGGCCTCGCGCATTACCGCACCTTCGGCCTCCGCGAGAACCGGCGCCTGAGCTGCTGACCGGCCGCACGGTCCCGGACGACGGGTACAGCGCCGTCGCGGCGGTCTCCCGCCCCGTCGGCGTCGGCCGCGCCTCAGTGCAGGCTGCGGCGGACGTGCGGGCTGTCGAGGGAGAAGGCGGGGATCTCGGCCTCGAAGCTCTCGCCGGCCACGGTCGCCATCGTGTAGCTGCCGGCCATCAGCCCGTCCGGCGTGGTGAGCGGGCAGCCGCTGGTGTAGCAGAACGACTCGCCCGGCTCGAGCACCGGCTGCTTGCCGACGACGCCGGTGCCGCGCACCTCCTGGCAGGCGCCGCGCCCGTCGATGATGCGCCAGTGGCGCGAGCGCAACTGCACCTGCTCGGAGCCGTTGTTCACGATCTCGACCGTGTAGGCGAAGAAGTAGCGGCTCTCGGTCGGCGAGGATTCCTCCTCGACGAACCGGGGTTGAACGGTCACGCTAATTCCGCGCGTTTCGGCCTTGTACATCGTCCTAATCCGGACCCCTGCGGACGGTGTGATTCGTTGAAGGCGGACTCAACACGCTTCATGACCGGTCGTAAGTCCCGGCCGAATCCCAGTCAATTGCGGCGGAGTACGTCGCGTGCCGGGCCGACCAGTGTTCGACGCGTTGCAAGTCTCTACAACTTTTGGTTGAGACACCTGGGCCGGGACGACGGGTTAATCCCGCGTTAAAGGCCGCCGGGGGAGAACAGGCCGGGCGGGCGTCGGCGCGCGAGGGGAGTGGGGCGCGATGAGCGCGAGCGCGGACATGCGCGACGGGACGGACATGCGCGACGGAATCCTGCCGGCGCAGGCGATCGCCGCCCTCACCGGGGCGGGCGGCATCCGCCCCGCGAGCGCCTACGCGCCGGACCAGATCCAGCCCGCGAGCCTCGACCTGCGGCTCGGCGACCGCGCCTTCCGGGTGCGCACCAGCTTCCTGCCGGGGACGACCCGCACGGTCCAGGCCTGCGTCGACCGCCTGTCGCTGCACGCGATCGACCTCCGCCCCGGCGCCGTCCTGGAGACGGGCTGCGTCTACATCGCCGCGTTGCAGGAAGCCCTGGCGCTGCCCCCCGACCTCGCGGCCTCGGCGAACCCGAAGAGTTCCACCGGGCGCATCGACGTGTTCACCCGGGTGATCACCGACCGGGGCGAGGCGTTCGACCAGGTCGAGCCCGGCTACACGGGGCCGCTCTACGCCGAGATCTCGCCGCGGACCTTTCCCGTCCTGGTGCGCACCGGCTCGCGCCTGTCGCAGATCCGCTTCCGCCGCGGGCAGCCGCGGCTGACGGAGGCCGAACTCGCCGCGCTCCACGCCCGGGCGCCGCTGGTCGGCGCCGGCACGCCCTCGTTCCAGGGCGGCGTCGCGGTCTCTGTCGACCTGTCCGGCTTCGACGGGCTGATCGGCTACCGGGCCAAGCGCCACACCGGCCTCGTCGACGTGGACGCCCCCGGCCGCCACCGCGCCGCCGAGTTCTGGGAGCCGCTGGCCGCCGACGGCTCCGGCAGCCTGATCCTCGACCCCGGCCAGTTCTACATCCTGGCCTCGAAGGAATCGGTGACGGTGCCCCCCGACCACGCCGCCGAGATGGTGCCGTTCGATCCCCTGGTCGGCGAGTTCCGGGTCCACTACGCCGGGTTCTTCGATCCCGGCTTCGGCCACGCGAGCGTCGGCGGGGCGGGGGCGCGGGCGGTGCTGGAGGTGCGCTCGCGCGACGTGCCCTTCCTGCTGGAGGACGGCCAGATCGTCGGGCGCCTCGTCTACGAGCGGATGGCGGACCTGCCCGAGACCCTCTACGGCGCGGGCGCCGGCTCGAACTACCAGGCCCAGGGCCTCAAGCTGTCCAAGCACTTCGTCTGACCCGGCCCTTCGCCCGATCCGGCGCTTCGTCCGAGCCGGGGACGGCTTCCCCTGCGCCGCCCCGCGCTCTAGACCCGGAGCCCGCGCGCCCCGGAGGAACCATGCCGATGACCGGCGAGCGGCTGAGCCCGCTCGACATGCTCGCCCGCCTCGTGTCCTACGATACCGAGAGCGACAAGCCGAACCTCGCGCTGATCGACGCCGTCTGCGCCTATCTCGACGGCTGGGGCGTGCCCCACCTGCGCCTGCCGAACCCGGCCGGCGACAAGGCGGCCGTGCTGGCGACCGTGGGGCCGATGGTCGACGGCGGGGTCGTGCTCTCCGGCCACACCGACGTGGTGCCGGTGGCGGGGCAGGCCTGGACCTCCGACCCCTTCACCCTGCGGGTGGCGGACGGGCGCGCCTACGGCCGCGGCGCGGTCGACATGAAGGGGTTCGACGCCCTCGCCCTGGCGCTCGTGCCGGACATGCTCGCCGCCGGCCTGACGCGGCCGGTGCACATCCTGCTCTCCTACGACGAGGAGACCACCTGCCTCGGCTCGTTGGACGGCATCGCGCGCTTCGGCGCCGACCTGCCGCGGCCCGGGGCGGTGATCGTCGGCGAGCCGACCGGCCTGGAGGTGGCCGACGCCCACAAGAGCATCGTCACCTGCCTCACGATCGTCCACGGCCACGAGGCGCACTCGGCCCGGCCGGCGCTGGGCGCCAACGCGGTCGCCGCCGCGGGCGACCTCGTGGCCGGGCTGAACCGGATCAGCGACGCGATGATCGCCCGCGGCGACGCCTCCGGCCGGTTCGACCCGCCCGCCACCACCGTCCACGTCGGCACGATCCACGGCGGCACCGCGCGCAACATCCTCGCCAAGGAGTGCCGCTTCCTCTGGGAGTACCGCGGCCTGCCCGATCTCGACCCTGAGGAGATCCCGCGCCTGTTCGCGGCCGAGGCCGAGCGGGTGACGCGGGAGCGCCTCAACCGCTACGGCGCCTACGGCCGGATCGAGACCCTGGAGGAGGTCGACATCCCCGGCCTCGCGCCCGAGCCCGGTTCGGAGGCCGAGCGCCTCGCCCTGCGGCTCGCGGGGCGCAACCGCACGGTGGCGGTGCCCTACGCCACCGAGGCCGGGCGCTTCCAGGCGGCCGGCATCCCGACCGTGGTCTGCGGGCCCGGCGACATCGCCCAGGCCCACCAGCCGGACGAGTTCATCACGCTGGACGCGCTCGGCGCGGGCGAGGCGTTCCTGCGCCGCCTGATCGAGGCCTGCGCGGCATGAGTCCCAGCATGACCACCGGAACCCCCGACCGGGTCCGGCTGCGGCCGCTGGAGCGCGAGGACCTGCGCTTCGTGCACCAGCTCAACAACAACGACAGCATCATGCGCTACTGGTTCGAGGAGGCCTACGAGTCCTTCGCCGAACTGCAGCAGCTCTACGAGCGCAACATCCACAACCAGACCGAGCGGCGCTTCATCGTCGCCGCGCCGGACGGCGAGCCGGCGGGGCTGATCGAGCTCGTGGAGGTCAACCACCTTCACCGCTCCTGCGAGTTCCAGATCGCGATCCACCCGGCCTTCCAGGGGCGGGGCTTCGCGTGGCGCGGCACGCGGGTGGCGATGGACTACGCCTTCAGCGTGCTCAACATCCACAAGCTCTACCTGCACGTGGATCGCGACAACACCCGCGCGGTCAGGATCTACGAGCGCTGCGGCTTCCAGGTGGAGGGGGTGCTGAGGGACGAGTTCTTCGTCAACGGCCGCTACCGGGACGCGGTGCGGATGTGCCTGTTCCAGCCGGACTACCTCGCCGCCCGCGGCGGCGGCGACATCGCCGAGCCGGTGCTCAAGACGTGAGGGGGAGGGGCGGGAGCCCCTCCCCGCCCCGGTCAGCGGGCGCCCGCGCCGCCGTCGCGCCCGGCGCCGCCCCGGGCGCCACCCTGGCCGCCAGCCGCGTTGCCGGACGAGGCGCCGTTCATCGCGCCGCCGTTGCCGCCGCGCTCGCCGCCGGCCTTCATGCCGCGCTCACCGCCGCCGCTGCGCTCGGACGCGTTGCGGACGCCGCCCTGGTCGCCGCCGCCGCGCATGTCGCCGTTGCGCACGCCGTCGCCGCGGGAGGCGTTCCGGTCCATCGCCCGATCGTTGCCCCGGTCGTTGCGGCGCTCCGCGCTGCGGTCGTTGCGATCGGCGCCGCGGGCCTCGTCCCGTCCGCCGCGGCGCTCCTCGCGGAAGCCGGCGCGCTCGCTGCGCGCGTCCGTGCGCACCCCGGCGCGGGTCTCGGTGCGGAAGCTCGCGCCCACCGCACCGCCGCTGAGACGGCGGTACTCGGCGGAGCCGTAGCGCACCCGCTGGCCGCGGATCGTGACCCAGCGCTCGCTCGGCCCGGTCTCGGTGACGACGAGGCGCCGGTACTCGGGCGAGCCGTAGATCACCCGCTGCCCGCGGACCGTGACCCAGCGCTGCCGGGGGCCGCTCTCGCGCACGCTCACGAGGCGCTTGTACTCCGGCGAGCCGTAGATCACCCGCTGGCCGCGGATGACGACGTAGCGCTCGCGGGGCCCGCGCTGGGTGACGATCAGGCGCCGGTACTCCGGCGAGCCGTAGACCACGCGCTGGCCGCCGATGAACACGTAGCGGCCCTCGCGCCGGAACCCGCCCTCGACCCGGCCGCCGCGGACATCGGCCCGCACGTCGGTCCGGCTGCGCACGTCCGTCCGGCTGCGCACATCGGTCCGGTCCCGCGTCTCGGCCCGGTCCTCGCGCCGGTTGGTCGTGCGATCCGCGCCGCGGTCGCCGCCGTTCCGGTCGGCGCGGTCCGCACCCCGGTCCCGGCCGCCGCGGTCGGCGTCGCCGCCCTTGCCATCGCTCTTGCCGCCGCGCTCCGAGGCCATCCGGTCGCCCGAGCCCTGCTCGCGGCCCCCGGCGCCGGACCGCTCGCCCGCCTGCCCGGCCGCCTGACCGCCCGACATCCGCTGCTCGCCGCCGGCCCGGGCCCCGGCCCGATCACCGCCGCCGCCCGATTGCATGCTCGATTCCGCGCCGCCGCGGCCGCCCGCGCCCCCGCCCCGCTCGGCGCCGCCGGCCTGCTGCGCGTAGACGGAGGTGCTGAGGAGGAGCGCGGCCAAGCCGGCGGACAAACCCAGGGGAAGCTTTCGCATGGCGTTCTCTCCGATTCTTGAGATGCCACGCAACGCCGCAGGTTCGAAAACGGTTCTGTCCGGGTACCGTGTAATTTTACGCAACGCTCCGGTGTATTCCGGCGTTTCGCGCGCGAAAGCTTGGCCGTTTAGGTCCGACGAATACAGCGGCCGCCGCGGCGAAGCGGTCCCGAACGTTGCGGAACCCGGCGTCGGGCCGGATCGATCCGCGCGCAGCACCTGCGAGGACCGTGCCGCCCGCGAGACCGGCGCCGCTCTACTGCGGCGGCCCCTCGGCGATCTCGGCCTCCACCGCCGCCGGGTCGAGGTCGTAGCGGCGCGAGCAGAACTCGCAGGTGATCGCGATGCGGCCGTCGTCGGCCACCATGTCCCGGCGCTCCTCGGGGGTGAACGAGCGGATCATGCCGAGCACCCGCTCGCGCGAGCACCGGCAGGTCTCGCGCACCGGCTGCCGGTCGAACACCCGCACCCCGCGCTCGTGGAACAGCCGGTAGAGCAGGCGCTCGCTCGACACGTTCGGGTCGACGAGCTCGTGGTCCTCGATCGTCGCGGTGAGCGAGCGCGCCTCCACCCAGGCATCGTCCTCGGGCGCGTCGGCGCCGAGATGGGCGTGGCCCTCCGGGATGTCGCCGGGCGGCAGGTCGGCGAGCCGGGCCCGGTCGATCGATTGCGGCAGGAACTGTACGATCAGGCCGCCCGCCCGCCAGCGGCCGGCCCCCTCCGCCACCGCCTCGGCCACCGCGAGGCGCACCTGCGTCGGGATCTGCTCGGACTGGCGGAAATACTGGTGCGCGGCCTCCTCCAGGCTCTGGCCCTCCAGGGCGACGACGCCCTGGTAGCGGCTCGCGGCCGAGCCCTGGTCGATGGTCATGGCGAGGTGGCCCGAGCCGATCAGGTCGGCGTCCTTCACCGGGCCGGAGCCCAGGGCCGCCACGCGCTCGGCGTCGAACCGGGCGGTGGCGCGCAGCCGGTCCGGCGCCTCGAAATCGACGACGATCATCTCGACGGGGCCGCCGGTCTTGGTCTGGAGCTGGAAGCGGCCCTCGAACTTCAGCGAGGCGCCGAGCAGGACGGTGAGCGCCGCCGCCTCGCCGAGCAGCCGCGCCACGGGGTCGGGATAGCCGTGCCGGCGCAGGATGGTGTCGATCGCCGGCCCGAGCCGGACCACGCGCCCGCGCACGTCCAGCGCCTCGACCGCGAAGGGCAGGACCGCGTCGTCGTCGCCCGCGTGGCCGTTTCCGGAGGTGACGGTGGTGTCCGAGGCGGTCTTCGAGGTGGTCTTCGCGGTGGTCTTCGCGGTCATGGCCGCTCCTTGTTCGGCCGGCGCGGGGCGCGCGGCGCTGTCGCTCGAGCGGGCGCCGCGTCGGCGGCCCGGGGATGGCGGTGTGAGGCGCGCCCTCAGGTGAAATGCGCGCCGACCCGGCCGAGGCCGCCGAAATCGACGCTCACCCGGTCGCCGGGGGCGATCTCCAGGGGGATCAGGCAGGTGCCGGTCGTGACCACCTGCCCGCGCCCGAGGGTCAGGCCGTGGCGCGACAGCTCGTTGGCGAGCCATGTCAGCGCGTCGCGGGGATCGCCCAGCACGTTGGCGCCGAGCCCCTCGCGCACGAGACCCTCGCGCACGCGGTCGCCGCCGAACCGGGCGACCACCCGGTGGGCCGCGAGGTCGAGGTCGCGCCAGGAGGCCGGCGCCTCCGGGCCGAGGACGAACATGTGGGCGCAGGCGTTGTCGGCGATGAGCTGTGCCGCCCCCGCGACCGTGAAGTCGGTGAATCGCGAATCCGGGACCTCGATCGCGAGGTGCAGGCCCGCTACCGCGTCCAGCACCGCGGCCCTGTCGTAGGGCTCGGGGCGGGGCGGCAGGTCGCGGCCCATGCGGAAGGCGAACTCGGCCTCGGCCACGCGCATGCGGTTGCCCCCGAGCGGCAGGGCCGCGCCGTCGGGATGGACCATCTCGGCGATGAGCCGCCCGGCCAGCGGCCCGTCCACCGCGATGTGCCGCTGGCCGGCCTCGCTGGTGGCGGCGATCTTCCAGCCGAACAGCGGCTCCCGGCTCAGCGCGGCGACCCCGGCCTGGATCCGGTAGCCCGCGGCGCGGTCGGCCGGGCGCAGCGGCCCGGGCAGGGCGTCGAGCGTCGTGCCGTCCCGCCAGTGGCGGACCAGCAGGTCCGATGCCTCCTGCGCATGCGCTTGATCCACGGACAGCCTCCCTGGGATGTGCGGGCGGACGATCGCGCCCATGGCCCCGCGGTCATCATCCGCGACGCGGCGCGGCGGCGATAGACCGATCGGGATGGGGCATGCGGAGCGACGCGCGTCGGCGCTGGCCGCGCACGGGATATGGTGTCGCCGATCCTGACGCGCGAGGGCCGCCCGCTCTCCCGCTGCGTCTCGGCAGGGTCGCGCTACCGGGCATTGCCGCCCGCGCGTCATCCCGGGGCTCGCCGCAGGCGAGAGCCCGGGATCCAGAGACGCCGAGGCCGGGGATCTCGCACTGGCCTGCGCCCGCAGCGTGCCGCGTCGCGGGTCTGGATCCCGGGCTCGCCTGCGGCGCCCCGGGATGACGGGTGAGACGTGGACCCGGCTGCGAGGGCCGGAAGCCCCAGGGCGGGACGGCCCGCGGGCGCACGGTCCACGACGCGGCGAGCCGAGGGGCGTTTCCGACCCTCCACCTCATCCTGAGGTGCCCGCGCGAGCGGGCCTCGAAGGAGACCTCCAGGGATCGCGCGGCTGGCTGGAGGGCTCCTTCGAGGCCCCTTGCCGAGGCAAGGGGCACCTCAGGATGAGGGGATTGGTGGGATCGGCCGACGTAAACTCCAAACATGTCGTGTACCGTGCCGCGGGCGGCCGGAGCGGCTCCAAGTCGTTGTTATGGGCCGCACTCTTACGCCGAACCGGTATCCACCTCGGCGGAGGGCGCTCTACAGCCCGCCCGCGCGCAGGCACCACGCCAAAATACCCTTCTGGGCGTGCAGGCGGTTCTCGGCCTCGTCGAACACCACCGAGCGCGGCCCGTCCATCACCTCGGCGGTGACCTCCTCGCCGCGGTGGGCGGGCAGGCAGTGCATGAAGATCGCGTCGCGCCCGGCCGCCGCCATCAGCTTGGCGTTCACCTGATAGGGCGAGAGCAGGTTGTGGCGGTGGCTCTCGTCGTCGTCGCCCATCGACACCCAGCAGTCGGTGACCACCGCGTCGGCGCCCTCGACCGCGGCGAAGGCGTCGGTGGTGACGTTGAGGCGCGCGCCCTCCGCCTTCGCCCAGGCGAGCAGCGACGGCGCGGGCGACAGCTCCGGCGGGCAGGCGACGTTGAGGGTGAAGTCGAACCGGGCCGCCGCGTGCGCCCAGCTCGCGAGCACGTTGTTGGCGTCCCCCGACCACGCCACGGTGCGGCCCTGGATCGGGCCGCGGTGCTCCTCGAAGGTCAGCACGTCGGCCATGATCTGGCAGGGGTGCGAGACCTTGGTCAGCGCGTTGATCACCGGCACGGTGGCGTGCTCGGCGAGCTCCAGCATCTGCCCGTGGTCGAGGATGCGGATCATGATCGCGTCGACGAAGCGCGAGAGCACCCGCGCGGTGTCGCCGATCGTCTCGCCGCGGCCGAGCTGCATCTCGGAGCCGGTGAGCATCAGGGTCTCGCCGCCCAACTCGCGCATCGCCACGTCGAACGACACGCGGGTGCGGGTCGAGGGCCGGTCGAACACCATCGCGAGGTTCTTGCCCACCAGCGGGCGCTCGTCGGCGCGCTCGCCCTTGCGGCGGCGGGCCTTCATCGCCGCGCTGGCGTCGAGCACGCGGCGCAGGTCGGACCCGGAGAAGTCCTTGAGGTCGAGGAAATGGCGGGGGGCCGCACCTGTCGGGTGCGGGGCCGGGCCGGCGGCCCGGCCGTTCGTCTGGGCTGTCATCGCGAAAGGATCCCGGGCCTACTCGGCCGCCCCGCGCAGGGCCTCGAAGCCGGAGGCGGCCGCCTCCAGGCGCTGGACGGCGGCGTCGATCTCCGGCGCGTCGACGATCAGGGGCGGCAGCAGCCGCACCACGTTGTCGCCGGCCGGGATCACGAGGAGATGCGCCGCGCGGGCCGCCGCGGCGAAGTCGGTGTTCGGCACGCCGAGCGCGAGGCCGATCATCAGCCCCTCGCCGCGGATCTCCTTGAACACGTGCGGATGCCGGTCGCGCAAGGCGGCGAGCTTCTGCTTGAGCAGCAGGCCGGTGCGCGCGACCCGGTCGAGGAAGCCGTCGGCCAGCACCACGTCGAGCACGGCGTTGCCCACCGCCATCGCCAGCGGGTTGCCGCCGAAGGTGGTGCCGTGGCTGCCGGCCGTCATGCCCCGGGCGGCCTCCGCGGTGGCCAGGCACGCGCCGAGCGGGAAGCCGCCGCCGATGCCCTTGGCCGCGCTGAGGATGTCCGGGGTCACCCCCGACCACTCGTGCGCGAACAGCCGGCCCGTGCGGCCGAGGCCGGTCTGGACCTCGTCCATGATCAGCATCAGGCCGTGGTGGTCGCAGATCTCCCGGTAGCGGCGCAGCTCCGCGGGCTGGATCACCCGCACCCCGCCCTCGCCCTGGATCGGCTCGATCATCAGCGCCGCGGTCTCGGGGCCGATCACGGCCTCCAGCGCGTCGAAGTCGCCGACCTGCACCTGATCGAAGCCCTCGACCTTCGGCCCGAAGCCCTCGATGTACTTCTGCTGGCCGCCGGCCGCGAGGGTGGCGAGCGTCCGCCCGTGGAAGGCGCCGGCGAAGGTGACGATCCGGTAGCGCTCCGGGTTGCCGCCCGCGGCGTGGTACTTGCGCGCGACCTTGATCGCCGCCTCGTTGGCCTCCGCCCCCGAGTTGCAGAAGAACGCCACGTCCGCGAAGCTCGCCTCCACCAGCCGCCGGCCGAGGCGCTCGCCCTCGGGGATCTGGAACAGGTTCGAGACGTGCCAGAGCTTGCCCGCCTGCTCGGTCAGGGCGGCGACGAGGTGCGGGTGGGCGTGGCCGAGCGCGTTGACCGCGATCCCGGCGCCGAAATCGAGGTATCGCTCCCCGTCCTCCGCGACGAGCCAGGCGCCCTCGCCGCGCGCGAAGGCGAGCGGGGCGCGGGCGTAGGTCGGCAGAAGGGCGGATGTCACGGTCCCGTCTCCGTATCGTCGGGGTTTCGACGCGCTCACGTGCGGCGAACCGGCGTCCACTTCGGCGCAGAGCGCTCCCGTGTAGCCGGCTCCAAATGAAAGTGCCGCCTCGTCACCGGGGCGGCACGCGCGCGATTACTATGAAAGACCGCGCGCCTGTCAATCGCGCCCGGTGCGCGCCCCGTGCACGGCGGCCGTGCGGGGGGCCTTGCGCGGGCCGCGCCGGGCGTGCTCCAGAGCCCCCGAACCACAGCGAGCGGAGACGACGATGAGCACGGTCGAAGGCACGGTCAAGGAACGCCTGGAGCGGCTGGGGCTCGCCCTGCCCAAGGCCGCGGCGCCTGTGGCGAACTACGTGCCGTTCGTGCGGTCGGGCAGCCTCGTGGTGATCTCGGGGCAGGTCTGCTTCGGCCCGGACGGGAAGATCGCCCCCGAGCACGCGGGCAAGGTCGGCGGCTCGGTCTCGGCGGAGGCCGGCAAGGCGGCGGCGCGGCTCTGCGCGCTCAACGTGCTCGCCCAGCTCGACGCGGCGGTGGGCGACCTCGACCGGGCGGTGGTGCAGTGCGTCCGCCTCGGCGGCTTCATCAACGCCGCCCCGGGCTTCTCGGCGGTGGCGGGCGTGATGAACGGCGCCTCCGACCTGATGGTGGAGCTGCTCGGCGACCGCGGCCGCCACGCCCGCTCGACGGTCGGCGTCGCGGAGCTGCCCCTCGACGCCGCCGTCGAGGTCGAGGCGATCTTCGAGGTGCGGTGATGGACCTGGGCTGGCTCACCGCGCGGCCGATCGCCCATCGCGGGCTGCACGACCGGGCGGCGGGCCGGCCCGAGAACACGCTCGCCGCCGCCCGCGCGGCGGCGGCGGGGGGCTTCGCGATCGAGTGCGACGTGCAGCTCAGCGCCGACGGCGAGGCGATGGTCTTCCACGACGCGAGGCTCGGCCGGCTCACCGCGCTGGACGCGCCGGTCGGTGCGAAGACCGCCGCCGAACTCGGCGCCCTCGCGATCGCGGCAAGTGCGGAGACGATCCCGACGCTGCCGGACTTCCTCGCGGCGGTGGGGGGCGCGGTTCCGGTGATCGTCGAGATCAAGTCGCGCTACGACGGCGACCTCCGGCTCGCCCGGCGCGCGGCGGAGGTGGCCGCCGCCCAGGCCGGGCCGGTGGCGCTGAAATCCTTCGATCCCCAGGTGGTGGCGGCGCTGCGCGACCTCGTCCCCGAAAGGATCCCGCGGGGGATCGTGAGCGAGACCACGCAGGACGACCCCGTCTACGCGGCGCTGCCGGGATCCCTGCGCCGGGCGCTGTCCGACCTGCTGCACTTCGCCGAGACCCGGCCCGACTTCCTGTCCTGGCGGGTCGACGACCTGCCCTGCGCGCCGACCACCCTGTGCCGCCTGCTCGGCCGGCTGCCGGTGATGGCCTGGACGGTGCGCACCCCCGAGCAGCGCGCGCGCGCCGCCGCCCACGCCGACCAGATGGTGTTCGAGGGCTTCGTGCCCTGAGGTGCCGGGCCGGCGTGCCCGGCCCGCGGCGCCGATCCCCTTCTCCGTTGCCTGCGCCCACTTGACCCGCGGGTGTCCCTGGCCATTTGCGAACAAATCATGAACAATGGCGCCGCACAGGGACGGGAGATGAGTCGCCGATGGCACGCTACCGCTTTCACTGCACGAACGGCCTGGAATGCGTCCTCGATCCCGTGGGACGGGACATCCGGGTGCCGGAGCGCCTGCCCGAGCGGGCGCGGGCGGTGGCGCAGGGGGTGATGACGACGCTCGGCGGACGCCCGGACTGGCGCGACTGGCAGGTCACCGTCCACGACCGGACCGGCCGCCGGGTGCTGCTCCAGGCCTTCGTGCCGGACGCCGCCGCGGCGTGATCCCCTGCCGGTGCGCGGCCAGATCCGGTGCAGATGAAGTCCGGCCCGCGACTGTTGACATCTGTTAACGGTCGCGGCAGGGTGACGGGCGATCGAGCGAGGCTTGTCCGTGCCGAGGCCGAGGCATCCGAACAAGGAGATCGAGGCCGCCGTCCGGACCGCCGGAGGAGAGAGGCTGGACCCTGCGGCTCCAGGGGCACTGGGGGCGCCTGTACTGCCCCGAGCACGACCGGGACGGTTGTCAGGTCGGCGTGAACGGCACGCCGAGAAACCCCGAGGCCCATGCCCGCCAGATCCGGCGCGCCATCGATCGCTGTCCGCACTGTCGGGAGGACACGGAAGATGGATACGTTTGAGTTCAGCGTCGTCGCCACCGGCCTGGACCCCGGGGCCCCCGACTTCGAGGCCCGGTTCTACGAGGCGGGCTGCGACGACGCGACGATCTCCTTCCAGAAGGGGCACATCATCGTCGACTTCGCCCGCGAGGCGGAGAACATCGCCGTGGCGATCGGGTCTGCGCTCGCGGCGGTCGAGCGGGCCGGCGCGTCGGTCGAGCGGGTCGAGCCCGATCCGCTGGTCAGCCTCGCCGACATCGCGCAGCGCACGGGGATGAGCCGGGCGGCGATGACCCAGTACGCCAAGGGGCAGCGGGCGGAGGGCTTCCCGCGGCCGGTGGCCAAGGTCACCTCGGACAGCCCGCTCTGGGACTGGGCCAGCGTCTCCCTGTGGCTGGCGCAGCGGCAGAAGCTCGGGCACGCGGAGGTGATCCGCGCGGCGGCGGTCAAGCAGGCCAACGCGGTGATCGAGGCGGGCAGCATCGACGTCGCCGAGCCGATCCGCAGGCGGCTGCGGGAGCTGGCCGCCTGAGGCACCGGCCGTTTCGATCCCGTCCCGGTCTCAAGCCGCGCGACGCCGCGGCGCTGGCGCGGGCCGGCGCGCGGGCCTACCACGGGCGCGTCGCGAGAAACGAGAGAACGGATCCCGACCATGAGGAAGCGCCCGGAAGAGCTTCGCAGCCATCGCTGGTTCGGCGTGGACGACCTGCGGGCGTTCGGCCACCGCTCGCGGCTGGCGCAGATGGGCTTCTCGGATGCCGACTGGGCCGGCAAGCCGGTGATCGGCATCCTCAACACGTGGTCCGACCTCAGCCCCTGCCACGCCCACTTCCGGGTTCGCGCCGAGGAGATCAAGCGCGGCGTCTGGCAGGCCGGCGGCTTCCCCGTCGAGATCCCCGTGCTGCCGGTCACCGAGCAGTACATGAAGCCGACCTCGATGCTCTACCGCAACCTGCTCGCGCTGGAGACCGAGGAGCTGATCCGCTCCCAGCCCGTCGACGGCGTCGTGCTGATGGGCGGCTGCGACAAGACCGGGCCCGGCCTGATCATGGGCGCGCTGTCCGCCGGCCTGCCGGCGATCTTCTTCCCCGCCGGCGCGCAGTTGCGCGGCCACTGGCGCGGCAAGACGCTGGGCAGCGGCTCGGACGCCTGGAAGTACCACGCGGAGTTGCGCGCGGGGAACATCACGCAGGCCCAGTGGAAGGACATGGAGGGCGGCATGAACCGCTCCTTCGGCGTGTGCATGACCGCGGGCACCGCCGCCACGATGATGCTGGCGGCCGAGGCGATGGGCTTCTCCCTGCCGGCCTCGGCCGGCATCCCCTCGGCGGATGCCGGCCACCCGCGGCTCGCCACCGACAGCGGCCGGCGGATCGTCGAGATGGTCTGGGAGGACTGGACGCCCGCGGCGATGCTGACCCAGGCGAGCGTCGACAACGCGGTGACCGCGACGATGGCGTTCGGCGGTTCGACCAACGCCATCCCGCACCTGATCGCCATGGCGCGCCGGGCGGGTCTCGCTCTCGACCTCGACCGGTTCGACGCGATCAGCCGCAGCGTGCCGCTGGTGGCCAACCTGCGGCCGAACAACGGCAGCTACCTGATGGAGGACTTCTTCTACGCCGGCGGCAGCCGCGCCTTCCTCGCCCGGATCGCGCCCTACCTCGACCTCGACGCGCGCACGGTCACGGGGCGCACGCTCGGCGAGGACATCGCCGGGGCCGAGGTGTTCAACCCCGACGTGATCCGCCCGCTGGAGGACCCGATCCAGGCCGAGGGCGGGCTCGCGGTGCTGCGCGGCTCGCTGGCGCCGCGGGGCGCGGTGATCAAGCACTCGGCCGCCGACCCGCGGCTGTTGCAGCACACCGGCCCGGCGATCGTGTTCGAGAGCTACGACGACATGAACGCGCGCCTCGACGATCCCGAGCTCGACGTGACGCCCGACAGCGTGCTGGTGCTGAAGGGGGCTGGCCCGCTCGGGGGTCCGGGCATGCCGGAATGGGGGATGCTGCCGATCCCGAAGAAGATGCTGCAGGCGGGCGTGCGCGACATGGTGCGGATCTCGGACGCGCGGATGTCGGGCACGAGCTACGGCACCTGCATCCTGCACGTGGCGCCCGAGAGCCATGTCGGCGGGCCGCTGGCGCTGGTGCGGGACGGCGACCTGATCCGCCTCGACACGGAGGGGCGGCGCCTCGACCTGCTGGTGGAGGCGGACGAGCTGGAGCGGCGGGCCTCGGCCTGGGCGCCGCCGCCGCGGCGCTACGCGCGGGGCTACACCGCCCTGTTCCTCGACCGGGTGGGTCAGGCCGACACCGGCGTCGACTTCGACTTCCTGGAACACGGGCCCCCCACCCCGGAGCCCGAGATCCACTGAGCGCCCCCGGCCTCACGTCCGGCGTGCGCCGGACGCGCGCCGCCTCAGCCGAAGGCGTTCAGCACGAATTCCACGTGGTCGACCTTCGGCGGCCCGGCGAAGTGCGGGCCGGCCAGCCGCCGCCATTCCTGGAAGTCGTCCGACTCTCGGAAATGGACCATGTGGTCCTCCACCGTCTCCCAGCCGACGAACAGCCGGTAGGTCGAGGGCTTCTCGATCACCTTCTGGAGCCCCAGGGAGCGGCAGCCCCGGGCTCGCTCGAACAGCGGCGCCGCCTCGGCCACCGCCGCCTCGAAGGCCGCCTCGGCCCCCGCCCGCACCTCGATCTCGGCAACCTCGTAGATCACGGCCGTCCCTCCCGCGCGGCGTGCTCCGGTGCCGCGTCCCCGGCAGGGTTAGTGCAGGACGGGGGAAAGGGGAATCCGGGCCCCGCGACAGCCGGCCCCCGGACTTTCGGGCCTCGGTCTTGCAGGCCCCGGTCTTGCACGCCGGCCGCGGAGGGTGAGCCGCCGCGATGACCGACCTCAGGACCTTGGAGATCTTCTACTGGACCGCCACGCTCGGCAGCTTCAGCCGCGCGGCCGAGCGCCTCAACACCACCCAGCCCGCGGTCTCGCAGCGCATCGCCGCCCTGGAGGACGCCTTCGGGCTGACGCTGATCGAGCGCGCGCCGCGGTCGCTCAGCCTGACGCCGAAGGGGCGGGAGCTCCTGGGCTACGCCGAGCGCTTCCTGCGCCTGCGCGCCGAGATGGTCGCGGCGCTGGCGAGCCCGGCCGTGACCACCGGGACCCTGCGGCTCGGCGTCTCCGAGACGATCGTCCACACGTGGCTGACGCGCTTCATCGAGGCGATGAGCCGGGCCTATCCCGGCATCGCCCTCGACATCGCCGTCGACGTGTCGCCGACCATGCGCGACGCGCTGGTGCGGCGCGACCTCGACCTCGCCTTCCTCGTCGGCCCGATCACCCGGCCGAGCCTGATCAACGTGCCGCTGTGCCGCTTCGCCGTGGCCTGGATCGCCGCGCCGGATCTCGACCTCGGCGACGGCCCGGTCGGTCTCGCCGAGCTGACCCGCCACCCGGTCATCACCTACCCGCGCAACACCAACCCCTACGTGCAACTGCACGAGCTGCTGGCGCGGGCCAACCTGCCGCCGCCCCGCCTCTACAGCAACGCCTCCCTCGCGACGATCGTGCGCATGGCGGTGGAGGGGCTCGGCATCGCGGTCATCCCCGCCGAGACGGTGCGGGCGGAACTCGCCGACGGACGGCTGCGCGCGGTGGAGACGAGTGCCCGCCTGCCCGACATCGCCTTCACGGCGACCTACGAGAACGCCCCCGACAACCGGCTGGCGGCCGCGACCGCCGCGATCGCGGCCGAGACCGCGGCCGCGTGGTGCGGCGCTGTCGACGCGCCGTGCCAGTCCAGGGCTGGCGGACCGCGCCCGGCGCAGCGCCGGCCGCGCGTGGGCGCGAACGGATGAAGCCGCGCGTTGTGGGATTCCGAAGGGATTATCCCTTCGGCGGGTGTCGGGCGGAGCCCGACGGTTCCCCAGGGCTTTGCCCTGGACCCACGAAAGGGATGATCCCTTTCGAAACCCGGATCCTACCAGCGCGTATAAGCCCGCCTTATCGCCCGCGATCCGAAAAGATAATTCGCTTCGCGCCGCGCTCTCGGTAAGCTGACCCCATTCCACGGCAGACGGGGTCGGTGATGGCAACCTCCGCAGCGGTGCAGACGAGCGGGCGGGCGGGCATGAGCGGGGCCGAGGCCCGGCTGGCCTGCCGCAGCGGTGCGATCCCCGGAAGCACCGCGGGCGTGGCCGACGGCTACGTGCAGGCCAACCTCGCGGTCTTCCCCGAGAGCCTCGCCGACGATTTCCGGCGCTTCGCGGCGCGCAACCCGAAGGCCTGCCCGGTGATCGGCGAGTCGCGGCCGGGCAGCCGCGCCATCCCGGACCTCGGCCTCGACCTCGATCTGGCCACCGACGTGCCCGCCTACCGGGTCTGGCGCGACGGCGCCGTGGTCGCCGAGCGCGCCGAGGTGGCCGACCTGTGGCGCGACGACCTCGTGGCCTTCGCCATCGGCTGCTCGTTCTCGTTCGAGGCGGCGATGGCCGAGGCCGGGCTGCCGCTGCGCCACGTCGAGATGGGCGTGCGCGTGCCGATGTACCGCACCACCATCCCCTGCGCCCCCGCCGGCCCGTTCGCCGGGCCGATGGTGGTGTCGATGCGCCCGCTCACCCCGGCGCAGGCGATCCGCGCGGTGGAGATCACCGGCCGCTACCCGGCGGTCCACGGCGCCCCGGTGCACCTCGCCCGGTCGGACCTGATCGGCATCGCTGACCTCGGCAAGCCCGATTACGGCGACCCCGTGCGGATCGGGCCCGACGAGATCCCGGTGTTCTGGGCCTGCGGCGTCACCCCCCAGTCGGTGATCGCGGCGGCCCGGCCGGCCTTCGCCATCACCCACGCCCCGGGCTGCATGCTCGTCACCGACCGGCTGAACGCCGACTTCGCGGTCGACCTCGCCCCCGCCTCGGCCATGGCCTGAATCCCGCATTCCCGCGCCCCATCCGCGTTTCTTGAGCCCCGGAGATCCCGCATGCTGCGTCGTCGTGAGGTACTGGCCGGGGGCGCGCTGGCGCTCGCGGGCCTCGGGTCCCGCCGGGCGGACGCGGCGGGCGAGGTGGTGGTCGGCGTGCTCTACGCCCTGTCCGGGCCGAGCGCCCAGAACGGCCTCGACGCCCGCCGCGCCTTCGAGACGGCGCTGGAGGTGATCAACGGCAACTACGACCTCGACCTGTCGGCGGCCAAGGGCGACGGCCTCGAAGGGCTCGGGGGCGCCAAGATGCGCCTCGTGGTCGCCGACCACCAGGGCGACCCGCAGAAGGGCCGCGCCGAGGCGGAGCGCCTGATCACCCAGGACAAGGTCGCCGCCATCGTCGGCTGCTACCAATCCTCGGTCTCGGCCACCGTGAGCGCGGTGTGCGAGCGCTACGGCGTGCCGTTCGTGTGCGCCGATTCCTCGTCGCCGAGCCTGACCCGCCGGGGCCTGAAATACATCTTCCGCCCGGCCGCCAACGACGAGATGTTCTCCGAGGCGATGTTCGATTTCATGGACGCGCAGCGCAAGCAGGGCAAGACGATCGGCTCGATCGCCCTGTTCTACGAGGACACGATCTACGGCATCGATTCCTCGAACACGCAGCGCAAGCTCGCGGGTGAGCGCGGCTACAAGATCACCGCGGACGTGAAGTACAAGACCAACTCGCCCTCGCTGACCGCCGAGGTGCAGGCGCTGAAGAACGCCGACGCCGACGTGCTGCTGCCGACCTGCTACACCAACGACGCGATCCTGCTGACCAAGACCATGGGCGAACTCGGCTACAAGCCGAAGGCGATGATCGCCCAGGCCGCGGGCTTCTCCGAGAAGGCGACCTTCGACGCGGTCGGGGCCCAGCTCCAGGGCCTGATCTCCCGGGCGAGCTTCTCCCTCGATCTGGCCGCCAAGCGCCCGTCGATCGGGGTGATCAACGAGATGTTCCGGAAGCGCGCCGACCGCGACCTGAACGACAACACCTCGCGCCAGTTCACCGCGCTCCTGGTGCTGGCCGACGCCCTGAACCGGGCGGGCTCGACCGACGGTTCGAGGCTGCGCGCGGCCCTCGCCGCCACCGACATCCCCGGCACCCGCACGATCATGCCGTGGAAGAAGGTGATCTTCGACGCGGGCGGCCAGAACCCCGACGCGACGCCGGTGCTGATCCAGTACCTCGGCACGAAATTCGTCACGGTGTTCCCCGAGGACGTCGCCGTCGCCCCCGCCAAGTGGCCGATGAACGCCTGATACGCCCTCCGCTCGAACGCGGCGGCAGGGGCGCATCGGCCGGCCCGCGCGGCGCTCGAGCGGCGTCCGGATCCGCATCGCGAAGCGATCGGATCTGGTTCTGACATCCCGGCCCGGAGCCGCTTCGAGGGGGCGCCCATGACGATGCAAGCGCTGGCGCAGGTGCTGGCGAGCGGCCTGCTGACGGGGCTGATCTACGCCCTCGTCGCGGTCGGCCTGTCGCTGATCTTCGGCCTGATGGACGTGGTCAACTTCGCCCACGGCGAGTTCCTGATGCTCGCCATGTACGCGACCTTCGGGCTGGTGCTGGTCTCCGGGCTCGACCCGGTCCTGCTGATGCCGGCGGTCGCCGCCCTGCTGTTCATCCTCGGCGGCACCGCCTATCTCGGCGTGGTCCGCTTCGCGATGCGCGCCAAGGCCAACCAGGGCATGGTGCAGATCTTCGCCACCTTCGGGCTGGCGATCCTGCTCCAGGGCGCGGCGCAGTACCTGTTCACCCCGGACTACCGCAGCCTCAAGACCTCCTGGCTCGGCGGGCACACCCTCGACCTCGCGGGCGTCTACCTGCCCTGGCCGCAGGTGTTCGGGGCGCTCGTCTCGCTCGCCGCCTTCGGCGGGCTCTACCTGCTGATGACCCGCACCGATTTCGGCCGGGCGCTGGAGGCGACCCGCGAGGACCAGGGCGCGGTGGCGCTGGTCGGCATCGACCGCAACCGGGTGTTCGCGCTGGGCTGGGGGCTCGGGGCGGCGCTGGTGGGCCTGGCCGGCGCGGTGCTCGCGGTGTTCTACTACATCCATCCCGGCGTCGGCGGCGCCTTCGCGCTGATCGCCTACGTCACCGTCGCGCTCGGCGGCTTCGGCAGCGTGTTCGGGGCGCTGGTGGCCGGCGTGGTGGTCGGCCTCGTCGAGGCGGTCACCGCGGTCATCCTGCCCCCCGCCCTGAAGTCGGTGGGGGTCTACGCCCTCTACCTCCTCGTCGTGCTGATCCGGCCCCAGGGCCTGTTCGGGAGGCTCTAGACGATGGCCGGCACCGCCCTCCCCGCCGCCGCCCAGGCCTCCGCCGTGGACGAGGCCGCCCGGCGCTTCGCCGCCAAGCGCCGCACGAGCCTGATCACCGGCGCGGTGGTCTTCGCCGGACTCGCCGCCCTGCCCTACGCGATCCCCGATGTCTACCTCCAGAACGTGCTGGTGCTGACGCTGCTCTACGCCGCCCTGTCGCAGAGCTGGAACATCCTCGGCGGCTATTGCGGGCAGATCTCGCTCGGCCACGCCCTCTATTTCGGCATCGGCGCCTACTGCACGAGCCTGCTGTTCGTGAATTACGGCGTCTCGCCCTGGGCGGGGCTGGCGCTCGGCGGTGTGCTCTCGGCGCTGGTGGCGCTGGCGATCGGCTGGCCCTGCTTCCGGCTCGCCGGCCACTACTTCTCGATCGCCACCATCGTCATCGCCGAGGCCGGGCTGCTGCTGGTGCAGAACTGGGACTTCGTCGGCGGCGCCATGGGCGTGCAGTGGCCGTTCAACCCGGATTCCTGGGCGACCCTGCAATTCGCCCGCGACAAGATCCCCTACGCCCACCTCGCCCTCGGGCTGTTCGTCGTCACGTGGCTCGTCACCTTCGTCATCGCCGAGTCGCGCTGGGGCTACGGCTGGCGGGCGGTGAAGGACGATCCCGTGGCCGCCCGCAGCCTCGGCGTCGAGGTGTTCCGCTCGAAGATGGCGGCGGCCGCGCTCTCGGCCTTCTTCACCGCGCTCGGCGGCGGGCTCTACGGCGCCTACGTCTCCTACATCGACCCCGAGAGCGTGATGAGCTTCCGCTTCTCGCTGCTCTTCGCCCTGCCCGCGGTGCTCGGCGGCGTCGGCACCCTGTGGGGGCCGCTGGTGGGGGCCCTGATCCTGATCCCGATCACCGAGATCAGCCGCTCCTATCTCGGCGGCACCGGCAGCGGCATCGACCTGATCTTCTACGGGGCGCTGGTGATGGTGGTGGCGCTCGCCAAGCCCGAGGGCGTGCTGAGCCTGTTCCGGCGCAGCCGCGTCGCCCGCAACCGGGAGGCGTGAGGTGGCCGAGACGATCCTGAACGTCGAGGACGTGACGCTGGCCTTCGGCGGCCTCGTGGCCAACCGCGACGTGACCCTCGACGTCGCCCGCGGCGAGATCCTGGGGCTGATCGGCCCGAACGGGGCCGGCAAGTCGACCCTGTTCAACCTGATCTCCGGCGTCTACCGGCCGAACCGGGGGCGCATCCGGTTCGAGGGGGCCGACATCACCGCCCTGCCCCCGGCCGAGCGCTGCCGCCGCGGCATCGCCCGCACCTTCCAGGTGCCGCGCTCCTTCGACTCGATGAACGTCCTGGAGAACGTCACGGTCGGCGCCTTCGCCCGCCACGCCAAGGCCGCCCAGGCCCGCGCCGCCGCCCTGGAGACCCTGGAGCGGGTCGACCTCGCCCACCGCGCCGACGCGGTGGCGGGCGAGTTGACGCCCCCGGAGAAGCGCCGCCTGGAGGTCGCCCGGGCGCTCGCCACCGGCCCCCGCCTGCTGCTGCTGGACGAGGTGCTGACCGGGCTGACCCCCTCCGAGGCGAAGGCCGGCGTCGCGCTGATCCGGCGGGTGGCGGCGGCCGGCGTGACCGTGATCATGGTGGAGCACGTGATGGAGGTGGTGATGCCCCTGGTCGACCGGGCGGTGGTGCTCAACCTCGGCAGCGTGCTCGCGCAAGGGCTGCCCGCGGAGGTGGTGCGCGACGAGGCGGTGATCGGCGCCTATCTCGGGGAGCGCCACCGTGCTGCTTGAGGTCGCCGGCCTCTCCACTGCCTACCAGGGCCTGCTCGCGATCCAGGACGTGTCGCTGGCGGTGGCCGAGGGCGAGATCGTCGTGGTGGCCGGCGCCAACGGCGCGGGCAAGTCGACGCTCCTCAAGTCGATCGCCGGGCTGGAGCGCCCCCGCGACGGCGCCGTCACCTTCGACGGGGAACGGATCGACGGCCAGCCCGGCCACCGCATCACCGCCCGCGGCATCGCCTACGTGCCCGAGAACAAGCGCCTGTTCCCGCGCCTGTCGGTGGCCGACAACCTGCGGCTCGGCAGCTACCTGCACCGGGGCAAGGCCGACCGCGAGGCGCCGCTCGCGCGCGTCTTCGCCCTGTTCCCGCGCCTGAAGGAGCGGCTGCCGCAGCGCGCGGCCACCCTCTCGGGCGGCGAGCAGCAGATGCTCGCCATCGGCCGGGCGCTGATGACGCGGCCCCGGCTGCTGATGCTCGACGAGCCCTCGCAGGGCATCATGCCCAAGCTCGTCGACGAGATCTTCTCCGCCGTCACCGCGATCCGGGACACCGGCGTCACCGTCCTGCTCGTGGAGCAGAGGCTGTCCGAGAGCCTCGCCATTGCCGACCGCGCCTACGTGCTCCAGACCGGGCGGGTGATCCTGTCGGGCACCGCGGCGGACGTGCGCGACGACCCCGAGGTGCGCCGCGCCTATCTGGGGATCTGAGCCCCCGATCGGAGGAAGCCGATGACCAGCGTGGACCTGAACTCCGACCTCGGCGAGGGCTACGGCGCCTATGCCTGCGGCGACGACGCGGCGATGCTCTCCGTGGTCACCTCCGCCAACGTCGCCTGCGGCCTGCACGCGGGCGATCCCGAGATCATGGCCGCGACCTTCCGGATCGCCAGGGAGCGGGGCGTGGCGGTGGGCGCCCATCCGGGCTTCCCCGACCTCTGGGGCTTCGGGCGCCGCCGCATCCCCTTCACCCCCGGCGAGATCGAGCGGCTGGTGGCCTATCAGGTCGGCGCCGCCCAGGCGCTCGCGACCTATGCCGGCCACCGGGTCACCTACGTGAAGACGCACGGGGCGCTCGGCAACATCGCCGCCGAGGACCGCGCGGTCGCCGACGCGGTGGCGCGGGCGGTCAAGGCGGTCGATCCCGCTCTCGCGCTGCTCGCCATCGCGCTGAGCGCCCAGGTCTCGGCTGGCGAGGCCGCGGGCCTGGAGGTGGTCCAGGAGATCTTCGCCGACCGCGGCTACACCGAGAAGGGTCTGCTGATCCCTCGCAGCGAGCCCGGCGCGATGATCACCGACGCGACCGAGGCCGCCGACCGGGTGCTGGCGATGGTCGAATCCGGCGCGATCATCACGGCACAGGGCAACACACTGCCGACGCCGGTCCGCTCGATCTGCGTCCACGGCGATTCCGCCCACGCCGTCGCCACCGCGAAGGCCGTCCGAGCCCGGCTGGAGGGGGCCGGCGTGACCGTTGCCCCCTTCCGCCCGTGAGCGCGGCCCCGACCCTGCGCGACGCGGGCGAGGCGGCGCTCGTCGTCGAGTTCGGCACGGCCGTCGACCCGGCGATCAACGACCGGGTACTGGCGCTGGACGACGCGCTCGCCGCCGACCCGCCCGACGGCCTGCGCGAGAGCGTGCCGACCTACCGCTCGCTGATGATCCACTACGACCCGCTGGTGCTCGACCGGGCGACGCTCGCCGCCCGGGTCCTGGCGCTGGCCGAGGGCCGGGCCGAGCGCGCCGCAGCGGCGGCGACCTGGACGCTGCCCTGCTGCTACGACGCCCCCCACGGCGAAGATCTTTTCGAACTGGCCGAGCGCCTCGGCCTCGCGCCGGAGGCGGTGGTCGAGACCCATACGGGGGCGACCTACCGGGTCTACATGTACGGCTTCGCCCCGGGCTTCGCCTATCTCGGCGGCCTGCCGGAGGCGCTCGCCGTGCCGCGGCGGCAGAGCCCGCGCCCGCCCCACCCGGCGGGCGCGGTGGTGGTCGGCGGCGGGCTCGCGGCGGTCGCCACCGTGCCGATGCCGACCGGCTGGTACGTGGTCGGCGTCACCCCCTGCCGGCTCTACGCCCCCGAGCGCGCCGAGAGCTTCTTCGTCAGCCCCGGCGACGCGATCCGCTTCGAGGCCGTGGACGCGGCGACCTTCGCGGATCTGGCGGCGCGCGAGGCGGCGGGGGAACCGGTCGCCCGCCGCGGGGAGGCCGGCGCGTGACGGATCTGGTGATCGAGGCCGCCGGCCCCGGGGTGACCCTTCAGGACGGCGGCCGCCACGGGTGGCTGCGCTACGGCTTCACCGCCGCCGGGCCGATGGACCCGCTGATGCACGCCACCGCCAACCGCGCCGCCGGCAACCCGCTCGGCGCCACGGCGGTGGAGGTCTCCACCGGCGGCCTCACCGCCACCGCCGCGGGCGGTCCGCTGGGCCTCGCCCTGGTCTCGACCGGCTTCCGGGCCACCCTCGACGGCGAGGCCCTGCCCGCCGCCGTCGCGCTGACCCTGGAGCCCGGACGGACCCTGACCGTGCGCGCGGGCGAGACGGGCGCCTGGGGCTACCTCGCGGTGCAGGGCCGGATCGCGGTGGAGCCGGTGCTCGGCTCCACTGCCACCCACACCCGCTCCGGCATCGGCGGCCTCGGCGGCCGGGGACTCGCGCCCGGCGACCGGCTGGAGATCGCCGAGCCCCGCCCCGGCCCGGGCGCCCCCGAGCGCCTGCTCGCCCCCTGGCTCGACCGGGATCCGAACGAGATCCGGGTGGTGCTGGGTCCGCAGGACGACCACTTCGCCCCCGACCAGATCGCGGCGTTCCTGGCCGGGCCGTGGACGGTGTCGCCCCGGGGCGACCGCATGGCCTGCTTCCTCGACGGCACGCCGCTCCGCCACGCCAAGGGCCACGACATCGTCTCGGACGGGGTGGCGATGGGGGCGATCCAGGTGCCCGGCAACGGCCTGCCGATCGTGCTGATGGCCGACCGGCAATCGACCGGCGGCTACCCGAAGATCGCCACCGTGATCGGCGCCGATCTCGGCCGCCTCGCGCAGGCGCAGGGTGGCGCGCGCCTGTCCTTCGCCGCGGTGTCGGTGGACGCGGCGGTGGCCGCGCGCCGGGCCGAGGCGGAGCGCCTGCGCGATCCCGTCCCCCGCGAGCCGGTGGTGCGCACGGTCTTCCCCGCCGACTTCCTGCTCGGCCTGAACCTGATCGACGGGGTCACGAGCGGCGCCTAAGCAGGTTTCGCCGGAGGGGTTGCCGGTTCGGCATCGAAAACCCGCGATCCACCGACGCTTCACCTGTTCAGGGTCGGCGCGTATCCGGGGCCGCCTCCGGGCTTCCGGCGCGCTCGTTATCGCCGCGCGATCGCGGCTTCCGCACGAACCGCGATCCGCTCGATCATCGGGGTCAACTGGTTTTGGCGGTAGCGGGCTTCAACGCGCTCGTCGTCTGCGAAGCCGCGCAGGATTGCGAGCAGATCGACGCCGAGTTCTGCCTCGGCTTGCCGAGCCATGGGGTCGGATCGCAGGTAGGCGAACAGGTCAGAGAGGCACAGCTTGGCCTCCTTCCAGTCGCCGAGGTCGAGATTCTCATCGATGTAGCAGGTGACCACCGCGATTGCCGCGTGGAGTTGTCGCCACGCGAACGGGTCACGCCGCCTCAGTGCGGGATGCATCATATTGGCGACACGGCTGCGCAGGCAGAGCACGGGGTGGAGAACGGCAACCTCGACCTGCTTAGGCTCGCCTGCGAGATCGGCTTCGACGATCAGGTTGCAGACGCCTGCCTCAAGCTCCCAGAGCTTCACGCCGAGGATACCGTTCAGAAAGTCGAGAATGAGGGTCTTGCCGTTGTATTCTGTCACCACCTTAGCGGTGCTCGGCGAGTTCATCGTGTCCGCGTCCGGCCGGAACACCCGGCCGCCGATCAGGGCAGCGAAGTCCTGTGCGACACGGAAGCTGCCGAAGTAGTCAATGTCAGCGCTGGTCAGCGGATCGTCGGATTGCAGGACGGCCGAGCGATCTCGATAATACCAAGCCCAAAGGTTGGTGGCCTGTCCGCCGACAACGAATGTCGTGTCGTCGGCATTCAGTCGTGAGGCGATCTCGATGACGTCTTCTGCACCGAACCGTGGATTGATCTCAGGCATCCAGACGAATGCGGCGCCGGCCACCAAGGCGGGCGCGCGAGGGATCGAGAGCCGAGAAGAAGCCGTTGTGGTCTCGTACATCGGCGGGCGCAACGAGGCCCTGCGCGATGCGCAGCAGGTCGGACTGCCGAGAGCGCTCTTTCTCTCGACGGCGCTCGGCCACGCTGTATGAGGCGACAGGCGGCATGACCGGATCCGTTCGCGGGCATCCGGGATATTGGCGGGATGCCTGTGAGTGTCAAGTTAAGGTCGCCGGAGCCCTGGCCGGATCCTGGGGGGGGATCCAAAGGCTCTCCCCGTCAGCCATTCAACGGCCGGGAGGATCGACCGCACGGCCGATGGGGCTAGAGCGACCGGCGAGAAGGCCCGGCTGAATGGCCTGGGCGAGAGCCGGAGGTTCACCCGAACCCCTGAGCGCTTCCCAATCTTCGAGCTAAGTGCTTGATGTGTATGGTGCTGCGAGAGAGGATTGAACTCTCGACCTCTTCATTACCAATGAAGTGCTCTACCACTGAGCTACCGCAGCATGCGGGGCTGTGGGGCGCGCGGGGCGCTCCGTCCGGCCGAGGGGGGCAATAGCGGATCGCCGCCGGCTTGGCAACGGCCGGTTACGGCTTCGGGGCGCGGGCTTGGCGGGCGGCGGCGCGGATGATCGCCGCGAGCCCCGGCTCGGCCACCGCCTCCGCCGCTTCGGCGGGGGTGAACCAGCGCAGCTCCCGCTGGTGCTCCTCGGGGAAGTGCTTGAGCTGCTTGCGCACCCGCAGCGGAAACACCTTCACCTGGCACAGCACCGCGTCGAGGTTCTTCAGGCGCTTCTCGTAGAGGTAGTAGCCGATCGGGCGCTTGCCGATGTGGCCGCGCAGGCCGGCCTCCTCGTAGGCCTCCTGGGCCGCCGCCTGGAACGGCTTGCGGCCCGGCATCGGCCAGCCCTTGGGGATCACCCAGCGGCGGCTCTCCCGCGAGGTGACGAGCAGGATCCGGTCGGAGCCGTCGCGGGCGCGGCGGAACGGCAGGGCGCCGATCTGCCGGCGCGGCTCGGCGTCGTCGTCGGTCACGCGGGTCACGGCCGGGCCCCGCGGCGGCGGACCGGGGATCGGGGCGCGAGGGGACAGGAAGCGGCGATCGGCGGGGTCCTCGCGGGTGCGGTCCGGGACGCGGCCGTCACCGCATCCCCCGGACGCACTAAGGTCATCCGGTCCCCCGGGCTTTCAAGGGGCGCGGCGCTCAAACCGCTCCGGTCCGCGCGCATTGCGGTGGACGGCGCGCCGGGCGACGGTCAACCCGCCCGCCGCACCTCTCCGGGCGCCGGCAGCGCCGCGGCGGCCATGCCGGAGGCCACCGTGTCGGCGGGCTCCGGCGCCGGCTTGACGTCCGCCACGGGCTTGATGTCCGGAACGGGCCTGCTCTCCGGCACGGGCTTGCGCTCCGGCGCCGGCGGGACCAGCGCCGCGGCCTCGACCGCGGGCGGCGTCTCCTCCGCCTCGGGCTCCACGTCCGGGACGGGGGCGCCGAGCGCGTTCGGCGGCGCGCGCCACTCGAACGCGTCGAGGCGCCCGGTGGCCGGCGAGACCGGCGCCCAGGTCTCCGAGGCGATGCCGTCGGCGATCCACAGCGGGTCGCGCGGGGCGCGGGCGGCGCGGGCGAGCCATTCCCGGGCCCGGCCGGAGGCGGCGCCGTGCTCGGCCTCCTCGATCGCCGCCATGGTCAGGCAGGCCCGCACGGTCGGGCGCTCGGCGAGCAGCGGCTTCACCGCCTCCCGCGCCCGGCCGTATTCCCGCGCGTCGAGGGCCGCCTGGGCGAGGGCGAGCCGGCCTTCCGGGTCCCAGGAGGAGATCTTGGCCAGCGTTTCCGCCCGGGCGAGACGATCGCGCACCGAGTCGCCGGTACGCAGGCCCATATAGACCTTGGCGAGGTCGGGATGGGTGTTGGCCCGCCACGCCGCCTCGACGATCTTGGCGGCCTTGCGCAGGTCGCCGCGGCGGGCGAGCAGCCGGCCGGCGATGCAGGCGGCGGGCACGAGGTCGGGGGCGAGCTTGACCGCCTGGAGCGCCCGCTCGGCGGCGATCTCCGGCTCCCCGGCCTCGCGGCCGCCGGCGATCGCCGTGAGCAGCACCGCCCGCTGGCGCCGCGCCGCGGCCTTGTCGATCAGCCCCAGCGCGGCGCGCCGCTCCACCGTCTCCAGGGCGCCGCCCCAGTCGCCGTCGGCGCTCTGCGCCTCCAGCACCGCGTCGTTGGCCCAGGTCACGCTCGGGGCGAGTCGCGCCGCCTCGGTCGCGTAGGCGCGGGCCGAGACCTCGTCCTCCCGGCGGCGGGCCTCGACGAACAGCCCGCGCAGGCCGAGCACCCGGGTCTCGGGGTCGTCGACCATGCGCTTGAAGGCGTGCTCGGCCGCGTCGCGGTCGCCGGAGATCTGCGCCGCCTGCGCCTTCAGCAGCAGGGTCAGGGGCTCGTGCCCCAGCAGCCGCTCGGCGTCGCCCGCGAAGCGGCGCGCCGCCAGCGGGTCGCCCGAGCCCACCGCCACCATGCCGCGCGACAGGGCCGAGAACCCCTTCGCCCGGCGGCGCTCGGCCGAGCCGCGCACCAGCGCCTCGGGCAGGCCGATCACCCCCCGCACGACCGCCCAGAGCAGACCGAGCAGGACGGCGGCGATCAGCACGCCGACGAGCGCGATCGCGAGGCTGGTGCCGAGCTGGTAGCCGTTCCAGACGACGGTGACGGTGCCGGGCCGGTCGGCGATCCAGACCGCCCCGTAGGCGGCGAGAGCGAGCAGGGCCAGGAAGGCGAGGGCGCGCCACATGGGGTCAGTTTCTCCTGTCGGCCTCGGTGCGGTGCCCGGCCCTCTCGGCCCGGAACACGTCCGCAGGTCTGTGTCGTAACGCGCGCGCGCCCGCCGGACCGGCGGCCGCGCCGGCCGGCAGGACATCCCGCCGGCCCCGATCTCCGTGGTGGGGCGCCATCTAGCGCGCCGGTGCGGGCAGCGCCGCGAAGGCGTCGGTCACGAGCCCGCTGGCCGCCTCCGCCGCCGCCGCCCGCGCCTTGAGCTTCGCGCCGAAATCGCCGGCCTCGGCCTGCGCCTCCGGCGGCAGGGCCGCGAAGGCGGAGGCCGCCGCCGGGAGGTCGCCCCGGTCGAGGGCCGCGAGCACCCGGGTCTCGGGATCGGCCGCCGCCTCGGGGGCCGGGGCGTCGACCTTGCGCACCTGCACGAGGCCGTCGGCCATGCTCCACAGCTTGCTGCGGATGTCGCCGCTCTCCACCGCCGCCTTCGCCCGCGCCACCCGCCGCTGCGCGGCGATCCGGTCGGCGATGCCGCGGAAGGTCTCGGCGAGCTGGGCCGTCGTCGGCGCCCCGCTCGCCGCGAACGGGGCGAGCGCCGCCGCCCGGGCCTCCGTGCCGGGATCGAGCTTGCGCAGGGCCGCGAGCGGCTCGGCGTAGGGCATGCCGGCGCTGAGCGCGCTCGCCACCTGGTCGGCCACCACCACGCGCAGGGCCGCCTGCACCGTGCTCGACGGGGCGCGGTCGGCGACGCTCTTGTCGAGGTCGGCGATCATCTGCCCCTGCTCCTGGAGGCGGCGGTCGACCGCCTTGGCCGCCTCCGCCGCCTGGGCCTGGCCCGCCTCCGCCGCGGTGCGGGTCGCCTGGGTCGCCGCCTGCACCGCGTCGGTGGCCGCCTTCACCCGGGCATCGAGGGTCTGCTGGAGGGTGTCGACCCGCCGGCCCAGCGCCGCGTCGGCCTCGGCATTGGCCTTGGTGCGCGTCTCGACCTCGCCCTGCAACGCCGCGAGCTTCTGCGAGACGTCGGCGGCCGGGGCGGGGCCGCTCCCCTTCGGCGCGCCTTCGAGGGCCTTCACCCGGGCGTCGAGGGCGGCGAGCTGCTTGCTCTCGTCGGCCTGCGCGGCCCCGAGCTTGGCATCCCCCGGCTGGTCGCGGCCGGGCTCCTCCTGGAGCGCGGAGACCCGCTGGTCGAGGCTGTCGAGGCGCGCGACGAGGTCGGCCGGGATGGCCGTCCCGGATCCCGCGCCCTGGTTCGCGCCTTGCCCCGCCCCCTGATCCGGCGCGGCCGAACCGGCCGCCGCGCCGCCGGCCCGGTCGAGCGCCTGCTTGGCCGCCGCCTCCGCGGAGGCCACGCGCTTGTCGAGGCTCGCGAGCGCGTCCTTCGACGGCAGCCCCGCCACCCGCTGGTCCAGGGCCGCCACCCGCTGGTCGAGGGCGACCTCGCGCGGCGTCGGGGCGAGCACGCCGGTCTGGCCGCCGAAGAACACGAGCCCCGCGCCCAGCGCGCCGCCCAGGAGCCCGGACACGAGCGCGGCGCCGGAGCCGCTGCGCGCCTTGGCCGCGGGCGGCGGCACCGGCGGCACGCCGCCGGAACGGCCGGCTTCGGTCTTCTCCGGACCGGACTTGCCGGGGTCGGACTTGCCGGACTCGGACTTGATCGGTCCGGACTTGCTGGGGTCAGGCTTGCCGGGCTCGGATTTGCCGGGTTCCGTCTTTCCAGGTTCCGTCCTGGCCCCGGCCGGCGGCACCCCCGAGCCCTTCGCGGACGCCCCGCCCGGGGCATCGGGGACGCGCTTGGCCGTGAGGTCGAGGATCGGGCCGGCCGTGACCGCGCCGGCGGCGACCGGACCGGCGGGCCCGCCCGGGCGTGCGCCCGGCTGCGGGCCGGCACCCGGCGCACCGGGCTTCGGCGGCTCGGTCTTGCCGGGCTCGGTCTTGCCGGCCTCGGACTTGCCGGGTTCCGTCTTGCCGGGTTCGATCTTGGGCGCGCCGCCGGGCACGTCGGGCCGCGGCGGGGTGCCGGCGGCGGGGCCGCCGAGGGGGCCGGAGGGCGCGCCGGGCTTCGACGCGTCCGCCTTCACCGCGCCGGCTGCCCCGGGGGCTCCCGGTCCCGGCGCGTCGGACTTGGGTGCGTCGGATTTGGGCGCATCCGCCTTGGGCGCATCCGGCTTGGACACGTCCGGTTTGGACAGCTCGGTCTTGCCGGGTTCGGCCCGGGTCGCGTCCGGTCGGGCGGTCGCGGCCATGGGACCCGGCTTCGGCGGCAGGCCGGCGGGGATGCCGGCCGCGCCGCCCGGCCGCGTGCTCGCCTCGCCCGGCTTGACGTCGCCCGGCTTGCCGTCGCCGGGCTTGCCGTCGCCGGGCTTGGCCGCGGTGACGGGCTCGGTCGCCGGCTTCGGCGGTACGGCGGGTGCCGGGGGCGTTCCGGGCTTCTGCGCCTGCACACCCGGCTGAGGCCCGCCCGCGGACGGCGCGTCGGCCCGGCCCGGGGCGGGCTTGTTCAAGTCGGGCTTGGCCGCGCCGACGGGCTGTCCCGGCCTGGCCGGCGCGCCGCCCGGCTTCGGGCCGCCGGGCTTGTCGGCGTCGCTGGGTGGTGGCGTCACGGATGCGTTCCTCCAATCCTGGCGTCGCCGACGCCCGGGCCGGCGTTTCGGCACGGCCGCCTCCCCTCTCGAAACCCTTCCCCTAGCACCGCGGCCGGGCCGGGCGCGAGGGCGGGATGTTGCGGCCCGGGAGCCACGCCGTCCCGGTTGTCACCGGACGAGGCCGCCGAGCAAGTCCGTCTCGTGCGGCCGCGCCGCAACGAAATGGACCGGGACGGCCGCCGCTTCCAGGGCCCGCGCGACATCTCCGGACAGGCAGTAATGCCGGAGCGCGCGGAAAGCTCCGCCGTGACCCGCCGCTTCGGCGAGGTCGAGGGCGGTCGCGGCGCTGCGGCGGGAATAGTGCAGCGCCGCGTCGAGGGCCCCCGCCGCCAGCGCCGCCCCGGCCGCGGCGGGCAGCGCGGGCAGCGGCTCGGCCCGGTAGGCGACGAAGGCGATCACCGCGAAGCCGGCCCGCGCCAGGGAGGCGGCCGGCTCGGGTTTGCGCTCGGCCCCCGCCGCGTGGAGCAGCCGCGCCCCCGGCGGCATGGTTTCCCGGATGCGGGCGGCGAGGCCGGTCCCGTCGCCGGGCCCCTCGATCACCGGGCGCAGGCCCGCCCGGGCCGCCGCCGCGGCGGTGCGGGCGCCGACCGCGAAGACCGGCAGGCCGCGGGCGATGCCGGCCACCGCCGGCACCGCGTTGGCGCTGGTGAGGACGAGCCCGTCGAACGGACCCTCCGGCGGGAGCGCCCCCGTCGGCCGCACCGCCAGCACCGGCGCGACGAGCGGCGCGTGGCCCAGCCCGGCGAGCGCGGCGCCGGTGCGGCCCGCTCCCGGCTCCGGCCGCGCCACCCAGACGCGCATCGCCCAAGAGTCCACGACCCCTAGCCTTCGAGGCTCAGGCGGACGCCGTGGCGCGCCGCTTCCCCCGGCGCGAGCAGGCGCTGGGAGTCGCGCGCCGCCAGTTCGCCGGAAAAGTCCGCCCAGTCGGCGTGCCCGGTCCAGCATTCCAGCGACAGGAACGGGGCGGTGGGCTTCGTCCACACCGCGAGGTGGGGGAAGTCCTCGGCCTCCATCCGGATCGCCCGGCCGCCGGGGCCGGTGAAGCGCATCCACCGGCTTCGGGCGTTGCGGAACACCAGCGCCTCGGTGAAGAGCGCCGGGTCGAGGGGCAGGTGCGCGCCCTCCAGCGGCAGCGGCTGCTCGTCCCGCAGCAGCAGGCCGCCCGCGCCGACCTGCGGCGCGAAGGGGCGCTCGGCGTGCTCGAAATCCACCGCGTAGCCGCCGCCCTTCGCCCGCGCGCCCCCCGCGAACGGCCAGGGGAAGGCCGGGTGGAAGCCCAGCGCGTAGGGCAGCGGCGCGTCGCCGGTGCTGGTCACGTCGACGGTGAGGTCGAGCCCGGCCGGGCGCACGCGGGCGGTCACGTCGAGGCGGAAGGCGAAGGGATAGTGCGCCCGGGTCTCCGGGCCGTCCACGAGCCGCAGCGTCACCGCGTCCGCGCTCCGCTCCACCACCGCGAAGGGCAGGTCGCGGGCGAAGCCGTGCTGCGCCATCGGGTATGTCCGGCCCGCCACCGTGACGTGCCCGCCGGCCGAGGCGCCGACCACCGGGAAGAGCCAGGGGGCGTGCCGGTTCCAGTGGTCGGGGTCGCCGCTCCACAGGTACTCCGTCCCCCCGACCCGCCAGGAGACCGGCTCCGCCCCGTGCGTCGACAGGGCGGCCGTGGTGCCGTCCGGGGCGGTCAGGTCGATGCGCGCGCTCAAGGGGCTCCCCCGTGTCCTGAGACCGCCGAGGTAACGGACCGGCGCGGGGGGGCAAGGGGGAAAGGTGGGTGGCTGTTCCCCTCCCCCCTCTGCGGGGGAGGGTGGGCAAGAAGGTGCCCCTCGCGTCAGGCCGGGTCGGGGGAGGGGAGCCCGGCTTCAGGCACGGTCGGCGCGGTGGGTGCCGGGAGCCTCGTCCGGCACCGTCGCTCCCCTCTCCCAACCCCCTTCGGGGGCAACCCTCTCCCGCAGAGGGGAGAGGGGGCGCGCACGAGACGCGCGTCCTCCGCTCAGAGATCGCCCAGCAGCAACTGCCCCTGGTTCCTCGGCTTCGGCGGGGGCGCCTTGGCGGCCTTGCGGGGGGCGGCCTTCCTCGGCTTCGGGTCGCCGCGCATCCGCGCCACCGCCTTGTCGCGGGCCACCGCCTCGGGCGCCTGCGGATCGTCGGTGAGCCACTTGCCGCGCTTGATCACCTCGTTGACCCGGCCCTGGTTGACCCCGACCTTGAAGGCGATCTCCTGCTGGGTCATGCCCGTGGTGGCGTGCAGGTCGAGGATGGCGCGGGCGAGTTCCGGCGTCATCTTCTGCCCCGTCAGCCGGCGGGCGGGCTTGACCGTGCGGGTGGCGCGGTCGCGCTCGCGCAGGCGCTCGAGCAGCGCCAGCGCCATGTTCATGCCGTGCTCGCGCAGGGCCTCCTCGAATTCCTTCAGCGTCGCCATGCGGCGCGTCCTCCGCCGGGCAGGATCCCGTGATGGGCGGGGAACGTGCCGGGAACGTCCGGGTTGCGCAAGCCGCCGCCCGGACCGGGCTGGGGAGAGACGGCTCCGTCCCCGCGTCATCCACCGGAAATCCGCGGCGCTGGCCTCCCGCCACGCTCCGGGGTAAGCCCCGCCCGGTCCGAAGGGCGGAGTCCGAGACCCATGATCAGCCCGATCGTCACCGTCGACGCCGCCGCGCCCGGCCGCTCCCTCGCCCGCGCGCTGGAGGGCGGGGCGGTGCTGCTGTTCCCGGACCTGCCCTTCCCGTTCAACGACTTCGAGCGCCGCTTCACCGAGCGGCCCTTCGCCGACGGCAAGGCCAAGAACGTCAACATCCGCGGCGAGGCGGCGGAGCTGCGCGGCGCCGCCGGCACCCCGGAGGAGCAGGAGGCCCTGCGCCAGCTCCTGATCCGCTACCGCGCGTTCAGTCGCGACCTGATCGGCCGCTACCTGCCCGACTACGCCGACCGGGTGGACCTCGCCGGCACCTCCTACCGGCCCTTCGACGTGGACCGGCGCAAGCTGAGCTGGCGGCGCGACGACACCCGCCTGCACGTCGACGCCTTCCCCTCGAACCCGCTCGGCGAGCGCCGCATCCTGCGGGTGTTCCGCAACATCAACCCCGCGGGCGAGCCGCGGCGCTGGCGGGTCGGCGAGGATTTCGGGTCGATGGCGGAGAGGTTCCTGCCGCGGCTGCCGGGCTACTCGCCGCTCTCGGCCCGGCTGCTGGCGCTCCTCAAGATCACCAAGGCCAAGCGCTCCGAATACGACCACCTGATGCTGCACCTGCACGATGCCCTCAAGCGGGACGAGGCGTACCAGGCGCAAGGTCCGCAGGCGGACGTGGACTTCCTGCCCGGCCAGACCTGGGTGACCTTCTCCGACCTCGTGATGCACGGGGCGATGGGCGGCCGCTACATGCTGGAGCAGACCGCCTACCTGCCGGTGGCGGCCCAGGCCGACCCGTCGCTCAGCCCGCAGCGGATCCTGGCGCAGAAGCTCGGGCGGGCGCTGCATTGAGGGGACGGACCCGCGCATGGTCCCCCTCCCCACTCAGCGGGGGAGGGCGGCCCGGCTGTGAGGCCGGGTCGAGAGAGGGGAGCGCCGTGTCCGGAGAGGTCGCGCTGGGTGCCATATGCTCCGGCGTCGCGCTGCCGCTCTCCCCCCCTGCTGCGCAGGGTACCCTCCCCCACTCGAAGTCGGGCTTGCCCGACTTCGACAGGAGGCGTGCAGATCTCGGGCAAGCCCGAGATCTGTCGGGGGGGAGGGAGAGCGCGCGCGTGCGGGGCCCGCGATGATCCCCTGGCTTCCCCTCCTCGCGATCCCCTTCGCCGCCGCGCTCTCGGCCGGGTTGATCCTGCGGCTGCGGCCCCTGCTCGTCCGCTACGCGCTCGCCCGCCCGAACGCCCGCTCCAGCCACACGGTGCCGACGCCGCAGGGCGGCGGGATCGCGGTGGTGACGGCCCTCGTCACCGTCTCGGGGCTGCTCGCCGGGGCGCCCGAAATGGGCCCGCGGGAGGCGTGGACGTGGCTCGCGGGGGGCGCACTGGTTCTGGCTGTGCTGGGCGCCGCCGACGACCTGCGGCCGCTGCCCGCCCTGCTCCGGCTCGCGGTGCAGGTCGCCGTCGTCGGCGTGCTGGTGGCCCGGCTCGACGGGCGGCTCGCGCCCTGGGCGCCGCTCTGGCTGGAGCGCGGGGCGGCGACGCTCGCCGGGGTGTGGTTCGTCAATCTGACGAACTTCATGGACGGGCTCGACTGGATGACGGTGGCCGAGATCGTGCCGGTCTCCGGCGCGCTGGTGCTGCTCGGGCTGTTCGGCCCCCTCCCCCTGCTGCCGACCCTGGTCGCGGCGGCGCTGCTCGGCGCGCTCGTCGGCTTCGCGCCGTTCAACCGGCCGGTGGCGCGGCTCTTCCTCGGGGATGTCGGCTCGCTCCCCGTCGGCCTCGTCACCGCGTGGCTGCTGTGCCAGCTCGCGCTGGCCGGCGGGTTCGCGGCGGCCCTGCTGCTGCCGCTCACTTACCTCGCCGACGCGAGCCTGACGCTCGCCGCCCGCGCCGCCCGGGGCGAGCGGGTCTGGGAGGCGCATCGCGGGCACTACTACCAGCGCGCCACCGTCAACGGCCTGTCGGTGACCGGCGTGGTCGCCCGGGTCGGCGCGGTGAACGTCGCGCTGGCCGGCCTCGCGGCGGCGACCTTGATCTGGCCGTCCCCGGCGGTCACCGTGGCGGCGCTCGCGGCCGGTGCAGCCCTGGTCGCGGTGCTGCTCCGCCGCTTCGCCCGGGCGCCCGCCCCCGCGGCGCTCCGATCCTGACCGGAGGGATCCCATGACCGGACTGGTGGCGCTCACCGGGGCGACCGGCTTCATCGGCCGGCACCTGCTGCGCGACCTCACCGCCCGGGGCTACCGGGTGCGGGTGCTGCTGCGCCGGCCCGTGGCGGTGCCGGAGGGGGCGGCGAGCGCGGTGGTCGGCGACCTGACGCGGCCGATCAACATGGCCGCGGCGCTGGCCGACGTGGACGCGGTGGTGCACTCGGCCGGGCTCGCCCACGCCATGTCCGGCGCGCCGGAGGACGATTACCGCACCCTCAACGCCGAGGCGACCCGCACCCTGGCGCGCGCCGCCGAGCGGGCGCGGGTGCGCCGCTTCGTGTTCCTGTCCTCGATCCGCGCCCAGACCGGCGCCACCGCCCCCGGGATCGTCACCGAGACCGACCCGGCCCGGCCCACCGACGCTTACGGCCGCTCGAAGCGCGAGGCCGAGGCGGCGCTCGCCGAGACCGGCCTCGACTGGGCGGCCCTGCGGCCGGTGCTGGTCTACGGGCCGGGCGCCAAGGGCAACGTCGCGGCGCTGCTGCGGCTGGCCCGCACCCCCTACCCGCTGCCGCTGGGGGCGCTCACCGCGCGGCGCTCGCTGATCTCGCTGGAGAGCCTGTCGGCGGCGGTGGACGCGGTGCTGGGCGCCCCCGGCCCTCTGCGCCGGCCGCTGATCGCCGCCGATCCCGACCCGCTGACCCTGCCGGAGATGGTCGCGGCCCTGCGGGCCGGCCTCGGCCGCCGCCCCGGCCTCGTGCCGGTGCCGGGCGCCCTCCTCGGCCTCGCCTGCCGGCTCACGGGCCGGGAGGCGCTGTTCTCGCGGGTCGCGGGCGGCCTCGTCGCCCAGTCGGACGGGCTCGACGCCCTGGGCTGGCGCCCGGCGATGACGACCCGCGAAGGCTTGGAGCGCTTGGCCCGCACGCCCTGACCGGGGATCCCGAAGGGACGGGCCCCTTCGGCGGGGTTCCGGGGCGGAGCCCCGGAGCGCGCGCGTTCAGCCGACCGCCGGCGCCGCCCCGGGAAGCAGGTCCGCCCCGGTCCGGGCAGGCGCCGCCCCCGGCTGCGGGGCCGCCGGCTCCCGGGGCGGGGGCAGGGCCGCGGCGAACACGGCCGCCGCCGCCGCCCGGTCGCCCGCCGCCACCGCCGCGCGCAACTCCGCGACCCAGCCGTCGAGGCGCGCCCGGTCGGCGAAGACGGGGCGCGCGGCCATCACCCCGTCGATGCCGGGCAGGCCCACCCGCGGCTCGTCGCGGGCGAACAGGATCTCGTTGAGGCGCTCCCCCGGCCGCGCGCCGGTGAAGGCGACCTCGATCTCGGCGCCCGGCTCGAAGCCCGCGAGCCGGATCATCCGCTCGGCCAGCTCGGCGATCCGCACCGGCTGGCCCATCTTGAGCACGTAGACGGCGGCGCGGTCCGCCCCCTCCGCCCGGGCCTCGCCGTCGGCGTGGGAGGCCGCGGTCAGCACGAGGTCGCACGCCTCGCGCACGGTCATGAAGTAGCGCACCATGTCCGGGTGGGTGACGGTGACCGGCCCGCCCCGGGCGATCTGCGCCTTGAACACCGGCACCACCGAGCCGACCGAGCCGAGCACGTTGCCGAAGCGCACGGCGATCAGCCGGGTCGGATGCCCCGGCCGCCCGGCCTGCTCGGCGTCCAGCGCCTGGGCGACCATCTCGGCGAAGCGCTTCGTCACGCCGAGCATGGAGACCGGCTCGATCGCCTTGTCGGTGGAGACCATCACCAGGGCCCGGGCGCCCGCGGCCACCGCCGCCTCGGCGACGTTGATCGAGCCGAACACGTTGGTCTTGATCCCCTCCCCCCAGTCCCGCTCCAGGTACGGCACCTGCTTCAGGGCGGCGGCGTGGACCACGTAGTCCGGCCGGAATTTTTTTATGACGTCATGGACGCGGTCCCGGTCGCGGATGTCGGCGAGCACCCCCGTCACCTCGGCCCCGGCTGCGAGCAGCGCCGGGTGGCTGAGGATGCCGTGCAGCGCCGGCTCGGAGGATTCGAGCACCAGCACGGCCGAGGCCCCGAAGGCGACCGCCCGCAGGCAGATCTCCGAGCCGATCGAGCCGCCGCCGCCGGTCACCACCACCCGCCGCCCGGCGAGGAACGCCTCCAGCCGCGGCCGGTCGATCGCCACGGTCGGGCGCAGCAGCAGGTCCTCGATCTCCAGCGGCGCCAGCTCCGGTCCCCCCGGCCCCTCGCCCAGCCCGGCGACGCGGGCGAGCGGCAGGCCGAGCCGGCGGGCGCGGGCGAGCAGATCGTCCGGGGCGGCCTCGGGACTGAGCGCGCTCGGCGCGGCCACCAGCCGCCGCAGGGGCTCGCCGGCCGCCGCCATCTCCGCCGCCACCCGCTCCAGGTCGCCGAAGCCGCCGAGCACGGGCACGCCGCGCATGAACTGCCCGGCCTCGCCCGCGCGCGGCGACAGGATGCCCCGGGGGGCGAGCTTCTTCACCGAGCCCGCCTCGATCGCCCGCAGCAGCACGTCGATGTCGGCGCCGCGGCCGAGCAGCAGCGTCGGCACGGTGGCGGCGCGGGCGTTCGATTGCCGCGAGCGCGTGTATTTCAGGTAGCGGAACGCCAGCCGCGTCCCCCCTAGGAAAAAAATCTGGAGAACCCAGTAGAGCGGGATGGCGATCTTGCCGAAGAAGTAGAACCCGTACAGGTCGGCGGAGACGAGCACCCAGTCGGTGACGAGGAGCAGCAGCGCCAGCACGCTCGCCGCGCGCACGATGCCGGCCAGATCCGGCAGGGAGGTGAAGCGCCACTTGGTCCGGTAGAGGCCGCAGCGCGCGTAGACGAGGCCGGCGGCGGCCAGCAGCGGCGGCAGCAGCAGCGGCAGGGCGTGCAGACGCTCGGCGAGCATCGCGCCCTGGAAGCGGAACAGGAAGGTCAGCGCCACGGCCGCGGCGGTCGCCGCGAGGTCGTGGGCCACCATCACCGCGGTCTTGGCGTGGCGCTGCTGCATCGGATCGGGCGGGGTATCCGCCGCGGGGTCGGGGCTGTCAACGCGCGGTCAGGTCATCCCACGCACCGCAGCCCGGGCCGCGTCGTCCACCCGGTCGATGTCGGGGGCGTCGATGCGGCGGTAGCGGGCCTGGATCAGGCCGAAGGCGCCGAAGGCCGCGTGGCCGGCCCCGGCCAAGGCGAGGAGGACCGCGCCGTAGGGCTGGTCGCGCAGCAGCGCGAAGGCCTGCGCGAGGCCCTTGGCCTCGGCCGAGCGCTGGTGCCACGCGGCGGCCACGAGGAAGCCGCCGACGATCAGGAACGCGACGCCGCGGGCGGCGTAGCCGAACCGGCCGAGCGGGTCCGCCCAGCGGCAGGCGGCGGCGTCGAGGGCGAGGCGCTCGGTCACGTTGCCCCGCCACGCCTTGACGAGGAAGGCGAGGCCGCCGCCGACCACCGCGAGGCCCGCGAGCGCCACCAGCCAGCGGCCGAACGGCTTGGCCAGCAGCCACGCGGTCCAGTCGCGGGTGCCGTCGCCGCCGCCGAACCCGAGGCCGAGGCTCAGGGAGGCGGCGGTGGCGGCGAGGCCGACGTAGAGCGCGGCGCTGACGAGGTGGGCCCCGCGCACGGCGAGCCCCTTCGCCCCGGTGCCGCGCCGGTCCGCGTCGGTCACCCCCTCGACGAGCCGCCACAGGGCGAAGCCGGCGAGCCCCAGGGCGATCAGCCCGACGAGGACGGCGCCGAACGGCCCGACGAGGACCGTCCGCAGGGCGTCGCGGCTGTCGCCGGCGCGCCCGCCCTGGAGCGCGGCGAGCAGCGCCAGGGCGCCGACGACGCCGTAGACCGCGCCGCGGGCGCCGTAGCCGAACCGGGCGATCCGCTCGATCGCGTTGCGTCCGCCGGGGAACGGCGTCATCGGGAGCCTCGCGCTCGGGGGGCGCCCGGCGGCGATCCGCGTCTCATGCGGGGATTCGCGCCGCGCGTTCGGGGCCCCCTCAACGCGCGTCCGCGCCCCGCCGATCCCTCACGTGCGGGCTCAGGGCTGCGCGCGCCCGGCGCGGCCGGTGAGGCCGACGTAGAAGCCCAGCCCGTCCTGGGCCGGCAGGGTGTGCAGCCGGTCGACGAGGCCGCGGCGCTTGGCGTCGAGCAGCAGGCGGCCGGCGGGCTGGAACAGCGTCTCCCCGCCCCCCTCCGGCGGCGGGGCGAGGCGCACCGCCACGGTCTTGCCCTTGGCGAAGCGGCTGCGCTCGATCATCTCCTTCAGCGACGCCTCGGCCGTCGCGCGGTTGGCGCTGCGCAGGTCGAGCACCGATTCCGCGTCGGTGACGCCGAGCGTCCCGCGCAGCTTGGCCGCGTAGAAATCCTCGAAGTGGGGCAAGGGGTCAGGACCTCGGTCTGGTCGGTCAGAAGGTGATGTCGCGGTAGATCGCGGCGACGGGGACGCTGCCCCCGAGATCCGGCAGCGCCACCGCGCCGTCCGGCCCGAGGGCCGCGACGCTCCACTCGGCCCCCGCCCGCCGCCAGACCTCCACGCGCGGCTCGTCGGCGTAGACGATCAGGAAGGTCGCGAGGCTCGGCACCGCCCGGTAGAAGTCGGTCTTGCGGCCGCGGTCGCGGCTCATCGTCGAGGGCGAGAGCACCTCGGCGACCAGCACCGGATCCTCCGCGTAGCCGTCCGGGCGGGGTGGGCCGCAGCGCACCACCACGTCCGGGATCGGCGCGAAGTCGTCCATCGCCGCGCTCACGACGGCGAGGCCCGGCAGGGCGCGGCAGCCGCGGCGTTCGGCCAGCTCGTCCAGACGCCGCGCGAGATTCATGACGATGCGCTGGTGCCGCTCCGTCGGCGGGGCCATCAGCGCGGGGGCGCCGTCCAGGAGTTCCCAGCGCTCGCGCTCCGGCCGCGACTCCGCCCAGGCCCGGAACTCGGGCACGCTCATCCGCGCGTCACGCCGGGCGGCCAGGGCCATTGCAACCTCATCCGTCGGAAGCAGGATGCTACCATCGCCGGGGCCGCCCGCACAGGCCGTGCCGGAGGCGCGGGGTCACGCCCAGTACAGGTAGGCGGGGTCGAACAGCGCGAGCGCCTTCAGCCCGGGCAGGTCGCGGATCGTCAGGCGCCGCCCGCGCAGCTCGATCAGGCCGGCGGCGCGCAGCTCCCGCAGGGTCCGGTTGATGTGGACGCTGGTCTGGCCGAGCGCGTCGGCGAGGTCGGGCTGCGTCACCGGCATCGGGAAGGTGGCGTCCGCGACGAGGCCGACGGCCGCGAGCCGCAGGTGCAGCTCGCAGAACAGGTGGGCGAGCCGCTCGATCGCCGAGCGCCGGCCGACCCCCGCCGTCCACTCCCGCTGGAGGGCCAGCGCCGCCAGCATCTCGCGCCGGAAGCAGGCCTCGATGGCCGGGTGCGCGCGCGCGGCCTCGTCGAGGGCCTCCGGCGCGAGGCGGGCGACGGTCAGCGCCGTCAGCGCGCCGACCGCGTGGTCGGCCCGGATCCGGTGGACGCGGTAGGGATCGCACAGGTCGCCCGGCAGCAGGAGGGCGACGATCGCCCGCCGCCCGTCGGGGAACTGCCGGTAGCGGCAGGCCCAGCCGTCGAGGATCAGGTGCGCGTGATGGGGGCCGGTGTCGTGGCCGACGAGATCCTGCCGGGCCGCGACGTGGCGGATCTGCTGGCGGGCGAGGTCGCCGAGCGCCGCGCGCGCCGCCTCGGGCAGCCGGACCTGCCGCTCCACCTTACGCAGGAACAGGTTGTCCAAGTCCGCCTCCGCCGTCCTCCTCGGCCGTCGTCCGCCGCGGCGCGTGGCGTCCCGACCCTGCGGAACCCGCCGGCCCGGCGGGGCCGGTGCCGGACGCCCGTCGGCGGCCCGATCCGGCGTGGGTCCGCGCCTCCGGCCCGACACACGCTTCCGCCGGCTTCTGCCCGGACGGAGAAGTTCCGCGCCAACCCATGTTAGCTTGGCGGTTCGCCGCGCGGCGAAGCCGGATGTTCCGCGGAGCCGATGCCCGGGGCCGGACGGCCGGCCGACGCGCCGCGATCCTCGGGTCGCGACGGGATGCACGCAGGGCGTGCAAGGTTCGCAGCCAAGCTCGCGCGGGCCGGGCGCTCACGGGAACGCGCGATGACCTAACGCATGTTGCGGCGGCGCCCGGAACGGGCGGGCAACAAACGCTCCCGGCCCCGTTCCGGCCGCCCGCGTCTAGCCCAGGGCCGATGACAGACTCGATCGGACTCGAACCCACCCTCGACCGCGACGTCGGCCTGCCCGACCCGGTGCGCCGCCACCTCGGCGCCCTGTTGCGCGGCGCCTACGAGCGGGTCGGGACCGGGCCCGCGGACGGCGCCGACCGGTTCGGCGACCTCCTCGCGCGGCTCGACGCGGCGCTGGCGGCGGCCGAGGGGCGGGACGAGGCGGCGTTCCGGGCCGGCCTCCTGGAGATCGCGCCGGCGCTGCACCGCTTCGCCGTATCGCTGACCCACGACCCCTCCTCCGCGGACGACCTCGTGCAGGACACGCTGCTGCGGGCGTGGCGCGGCCGGGCCGGCTTCCGCGCCGGCACGAACCTGGAGGCGTGGCTGTTCACGATCCTCCGCAACGTCTTCTACAGCGCCCACCGCAAGCAGGGCCGCGAGGTCTCCGACAGCGACGGCACCCACGCCGAGCGGCTGACCAGCATCCCCGAGCAGAGCGGCCACCTCGATCTCCAGGACGTGCGCGCGGCGCTGGAGCGTCTCGCGCCCACGATGCGGGAGGCCCTGGTGCTCGTGGCGATCGAGAATCTGAGCTACGAGGAGGCCGCCGCGGTGATGCAGTGCCAGATCGGCACGGTGAAGAGCCGGGTCTGGCGCGCCCGCGAGCAGCTCGCGCGGATGCTCGGCTACGACGGCGCCGAGGTCGGCAGCGACGGCGTCCTGCTCTCGGTGACCGGCACCGCGACCTGAGCGGGTCGCGCTCCCTCACACAGGTGAGGGCGCGGGGCCGCGTCCGGTGTCAGCCAAGTCGGGCTGGGGCCTGCGTCCCGGCCGCGCTCCCGTCGTCGAGAGAGCCCCCCGATCCGTCGGCGGGAGCGTGTCCCGGGATCCTCTGCGGGTCTCGATCCTCGGTGTCCTCGCCCGCACCGCCCGGGTCCGGGGCGGGCGGCAGGTGCGGCGGCGGCAGGTGCGGCGGTGGGATGCGTCCGGGGCTCGGCGGCGTCGGCAGGCCGAGGTCTTCCGGCGGGACGCCCGGCGGGCCGGAGGGCGCGGGCGGCGGTTCGGGATCGGGCACGGCATCCTCCGGGCGCGACGGGCGCGATCGGTCAACGGCCGGCCGGGGATCTCCGATCCAAGGGGGAGCAGCGCGCGGACGCGGCGCGGTCGGGTTCCGTTAACCCTGCCGGTGCAGGATCGGCGGGCGGAGACCCGAATCATGAAGCGCGCCGCCCTGATCCTGTCGTGCCTCGCGCTGGTCCCCCTCGGCGGCTGCCTCGGCGCGCGCGGGCCGGGCGCCGGATCGCCCCAGGCCCGCGTCGTGGCGGTCCCGGTCGCGCCCGCGAGCGGCGGCCCGGCGAGCACGCTGATCCTCGGCGTGCAGTAGGCGGCACATCCGAACACGCCGCCCCGACGCAACCCTTCCCCGTCTCCCGCGTCCTCCCGTCACGTTCGACGGAGGAGGCCGGCGTGGAGCCGATGAAACCGATGAAGCCCATGGCGCCGATGAAGCCCATGGAACCGATGGACGGCGGCGAGCGGTGGTGGCCGGAGGAACTGGGCTCCCCCGCCACCAGCGGCGCCCAGGACGGGATGCGGTACGCCGTCTTTCCCGACAAGCACCGCCTGCTGATCGAGCGCGACGGCGCGGTCTCGACCTACGACAGCGGCGACCACCGCATCGGCGGCGTGTCGCAGTCGGGGCGATCGGGGGACCCGGTCTTCACCGGCCAGGACGGGGCGGTCGACCTCGGATCCCTGAAGAAGCTCGGCTGATACGCCCTGCGCGTGAACGAGGCGGCGGGCGCATCGGCGAGCGCGCTCGCCGCCGACGCGGCTGCCGGTTCGGCGGAAGAGCGCGCGTCCAGACCAAGGGTTGGAGCCGCGCACGATTGCAGCGCGACCGGGCGCAGCTCCGGCCCGCGCGGCGCACGGGCGCCGTCCGGTCCGCACCGCGGCGCGATCGAGCGGACCGGGTTGCGAGGCCGCGCGTGGACAGGGCCGGCCCGGCCCGATTAAGCCGGGCCATGCCCGATCCACGCCCCCTGCCCCGACGCCGATGCGCGCGCTGATCGATCTCGTGCGCGCCATGCGGGCCCGCGACCGGCGGCGGCTCGGGCTGATCGCCCTGGGGCTGGCGGTGGCGGCGCTGCTCGAAGTGGTCGGGGTCGCCTCGGTGATCCCGTTCCTGACGCTGGTCGGCGACCCCTCCGCCGCGACGCGGATCCCCTATCTCGCCCACGCCCGGGCGTGGCTGGGGCTCGCCGACGCGCACGCCTTCCTGCTCGCCACCGGGGGCGCGGCGCTCGCCGCGATCCTGGTCACGGCGGTGGTGAATGCGGGGCTCACCTACGCGCAGCTCCTGTTCACGCATCTGGCCGGCTACGGCTTCAGCCGCCGGCTGTTCCTGCGCTACCTCGACCGGGACCGGCTGTTCTTCGCCCGCGCCAACAGCGCCGAGCTCGCCAAGAACGTCCTCTCCGAGACCGACCGGCTGGTGGTGGGCGTGCTGACGCCGGCCACCGTGCTCGCCTCGCGGGCGACCTCGGCGCTGGCGATCATCGCCTTCCTGCTCGCCTACGCGCCGGGGCTGGCGCTGATCCTGGGCGGCGGCTTCGGCGGCCTCTACGTGGCGATCTACCTCGCCATGCGGGCCCGGCTGGCGCGGCTCGGCGGCCGCTCGGTGGCCGACAACGAGGCCCGCTTCCGGGTGGTGCAGGAGACCTTCGGGGCGCTGACCGAGCTGAGGCTCTACGGCCGGGCGGACGCCTTCGCCGCCCGCTTCGACCGGCCGGCGCGGGCCTACGCGGTCGCCGCCGCCGCGAGCCTGCTCACCGGGCAGATGCCGCGCTTCGCCGTCGAGGCGGTGGCGTTCGGCGGCGTCATCACCGTGGTGCTGTTCGCCCTGGCGCAGGGGCTCGACGTGGCGGGCATCCTGCCGCTGCTCGGCCTGTTCGCCTTCGCCGGCTACCGCATGCTGCCGGCCTTCCAGAACATCTTCACCTCCATCGCCCTGATGCGGTTCTACCTGCCGGCCGTGCGGGTGATCGTGGACGAGCTCGCTAACGAGCGCCCCGCGCAGGTCCGCACCCCGGAGCGCCTGCCGTTCACCCGAGAGATCCGGCTGGAGGGGGTGGGGTTCGCCTACGGCCCGGAGGCGGCGGCGCTGCACGCCATCGACCTGACGATCCCGGCCAACGCCACGGTCGGCCTCGTCGGCCGCACCGGCTCGGGCAAGTCGACGCTCGCCGCCCTGATCCTCGGGGTGCTGACGCCCGGCACCGGCGTGATCCGCGTGGACGGGCGCCCCCTCGACGCGGAGGCCCTGCCCGCGTGGCAGAACCGGATCGGCTACGTCCCGCAGGACGTCTTCCTGATCGACGGCACGGTCGCCGAGAACATCGCCCTGGGCGTCGACCCGCCGGATCCGGCCGCGGTCGAGCGGGCGGCGCGGCTCGCCGGGGCGCACGACTTCGTGGCGGCGCTGCCCGGCGGCTACGGGGCGCGGGTCGGCGAGCGCGGGGCGCGGATCTCCGGCGGCCAGCGCCAGCGCATCGGCATCGCCCGCGCCCTCTACCACGACCCGGACGTGATCGTGTTCGACGAGGCGACCTCGGCGCTGGACGACGAGACGCAGGGTGCGGTGATGCGCGCGCTCGGGGCGCTCGGCGGCCGGCGCACGCTGATCCTGATCGCCCACCGCCTCTCGACGCTGGAGCGGGCCGACACGGTGCACGTGCTGGAGGCCGGCCGGCTCGCCGCCTCCGGCCCGCCCGCTTCGGTGCTGCCGGGGCTGGGGACGGCGGCGTGAGGGTGCGGCTCCGGTCACGATCCCGATCGTCGGGATCGGCGCGTCCGGCTGACGCCCGCCGCCCCCGGAGGACGTTCCCTGCGCGGGGGGCAGCCGGCGATCCGTGGTTCGCGTCGCCGGCCTGGATGAGGCGTCCGGTCGCGCCGGGCCGCGCCCGTCGGAGGGCCCCTACATCGCCCCGCCGTCCACGGTGAGGGTCTCGCCGGTGATGTAGGCCGCGCCGGCACCCAGGAAGAAGATCGTCTCGGCGATGTCCTCGGGCCGGGCCATCCGGCCGAGCATGGTGCGCTCGACGGTGGCCGCCTTGCGCGCCTCGGGCCAGGGCTTGGTCCAGGCGGTCTCGACGAGGCCCGGCGCCACGGCGTTGACGCGGATCTCCGGCGCCAGCGCCCGGGCGAGGCTGCGGGTGAGGTTGATCAGCCCCGCCTTGCTCGCCGAGTAGGCGATCGAGGAGCCCCGCCGGCCGAGCCCCGCCACCGAGGCGGTGTTGACGATCGCCCCGCGGCTTTTTTTGAGACTTTCGGCGGCTGCCCGGGCGCACCGGTACGGGCCGATCAGGTTCGTCGCGAGGATGGTCTGCCAAAAATCCTCGGTCATCGCGTCGAGGTCCTCGAAGGCGATCGGCACGGTCGTCCCCGAGGTGCCGGCGTTGTTCACCAGCACGTCGAGCCCGCCGAGCGCGTGGATCCCGGCGGCGACCATCGCCTCGGCGTCGCCGGCCCGGGACACGTCGCCGGGCAGGGCGATCACCGCGCGGCCCTCGTCCGCGAGGCGTTGGACCTCGGCGGGCCCGCGCGGGTCGTCGGGCAGGTGGTTGAGGGCGACCGATGCGCCGTTGCGCGCGAAGATCTCCACGGTGGCGAGCCCGATGCCGGAGGAGGCGCCCGTGACGAGGACGCGCTTGCCGGAGAGATCCGCGCCGATCATGTCCCCTCCATCCGTCCGATCCCGGCCATCGCCCGCTTGAGGGCGAGCAGCTTGCGGTCGCGCTCGCGGAACAGCTCCGCCGGGTCGCGCCCGCCCCAGTCGAAGTAGCCCCGGCCCGCCATCACTCCGGTGCGGCCCTCGGCGCAGAGCGCGTCGAGGGTCCCGGACTTCGTCCGCGCGGGCGGCGGTGCGTAGGTGGCGTTGGCGAGCGCCCGCTGCGTCAGCTCCAGGCCGGTGAAGTCGGCCTTGGCGAGGTGGCCGAGGACCGGCAGGCGCAGGGATAGCCCGTGGATCACCGCGTCGTCGATCTCGCGCGGCGTGGCCACGCCCTCGTCGAGCAGGCGGAACACCTCGGCGCTGATCGCCGACTGGATGCGGTTGGCGACGTAGCCGGGCACGAAGCGCGCCAGCACGATCGGCTTCTGGCCGAGCCCGGCGACGAGGGCGCGCATCGCCTCGACCACCGCCGGGTCGGTCCCGGGGCCCGGCACCACGTCGACGAGATCGACGATGTAGGGCGGCGTGTACCAGTGCATCACCAGGGCGCGGGCCTGCCGGGCCTCCGGGATCAGCGGGAAGGGGTCGAGGTAGCTGGTGTTGCTGGCGATCACCGTCCCGGGCGCGCAGAGCCGGTCGAGCTCTGCGAACAGGGCGCGCTTCGCGTCCGGGTTCTCGGTGATCGCCTCGACCACGAGGTCGGCGTCGGCCACCGTCGCCGCGAGATCGGAGGTGATCCGCACCGCGCCGGAGAGCCGCCCGGCGTCCCAGCCGGCGGGGGCGGCGTCCGCTTCCATCAGGGTGGCGAGCGCCGATTCCATCAGCCCGGGGATCGCGGAGAGCGTCTCGGGCCGCGTGTCGGTGATCCGCACCCCGTGGCCGCCGAGCGCCAGCACCAGGGCGATGCCGTGCCCCATCAGCCCGCCGCCGACGACCGCGATCTCCATGGCCGCCCTCCCTCAGACCGTGGCGATCGGGGTCGCCGGCGAGCCGACCGCGCCGGGCAGGCGCAGGGGCGGGGCGGTGAGCAGGAAGCGGCTGCGCCCCCGCGCCCGCAGCCAGTCGGCGAGCGGCGTCAGGTGCCACAACTCACCGAGGTTGACGCCGAGCTTGAACAGGCAGTGCTCGTGCAGCGGCAGGGTCGCGCAGCACTCGATCCCGGTGGGCCGCGGACCCGCCGGGTAGGACTCCACCGCGTAGTTGTCGGCGATCAGCGCGCAGAGGCCGGTGCGGGTGATCCAGTCGAGGATTTTTTGGTCGCGCCCGTCGAGGCCGGCGCAGAGGTCGTGGATCCGGTCCGGGTCGGGCCGCCCGCCCATGGCGATCAGGTGCTCGGCGTAGCCGGTGTGCAGGCAGACCATGTCGCCGGGCTCGATCACGACGCCGTCGGCCGCGAGGATCCGGCTGAGCGTGTCGTAGCCGACGCGGGTCTTGGCGTCGCCGAGATGGGCGCGCAGGTCGATCATCACCGCGCGGCCCTGCATGCCTTTCTCCGCCAGCCGCTCGACGCCGAGGCGCTTGGCCCGGGACGGGCCCTCCTCGCCGGCTTGCGTCGGGCCGACGATGTCGTGGCCGCCGCGGAAGCCGTTGTAGAAGGTCGGCCGCAGGCCGGACTCGTCGGCGTCGTAGAGCGAGCCGACATGGGCGAGGGAGTCCCACTGCGTCGAGTATTGCAGGTGGATCACCGCCCGGTCGTCGCAGATCACGTCGGTGGCGCCCTCCACCTCCTCGCAGACCGGGAAGAGCATGTTCGGCCGCCCGTTCGCGCGGACCGTCGGCGTGATCTTCGGCGGGTGGCGGCGGGGGTTGAGGACGTTGCCGCCGGGCAGGTCCAGCGGCAGGCTGAGGCAGAAGGTGAGCCCCTCGCGCACCTCGGCGACGCCCTGGAGCACCTTCTCCGGCGTGAGCAGGTTGAGCCGGCCCAACTCGTCGTCGGGCCCGAAATCCCCCCAGGTCGAGCCCTTCGGGCGGGTGCTCCAGCGCAGGGTCATCTCTTCACCAGCGGGCAGCGCGACGCCGAGAGCGGCTGGAACGCCTGATCGCCGGGGATGGTGGCGACGCGCTTGTAGAGGTCCCATTCGCCCGTCGACTCGGCGGGCGTCTTCACCTGGAACAGGTACATGTCGTGGACCATGCGGCCGTCCGCGCGGATCCGCCCGCCACGGGCGTAGAAATCGTCGATCGGCGTCTCGCGCATCGCCCGCATCACCGGCGCGGTGGCGTCGGTGCCGGACGCCTTCACCGCCTTCAGATAGTGGGTCACCGCCGAGTAGACGCCGGCCTGGGACATGTTCGGCATCCGGCCGGTGCGGGCGTGGAAGCGCTTGGCGAAGGCGCGGGTGCCGTCGTCGAGGTCCCAGTAGAACCCCTCGGTCAGCAGCATGCCCTGGGTGGCGGGCAGCCCCAGGCTGTGGACGTCGTTGATGTAGGCGAGCAAGGCCGCGAGCCGCTGGCCGCCACCCTGCGTCAGCCCGAACTCGGCCGCCTGCTTGATCGCATTGGTGGTGTCGCGCCCCGCATTGGCGAGCCCCACCACCTTGGCGCCCGACGCCTGCGCCTGGAGGAGGAACGAGGAGAAATCCGCCGTGTTGAGCGGCGCGCGCACTTCGCCGAGCACGCTGCCGCCGTTGGCCTTGACCACCGCGGAGGCGTCGCGGGCGAGTTCCTGGCCGAACGTGTAGTCGGCGGCGATGAAGTACCACGACGTGCCGCCGGCCTTCACCGTCGCCTGTCCCGTGGCGCTCGCCAGCGCGTAGGTGTCGTAGGCGTAGTGCACGGTCACCGGCGAGCACGCCTCGTTGGTGAGCCGCACCGCGCCGGGGCCGTTGAACACGGCGATCCTGTCCTTGGCCCGGGCGATCTCGGCCACCGCCAGCGCCGGCGCCGAGGCGGCCACGTCGAGGATCGCGTCGACGCGGCCCGTGTCGAACCACTCCCGGGCGGTGGCGGCCGCGACATCCGCCTTGTTCTGGTGGTCGGCCACCACGACCTCGACCGGCTTGCCGAGCACGGAGCCGCCGAAATCCTCCACCGCCATCGTCGCCGCAGCGGCGCTGCCGGGGCCGGTCACGTCGGCGAACACCCCGGACATGTCGAGGATCAGCCCGATCCGGACCTTTCCGTCCGAGATCTGTTCGGAATCCTGCGCCGGGGCGGGTCCGCCCCACGCCGTCGCGAGCGCCGCGCCCAGGAGGGCGGCCAGAAGCGTGTTCCTCACCCGATCCGCCCTCGTCCCGAGGCTGCCGCGCCGGCCCGGTCGAGCGGACCTGGCGAGCGCGGACTTGGGGCGAACCTAGGCCCGGCCCGAGCCCCCGGATAGCCCCCGGTGGGGGGGCGCGAGACGCCGCCGCGCAAACGTCAGCCGGCCGGCGCGCGGCGGCCCTTGAGATCGGCGCGGGCGCCGATAGACTCGCCCGGTGCGGGAGAGAATACAAAATTCCGTCCGCCGACGAGGAAACGCCATGGCTGCATCCCCCCGGACCGCCCTCACTCGGCGCGTCATCACCCGGCGCGCCCTGCCCGCCCTCCTGGCCGCCGCGCTCGCGCTGCCCGGCCCCGCCCGCGCCGCCGATCCGATCCGCATCGGGGTGATCGCCGAGGCCCAGTCGGTGGCCGGCGGCGCCATCCCCAAGGCGGTGCAGCTCGCCGCCGACGAGATCAACGCCGCGGGCGGCGTCGAGGGCCGCAAGATCGAGGTGGTCGCCTACGACGACAAGAGCTCGGCCGCCGACGCGGTCCGCGCCTTCCAGCGCGCGGTCAGCGAGGACAAGGTCAACATCGTCATCGCCAGCTACATCTCCGAGGTGGTGCTGGCGCTGATGCCCTGGGCGGCGCGCCTCAAGACGCCGATGATCACCCCGGGCGCGGCGTCGAACGAGATCAGCGTGGCGGTGCACAAGGACTACGCCCGCAACAAGTACACCTTCCACGGCTACATGACCTCGCACGCGCTCGCGCAGTCGGTCTGCGATTCCGCCAAGGAGGCGGTGGTCGGCCTGCTCAAGGCGAAGACGGCGGCGATCATGAGCGAGGACGCGGCCTGGACCCGCCCGCTCGACGCCGGCTACCAGGAATGCCTGCCGAAGGTCGGCCTGAAGGTGGTGGAGCACGTCCGGTTCTCGCCGGACACCGGCGACTTCACGCCGATCTACAACAAGATCGAGGCGGCCAAGCCGGACCTGATCGTCACCGGCATCGCCCATGTCGGCGTGCAGCCGACCGTGCAGTGGCAGAACCAGAAGGTGCCGATCGCCATGACCGGCGTCAGCGGGCAGGCGACCTCGTCCACCTTCTGGGCCAACACCAACGGCGCGACCGAGGGCGTGCTGTTCGACGCCATCGCCGTGCCGGGCGTGGCGATGACCGACAAGACCAACGGCTTCACCGACGCCTACACCAAGCGCTTCGGCGGGGCGCCGTCCTACGCGGGCTACATGGCCTACGACGCGACCTACTACGTCGCCGACGCGGTCAAGCGGGCCGCCTCGACCGAGGCCGACAAGATGGTCGACGCCCTGGAGAAGACCGACTGGCCGGGCACCGTCGGTCGCATCCAGTTCTACGGCAAGGACGATCCCTTCACCCACTCGATCAAGTACGGGCCGGGCCTCGTCACCGGGCTGCTCGCCCAGTGGCAGTCGGGCAAGCAGGTCGCGGTCTGGCCGGCGGGGATCGCCAACGGAAAGATCATCCTGCCCGCGGCGGTGAAGGCGGCGCAGCGATAGGGCGGAGGGGCGAGCGGGCCAGGGCGGGCGCGTGAAACGCCGGCGCGACGATTGTCAGCCGGTCCGCCGCGCGCGGCCCTTGTGATCGGCGGCCGCGCCGATAAGCTCGCCCCGCGCGAAAGAGAATACAAAATTCCATTCGCGGACGAGGAAACGCCATGGCTGCAACCACACGGACCGTCCTCACCCGGCGCGTCATCACCCGGCGCGCCCTGCCCGCCCTCCTGGCCGCCGCGCTCGCCCTGCCCGGCCCCGCCCGCGCCGCCGACCCGATCCGCATCGGGGTGATCGCCGAGGCCCAGTCGGTGATCGGCGCCTCGATCCCGCAGGCGGTGCAGCTCGCCGCCGACGAGATCAACGCCGCGGGCGGCGTCGAGGGCCGCAAGATCGAGGTGGTCGCCTACGACGACAAGAGCTCGGCCGCCGACGCGGTCCGCGCCTTCCAGCGCGCGGTCAGCGAGGACAAGGTCAACATCGTCATCGCCAGCTACATCTCCGAGGTGGTGCTGGCGCTGATGCCCTGGGCGGCGCGCCTCAAGACGCCGATGATCACCCCGGGCGCGGCGTCGAACGAGATCAGCGTGGCGGTGCACAAGGACTACGCCCGCAACAAGTACACCTTCCACGGCTACATGACCTCGCACGCGCTCGCGCAGTCGGTCTGCGATTCCGCCAAGGAGGCGGTGGTCGGCCTGCTCAAGGCGAAGACGGCGGCGATCATGAGCGAGGACGCGGCCTGGACCCGCCCGCTCGACGCCGGCTACCAGGAATGCCTGCCGAAGGTCGGCCTGAAGGTGGTGGAGCAC
>NZ_JAUYZI010000024.1 GCF_030700245.1 Methylobacterium amylolyticum
TGTACGTGCTCAGCACCGGCTGCCAGTGGCGGGCGCTGCCCACGGATCTGCCGCCGCGCGCGACCGTGCACGGCTACCTCGACCGATGGGACTACGACGGCACGCTGGCGCGGATCCACCACACGCTGTTCATGGCCTGCCGGGAGCAGGCCGGGCGGGAAGCCAGTCCGACGGCCGCCATCCTCGACAGCCAGAGCGTCAAGGGCGCGGAAAAAGGGGGGCGTCGATCGACCCGTCGGGCTACGACGCGGGCAAGAAGATCCGCGGCAAGACGCGTCACGTCCTCGTCGACGCGCACGGTCTCGTGATGCACGCCCTGGTGCACCCGGCCAGCGTGCAGGACCGCACCGGCGGCGTCTGGGTGATGGCGACCCTGTTCGGCCTCTATCCCTTCCTGCTGCGGCTGTATGCCGACGGCGGCTACCAGGGACCGGCCTTCAAGGCGGGCCTGCGCCGGGTCTGCCGTCGGCTCAAGCTGACGATCGTCAAGCGCTCCGAGAAGGCCCAGGGCTTCGTCGTGCTGCCCAAGCGCTGGATCGTCGAGCGGACTTTTGCTTGGCTCAACCGCTGTCGGAGGCTGGCCAAGGACTGGGAATGCCGCTCGCGCACCGCCCGCGCCTTCCTGCTGCTCGCCTCCATCCGCCTCATGACGCGAAAGCTCTGCCAAACCACAATATGATCCCAGGCAGACTCTGAGGGTTGCGATGCCGCGGCGCTCAAGTCCGCAAAGTGCCACATTGCGCACGTGAAAGTTGTGCGCGATGGAGCGCCCGCGTCGACCGTCCGGTCCGGCCGATGGGTTCACGAAGGGCGGCGCGGCCGTCGGAACGCGGATGGGGGTTTGCGTGGGCGGTGGTGCGGTGAACGGTACGGACGCCGCGGCTCGCTCACGCGCGCAGGCGCTGGCCCGCATCGCCGCCGTGTTCGGCCTGTCCGCGGACGCGTTCGTCCAGGTCTCGCGATCGGGTCAGCGGGCGCCCGAGCGCCTCGCCGCGGCGATGGAGGCCGCCGCGCTCCAGGATGCCTTCGCCCGCATCGCCGATCCCGGGACGCGCCGGCGTTGCCTCGTCGCGGTCGAGGCGGCCGCGCGCGCCGAGGCGCTGGAATCCGGCGCGGCCGGATAGGTCCGAACGACGAGAAAGGGGCGGAGGCCTGAGCCCCCACCCCCCGCATTCAGGCCGGCCGCCGCGGCGGCCGGTGTCGTCCGCCGCTCCTAGAAACCGCCGAACTTGTAGTTGAAGCCGGCGCGGACGAGATCGCCCTCGGTGCGGAACCGCGACACGTAGCCGGCGCCGGTGCCCACGCCCGGGATCGCCGCGACGAGCACGTTGCGGCTGCCGAGGTCGTAGTGCACGTACTCGGCCTTGATCGTCAGGGCGTCGTACTTCAGGCCGAGATACTTGGCGACCGCGAACGTGTTGAGGAAGTTGTCGGTCGGGATGGCGATCTCGATGCCGCCGCCGTAGGCGTAGCCGGTCTGGAAGTCGTCGTAGCGTCCGGCGAAGGCGAGAGCGCCGCCGGGGGTGAAGAAGTTCGCGTCGTAGAAGACGTTGCCGTAGGCGAGACCGCCCAGGCCGTAGACCATGACGCGGTCGAAGGCGTAGCCGACGCGGCCGGTGAGGGTGCCGAGCCAGTCGAGGCTCTGGCGGAAGGCGTTCGGGTTGGCGGCCACGCCGCCGGCATTCGGGGCGCCGAGGACGTAGCGGTTCTTGACGAGGTCGGTCCAGTCGATGCTGTTGGCGATGCCGACCACGAAGCCGGAGCCCGGGGTGAACTGGTAGTTGAAGCCGGCGGTGCCGCCGATGTTGGCGAACCCGTCGTCGGTGATCGAGGTCACCGCCGGGCGGCGGGCGGCGGCCACGTTGGCGATGTTCACCGGCGAGATGCCCGCGGTGGTGATGCGCTGGCGATCGGTGAAGACGTAGGTGCTCTCGAAGCCGGCGTAGAAGCCGGTCCAGGTGAACACCGGCACGGGGGTGAAGACCGGCGGCGGCGGCGCGCGGCGCGGGAGGTCGGCGGCGGTGGCGGCCGTGGCGACCAGGGTCGCCGCGGTGCTGGCGAGGAGGAGCTTCTTCATCATCGTGGCGGGACCCGACAGTGTAACCGTGATCTGGGAACAGTCTAAGCTCGGCCGTGCGGGGCCCGCTATGCCCTGGATGCCACACTCTCGCCCGAAAGCCGCCGACCACCGGGTCGGGGGCGAATATTCACCTGCACGGCGCCATCGGTGCAGCTTGACAGGCCGGGTGACCCGGGGGCCGCGGGCCTTGATCCCGGCGGACCTTCCCTCTAAGCGGACCGCGCCTTTCGCCCCCGCCGCGATGCGGGGCGGCCGGGCACGATCCGGGCACCCGCTGGTGGCCCCGCCGCAGGAACGGGAATCATGGGCAAGGAAAAGTTTTCGCGCACGAAGCCGCACTGCAACATCGGCACGATCGGCCACGTCGATCACGGCAAGACGTCGTTGACGGCGGCGATCACGAAGGTCCTGGCGGAGTCGGGCGGGGCGACGTTCACGGCCTACGACCAGATCGACAAGGCGCCGGAGGAGAAGGCGCGCGGGATCACGATCTCGACGGCGCACGTGGAGTACGAGACCACGAACCGGCACTACGCGCACGTCGACTGCCCCGGGCACGCCGACTACGTGAAGAACATGATCACCGGCGCCGCGCAGATGGACGGGGCGATCCTGGTGGTGTCGGCGGCCGACGGCCCGATGCCGCAGACGCGCGAGCACATCCTGCTGGCGCGCCAGGTGGGCGTTCCGGCGCTGGTGGTGTTCCTCAACAAGGTCGACATGGTCGACGACGAGGAGCTCCTGGAGCTGGTCGAGCTGGAGGTGCGCGAGCTTCTGTCGAAGTACGACTTCCCGGGCGACGACATCCCGATCACCAAGGGCTCGGCGCTGATGGCGCTGGAGGACAAGGAGCCCAAGATCGGCAAGGAGGCGGTTCTGGCGCTGATGGCGACGGTGGACGCCTACATCCCGCAGCCGGAGCGTCCGATCGACATGCCGTTCCTGATGCCGATCGAGGACGTGTTCTCGATCTCGGGGCGCGGCACGGTGGTGACGGGGCGCGTGGAGCGCGGGATCGTGAAGGTGGGCGAGGAGGTCGAGATCGTCGGCATCCGGGCGACCACGAAGACGACGGTGACGGGCGTCGAGATGTTCCGCAAGCTGCTCGACCAGGGTCAGGCGGGCGACAACGTCGGCGTCCTGCTGCGCGGCACGAAGCGCGAGGACGTGGAGCGGGGCCAGGTGGTGTGCAAGCCGGGCTCGGTGAAGCCGCACGCCAAGTTCAAGGCCGAGGCCTACATCCTGACGAAGGAGGAGGGCGGGCGGCACACGCCGTTCTTCACGAACTACCGGCCGCAGTTCTACTTCCGCACGACCGACGTGACGGGGGTGTGCACGCTGCCGGAGGGCACCGAGATGGTGATGCCGGGCGACAACGTGACGATGGACGTGCAGCTCATCGTGCCGGTGGCCATGGAGGAGAAGCTGCGCTTCGCCATCCGCGAGGGCGGCCGCACCGTCGGCGCCGGCGTCGTCGCCGCCATCAACGACTGATCGTTTCGAGACATGACGGCGCGCCGCGTGCAGCGGGGCGCCGCCCCTGAAAGGCCGGCCCCGCGCCGGCCTTTTTTCGTCGCGCGTCGAATCCGGGTTCCGGCGCCGCCATCGCGCTTGCATCCGCCGCCCCATTGCGGCAAGGAGCGGGCGCACCGCGCGAGCGGTGCCCGCAGGAGTGTAGCTCAACTGGTCAGAGCGCCGGTCTCCAAAACCGGAGGTTGCGGGTTCGAGTCCCTCCACTCCTGCCAGACCATTCGGCGCGGCGCCGGTCGACAAGCCGGCGGACTTGCGCTAGAGCGGGCCCAATCCGAGATCTGAAGCGACCGTCGGTGCGGGCCGTGGAGCCCTCGGCGCCTCACGTTCGCGTTCCCGGACGCGGCCGGCAGGTTCTAGGCCCGCACACGCGAACACAACGGCGTCATGGCATCGAACGAAGCGACCAAGAAGGTGGATCTCGCGCGCGGCGCCCCCCGCGGCCGCGACGCCGCGCCGCCTGCCCGCCAGACCCCGCCGGCCCGGACGCCGCAGAAGCGCGTCGGCCCCGGCGAGTTCCTGGCGCAGGTGCGCGACGAGGCCCGCAAGGTCACGTGGCCCTCCCGCAAGGAGACGACCATCACCACGATCATGGTGTTCGTGATGGTGGTGGCCGCGAGCCTGTTCTTCACCGTGGTCGATCAGGCCATGCGCTTCGTCGTCGGCCTGATCCTCGGGCTCTAGGGGCCTGACCCCGCGGCCCCACCGGAGGCGGCGGACTCATCGGAGTTGAACGGAACCGTGTCGAAGCGCTGGTACATCGTCCACGCCTACTCGAATTTCGAGAACAAGGTCGCCCAGTCCATCAAGGACCAGGCGGCCCAGCGCGGGCTGACCGACCTGTTCGACGAGGTGATGGTCCCCACCGAGAAGGTCGTCGAGGTCCGCCGCGGCCGGAAGGTCGATGCCGAGCGCAAGTTCTTCCCCGGCTACGTGCTGGTGAAGTGCGACCTCACCGACGAGGTCTACCACCTCATCAAGAACACCCCCAAGGTCACGGGCTTCCTCGGCGCCGACAAGTCGAAGCCGGTGCCGATCCCGGACGCCGAGGCCGAGCGCATTAAGGGTCAGGTCGCCGAGGGCGTCGACCGCCCGAAGCCCTCGATCTCGTTCGAGATCGGCGAGACGGTGCGGGTCGCCGACGGTCCGTTCGCGAGCTTCAACGGCACCGTCGAGGAGATCGACGACGCCCGCTCCCGCCTGAAGGTCGCCGTGTCGATCTTCGGCCGCGCCACCCCGGTGGAGCTGGAATACGCCCAGGTCGAGAAGGCCTGATCGTAGAGCGAATAGGGAGTAGCGAATAGCGAGTAGGGGGCGGCCGCCCTCTCGACGGTCGGCGCCATGCGCGACGCCGTCTATTCGCTATTCGCTACTCCCTATTCGCCAAAACCCCGCGGGAGACCCGCCCGGCCTCGCCTCCGGGATCCACGGCTCGCACCGCGACCTGCAACCGTCCGACCCGCCGCGCCTCGGCAGCGCGGGGGCGGGCAGACATTGGGAGCAGTCCCATGGCGAAGAAGATCACGGGCTACGTGAAGCTTCAGGTCCCGGCCGGCGCGGCGAACCCGTCGCCGCCGATCGGTCCGGCGCTCGGTCAGCGCGGCCTCAACATCATGGAATTCTGCAAGGCCTTCAACGCGAAGACCGCGCAGATGGAGAAGGGCACCCCGATCCCGGTGATCATCACCGCGTATCAGGACCGCTCGTTCACCTTCGAGATGAAGCAGCCGCCGGTCACCTTCTTCCTGAAGAAGGCCGCCGGTCTGAAGCTCGGCAAGAAGCCGGCGTCGGGCTCCAAGACCCCGGGCAAGGGCCCGACGGTGGGCAAGATCTCCGAGGCGCAACTGCGCGAGATCGCCGAGCGGAAGATGCCCGACCTGAACTGCGATTCCGTCGACGCGGCGGTCGCCATGATCCGGGGTTCCGCCCGGGCCATGGGCCTCGAAGTCACGGCGTGAGGGGAGGGCAGCATGGCTAAGGAAGGCAAGCGCATCCGCGCCGCCCGCGAGGGGCTTGAGGTCACCAAGCTCTACCCCCTCGCCGAGGCGATCAAGCTCGTGAAGGAGCGGGCGAGCGCCAAGTTCGACGAGACCGTCGAGATCTCGATGAACCTCGGCGTCGATCCGCGCCACGCCGACCAGATGGTCCGCGGCGTCTGCAACCTGCCGAACGGCTCCGGCCGCACGGTCCGCGTCGCGGTCTTCGCCCGCGGCGCCAAGGCGGACGACGCCAAGGCGGCGGGCGCCGACATCGTCGGGGCGGAGGATCTCCTGGAGATCGTCCAGGGCGGCAAGATCGAGTTCGACCGCTGCATCGCCACCCCCGACATGATGCCGCTCGTCGGGCGGCTGGGTAAGGTGCTGGGCCCGCGCGGCCTGATGCCGAACCCGAAGGTCGGCACCGTGACGATGGACGTGAAGGGCGCGGTCGGCGCGGCCAAGGGCGGCGCCGTCGAGTTCCGCGTCGAGAAGGCCGGCATCGTCCACGCCGGCGTCGGCAAGGTGTCCTTCGACGAGCAGAAGCTCGTGGAGAACATCAAGGCCTTCGCCGACGCGGTCGCCAAGGCGAAGCCCACGGGCGCCAAGGGCACCTACGTCCAGCGCATCGCCGTCACCTCGACGATGGGCCCGGGCGTGAAGGTCGAGCCCTCGACCGTTCTCACCGCCTGATTCCTTCGGATCGACGGACTGAGAAGCGCCCGGCCCCCGCCGGGCGCCTCTCAGCGTGAACACCACCGCGCCGCGCGCGCCGTTACCCCCGGGATTAGCCAGGCGGGGCGGCGCGCCCCCCCCCCCCCGCCCCCCCCCGCCCGCTTCTCTGCGTTCACAGCACGGCGCGGATCGCGATGTGGGCGCCGAGCACCAGCAGGCCGGCGAAGAAGCAGCGGCGGAACACGGCCTCGCTCACCCGCCCGCGCAGCCAGCCGCCGGCCGCCATGCCGACGAGCGCGGGCACGAGCGCCAGCAGTGAGGCGCCGACCTCCCCGGGCTGGAGGCTGCTCGCGGTGGCGAGCGCGCCAGCGAGCGCCAGCGTCGAGACCGTGAACGACAGGCCGAGCGCCTGGATCAGGTCGTCTTTCTTCAGGCCGAGCGCGGCGAGGTAGGGCACCGCGGGCAGCACGAACACGCCGGTCGCCGCCGTCACGAGGCCGGTCGCCGCGCCGATCACCGGCGCGAGCCAGGGCTCGCGCCGCGGCGGCACCCGGAACCGCACCGCGGCGAGCCCGATGACCGCGTAGGCGATCAGGGCGATCCCGAGCCCCAGAGCCGCCCAGTGCCCGGCCCGGCCGGTCATCAGCCCCGACCCGGCGAGCGTCCCCGCGATGACGCCGGCCAGCATCGGCCAGAGCCGGCGGGCGACCGCGCGGATGCTCGGGCCGGCGAGCAACTGCCACAGGTTGGTGACGAGGGAGGGCACGATCAGCAGGGCGGCGGCCTGGACCGGCGGCATGGCCGTGCCGAGCAGCCCCATCGCCACGGTCGGCAGGCCGAGGCCGATCACGCCCTTGACGAAGCCCGCGAGCAGGAAGGCCGCGAGCACCGCGGCGACGATGACGGGGTCGGAAAGGATGTGCACGGGGCTCGCGTCCGGGGTGAGGGGCTCAATCGCGGCCGAGCATGTCCCGCAGCAGCGCCGCGGGCTCGTCGATTCCGGCCATCTGCGCCGCCGGGACCGCGGCCGAGGCGGCCGAAGCGGGTATGGCGCAGCGCCTGGGCGCTTCCCCGCCGAGCGCCGCCACGAGCAGGATCACGCTCGCGAGCCACGCGGAGGCGAGGACCGGGGCTGCTTGCATCGCCGGCTTCGGGGGCTCGGGACGGGGGCGGGGCAGGTGGGTCGGCATGGTCCGAGGATCGGCGGGGACCGGCGAGCCGACAATGCGGGATTGCCGCACCCTGTCTTCGCGGATGCCGAAGGGACGTGACGATCCAGCGAGGGATCCGATAAGCGCGCCGGACAGGGCTCCCAAGCGTCCGGCCTGTGCTAGATAGGCCCCATGCGTAGCACCGTTCCCGTCACGTCCCGACGCCGCATCCTCTGCGTCTTCCCCGCCTACACGCCGTCCTTCGGCACGTTCTCCCACGCCTACCCGCTCATGGGCGGCGTGAAGGCGTTCATGCCCCCGCAGGGTCTCCTGGTGATCGCGGCCTACATGCCGGAGACCTGGGAGTGCCGGTTCATCGACGAGAACATCCGCCGCGCCGCGCCCGCCGACTTCGCCTGGGCCGACGCCGTGTTCGTCTCAGGGATGCACATCCAGGAGGGGCAGATCCACGATATCCGCGCCCGCGCCCACGCGGCAGGCCGGATCGCCGTGCTCGGCGGTCCCTCGGTCTCGGGCGCGCCCGAGAAGTACCCGGACTTCGACTGCCTCCACATGGGCGAGATCGGCGACGCCACCGACCGGCTGATCGCGCGCCTCGACCGCGACACCGCCCGGCCCGCCGCCCAGGAGGTCTACGAGACGGCCGAGCGCCTCGCGCTGTCCGACTTCCCGGCCCCGGCCTACGAGGCGGTGCCGCTGAAGCGCTACCTGATCGGCTCGCTGCAATTCTCCTCGGGCTGCCCCTACCGCTGCGAGTTCTGCGACATCCCGCAGCTCTACGGGCGCCAGCCGCGGCTCAAGTCGCCGGAGCAGATGTGCGCCGAGCTCGACGCGATCGTCAGCCAGCCCGGCCACCCGGCGGTGGTCTACTTCGTCGACGACAACTTCATCGGCAACCGCAAGGCGACCCGCGAGATGCTGCCGCACCTCGTGGCGTGGCAGAAGCGGAACGACTACCCGCTCCAGTTCGCCTGCGAGGCGACGCTCAACATGGCCAAACAGCCCGAGATCCTCGAGCTGATGCGGCAGGCGAACTTCATGACCGTGTTCGTCGGCATCGAGACGCCGGAGGCGGAGGCCCTCAAGGGCATCGACAAGACCCACAACGCCGCCGTGCCGATGTACGAGGCGATCGAGACGCTCAATTCCTACGGGCTGGAGGTCACCTCCGGCATCATCCTCGGCCTCGACTCCGACACCGACCGCTCCGAGCAGAACCTGATCGACTTCATCGACCGCTCGGCGATCCCGGTGCTGACCATCAACCTGCTCCAGGCCCTGCCCAAGACGCCCCTGTGGGACCGGCTGGAGCGGGAAGGGCGGCTGGTGCACGACGCGGCGCTCGAATCGAACGTGCTGTTCAAGCGCCCGCACGACAGCGTGGTGGCGAGCTGGCGCCGGGCGATCGGCCACGCCTACGCGCCGGAGAAGATCTTCGAGCGGTTCAAGCACCAGTGCGACACCACCTATACGCACCGGATCGTGACGCCGACCAAGGGCAAGCTGACCTTCACCAACCTGCGCCGCGGCCTGATCCTCGGCTTCAACATCATCACCCGGGTCGGCCTGTTCTCCGACTACCGGCGGCCGTTCTGGCAGGCGGCGGGCTACGCGCTGCGGCGCGGCCAGATCGAGGCGGTGTTCAACATGGGCTTCGTCGCCCATCACCTCATCCGCTTCACCCGCGAGGCCCTGCGCGGCGAGCACAACGCCTCGTTCTACGCCGCCAAGGCGGCGGAGACGGAGGCCGCCCGGCGCCGCTCGTGGTGGGCGAACGCCCGGCGCCGGCTGGTGCCCGAGCGCGAGGCGGCGTGAGGCCGGGGAGGACGGGCCCGTGACGACCGAGATCGATCTGGGGCCCCATTTCGACGGCTTCGTCCGCGATCAGGTCGACAGCGGCCGTTTCCGCGACGCGACGGAGGTCGTGCGCGCCGGCCTCAAGCTGCTGGAACAGCGGGAAGCCGACCGCGGTACGCATCGGGACGCCCTGCTGCGCGAGATCGGCGAGGCGTTCGACGCCGTCGGGCCAACCCTCCCCCTCGACGCGGTCTTCGACCGATTGGAGGAGAGGCACGCGGAGCGGGTCCGCCGGAACGATCGTGGCGCTTGAGATCGTCCGGGTCCTGTACCGCGGCCGCGATGTCGAGGCGCTCCTCGGCGAGACCGAGCCCGATCCGTGAGCACGCTCACCCGCGCATGCCCCGCATGCATCCCCTGCCGCATCCCCTTGCCTGCGGCGGAAAAGTCGCGCTTCGGCCCTTGGCAGGGCGCTTGCTAGGCTCTATATACCGCGCCTCACGCCATTCACCTCATGGAAGGAGACGGCCGATCGGCCGGTTTCCGTTCGAAATGTCGCCTGGGCAACCGGGCGGCTCTGGCCGGCGGGATCGGGAGGGTGAAAAGCCCTTCGGGTCCGCGTCCGGCCATGTCCTGTCCGAGACTGCAGGTGCCGGTTCGCCGGCTTAATCCAAGACCAGCCTGCACAGACGGGGATGACCGAACTCTTGAAAAGCCTCGCCACGGCCTCGGGCCGCGGAGGGGTGTCGGTTTGAACCAACTCACCCGCGGCGAGCCTCCCCGGAGGCCACGTTCGGGGACAGGGCCGCGAAGCGTCGTTCGGACGTTCCCGGTCTTTCAAGGCCGAGACTGCGTCCGGGCGGCATGTGCAACCGGCGGGCCCGAGACCGGGTTCCGCCAACCGGAGAGAGCCCAGTGGACCGGACAGCTAAAGCTGACCTCGTCTCGACGCTCAACGGCGTGTTCACCACGAGCGCCGTCGTCGTCGTGGCCCACTACAAGGGCCTCACGGTCGCCGACATGCAGAAGCTGCGCGCGCAGATGAAGCAGGCCGGCGCCACCGTGAAGGTCGCCAAGAACAGCCTCGCCGGCATCGCTCTCGATGGCACGGACGTCGCCTCCATCAAGCCGCTCCTGAAGGGCCCGACCCTGCTCGCCTACTCGGGCGATCCGGTCGCCGCCGCCAAGGTCGCGGTCGATTTCGCCAAGGCCAACGACAAGCTCGTGATCCTCGGCGGCGCGATGGGGAAGACCGCCCTGAACCCCGACGGTGTGAAGGCGCTCGCCGCGCTTCCGTCGCTGGACGAACTGCGCGGCAAGCTCGTGGGCCTCATCCAGGCGCCCGCGACCAAGCTCGCCCAGCTCACCAACGCGCCGGCGGCCAAGCTCGCCCGCGTGTTCGGGGCCTATGCCAAGAAGGACGAGGCCGCCTGAGGCCTTTCAAAACCACCCGTTCGAACCGATATCCTGAGAGGATCCGAAAATGGCTGATCTTGCCAAGCTCGTCGACGACCTGTCGTCGCTGACCGTTCTCGAGGCCGCCGACCTCGCCAAGATGCTCGAGGAGAAGTGGGGCGTCTCGGCCGCCGCCGCCGTCGCCGTGGCCGCCGGCCCGGCCGCCGGTGGTGGCGCCGCCGCCGCCGTCGAGGAGCAGACCGAGTTCACGGTCGTGCTCGCCGCCGCCGGCGACAAGAAGATCGAGGTCATCAAGGAGGTCCGCGCGATCACCGGCCTCGGCCTCAAGGAGGCCAAGGACCTCGTCGAGGGCGCGCCGAAGCCCGTCAAGGAGGGCGTCGCCAAGGACGAGGCCGAGAAGCTCAAGGCCCAGCTCGAGAAGGCCGGCGCCAAGGTCGAGCTCAAGTAAGACCACGGTGGGCCGGACCCGGCCCATCACCCCACGGAGGTCCGCGCAGGGCCTGTCGTGACCGGAGCCCGCGGGTGCTGCACCCGCGGGCTTTAGGCCGCTCTGGCGGCCGGCGCTGGATGGGGCCAGCGTCAGAGAGATTTCAGGCGGTGCGGCCCGGCGGGGGCGTGCCGCGGCCCGGTGCGGGAGCCGCGAGGCTTCCCCGGGCCTCAGGGCACGCGGGATGGAGCGAGGTCACATGGCCAACACGCTGGTCGGTCGCAAGCGCATTCGGAAGTTCTTCGGCAAGATCAAGGAAGTCGCCGAGATGCCGAACCTCATCGAGGTTCAGAAGGCGTCCTACGACCAGTTCCTGATGGTCGACGAGCCGGAGGGCGGCCGGGCCGAGGAAGGCCTCCAGAGCGTGTTCAAGTCGGTGTTCCCGATCTCCGACTTCGCCTCGACGGCGCTGTTGGAGTTCGTGCGCTACACGTTCGAGCCGCCGAAATACGATGTCGACGAGTGCCGCCAGCGCGGCATCACCTTCGCGGCGCCGCTCAAGGTGACCCTGCGGCTGATCGTGTTCGACGTCGATCCGGACACGCAGGCGAAGTCCGTCAAGGACATCAAGGAGCAGGACGTCTACATGGGCGACATGCCCCTGATGACGGAGAACGGCACCTTCATCGTCAACGGCACCGAGCGCGTCATCGTCTCGCAGATGCACCGCTCGCCGGGCGTGTTCTTCGACCACGACAAGGGCAAGACCCACTCGTCCGGCAAGCTCCTGTTCGCCGCGCGCATCATCCCGTACCGCGGCTCGTGGCTCGACGTGGAGTTCGATGCCAAGGACATCGTGCACGTGCGCATCGACCGGAAGCGCAAGCTGCCGGCGACCTCGCTGCTCTACGCGCTCGGCCTCGACGGCGAGGAGATCCTGTCGACCTTCTACAACCGCGTGGTCTACGACCGCGACGGCGCCGACTGGCGCGTGCCGTTCGACGCCGAGCGGATGAAGGGCATGAAGGCCGCCGCCGACCTGATCGACGCCGATTCCGGCGAGGTCGTGCTGGAGGCCGGCAAGAAGCTCAACGCCCGCAACGCCCGCCAGATCACCGAGAAGGGCACCAAGTTCCTCAAGGCGACCGACGAGGATCTCGTCAGCCAGTACATCGCCGAGGATCTGGTCAACACCCACACCGGCGAGATCTGGGCGGAGGCCGGCGAGGAGATCACCGAGAAGCTCCTGAAGGCGCTGGAGGATGCCGGCGTGTCCGAGCTGCCGGTGCTCGACATCGACCACGTCAACGTCGGTCCCTACATCCGCAACACGCTGGCGGTCGACAAGAACTCGGCCCGCGAAGGCGCGCTGTTCGACATCTACCGGGTGATGCGCCCGGGCGAGCCGCCGACCCTCGACACCGCCGAGGCGATGTTCCACTCGCTGTTCTTCGACGCCGAGCGCTACGATCTCTCGGCGGTCGGGCGCGTGAAGATGAACATGCGCCTCGACCTCGACGCCGCCGATACGGTGCGCACGCTCCGCAAGGAGGACATGCTCGCCGTCGTCAAGGCGCTCGTGGACCTGCGCGACGGCCGCGGCGAGATCGACGACATCGACCACCTCGGCAATCGCCGGGTGCGCTCGGTCGGCGAGCTGATGGAGAACCAGTACCGGCTCGGCCTGCTCCGCATGGAGCGCGCCATCCGCGAGCGCATGAGCCAGGTCGACATCGACACGGTGATGCCGCAGGACCTGATCAACGCCAAGCCCGCGGCGGCGGCGGTGCGCGAGTTCTTCGGCTCGTCGCAGCTCTCGCAGTTCATGGATCAGACCAACCCGCTCTCCGAGGTGACGCACAAGCGCCGCCTGTCGGCGCTCGGCCCGGGCGGTCTGACCCGCGAGCGCGCCGGCTTCGAGGTGCGCGACGTGCACCCGACCCATTACGGCCGCATCTGCCCGATCGAGACCCCGGAAGGCCCGAACATCGGCCTGATCAACTCGCTCGCGACCTTCGCGCGGGTGAACAAGTACGGCTTCATCGAGACCCCGTTCCGCCGCGTGCGCGACGGCGTGGTCACCGACGAGGTCGCCTACCTCTCGGCCATGGAGGAGGCGAAGTACTACGTCGCGCAGGCGAACGCGCAGATGGACGAGGGGCGCAAGCTCACGGAGGACCTCGTGGTCTGCCGTCGGGCGGGCGAGGTCATCGTCGTCGGGCCCGAGCGCGTCGACCTCATGGACGTGTCGCCGAAGCAGCTCGTGTCGGTCGCCGCGGCGCTGATCCCGTTCCTCGAGAACGACGACGCCAACCGCGCCTTGATGGGCTCGAACATGCAGCGGCAGGCGGTGCCGCTGGTGCGGGCCGACGCGCCGTTCGTCGGCACCGGCATGGAGGCCGTGGTCGCCCGCGACTCCGGCGCGGCAATCGCCGCGCGCCGCACCGGCATCGTCGATCAGGTGGACGCCACCCGTATCGTCATCCGCGCCACGGAAGAGGCCGACGCCAACAAGCCCGGCGTCGACATCTACCGCCTGCAAAAATTCCAGCGCTCGAACCAGTCGACCTGCATCACGCAGAAGCCGCTGGTGCGGGTCGGCGAGCCGGTGCGGAAGGGCGAGATCATCGCCGACGGTCCGTCCACCGAGTTCGGCGAGCTGGCGCTCGGCCGCAACGTCCTCGTCGCGTTCATGCCGTGGAACGGCTACAACTTCGAGGATTCGATCCTGCTCTCCGAGCGGATCGTGAAGGATGACGTGTTCACCTCGATCCACATCGAGGAGTTCGAGGTGATGGCCCGCGACACCAAGCTCGGGCCGGAGGAGATCACCCGCGACATCCCGAACGTGTCGGAAGAGGCGCTGAAGAACCTCGACGAGGCAGGCATCGTCTACATCGGCGCCGAGGTCCACGCCGGCGACATCCTCGTCGGCAAGATCACGCCGAAGGGCGAGAGCCCGATGACGCCGGAGGAGAAGCTCCTGCGCGCCATCTTCGGCGAGAAGGCGTCCGACGTGCGCGACACCTCGCTCCGGGTCCCCCCGGGCGTGACCGGCACGATCGTGGAAGTCCGCGTGTTCAACCGCCACGGCGTCGACAAGGACGAGCGCGCGCAGGCGATCGAGCGCGAGGAGATCGAGCGGCTCGCCAAGGACCGCGACGACGAGCAGGCGATCCTCGACCGCAACACCTACGCCCGGCTGGCGGACGTGCTGATCGGTCAGGCGCCCGTGGCCGGCCCGAAGGGCTTCCGCAAGGACACGACGCTCACCCGCGAGCTGATCAACGACTACCCGCGCTCGCAGTGGTGGCAGTTCGCCGTCGTCGAAGACCGTCTCATGACCGAGATGGAGGCGATGCAGAAGCAGTACGACGAGTCGAAGAAGCGCCTGGAGCAGCGCTTCCTCGACAAGGTCGAGAAGCTGCAGCGCGGCGACGAGCTTCCGCCCGGCGTCATGAAGATGGTCAAGGTCTTCGTGGCGGTGAAGCGCAAGATCCAGCCCGGCGACAAGATGGCCGGCCGCCACGGCAACAAGGGCGTCGTGTCGCGCATCGTGCCGATCGAGGACATGCCGTTCCTGGAGGACGGCACCCACGCCGACATCGTGCTCAACCCGCTCGGCGTGCCCTCGCGCATGAACGTCGGCCAGATCCTCGAGACGCACCTCGGCTGGGCGGCTGCGGGCTTAGGGCGCAAGGTGTCCAGGGCGGTCGATGCCTATCTGAAGACGCAGGACATCGCGCCGCTGCGCAGCGAGATGGAGGCGATCTATTCGCCCTCCGAACTCGCCGGGCTGTCGGACGAGGATTTGGCTGAGGCCGGCAACAACGTCCGCCGCGGCGTGCCGATGGCCACCCCGGTGTTCAACGGCGCCAAGGAGGCCGACATCGAGCAGATGCTGGAGATGGCCGGGCTCGATCGCTCGGCGCAGTCGACGCTCTACGACGGGCGGACCGGCGAACCCTTCGACCGCAAGGTGACGATGGGCTACATCTACATGCTCAAGCTGCACCACCTCGTGGACGACAAGATCCACGCGCGCTCGATCGGCCCATACTCGCTCGTCACCCAGCAGCCGCTGGGCGGCAAGGCGCAGTTCGGCGGCCAGCGCTTCGGCGAGATGGAGGTCTGGGCGCTGGAGGCCTACGGCGCGGCGTACACGCTCCAGGAGATGCTCACCGTCAAGTCGGACGACGTGGCCGGCCGCACCAAGGTCTACGAGGCCATCGTGCGCGGCGACGACACCTTCGAGGCGGGCATCCCCGAGTCGTTCAACGTGCTGGTCAAGGAGATGCGCTCGCTCGGCCTCAACGTCGAGCTGACCTCCTCCAAGAAGGCCGCGAACGACCAGCTCGAACCGCCGGCGGACGCCGCCGAGTAAGAGCCAATCACGAAACTCCCGCCGGGCCGTCGCGTCTGGTGGGAGGGCTCCCGGTGACCGGGAGTTTCGTGAGGTGCTCGAAGCGGAACGACCACCTCCCGCGGCGGCTCCAAGCCGCCGCGGTCGAGCGGGGAGGGGCGGGGCCTCCCGATCACGACGACGGCCAGCGGCGCTCCGGCCGAGCGCGGCGCCGGTTTCTTTCGGACGCGGTCGCCCGGCGCGGGGCGAGCGGCGTCAACAGGGAGCGGATCATGAACCAAGAGGTCATGAACCTTTTCAACCAGCAGGCCCAGCCGGTCAGCTTCGATCAGATCAAGATCTCGATCTCGTCCCCGGAGAAGATTCTCTCCTGGTCATACGGCGAGATCAAGAAGCCCGAGACGATCAACTACCGGACCTTCAAGCCCGAGCGCGACGGCCTGTTCTGCGCGCGGATCTTCGGGCCGATCAAGGACTACGAGTGCTTGTGCGGCAAGTACAAGCGGATGAAGTACAAGGGCGTCATCTGCGAGAAGTGCGGCGTCGAGGTCACCCTCGCGCGCGTCCGGCGCGACCGCATGGGCCATATCGAGCTGGCCGCCCCCGTCGCGCACATCTGGTTCCTGAAGTCGCTGCCGAGCCGCATCGGCCTGCTGCTCGACATGGCGCTCAAGGACCTTGAGCGGATCCTGTACTTCGAGTCCTACTGCGTCATCGAGCCGGGCCTCACCCCCCTGAAGGAGCGTCAGCTCCTCTCGGAGGAGGAGTATCTGCGCGCGCAGGAGGAGTACGGCGAGGATTCGTTCACCGCGATGATCGGCGCCGAGGCCATCCGGCGCATCCTCCAGGAACTCGACCTCGACAAGATCGCCAACGATCTGCGCGAGGAGATCGCCGTCACCACCTCCGAGCTGAAGCCGAAGAAGCTCCTCAAGCGCCTCAAGATCATCGAGGCGTTCCAGATGTCCGGCAACAAGCCGGAGTGGATGATCCTGACCGTCGTCCCCGTCATCCCGCCGGACCTGCGCCCGCTGGTCCCGCTGGACGGCGGCCGCTTCGCCACGTCCGATCTCAACGACCTGTACCGCCGCGTCATCAACCGCAACAACCGCCTCAAGCGGCTGATCGAGCTGCGCGCGCCGGACATCATCATCCGCAACGAGAAGCGCATGCTTCAGGAAGCGGTCGATGCGCTGTTCGATAACGGCCGCCGCGGCCGCGTCATCACCGGCGCCAACAAGCGCCCGCTGAAGTCGCTCGCCGACATGCTGAAGGGCAAACAGGGCCGGTTCCGCCAGAACCTGCTCGGCAAGCGCGTCGACTACTCGGGCCGCTCGGTCATCGTGGTCGGTCCCGAGCTGAAGCTGCACCAGTGCGGCCTGCCCAAGAAGATGGCGCTGGAGCTGTTCAAGCCGTTCATCTACGCGCGCCTCGACGCCAAGGGTTTCTCCGCCACGGTGAAGCAGGCCAAGAAGCTCGTCGAGAAGGAGAAGCCGGAGGTCTGGGACATCCTGGACGAGGTCATCCGCGAGCACCCGGTGATGCTGAACCGCGCGCCGACGCTGCACCGGCTGGGCATCCAGGCGTTCGAGCCGAAGCTGATCGAGGGCAAGGCGATCCAGCTCCACCCGCTGGTCTGCGCCGCGTTCAACGCCGACTTCGACGGCGACCAGATGGCCGTGCACGTCCCGCTGAGCCTCGAGGCCCAGTTGGAGGCGCGCGTGCTGATGATGTCGACCAACAACATCCTGCACCCGGCCAACGGCCAGCCGATCATCGTGCCGAGCCAGGACATCGTGCTCGGCCTCTACTACCTGTCGATCGTCGGCGAGGGCCTGCCCGGCGCGTTCGACGCGACCAGCAAGACCAACCCGATGCAGGGCGTCTACGGCAACCTCGGCGAGCTGGAACACGCGCTCGCCGCCGACGCCGTCAAGCTGCACTCGAAGATCAAGTGGCGCTGGAAGGGCATCGGCCCCGACGGCGAGCCGATGGTCAAGACCTACGACACCACCCCGGGCCGGGTGATCCTGTCCGGCGCCCTGCCGCTGCACCCGAAGGTGCCCTTCGACGTCGTCAACAAGCTGATGACCAAGAAGGAGATCTCGGCGATGATCGACACCGTCTACCGCCACTGCGGTCAGAAGGAGTCGGTGATCTTCTGCGACCGCATCATGGGTCTCGGCTTCACCCACGCCTTCCGCGCCGGCATCTCGTTCGGCAAGGACGACATGGTGGTGCCGGAGAACAAGTGGTCGATCGTCGACGCCACCCGCACGCTCGTGAAGGACTACGAGCAGCAGTACAATGACGGCCTGATCACCCAGGGCGAGAAGTACAACAAGGTCGTCGACGCCTGGGCGAAGTGCTCGGACAAGCTGGCCCAGGAGATGATGGGCCGGATCTCGTCGGTGCAGAAGGACGACACCGGCGCCGACAAGCAGGTCAACTCGATCTACATGATGAGCCACTCGGGTGCCCGCGGCTCGCCGGCGCAGATGAAGCAGCTCGCGGCGATGCGCGGCCTCATGGCCAAGCCGTCGGGCGAGATCATCGAGACGCCGATCATCTCGAACTTCAAGGAAGGCCTCGACGTTCTCGAGTACTTCAACTCGACCCACGGCGCCCGCAAGGGTCTGGCCGACACCGCGCTCAAGACCGCCAATTCCGGCTACCTGACCCGCCGCCTCGTCGACGTGGCCCAGGACGCGGTGATCCGCGAGGTGGATTGCGGCACCACCAACGGCATCAAGATGCGCGCCATCGTCGATGCCGGCCAAGTGGTGGCGACGCTCGCCACCCGGATCCTCGGCCGCGCCTCGGCGGAGGATCTGGTGGCGCAGGACGGGACCGTCATCGTCGCCACCGGCGAGACGATCGAGGAGCGCCACCTGCCGGCGATCAACGCCGCCGGCATCCAGGAGGTGAAGATCCGCTCGGTGCTCGTCTGCGCCACCAAGAGCGGCGTCTGCGCCACCTGCTACGGGCGCGACCTCGCCCGCGGCACGCCCGTCAACATGGGCGAGGCGGTCGGTGTCATCGCGGCGCAGTCGATTGGCGAGCCGGGCACCCAGCTCACGATGCGCACCTTCCACATCGGCGGCGCGGCCCAGATCGCCGACTCGTCGTTCATCGAGTCGAGCTTCGAGGGCACGATCCGGATCCGCAACCGGGCGATCGCGAAGAACACCGACGGCGACCTGATTGCCACCGGCCGCAACGTGGCGGTGGTGATCGTCGGCTCGGACGGCGTGGAGCGGGCGGTCCACCGCCTGCAATACGGCGCCAAGCTGCGCGTCGACGAGGGCGACAAGATCAAGCGCGGCCAGCGTATCGCCGAGTGGGACCCCTACACCCGTCCGATCCTAACCGAGGTCGACGGCGTGGTGGCCTACGAGGACCTGTACGACAGCCAGTCGATGACCGAGACCACCGACGAGTCGACCGGCATCGCCAAGCGCGTCGTCATCGACTGGCGCGGCTCGGCGCGGACCTCGGACCTCAAGCCGGCGATGGTCGTCGTCGATCGCGAGGGTAAGGCCGTCAAGCTGCCGCGCGGCTCGGACGCCCGCTACTTCCTCCCCGTGGACGCCATCATCGGCTTCGACCCGGGCGCCCAGGTGAAGGCCGGCGACATCCTCGCCCGCGTCTCCACCGAGTCGGCCAAGACCCGCGACATCACCGGCGGTCTGCCGCGTGTGGCGGAGCTGTTCGAGGCCCGGCGCCCGAAGGACGCGGCGATCATCGCCGAGAAGTCGGGCACCATCGCCTTCGGGCGCGACTACAAGAACAAGCGCCGCCTGACGCTGACCCCGCACGACGGGTCGGAGCCGGTCGAGTACCTGATCCCCAAGGGCAAGCACATCCACTTGCAGGACGGGGACGTGGTCGAGCTCGGCGACTACATCGTCGACGGCAACCCGGCGCCGCACGACATCCTGGCGATCAAGGGCGTGGAGGAGCTCGCCGCCTACCTCGTCAACGAGATCCAGGAGGTCTACCGGCTTCAGGGCGTGTCGATCAACGACAAGCACATCGAGGTGATCGTCCGGCAGATGCTGCAGAAGGTGGAGATCACCGACGGCGGCGACTCCGACATCCTGTCGGGCGACCAGATCGACCGGACGGAGCTGACCGACATCAACGAGAAGCTGCTGGCCGAGGGCAAGAAGCCGGTCCAGGGCGTGCCGGTGCTGCTCGGCATCACCAAGGCATCGCTCCAGACGAAGTCGTTCATCTCGGCGGCCTCGTTCCAGGAGACCACCCGCGTGCTGACCGAGGCCGCCGTCAACGGCAAGGTCGACACCCTGGAGGGCCTGAAGGAGAACGTCATCGTCGGCTCGCTCATCCCGGCGGGCACGGGCTCGATGGTGGCCGACATCCGCGCCGTGGCGCGGCGGCGCGACAACCTTATCCTGCAGCAGAAGCGGACCGAGAGCGCCGCCGACCCGGTCGAGGAACTGCCCCCCGCGGCGGAGTGATTTTTTCGCTCTGCCGAGAGGTTGAGGACGAAGAGGGCGGCCCGCGGGCCGCCCTTTTTCGTGCCGGGACACGAGCCCCTTCGCGGCTTAACCCCCGCTCAACCATACCCACCGATAGTTCCTGCACCGGCACCAGAGCGGCCATGTTCGGGCCGCAGCGTGGCGGGTGTCGCGGGCATGTGCGGGTCGGTGGATCGTGGGCGCGAGACGGGGAGCTGGACGCGGACGGCGGGAGACGGGCCTGCGCTGGCTGTCGGCCGCCCTGACGCCGTGGATCGCGGGCCTCGGCCTGCTGGTCTCGTTCACCGCGGATGCGGGCACGGAGAACGCCGTCGGGGCGAGCTTGGTCGGCCTGCTCGACGGGCGGGTCGTCCCGGCCCTGCCGCCCGGCTCGGTGCTGATCGGCGCCGCGCGCCGGACCGGCGACGACCCGCTGCGGGGCGACCTCAAGATCGGCGCCCACGTCTTTCCCATGATCGAGCGGGCCGCCAAGGGCGATCCGTTGCGCCCGCCCGGCGCGAGTTTCGCCCGGCGCGCCGCCACCCTCCAGGAGACCGGCGCGGCGCTGCTGTTCGGTGACGTCACCGGCAGCGTCAGCGGCGCGCTGACGCCGGGCTCCGCGATCTGGGACGCGGAGGCTGAGCCCGATCCCGGCTTCGTGCCGGTGCCCGATCTCGGCCTGACCACCGGTGCCGGCAGCGCCGCCTCCACCGGCGCGGGCAGCGCCGACCTGACCGGCGACGGCGAGGCCGAGCGCTTCGACGGCTCGACGCCCCCGGTCCCGAAGGCGGTGGCCCTGTCCTCGACCACGCCTGCGCCCGCCGACGCGATTCCCGTCGAGATCGCCGCCGCGAGCCTCGCGCTGCCCGACTTCACCCTGCGCCCGGACCGCGAGGCGCCGACGCAGTCGGTGCCGGAGGATGCCCGGCGCCGCTACAGCGAGCTGATCGATCCCGAATCCCTCGACAAGGAGCAGCGCTGCCTGTCCGAGGCGGTGTATTTCGAGGCCCGCAGCGAGCCGGAGGCCGGGCAGGCGGCGGTGGCGCAGGTGGTGCTGAACCGGGTCAAGAGCGGGCTGTACCCGGCGAGCGTCTGCGGCGTCGTCTACCAGAACCGGCACCGCTACATGGGCTGCCAGTTCTCCTTCGCCTGCGAGGGCAAGTCGCTGCGCATCACCGACGCGGGCGCCTGGGCCTCCGCCACCCGGATCGCTCAGTCGGTGCTGGAGGGCCGCACCTACCTCGCCGAGGTCGGGGGCGCCACGCACTACCACGCCGACTACGTGCGGCCCGGCTGGTCGCGCCGCCTGCGCCGCCTCGACGTGATCGGCCGCCACATCTTCTACGGCCTCAGGCGCGGCCAGACCTGAGGCCGGCGCTTCCGCCCGGAAGGGTCGGGGTCCGCGCGTTAACCCTCGTCGCCGTTTCAGAGCGCGCCTGCGTAGTGCCCGGCGCGGCCCGGGGCGGGTTGAGGCTTTACGCGGCCACGGCGGATGGCGGAGCGTGGATCCGCGCGGCCGCCGCGGGGACCACGGGTGAACATCTACACTTCCGGCGCCTACATGGCGCGCAACGCGACGTGGCACGTCGAGGATTCGCCCTGGAAGGCGGAGCAGGTCCGAACCATGCTCGGCCGGCACGGGATCGTGCCGCGGACCCTCTGCGAGGTCGGCTGCGGCGCGGGCGAGGTCCTCGTCCGGCTGGGCGAGACCTTCCCCGCCGCGCGCCTCCAGGGCTTCGAGGTGTCGCAGCAGGCGCTCGCCCTGGCGCGCACGCGGACGCGCGACGGCCTGACCTTCACCGGCGCGGACGCCTTCGCGTCCGGCCTGCACTTCGACGTCGCCCTGGCCCTCGACGTCATGGAGCACGTCGAGGACTACATCGCCTTCGCCCGCCGGATGCGGCCGCTGGCCGAGCACAAGATCTTCCACGTGCCCCTCGACATGAACGCGCTGGCGGTCGCCCGGGGCTGGCCGATCGCCCACGCGCGGGAGAAGGTCGGGCATCTGCACTACTTCTCGAAGGAGACGGCGCTGGCGACCCTGGCGCAGGCCGACCACGAGATCGTGGACTGGGCGTACACGGCCACCGCCCTCGAGACGCCCGGCGCGGTGCGCAATGCCAAGGCCGCTCTCCTCAACGTCGCGCGCCGCGGCCTCTACGCCCTGCGCCCCGACGCGGCCGCCGCCCTGCTCGGCGGCTACTCGCTGCTGGTCCTGACCCGTTAGGGCACACGCCGCCGGCTCGGTGGAGCGCACCTCCGGACAAGGCCTGAAACCGCCCGACCGCGCGGGGTCGCGCCCGCGAGCTCTCCGCCTTGCAGGGTTAGGATCGGACCGCGCCGATCGTTCGATTTGTTCCGATCTGTGGACAAAGACAGTTAATCCGTGCGCCGCGATGGAATACGCAGTCGGACCCATAGGTTAAGTTTACTCTGGTTCCCGATATTGCTTGAACGAGTCGGCGTCGTCCTGCTTCCTTCAGAGTGCGAGGTCCGCGGAATGCGGCCGCGTCCCGCAGTTCCCGCGTCTCCCGAAGGATCCATCGATGACCACGCCGGTCGCCCGTCTTCCCCTGCTCGCCGCCGCGCTGGGCGGCCTCCTCCTCGCGGCGCCCGCTCAGGCCGGCGGCTGCTACGGTCCGTCGTGCTACCGCTACGTCGCGACGCCGCCGGTCTACGGCACGGTGCAGGAGAACGTGCTGGTCCGGCCGCCGCGCACCGTCTACCGCACGGTCCCGCCGGTCTACGACACCGTGTCTGAGCAGGTGATGGTCTCCCCCGGGGGCCGGGTCTGGCAGACCAGCCGCGGCCCCGGCGGCGAGCTGGTGGGCTGCTGGGTGACGACGCCCCCGCGCTTCGCCCTGCGCAGCCGGACCGTGCTGGTCCGCCCCGCCCAGTCGATCCCGGAGACGATCCCGCCGGAATACGCCACCGTCAGCAAGCGGGTGCTCGTGGCCCCGGCCCGGGCCGGCTGGGCGCCGGCGGGCGGGGGCTGCGGTCCGGGCTGCTACGGCGGCTACCGCGCGGCGGCCTATACCGGCTCGATCCCGGACGCCCTCGGCATCGCCGGCGCGAGCTCGGCCGATATCGGCGTTGCCCTCGGCTTCTCCACCGGCAGCATCTACGACGGCTACTGAGGCGGCTCCGGCCCCATCCGATCCTGACGGCGGCCCGGGCCTCTCGCCCGGGCCGTCTTGATTCCGGAGGACGCCGCCGTACCCTTCGGGCCGAAGGCAGAGGGAAGTCGTTCGATGGGCACGTTCAAGGCCTGGGTGGTCGAGAAGACCGAGGGCGGCCAGACGCTCGCGTTCCGGGATTTCGACGACGCCGACCTGATGGACGGCGACGTGACCGTGCGGGTCACGCACTCGACCGTGAACTACAAGGACGGGCTCGCCATGACCGGCCGCTCGCCCGTCGTGCGCCGCTTCCCGATGATCCCCGGCATCGACTTCTCCGGCGTGGTCGAGACCTCGGACCACCCCGACTACAGGCCCGGCGACGCGGTGGTCCATACCGGCTGGGGCGTCGGCGAGACCCATCTCGGCGCCTACGCCGAGCGCGCCCGGGTCAAGGGCGACTGGCTGGTGCCGCTGCCCGCCGGGCTCTCGCCGGAGCAGGCGATGGCGGTCGGCACGGCGGGCTACACCGCGATGCTGAGCCTCATGGCGCTCGACGCCCACGGCGTGACCCCCGCCCACGGCCCGGCCCTCGTCACCGGCGCCTCGGGGGGCGTCGGCTCGGTGGCGGTGGCGCTGCTCGCCCGCGCCGGCTGGCACGTGATCGCCTCCACCGGCCGCGCGGGCGAGGCGGACTACCTCAAGGGCCTCGGCGCCGCCGAGATCCTCGACCGGGCGGAGCTCGCCAAGCCCGGCCGGCCGCTGGGCAAGGAGCGCTGGGCGGCGGCGGTCGACGCGGTCGGCTCCGTCACGCTCGCCAACGTGCTGGCGATGACGAAGGCGGACGGGGCGGTGGCCGCCTGCGGTCTGGCGCAGGGCATGGACCTGCCGACCTCGGTGGCGCCCTTCATCCTGCGCGGCGTCTCCCTGCTCGGCATCAACAGCGTCACCACGCCCCAGTCCAAGCGCCGCGAGGCGTGGGCGCGGCTGGCGCGCGAGCTGGATCTGGAGAAGCTCGCGGCGATGACGAGCCGCATCCGCCTGGAGGAAGTCGGCCGCCTGGGCGAGGCGATCCTGGACGGCAAGGTCCGCGGGCGGACGGTGGTCGAGGTCGCCTGAGGGGAACCGCGGCCGTTCCTCGCGGATTGCCTGCTTCATGAGCGTCGCATTCATCCGTGAGCCGGAGGGCGGGGAAGCCTTCGAGGATCTTCCCGACCGGCCGATCTCGCCGCACACCAACTTCGTCACGCCGCAGGGGCTCGCCCAGATCGAGGCTGAGGTCGCGCGCCTCCAGCGCGAGGTCGGGGAACTCGACCGCAGCGACAAGGCCGAGGACGCCCGGATCGGGCGCGACCTGCGCTACTGGCTCGCCCGCAAGAACACGGCGCAGCTCGTCGAGCCGCTCGACGGCGACACGGTGCATTTCGGCGCCACGGTCACGGTGCTGCGCGAGGACGAGGACGGCGGCGAGAGCCGGCAGACCTTCCGCATCGTCGGCGAGGACGAGGCCGACCCGCACAAGGGCTCGATCTCCTACGTGGCGCCGCTGGCCCGGGCCCTCACCGGCAAGAGCATCGGCGACGTGGTCGAGGTGAACGGCCGCGAGGTGGAGATCGTCGCGATCGAGGCCTGACGCGGGCGGTGCGGCCGCCGCGGCCGACGACCTCACTCACGCCTCGTAGCGGTCGAGGAACGCCCCGGCCTCGAGGCTCCGGAAATCCGCGAGCGCCCGGAACAGCCGGTCGTGCGGCCAGTCCCACCACGCGAGCCGGTCCATCCGCGCGCCGAGATCCGGGGCGAAGCGCGCGCGGATCAGGCGCGCCGGCACGCCGCCGACGATCGTGTAGGGCGCCACATCCCGCGACACCACGGCGCCCGCGCCGACCACCGCGCCGTTGCCCACCGTGACGCCCGGCAGCACCGTGGCGCCGTGGCCGATCCAGACGTCATGACCGACGGTGACGGGCTGCGCGCGCCGCCGCGCGAAGAACGCCGCCTCGTCCGCGGCGCCCTCGAAATAGTCGGCGGCCCGGTAGGTGAAGTGGTGCAGGGTGGCCCGCTCCGTCGGGTGGTTGGTGGCGTTGAGGCGCACCATCGCGGCGATGTTGACGAACTTGCCGACGCGGCTCGCCCAGAGCGAGCAATCCTGCATCACGTAGGAGTAGTCGCCCAGCTCCGTCTCGGAGAGGCGGGAGCGCGCCTCGACCTCGGTGTAGCGGCCGAGCGTCGAGGCGACGACTTCCGCGGTGGGATGGACGAGGGGGGTATGCTCGCTGAGCTTGGGCATCGCGCGGCCGCCGTGCTGAGGTCCGGTCGCCCGGGTTCGGGCCCCGTCCCGTAGCGCGCGCGTTTGTCGGGGGCGTGATGGTCGGGCAGGCCGGGTTCAGCGGCGTCCCTCGAAGGCCGGGCGCAGCGGCCGGATCGCCGCGGCGACGTGGTCCATGAAGGCGCGCACCCGGGCGGCGCGGCGCAGATCCGGATGGGTCAGGATCCAGAGATCGGCGGACAGGTCCGGCTCCGGGTCGGTGAGCCGCCGCAGGCCCGCGTCGGAATCGGCCTCGAAGCAGGGGAGGGGGGCGATCCCCAGCCCGGCGGCGACCGCGGCGCGCAGCCCCGTCACCGCGTTGAGCCGCACCCGCACCCGGTCGGGCTCGGCGCGCGCCCGCACGAAGCGCGCGAACAGCCCGCCGGCGACCGACTCGGCGACGCCGATCCAGGGCTCCCGCGCGAGATCGCCGTAGGTGCCCCCGGCCAGCCCGTAGACGGCCCAGGCGATCCCGGTGAGCCGGCGCCCGACCAGGGTCTCGTCCGGGCCGCGGCTCGCGCGCAGCGCCACGTCCGCGTCGCGGCGCGAGAGGTTCAGCGCTTCCTCGGCCAGGATCAGGTCGAGGCGGATCGCCGGGTGGCGGGCCGAGAAGCCCGCGAGGATCGGCATCATCAGGCCGCTCGCGAACCCGGCAGGCGCCGTCACCCGCAACTCGCCCGAGAGCGTGTCCGCCTGGCCCGCGAGCGCCCGGGAGAAGCGCGTCACGTCCGCCTCGATCCGCTCCGCGGCCTCGACCATCGCGGCCCCGGCCTGGGTCGGCACGTAGCCGGTGCGCCGCCGCTCGAACAGCGGCGCGTCGAGGCCCGCCTCGATCGCCGCGAGGCGCCGGAAGGCGGTGGAGTGGTCGATGCCGAGCGCCGACGCGGCCGCCGCGAGGCCGCCGCCCTCGGCCACGGCCTTTACGAACCGAAAATCGTCCCAGCCGGCCGGCACGCGCTATCCTTGCATTTCCGCAAGGGCACTCTTGCAGCCCTCGGCCTTCCTGCAAAGCCGCGGACGCGCGATTGACGGGCCGGTGCGCCGCCCCGGGGGCGTTCGCACGTGGACCCGCAAGAGACACGCTCGAGAGGAGAGCCCGCCGTGGCGAAGATCCTGGTGCTGTACTACTCGACCTACGGCCACGTGGAGCAGATGGCCTACGCCGTCGCCGAGGGTGCCCGCGAGACCGGGGCCGAGGTCGCGGTGAAGCGCGTGCCGGAGCTGGTGCCCGAGGAGGTCGCCCGGAAGAGCCACTTCAAGCTCGACCAGCCCGCGCCGATCGCCACCGTGGACGAGCTGGCCGAGTACGACGCGATCATCTTCGGCACGCCGACCCGCTACGGCAACATGGCCTCGCAGATGAAGCAGTTCATCGACCAGACCGGCGGCCTGTGGATGAAGGGCGCGCTGGTCGGCAAGGTCGGCTCGGTGTTCACCTCCACCGCCTCGCAGCACGGCGGCCAGGAGACGACGCTCACGAGCTTCCACACCGTGCTGTTCCACCACGGCATGGTCGTGGTCGGGCTGCCCTACGCCTTCCCGGGTCAGACCGGCGTCGAGGCGGTGAAGGGCAACACCCCCTACGGCGCCAGCACGATCGCCGACAACGACGGCTCCCGCCAGCCGAGCGCGGTCGAGCTGGACGGCGCCCGCTACCAGGGCCGCCACGTGGCCGGCATCGCCGCCAAGCTCGCCTGAGGGCAAGAAAAAAGGCTCGGATCGCTCCGAGCCTTGGAAGGGGAAAGGCCAATGGGGGCTGAGATGGCCTTCGTAACCGGATAACGGGTACTGGGCGGCACGGTTCCACCGTGATCCGAAAAACTCAGCGCGGCGCTGCGGCCCGGGCCAGCCGGTCGCGGATCGCCTCGCCGAGGCCGTCGTCCGGGATCGGCACCACCGCGATCGTCTCGGCCCCCGTGGCATCGAGATCGCGCAGTGCGCCGAACAGGCGGGCCGCCGCCTCGGCCGGGTCCCCCGCCGGGCTGAGGTCGCGGACGGCGCGGGCGCCCTCCAGGCCCGGCGGCCGGGCCGCGCCGAACAGCAGCACGGCCTCCCCCGGCGCGATCCGCTCGGCGTCGAGGCGCACGCGGGCCCGCGGCGCGTAGTGCGATGCGAGCAGGCCCGGCCCCGCCGGCCGCTCGGCGTCCGACGCGTTCGCGTCCACGGGATCGGTGCCGAGGACCGCGCGTAGCGCAGCGCGGGTGATCCCGCCCGGACGCAGCAGCCGCGGCGGCCCGCCGAGGCAGGCGACCACGGTCGATTCGACCCCGACCTGCGTGTCGCCCCCGTCGAGCACGGCGGCGATCCGCCCGGCGAGATCGTCGAGGACGTGGTCCGCCCGGGTCGGGCTGACCCGACCCGAGCGGTTCGCGGACGGCGCGGCCACCGGCCGCCCGACGGCGGCGAGCAGGTCGCGGGCGAGGGGATGGGCCGGCACCCGCAGGGCGACGCTCGGCAGGCCGGCGCGGGCGAGGTCGCAGACCCGCGTGCCCGGGTGCGCCGGCACCACCAGCGTCAGCGGGCCGGGCCAGAACGCCGCCGCGAGCGTCTGCGCCGCCGCGTCGAACATCCCCTCGGCCCGGGCCGCCTCGGTATCGGGCAGGTGCGCGATCAGCGGGTTGAAGCGCGGGCGCGCCTTGGCGGCGAAGATCCGCGCCACCGCCGCCGGGTCGCCCGCGTCGGCGCCGAGGCCGTAGACCGTCTCGGTCGGGAAGGCGACGAGGCGGCCCGCGCGCAGGAGCGCCGCCGCCGCGGCGAGCCCGTCCGCGTCGGGCCCGAGGAGCCGTGTCTCGACCGGGGCCGTTGACCCGGGATCGCTCATGCGGGATGCCATCTCCGGCGAACGTCGCACCGCCTCGCGCGGTGGAGCGACAGCGGCCTAGCCCCGTGCCCGCGCGCAGGTCAAACGCGCCGGCTCGGGAGGCCTGGGGCGCAGGGCGCCGGGAGGATCCGACCACGATGAGCTACCGCGCCCCCGTCCCCGAGATGCTGTTCACCCTGCGCCACGTCGCCGGGTTGGAGGCGGTCGACCCCGAGGACGCCGCGGCGATCCTGACCGAGGCGGCCCGGATCGCCGACGGGGTGATCGCGCCGCTGAACCGGGTCGGCGACCGGCACGGCACGCCGTTCTCCGAGGGCCGCGTCACCACGCCGCCGGGCTGGCGGGACGCCTACGGCACCTTCACCGCCGGGGGCTGGAACGGGCTCTCGGCCGATCCCGACCACGGCGGCCAGGGCCTGCCGAAGCTCGTCGAGGCCGCCTGCACCGAGATGTGGAACGGCGCGAACCTCGCCTTCGGCCTCTGCCCGCTGCTGACGCAGGGCGGCATCGAGGCGCTCTCCGCCCACGGCTCGGACGACCTCAAGGCGCGCTACCTCGAGAAGCTGGTCTCCGGCGAATGGCCGGCCACCATGAACCTGACCGAGCCGCAGGCGGGCTCGGACCTCGCGCTCCTGCGCACCCGTGCCGAGCCCGTCGGCGACGGCAGCTATCGGATCACCGGCGCCAAGATCTACATCACCTACGGCGAGCACGATCTTTCCGACAACATCGTCCACCTCGTGCTGGCCCGGCTGAAGGATGCGCCGGCCGGCACCCGCGGCATCTCCCTGTTCCTGGTCCCCAAGGTCCTGCCGGACGGGTCCGCCAACGACCTCCGCTGCTCGGGCATCGAGCACAAGCTCGGCATCAACGCCTCGCCGACCTGCTCGATGGCCTTCGGCGACGGCGGCGGCGCCACCGGCTGGCTGATCGGCGAGGAGAACAAGGGCCTCGCCTGCATGTTCACGATGATGAACGCGGCCCGCCTCAATGTCGGGCTCCAGGGCGTGGGCATCGCCGAGGCCGCGACCCAGAAGGCGCTGGCCTATGCCCGCGAGCGCCGGCAGGGCAAGGCGCTCGGGGCGGTCGAGGCGACGAGCCCGATCGTCGCCCACCCGGACGTGCAGCGCATGCTGCTGACCATGAAGGCCTACACCGCGGCGGCGCGCGGCATCTGCTACCTCACCGCCGCGGCGCTGGACGCCGCGCAGGGCCCCGAGGGCCGCGCAGCCCTCGACCGCGCCTCGCTGCTGACGCCGGTGGCCAAGGCGTTCTCCACCGATCTCGCCAACGAGATCACCTCGCTCGGCGTCCAGGTCCACGGCGGCATGGGCTTCGTCGAGGAGACCGGCGCCGCCCAGCTCATGCGCGACGCGCGCATCCTCGGCATCTACGAGGGCACCAACGGCATCCAGGCGATCGACCTCACCGGCCGCAAGCTGCCGCTCAACGGCGGCGCCACGATCCGTGCCCAGATCGCGTGGATGCGCCGCGTCGCCGAGGGCCTGCTGAAGAGCGCCGAGCCGGCCTTCGGCCACGGCGCGGCGCGGCTGCGCGCGGGCATCGAAGCCCTCGACCGGGCGACCAGCCACCAGCTCGCGGCGCTCGGCTCGAACCGGCCGGAGGCGGCGCTCGCCGGCGCCGCGCCGTACCTGCGCCTGTTCGGCCTCGCCCTCGGCGGGGCCTGCCTCGCCAAGGCGGCCCTCGCCGCGTCCGCCGCGCTCAAGGCCGGCGAGACGGATCCCGCGCACGCCGCCCGGATCGCGCTGGCGCGGTTCTACGCGGAGAACCTGCTGCCCGCGGCCTCCGGGCTGGAGCAGGCGGTGCTCGCGGGCGGCGGCTTCACGGACGATGCGGCGGTGGCGCTCGCGGGCTGAGAGGGTACGGACATGGCGCACAATGTCTCGGTCGCGGATCTCGACGGCGGCGTCCGCCTGATCACCCTCGACCGCCCGGAGAAGAAGAACGCCCTGACCGGCGCGATGTACGACGCCCTGCGCGACGCCCTCGTCGCGGCGGACGCCTCGGAGAACATCGGGGCGGTGGTGTTCGCGGGCCAGCCCGGCGTGTTCAGCGCCGGCAACGACCTCGCCGATTTCGTCGGTCAGGCGGAGCGGGGCTTCAGCGAGGCGCCGGCGCTCCAGTTCATCCGCCAGCTCGCGCGCACGCGCACGCCGATGGTGGCGGCGGTGGACGGCATCGCGGTCGGCATCGGCGCGACGCTGACCCTGCACTGCGACCTCGTCTACGCGAGCCCGGCGGCGCGGCTGCGCCTGCCGTTCGTGGAGCTCGGCCTCGTGCCGGAGGCGGCGTCGAGCTACCTGCTGCCGCTGCGGATCGGGCGGCTGCGGGCGACAGAGTTGCTGCTGCTCTCGGAGGCGCTCGACGCCGACGGGGCGCAGGCGCTCGGGCTCGTCAACGCGGTGATCCCCGCCGACATGCTGGTCGAGCACGCCGTGGCCCAGGCCGGGCGGCTGGCGGCCCTGCCCCGCGGCGCGCTCGCCGCCTCGCGCAAGCTGATCCGCGGCGATCAGGCCGCGGTCGAGGCGGCGCTGGAGGCGGAGGCGGCGGCCTTCGACGCGCAGCTCCGCTCGCCCGAATCGCAGGAGCGGCTCAGAGCCTTCCTCTCGCGGGCCAAGCCTGCTTCCGCGTGAGCGCCCCCGACCTGTCCCAGAAGATCTGCCTCGTGGCGGGGGCGTCGCGGGGCGTCGGGCGGGGGCTCGCCCGGGCGCTCGGCGAGGCCGGGGCGACGGTGATCGTCACCGCCCGCTCCAGCGAGACCGGCCCGCGCACCGAGATGCGCCCGGAGGCGATCGAGGACACCGCCCGCATGGTCGACGCGGCGGGGGGCTCCGGCCACCACTACCTCTGCGACCACCGCTCCGAGCGGGCGACCGACGCGCTGGTGCACTGGGCCCTGCGCCGGTTCGGGCGGATCGACGTGGCGGCCTGCGCGGTCTGGGGCGGCAACGAGGGCTACGACGGGACGCGCTACCCCGACGGGGCCGGCTGGGGCACGCCGTTCTGGCGCCGCTCGGCCGAGCCGTTCCTCGGCCTGATGCAGGCGGGCCCGCTGCCGGCGCTGCTGCTGGCCCGGGCGGTGGCCCCGGCGATGGTCGCCGCCCGCTCCGGCCTGATCGCGCTGGTCTCGTTCGGCACGCAGGACGGCTACCTCGGCGACGTGTTCTACGACGCGGCCAAGGCCGCCACCAACCGGCTGGCCCTGGGCTTCGCCCGGGAACTCGCGCCCCACGGGGTGACGGCGCTCGGCCTCTCCCCCGGCTCCGTCGCCACCGAGCGGGCCCGCGACCTCGGGCGGGAGGATCTGGCCACCGAGAGCCCGCTCTACGCCGGCCGGGCCCTCGCCGCGCTGGCCGCCGACCCGGCGGTCGCGGCCCGCGCGGGGCAGATCCTGCACGCGGGCGACCTCGCGCGGGTCTACGGCTTCACCGACGCGGACGGCACCCGGCCGGAGCGGTTCCGGGTCGGGCCCTGAGGCCGGCGCGGCCTGTCGCGCAAATGGCGCAACCGCGGGGCAATCGTCGGCCCGGGCCTCGTCGTCCTCGACAAAAACACTTGATTCCGCGGGCCATTGACGGCGTCCTGCCGCTGGCCTCGATCGGCGGGTGCACCGCGATCGTTGCGGGAGCGAAAAACGGCCTCAATTCTCCCGCAGGCAGAGGGCCGATCCTGGCCGCCGTCCGACTTTGACCCGGGCGTGGTGCGGCGCATGTGGAGCGAGGGAAACAAGCATGTCGGACGCGAACACGGCCCCCCGCGTGCTGATGGTGTTCCCGAAGTTCTACGAGAACTCGATGTGGAACTTCAAAGAGGCGATGGAGCTGCAGGGCGCCCGCGCCCCGGCGCCGCCCCTCGGCCTGATCACGCTCGCGGCGATGCTGCCGAAGGCGTGGGACATCCGGCTGATCAACCGCAACTGCGAGACGCTGACGGACGAGGAGATCCAGGCCGCCGACCTCGTGATGACCGGCGGCATGCTCCCGCAGGAGCCGGACTGCCTGATCGTCATCGAGAAGTGCCGCGAACTCGGCACACCGGTCTGCGTCGGCGGCCCCGCCCCGACCTCGACGCCGGAGATGTACGACCGCGCCGACTTCATCGTGGCGGGCGAGGCGGAGGGCATCCTCCCCGAATTCGTCGCCGCCTGGGAGCGCGGCGAGCGCACCGGCCGCTTCACCGCGCCGAAGTTCAAGGCCGACGTGACCAAGAGCCCGATCCCGCGCTTCGACCTGCTGACCTTCAGCCACTACCTCTACATCGGCGTGCAGTTCTCGCGCGGCTGCCCGTTCACCTGCGAGTTCTGCGACATCATCGAGCTGTACGGCCGCGCCCCGCGCACCAAGACCACGCCGCAGATGCTGGCCGAGCTCGACCGCCTGTACGCGCTCGGCTACCGCGGCCACGTCGACTTCGTCGACGACAACCTGATCGGCAACAAGAAGGCGATCAAGCTGTTCCTGCCGCACCTGATCAAGTGGCAGGAGGAGAAGGGCTACCCGTTCAAGTTCTCCACGGAAGCCTCGCTCAACCTCGCCGACGATGACGAGCTGCTCGGCCTGATGCGGCAGTCGAACTTCTACGCGCTGTTCACCGGCATCGAGACGCCGGACGAGGCGACGCTGATCCAGACGCAGAAGAAGCAGAACACCAAGCGCTCGATCGCCGACAGCGTGCACAAGCTCTACGAGGCGGGGATGTTCGTCACCGCCGGCTTCATCGTCGGCTTCGACAGCGAGAAGGACAGCGTCGCCAAGGCGATGTCGACCTGCATCGGCCAGACCGGCATCCCGATCGCGATGGTCGGCCTGCTCTACGCCCTGCCGAACACCCAGCTCTCCCGCCGCCTGCGCAAGGAGGGGCGCCTCTACGAGAACTACGCGCTCACCACCGCCGATCAGGGCGACCAGTGCACGCAAGGGATCAACTTCGTGCCGCTGCGGCCGCAGCGCGACATCCTCGCCGACTACCGCGAGGTGCTGAAGGAGGTCTACGACCCGCCGAACTTCTTCGACCGGGTGCGCGAGGTGAGCCGCCGGCTGAACCGCCCGAGCTTCGCCACGCACAAGGTGCGCTGGGGCGCGGTGGCCAAGGACCTGTGGTCGCTCGCCCGGATCATCTGGCGGATGACCGTGCGCCGGCCGGAACTCGCCAAGCACTTCTGGAGCGTGTTCCTGGAGACCGCCCGCAAGAACCCGGCCGCGATGGAGGCCGTGGTGACGAACATGGTGCTGTACCTGCACGTCTACCCGTTCTCGCGGTACGTCATCAAGGAGATCGACCGGCGCATCGCCGACCTCGACGCCGGCCGCTGGGTCAAGCCGCCGATCATGGCCGCCGACAACGACGCCGCCTGCGGCACGCAGAAGGTCGGCAAGGTCGCGGTCAAGCACCTCGCCGCCGTCGCCTGACGCCGGACAGGCAGGATCCGAAGGACGAAGGCCGCCGCGGGGACGCTCCCGCGGCGGCCTTTTTCATGGCCGGACGCCCGGTGCGCCGCCGGGCGTCCGGGCCGCGCGGCCGGCGTCGCCGCGTCGGGTTCAGCCGCGTCCAGGGGCCGAACCTGTCGCCGCCGGCCCGCGGGCCGACGCAGGACTGTCTCCAAAACGGCACAATCACGGGAGATCAGTCCATCCGCCGCGGTTGTACGCGTCGGTCGCGTTGGCGGTCGCGGCCGATCGGATAGGCTGATCGACGGGCGTGGACCGGCGTCGGCGCGGAGATGACAGTCATGACGGATCGGGCCCGGACCGCCCCGCGCGTTCTTCTCGTGTTCCCGCGCTTCGACGCCAACTCGTTCTGGTGCTTCAAGGAGCCGGCCGAGCTGCACGGGGCGAAGTACTCCGCGCCGCCGCTCGGCCTGATCACCCTCGCCGCCCTGCTGCCCACCGCGTGGCAGCTCCGGCTCGTCGACTGCAACACCGGCGAGCTGACCGAGGACGACGTGCGCGGCGCCGACCTCGTGATGACCGGCGGCATGCTGCCCCAGTGGCCGAGCACCACGGCGGTGATCGCCCTGTGCAACCGGCTCGGCGTGCCGGTCTGCGTCGGCGGCCCCGCCCCGACCTCGACGCCCGAGGCCTACGCGGCCGCCGATTTCCGGGTGCTCGGCGAGGCCGAGGGCATCATCCACGAGTTCGTCGCCGCCTGGGAGCGCGGCGACCGCGCCGGCGAGTTCCGCGCCGAGAAGTTCAAGGCGGACGTGACCAGGAGCCCGATCCCGCGCTTCGACCTGCTCAACTTCCGCGACTATATCTACATCGGCGTGCAGTTCTCCCGCGGCTGCCCGTTCACCTGCGAGTTCTGCGACATCATCGAGCTGTACGGCCGCAGCCCGCGCACCAAGACGGTGTCGCAGATGCTCGGCGAACTCGACCGGCTGCACGCGCTGGGCTACCGCGGCCACGTCGACTTCGTCGACGACAACCTGATCGGCAACAAGAAGGCGGTGAAGCTGTTCCTGCCGCACCTGATCGAGTGGCAGAAGGCGCGCGGCTACCCGTTCCGCTTCTCGACCGAGGCCTCGCTCAACCTCGCCGACGATGCCGAGCTGCTCGGCCTGATGCGCCAGGCGAACTTCTTCGTCGTGTTCATCGGCATCGAGACGCCGGACGAGACGACGCTGATCCACACCTCCAAGAAGCAGAACACCCGCCGGTCGATCAGCGAGAGCGTCCACCGCATCTACGCGGCCGGCATGTTCGTCACCGCCGGCTTCATCGTCGGCTTCGACACCGAGACCGACGCGATCGGCGACGCGATGATCGGCTGCGTGACCGACACGGCGATCCCGGCGGCGATGATCGGCCTGCTGACGGCGCTGCCGAGCACGCAGCTCCACCGCCGGCTCGCCCGCGAGGGCCGCCTGCACTCGAACGAGGACTGGGACCGCGAGATGCCGGGGGACCAGTGCACGGCGGGCCTCAACTTCGCGACGAAGCGCCCGCGGCGGCAGATCCTGGCCGATTACCGGCGCATCCTGGGGGTGGTCTACGAGCCCCGCGCCTTCTTCGACCGGGCGACCCGGGTCGGCCTCGCCCTCGACCGCCCGCGGCTGCGCGAGGAGACGGTGAACTGGCGGCGGATCGCGCACGACCTGCGCACCTTCGTCCGCCTGAGCTGGCGCATGAGCGTCGGGCACCGGGAGCTCGCCGGCCCGTTCTGGCGGATGGTCCTGACGCTCGCCCTGCGCAACCCGCGGGCGTTCGAGTTCGCGATGGTGAACGTCGTGATGTTCACCCACCTCTACCCGTTCTCGCGCTTCGTCATCGCGACCCTGGAGCGCCAGATCGCGGCGATCGACGACGGCAGCTACGTCGAGCAGGTGCCGCTGCCGGCCAACACGGATGCCGCCTGCGCGCGTCCGGCGGCGCTGCCGGCGGTGGCCTGAGGGCTGCGCGGAGGGGTCGGGCGGCGGTGCACAGCGTCCCCTTGGCGCCGTCCGCCGGACGGGTCTTGTGCCTGGACGAGCCGCGGTAGCGCGGCGCCGGCCGGGCGGGCGGTCTCACAGCCACCGTTTCCAGCGGAAGAAGGCGTAGGGCAGCACCGCCGCCACCACCATCATGACCAGCGCCATCGGGTAGCCGTAGGGCCATTCCAGCTCCGGCATCGTCTTGAAGTTCATGCCGTAGATCGACGCGATCAGGGTCGGCGGCATGAACACCACCGCCATGACCGAGAACAGCTTGATGATGTTGTTCTGCTCGAGGTTGACGAGGCCGAGCGTCGCGTCGAGCAGGAACTGGATCTTGGTCGACAGGAAGGTCGCGTGCTCCTCCAGCGACTGGAGGTCGCGCAGGGTGGAGCGCACGTCCTCGCGCAGGTCGCGCGGGGCCTTGTTGCTGCGGTAGGTCGCCGACAGCGAGAGCAGGATCCGCTCCATCGAGACGAGGCTCTCGCGCTGCTTCGAGATCAGGTCGCCGTGGCGCCCGAGCGCGCGCAGCGTGTCCTGGAGGGCGGTGTTGCGGGCGCTCGGGTCCTCCTGCACCTCGAAGATCTTGCCGGATAGGCGGTCGATGCGCTCGCCCTGGAGCTGGAGCACGTCGGCGGCCCGGTCGATCACCGCCTCGATCAGCCCGGCGAGGATCGCGTCGCCGGTGGCGGCCGAGGCGTAGCCGTTGCCGGTGGCCCGGCCCGCGCGCTGCGTGTACATCCGGAACGCCTGCGGATCCTCGTAGCGGACCGTGACGAGGCGGGTGCCGCGCAGGATGAAGGTGATGCCCGCGAGCCCCGGCTCGTCGGAGTCGCTGACCTTCGACAGCACCCGGCCGGTCATGTAGCGGGCCCCGTCCTCGATGTAGAGGAGTTCGGAGGGCTCGATGTCCTTCATCTCCTCCCGGGTCGGCACCTCGATGCCGGCGAAGGATTCGACCTTCAGCTCCTCCTCCCGGCTCGGACGGATCAGGTCGAGCCAGACGGTGTCCTCGGGGATCGTGTCCTGCAGGTCGACGGCGCGGCGTTCGAGAAGCCTCTGCCCGGCGTCGGTGACCGGCTGGTGGATGAAGATCACGAGCGGGTCTCTGGCAGGGGATGACGCCGGCGCGGGGCGCGCGCCGGGCCCGCATCCCGCAACGCCGGGCGCGGCGCAAGGGGGCGGGACGAGGGGCGGGGCGGGTGTGGCGCCGTTTCTTGAAGGTTCCGTGACGGGTGGCGCCCGTGCGGGGCGAACTTGCCCGGGCGAAGCCTGCCCCGGGTGCGGACGGGGGCGCCCTCCGGCCTCAGTTGCAGCCGTCGCAGATGCTGCGCTCGATCCGGTCGGTCAGCACCCGCTCGCGCCGCTGCTCCCGCGGCGTCGGCATCTCGCCCGCGCCGAGCGACGTACCCGGCGGCTTGGTCACCCCGAGGTCGTTGGTGTAGGGGGCGGTGATCGTCGAGGCGGGGCCGCCGCCGGTGCCGGTCTCGTCCGGGGCGAATGTCTGCGCGGCGGCCGCCCCCGGGACGAGGAGGCCCGCCGCGAGGAGCCAGAGCCGCGCGCGTCCCGTTCCTGCCGCCATGGGGTCACTCCTCTCGCCGTCGAACGGGGCCTTGTGGCGCAGGTTGCGCGCGGGCGCCAGCCTACGGCCGCGGCGCGCGCCGCGCACGCCCGTCCCCCGCGGGACGGTGGAAGACGCCGACCATCTCGACGTGGCCCGAGTGCCGGAACTGGTCGACCGGCGTGACCCGCTCCAGCCGGTAGCCGCCCGCCGCCAGCAGGGCGGCGTCGCGCCCGAAGGTCCCGGCGTCGCAGGAGACGCCGACCACCAGGGGCACGCGCGCGGCGGCGAGCTGGCGGACCTGCGCCTCCGCGCCGGCCCGGGGCGGATCGAGCACCACCGCGTCGAAGGCGTCGAGCTCGGTCGGCAGCAGGGGCCGGCGGAACAGGTCCCGCCGCTCGTGGGTGATCCGCTTGAGGCCGGCGGCCGCCCGCACCGACCGGTCGAGCCCGGCGAGCGCCGCGGCGTCGCCCTCCACCGCGTGGACGGCCGCCCGCCGCGCCATCGCCAGGGTGAGGGGGCCGCAGCCGGCGAACAGGTCGGCGACCCGGCGGACGCGCGGCCCGAGCGCCGCGCCGACCAGCTCGGCCAGCACCGCCTGCCCCGCCTCGGTGGCCTGGAGGAAGCCGCCGGGCGCCGGGTGGAGCCGAGCGTCCGATGAGCGCACGGTGACCGGTTCGGCCTCCATCAAGCGCTCGCCGTGGAGCGCCAGCCGCGCGAGGCCGAGTTCGCCCCCGAGCCGCACGAGCGCCGCGCGAACGCCGGGCCCCGCCGGGCCGTGCCCCCGCAGGTCGACGTCGAGACCCTGGTCGACGGCGGTCACGGCGACGTCGAGGGGCTTGCGCCCGTGCCCGAGCGGGGCGGCGAGCGCCCGGGCCACCGCGGGGGCGCGGTGCAGCGCCGGCACGGTGATCGGGCAGTGGTCGATCGGCACGAGGGCGTGGCTGCGCGCGGCCATCAGCCCCGCCTCGGCCCGGCCCTCGACCGCGCGCACGTGCAGGGTGATCCGCCGCCGGCCGGCCCCGTGCGCGTCGCGCGTCGGGTCGACCGCGGCGTCGAGCCCCGCCTGGGCGAGCGCCTGGGCGACGATGCCCCGCTTCCAGGCCAGCTCCGCGTCCCGGGCGAGGTGCTGCGTGCGGCAGCCGCCGCAGCGGGTGAAGTGCGGGCAGAACGGCGCGACCCGCTCCGGCGACGGGGTCTCGACCGCGACGAGGTCCCCCTGCGCCCCCGCCCGCCGGATCGCGACGCGCTCGCCGGGCAGGGCGAAGGAGACCGGCGTGCCGTCCGCGGCCAGGCCGTCGCCGCGGGCGCCGAGCCGCGCGATCGTCACCGCCTCCGTCGCCGTCTCCGTGCCCGGGCCGGGATGCGCGCTCATGCCGGGCCGCCCCCGGGCAGCCGCGCGCCGATCAGGAACTCGGCGTTGCCGTCGCCGCCGGGCACGGGGGAGGGGACCGGCCCGAGGACGCGCGCGCCGAGTCCCTCCAGCACCGCCCGCACCGCGGCGCAGACCTCGGCGTGCACGGCCGGGTCGCGCACGAGACCGCCGCGGCCGACCCGCCCGCGCCCGGCCTCGAATTGCGGCTTGATCAGCGCGACGATCGCCCCACCCGGCGCCAGCAGCGGCGGCAGGGCCGGCAGCACGAGGGCGAGGCCGATGAAGCTCACGTCGACGCTCGCCAGGAGCGGGGCGGGGACGAGGCGCGCCGGGTCGAGGCCGCGGATGTCGGTGCCCTCCAGGCTCGTCACCCGCGGGTCGGCGGCGAGCCGCGGGTGGAGCTGGCCGCGGCCGACATCGACGGCGTGGACGTGGGCGGCGCCGCGGGCGAGCAGCAGGTCGGTGAAGCCGCCGGTGGAGGCGCCGACGTCGAGGCAGGGCAGGCCGCGCGGGTCGAGGCCGAAGGCGTCGAGGGCGGCGGCGAGCTTCAGCCCGCCGCGGGAGGCGTAGGGGTGCTCGGGGTGGGCCTCGATCCGCGCGCCGGGCGCGATCGGGTCGGAGGCGCGACGGACCGGGCGCCCGTCGGCGCGCACCAGCCCGGCGCGGATCGCGGCCTGCGCCCGGGCGCGGCTCTCGAAATGGCCGTGCGCCACCAGGAAGAGGTCGGCCCGGGTGCCGGCGCGCTGCGGCCGGCCCGGGTCGCTGCCCGCTGCGGGCAGGTCTCGGGACATGGATCTCGGGGCTCGGGCGTCGGGGCTCGGGTGTCGGATCTTGCGGCCCTGTCGGCGGGCCGGCGCCCCCCTACCTAGCCCGGACCGGAGAGGAGAGCCACCGCATGACACGCACGCTGCCGCTGCTCGCGCTGCTGGGCACCCTGGCCGCCGCCGGCGCACAGGCCCAGGACGCCAAGGATGCGGGCAAGGACGCGGCCAAGGACCCGGCCAAGCCCGCCGCCCCCGAGACCTACCAGAGCCCGATCAAGAACGCGAAGGGCGAGCCGATCGGCACCATGACGATCCGCGACGGGGCCAACACCCTGGTGCTGCGCCTCGCGATCCAGCCCGGCGGCCTGCCCCCCGGCTGGCACGGCATCCACTTCCACGCGGTCGGCGACTGCTCCGACCCGAAGCTGATGAACTCCAAGGCCCACGTGAACCACGACCAGAGCAAGCACGGCCTGCTCAATCCGGAGGGGCCGGACGAGGGCGACCTGCCCAACGTCTACGCCGCGGCGGACGGTTCGGTGAACGCCGAGGTGTCGAGCGAGACCCCGCTCACCGGCGAGGGCGGCCTCAAGGACGCGGACGGGTCGGCCCTGATCATCCACGCCAACGAGGACGACCACAGCAGCCAGCCGATCGGCGGCGCGGGCGACCGGATCGCCTGCGCGGTGATCAAGTAGGGGATCGCCGCGTCGCCAGCAGGCCACCCAGGGCGAGGGCGCTGAACGCCGCCCCCGCCAGGAAGGTGGCCGGCGCGCCCACCGTGTCCCACAGGGCGCCGGCCACGACGCTCGCGACGAGGAGGGCCAGTCCGGTCGCGAGGTTGAACACGCCGAACGCGGTCCCGCGCAGGTCGGACGCGGCGGTATCGGCGACCAGCGCCGCCAGCAGGCCCTGGCTGAAGCCCATGTGGAGGCCCCAGAGCACGACGCCGAGCCCGGCGACGGCGAGGTTCGGGGCCCAGGCGAGGGCGAGGTCGGCCGCCACCAGCAGGATCAGGCCGACCGCCAGCAGCGACACCCGGTCCAGCCGGTCCGACAGGGCCCCGGCCGGATAGGACGACAGGGCGTAGGCCGCGCTCATGGCCACGAGGACGAGGGGCAGGAGGACGGGGCGCACCCCGAACTCCGCGACGCGCAGCAGCAGGAAGGCCTCGCTGAACCGGGCCAGGGTGAGCGCCACCGCGATCCCGACCACCCACCAGTAGCGGGGCCCGAGCCGGGCGAGGTCGCTCCGGCGCAGGGGAAACCGGGCCGGGCGGGGCGCCGCCGCGGCGGCGGGCTCCCGGACGGCCACGACCAGCACGACGACGGACAGGACGGCGGGCAGGACCGCCACCCAGAACACGGCCTGGAAGTCGTTGGCGAACAGCCACATCAGCCCGACGGCGAGCAGCGGCCCGGTGAAGGCGCCGACCGTGTCGAGGGTCTGCCGGAGGCCGAAGCTCGCCCCTCGGAGTTCCGCCGGGGCGAGGTCGGCCACGAGGGCGTCGCGGGGCGCCCCCCGGATGCCCTTGCCGACCCGGTCGACGAAGCGCGCGGCGACCAGCCATTCCAGGCCGCCCGCCAGGGGGAAGACCGGCTTGGTGCAGGCGGCGAGGCCGTAGCCGACCACCGCCAGCAGCTTGCGCCGGCCGAGCCAGTCGCTCAGCGCCCCCGAGAAGACCTTCACGATCGAGGCCGTCGCCTCGGCGATCCCCTCGATGACGCCGACGGCCAGCGCCGAGGTGCCGAGCACCGCGACCATGTAGATCGGCAGGAGCGCGTGGATCATCTCCGAGGAGATGTCCATCAGCATGCTCACGAACCCGAGGGCCCAGATCCCCGCGGGGATGCGTGCGCGGGCGGTGGAGGTCATGCGGGGGTCGCGTCCTGGCTGCCGTCCGGGCCCCCTAAGCAGGTTCGCGTCGGCATGCCAACGCTTCACCCGCCTGGATCCGTGGTGGATCGCAGGGTCTCGATGCCGAACCGGCAACCACGTCGGCGAGGCCTGCTCAGCACGCCCCGGGCGGGAGCGGGCGCGTCAGGACTGGGTGCCGGTGAAGCGGCAGATCGTCTTGCAGCGCGGGCCGCCGTTGCCCTGCCACGTCTTCGCGTGGCCGATCGAGCCGGTCATGTCCTGGGTCGGGTTCCCCCCGGGCCGGTGGACGACGACGTTGCAGGGATCGCGCGGCGTCGCCTGGTAGCGCGGGCAGGCCGGGGTGTGGCGGCCGGCCAGGAGATCGACGAGCGTCTCCGACCGGGCGTCCGCGCGATCGATCGAGACGCCGATGAGCGCCGCAGCGGCGGCTGCGGCCAAGACAAGGCTTCGCATGGCATGCTCTCCGTTCAGGCACAACGTGCGCTTTCTGATAGCAAATGCCGTATTAATGGCCTTGTTCTATTACCTATGTGCGAAAAATCACATCAATCGGTTCGGTTTTAATCCCGAAATATCGAAGATTTATTGAAGGATTATTTTTTGGTCGGGATCGTGACGCGTCTATCGGGACGGTCGTCTCGGTCCCGGATCGGCCCGTCGGCGAGCGGCAGGTCCCGGACGGGAGGCTCGCGGGGACGGACGGGTTCGCGGGGACGACGCGGCGAGCCGAGAGGCGTTTCCGACCCTCCACCTCATCCTGAGGTGCCCGCGAGAGCGGGCCTCGAAGGAGACCTCCAGGGATCGCGCGGCTGGCTGGAGGGCTCCTTCGAGGCCTCCGCTGCGCTGCGGCACCTCAGGATGAGGGGGGGTGGTGGGATCGGCCGACGCAAACGCCGAACTGTCGTGGACCGGTGCCGGGCAGTCCGCGACGGGCGGCGTCGGGAGCCGATCCTCAGGCCGGCCGCGGAATCGGCCGCGGGCGCCCGGCATCGTCGATGGCGACGAAGGTGAAGGTCGCCTGCGTCACCCGCTCGCGGATCTGCGTCTGGAAGCGGCGGGCCCAGGCCTCGACCTCGATCTTCATCGAGGTGCGGCCGACATGGGAGACGCGGGTGTAGACGCAGAGCACGTCGCCGACGCGCACCGGACGGATGAAGGTCATGGCGTCGAGGGCGACCGTCACCACCCGGCCCTGCGACTGCTCGACCCCGGCGATGCCGCCGGCCTGATCCATCTGCGACAGCACCCAGCCGCCGAAGATGTCGCCGTTCGCGTTGGTGTCGGCGGGCATGGCGATGGTGCGGACCGTCAGGTCGCCCCGCGGCTGGGCCGCCAAGTCCTGTGTCGCCACGTCCTGTGTCGCCACGTCCTGTGTCGCGTCCATGGCGTCCTCTCCCCCGCGCGGATGATGCCCGATTCGTCGGAGCCCGTCAGCGGGACGGTGCGCAGTTTCCGCGCCGGCGATCGCACACAGAAATTCGGTTCCGGACGGCGCGCGGCGCGCAAGTCCGTAAAACTGGGCGATCGATCGCAATCTGACGTTTACAAGAGGCGTCGAGACTGGGAGCGTCGAAGCCTGGACGGTCCCCGTATCATGCCCGTCTCGCCTGTTCCCGGCGGGCCCTACACGCCCCCGCGCTGGCCGGTCATCCGCTGGCTGACCGCGCCCGCCAGCGCGGTCCCCGCCGACATCCGTGCCCGGCTCCTGACCGGCTTCTTCGAATCCGTGGTGCCCCTGATCAGCGGGGGATTGGCCAGCCTGTCGGTGAACGCGGCGGCGGCGTTCCGCCACCCCGAGCCGCTGTTCATGGCCCTGCTGGTCCTCGATGCGCTCCTGTTCGGCATCCGGACGACGCTGATGGCCCGGAGCCGCCGCGCCGCGGCGGCCGGCCTGCGGACGCCGACCGACCTGTTCTTCGCCAGCAACCTCGTCTGGACCGGGCTGGTGGGCGCGTGGACCTTCGCCTGCTTCGCGAGCGGCGACCACCTCCTGCAGGTGATCGCGCCCCTCACGATGATGGGCATCCTGACCGGGATCGTGACGCGCAACAACGCAGCCCCGCGGCTCACCATCCTGCAGGTCGCCCTCTGCATCGGGCCGCTGGCGCTCGCGATGCTGCTCACCGGCGACCCGTGGCTCCTGGTGGTGGTCGCCCAGGCCCCGCTCCTGATGGTCTCGGTGGTGAGCACCGTGTACCGGCTCAACCGCGGATACCTCGCCGTCGCGGTCGCGCAGCGCGAGAGCGAGCAGCGGGCGGCCACCGACGCGCTCACCGGCCTGCGGAACCGGTCGGGCCTGATGGCCGCCCTGTCCCGCGCCCTGCGGCGGCCGGAGGACCGGCTCGCCCTTCTGTATCTCGACCTCGACGGCTTCAAGGCGGTCAACGACCGGCTCGGCCACGCCGCCGGCGACCGACTGTTGCGGGAGGCGGCGGCGCGCGCCAGCGCCCTGATCGCCGACGACGGCGTCGCGGCCCGGCTCGGCGGCGACGAGTTCGTGATCCTGGCGCCCGGCCGGGACGCGGCGGAGGCCGTCCTGCTGGCCGAGGCGGTGATCGCCGCCGTGGGCAGACCCTACGATCTCGGCGTCGAGGTGCGGGTGGGCACGAGCATCGGCATCGCGCTCGCCGCGCCGCGCACGGCGCCGGAGATCCTGATCGCCCGCGCGGACGCGGCCCTCTACCGCGCCAAGGCGGCCGGCAAGGGCCGCTGGTGGCTGGCCGACGCGCCGGAGCCCGCCCGCCGGGCGGCCTGAGCCGCCGAATCCGCTCGATCAATTCGGGGTGGCGGATCCGGGCCTCGCTCGGGCGCCGCGCGGTCTCGGCCGAGATGCGCACCGCGATCGGGCGGTGACCGGATCAGGGCATCAGGCCGGCGAACTTCAGCCCCGCCGCCAGCAGGATCGCGAGCCCGGACAGGATGCACTCGAATGGGATCGACCGCCAGAGATCGGGCGCGGCGGCCTCGTCGCGCGCGCGGCTGGACGCACTCTCGTTCATGGCGGCGGTCCTGGGCATCCTCCCGGGCAGCCGGATCTGTCGCCGGCCGTCCCAGGGTTGCACGATACCGCAGATCCTCCGTCCGCGCATCCCGCGAACCGCGCCTCGAACCGCGCGTCGCGGGAACGCGCCGCCTCCACCTCGGGGCGGCCGGCACACAAAAAAACCGGCGGCCCGTGGGGACCGCCGGGATTTGGCGGGCGTCCCGGCCGAGCCGGGACGCCCATGGGGCGCTCAGTAGTAGAAGCGGCGGCCGTAATAGGGCCGGCGCCAGTAGGGACGCGGGCCGTAGAAGGGACGCCGGTAGTAGGGCCGGCGCCAGTAGGGGCGCGGGCCGTAGAAGCGCCGCCGGTAGTAGTACTGCGCCTTCTCGGCGGTCGCCGGGGCGGCCTCGGCCGGCAGGGCGATGCCCGGACCGACGGGGGCGGCCGTCGCCCCCTGCGGCGCGGCGGCCGCGAAGCCCAGCGCCAGCAGGGCGGCCAGCAGGAATTTCCTCAACACGCTCTCGACTCCCTCTCGACGTGTCCTCGTAGGCCGGGTTGCGGCGGCACCCCGCGGCTGGACCCGGTCGCGATGAACGCGTGGAGAGGGTGGAGCGTTGCAGGCCCGCGGCGATTGCGGAAGACTGCGTAGTGCGCGGAGGCGGCTCAGGCGATCTGCGCGGTCATGTCGATGACCCGGGCCTCCGTGCTCTGCCGCACCAGCGCGATGCCGTGCTCGCAATCCTCGCGGCGGGCGTAGCCCTCGCCGGACTCGGCCACCACCTCGCCGTTGCGGGCGCGCAGGCGCCAGCGCCACTGCCCGCCCGCGTCCCGGTAGAGTTCGAAGCGCATCGTCCATCTCCCGTCTCGACAGATCCCGCGGCCTGCGGGCCCCCGGACACCCGGGCGGGAGATAGGGTGCCACCGGGGGCGCCGGAAGACGCCGCGGGATCGGGAGGTCGGCCGGCGATGCCGGGCACGCCGTGCTGGCGGTTCCCGAACATGGGACGCCGCGGCGGGCGCCTGCGGGCGTCCGTCGGATGCGACGTCCGGACCCTGCCAGGACGTCGCCGGGCCGTTCCGGGCCATCAGGTGCGGGGCGCCCGCTCCAGCCACGCGATGTTGCGCCCCTCGCTGCCGCGTCCGCGCTCGTCCGGACGACGGCCGCGGCCGTCGCGCGCGGGCTGCTGCGCCCCGCGCCCGCCGGAGGGGCGCTCGCCGTGGCGCTCACCCTGAGGACGGGCATCGCGCCCGTGGTGCGGGCTCGGCCCCCGGCCGTCGCCGCCGCGCACGGGGCGCGGCGTGCCGTGTCCCGGCCCTTGTCCTTGCCCGTGACCTTGTCCTTGCCCATGACCCTGTGACGACCGTTGCGGCTGGCCGCCGGCGGGGCGCGCCTCACCCGGACGGCTCCCTTGCGGACGGCTCCCTTGCGGACGGCCCTGGCCCGGCCTGGCGCCGCGCCCGGGCTGGGCGCCGCGGCGCGGCTGCTGCGGCCGCTCCGGCCGGCGCGCCTCCTCGCGGGCGATGTCGGCCGCCTCCTGGCGCGAGGGCGGGGCGAAGCCCTCGGGGAAGCCCGCCACCGGCACGCTCTGCCGGGTGAGCCGCTCGATGTCGCGCAGGTAGGCCCGCTCCTCGTCGTTGCAGAACGAGATCGCGAGGCCCGCCGCCCCGGCCCGCGCCGTGCGGCCGATGCGGTGGACGTAGCTCTCCGGCACGTTCGGCAGGTCGAAGTTGACCACGTGGCTCACGCCCTCGACGTCGATGCCGCGGGCGGCGATGTCGGTGGCCACCAGCACCCGGCAGGCCCCGTCGCGGAACGCCTGGAGCGCCCGCTCGCGCTGGGGCTGCGACTTGTTGCCGTGGATCGCCGCGCCGACGATGCCGACCTTGTCGAGGCCGCGCACCACCCGGTCGGCCCCGTGCTTGGTGCGGGTGAAGACCAGCACCCGGTCGATCGCGGGATCGCGCAGGACGTGGGCGAGCAGCGCCTGCTTGGCGCCGGTGTGGACGAAGATCACCGACTGGTCGACCCGCTCGGCGGTGGTCGCCACCGGGGTCACCGCGACCTGGACCGGATCGGTGAGGTACTGGCTGGCGAGCCCGGCGATGTTCTTCGGCATGGTGGCCGAGAAGAACAGGCTCTGGCGCTTGCCCGGCAGCATCCGCACGATGCGCTTCAGCGCGTGGATGAAGCCGAGGTCGAGCATCTGGTCGGCCTCGTCGAGGACGAGGATCTCGACGCCGTCGAGGGTCAGCGCGCGGCGGTCGACGAGGTCGATCAGCCGGCCGGGGGTGGCGACGAGGATGTCGACGCCCGGCGCCAGCGCCCGCTCCTGGCGGCCGATGGTGACGCCGCCGAACACGACGGTGTTGGTGTAGGGCAGGTGGCGGCCGTAATCGGAGAATGATTCGGCGATCTGGTTGGCGAGCTCGCGGGTCGGCGAGAGCACCAGCACCCGGCAGCCGCGGCGCGGCGGCCGGCGGTCCTCCAGGCTGAGGCGGTGCAGGATCGGCAGGGCGAAGGCGGCGGTCTTGCCGGTGCCGGTCTGGGCGATGCCGCAGAGGTCGCGGCCGGCCATGGCCGGCGGGATCGCCTGCGCCTGGATCGGCGTCGGCGCGGTGTAGCCGGCCTCTTGGAGCGCCCGCAGCACGGGCTGGGCGAGGCCGAAATCGGTGAACTGGGTCAAGGAGGTGTCCGTGGCAGCAGGACCGGCCGGGCGCTCGTGTGGCGGCGCGGGAAAGGGGGCGGTCCGTTGGCAGGGGGCAGCCCGCGTGATGGGGCGGCCGGGTGCATGCACGTTATAAAGAGGGGGGCCGGACCGCGCCTTGGGCGCCCCGGTCCGTCACGCAGCCCCCTCAGGCGGCCCCGTGTGTCGGCCGCTGACGCTGCGATGCCGATATGCGGTTGTGCGGTTGCGAAGTCAACGGCGGACACGCCCGAATCGCCGGGATGGTAGGGCTGCGGGATCGGGGCTCGCGACAGTGGGGGATCACTTACAGGTTAAGGGCGGAGGCGTCTGGGACTGCCGGACGAGGGTGAGGGTTTCCCAGTTGTCCGGGTCGATCACCCGCCCGCGCCGGCGCGGGTCGGTCAGGGCCGAGACGTGCTCGCGGAGCGACAGGGAGGAGAACACGGGCAGCTCACCCAACGGCAAGCCGCCGGAATCACGCAGCGCCCGCGAGCCGATGCCCCGTCACGCGGAAGCGATTGCCCTGCTCGCCAGTCTCCGCTCGCTGGACAGCGGCCCCCTCCCTCCTGTATGACCCCGACATCGACCAGCCCCAGGCTCGGGAAGCCGGCCGGGGACGCTCACAGGGATTGCATCGGACGGGGGCTCTGCCCCGCGCAACCGATGGCCATCCCCGCCGCGGAGAGGTGGCAGAGCGGTTGAATGCACCGCACTCGAAATGCGGCATGCCTGCAAGGGCATCGGGGGTTCGAATCCCCCCCTCTCCGCCAGTTATCAAGTCCAAAAAAGTCAGCATCTGCAACGCGGTAGGGCGCTTCCGTTGACAGATCGTGCACCCCCGGTGCACGATTTCGTCCAACAAATCGTCCAACATCTGCGATGCCGGAATTTCTGACAAAGCGCGCCGGGTTCTGGCACTACGCTCGCCGAGTGCCTCTGGCCTACGCCGACCTCGACCCGCGCGGCGTCATCCGGCAGTCGACCAAGATCCGCGTCGCCGACGACCCGCGCGCCATCCGCGCCCAGCGGGCGGCAGAGCGCATTAACGGCGAGCTGGAGGCATTCTGGCGAGCGGCCGGCACCGCTGAGGGCGCTGAGGCAAAGGCGCGCTACGATCGTGCGAGACGGGACGCGCGCCGGCTCGGCTTCCCCTACATCACGGCTGTCGAGGTCGCGCAGCTCCCGATCGCCGAGATCCTGGCACGATTCGATGTCGTCGCGGCGGCGAAGCCCGATGATCATGCCGTCGAGGCCGCAGCGCTCGGCACGGTCGAGCCGCCAGCCCTCGACCTCGACGGACTGTTCGACGAGTTCGAAGCGCTGATGAAGCCCTCACTCAAGGGCATGTCCGACGATCAGGTCCGCCGCTGGCAGAGCCCGAAGAAGCGCGCCATCGCCAACCTCCGCACGGTGATCGGCAACAAGGCGCTCGCCAAGCTGACGCGGGTCGACGCACTCGATTTCCAGCGCTGGTGGATCGGCCGGATCGAGGTCGAGGGTGTCGAGATCGAGACAGCCAACAAGGACATCGGGCACCTCAACAAGATGCTCGGAAAGGTCGAGAACACGCACCGGCTGGGGCTCGGGCCGGTGTTCTCGCAACTGCGGATTGAGGGCGGCCGCACCGGTCAGCGCACGGCATTCGCCCCGGCCTACGTGCAGAACACGCTCCTGGCCGACGGCGCGCTCGCCATGCTCAACCCCGAGGCTCGTCGCATCCTCTACCTCATCGCTGAGACCGGCCTGCGCCTGTCGGAAGCCTGCAACCTGACAGCCGAGACCATTCGGCTCGACGACGCGACGCCGCACGTCCAAGTGCGGCCTGACGGCCGGCGGATGAAGACGGAGCAGAGCGAGCGCGACATTCCCCTCGTGGGCGTGGCGCTGATGGCGATGCGCGAGCATCCCGAGGGCTTCCCGCGCTACCGGGATCAGGCCGCTGGACTGTCCGCTGCGGTGAACAAGACGCTGCGGGAGAATGGTCTGCTACCGAGCGAGGGGCATACCGTCTACTCGCTACGGCACACCTTTGAGGACCGCCTTACCGCGGTCGAGGCACCTGACAAGATTGCGGCGGCGCTGATGGGCCACAAGTACCGTCGACCTCGCTACGGCGTCGGGCCAAGCCTCGCACAGAAGGCCGAATGGCTTCAGCGGATCGCATTTAGAATGCCTGGGACGGTGTAAGCGCAGGGTCAGACCTGTGGTTGTGCGGTCGCGCCCTCTGCCTTTATCTAGAAATCATGCTGCCGTTGAAACCGCTCACGCAGGCCATGAAGGGCTTGGCGAAATTTGGCCCCGATGGGCTCGTTTTCGCTGTCATCATAATCGGGACATTCGGCGCCATCGCCGCAAAAGCAGATCCGATATGGTGTGTGCTCGCTGGCTGCCTTTTCTGTATCCTCTGGCTGGTTCGAAATTTCATCGACGCCCATTTGGACGTGAAACGGAAAATGGCCGCGCTCCAGATCAAAGCACAGACGCAGGCTCTGAAGCTCACGGAAAAATTCAATCTCAAGCCGGCGATACCGTCACCCGCTCCTTCCCCGGCACCAGCATCACCACGGCATAAATCATTGCCTGCGCCTGCCGTGCCCCCGGGAAATTCGCAGCCGGAAAAATGACGCGTCGTCTTTCCCCTGCCGTCAACCGTTCCTTCACGATGGGCTGGACATCGTCGCACGAAATTGCCAACCCTGGGTTTCCACCATACATGCTCGCATCATGGTGACCGTCATGCAGGGGAATTTTCTCGCCATTGTCGCGATCGTGGCGGTCTCGCTGCTGATCGCGCGAGAACTCGTGCGCGCAACGATCGAGCTGCGGCACAAGGCCCGGGCGCTCGAAGTCGTTTCATCCGACCTTGATGAGTGCTTCAGCGAAACCGATCGGCTGATGTGCGATGAGCGTGTTCCGACCATCCTCAAGCACGTACTGGGTGGCCAGCTCATGTCCCTGGCTCGCCCCGAGATCGGCGGCCCTCGCATGAGGGCATTCATGCAGCGCGATTTTTCCGAAGAAACTCATGTTGCCGATGAGGATAACCCGATCACGGAGGCGTTCGAGCAGCTCGCTCGCATCGATCCCAAACTGGCCGACGACTGCCGGATGATTCTGGCGCGCGGATTTTTCGCGCTCATGCTGATGCATGTCGAAGGGTGGAAGGTCGAGGTTTCTGTGCGCGACGCGGTTCGCAGCCCCTACGGACTGCCGCTCGGGATGGATCGGCTTTTCGGCAACTCCGATATGGGCCCCATCGGGCCGGCTGCGGCCGTGTAGGCATTCAGCAGGCGTCGGGCCCGCTTGACCGGATCGTCTCCTGCCCGCGCCTTCAGCAGCTCGGCCTCCAGACGGTCCATCAGTGGGACCAGGGCACGTCCGCCCTCATCGCGAGCGACAAGGTAGGCGCATAGGGCCAGCGCGCGCTCGATGCGCTGCGGCGTCACCGGCTCTGGTGCGGGGCGCTTCACGATGCCGGCTTTCGCACCTGCGCCAGCGCCTGCGCCCGCAGGTGCGGCTTTCGGGCGATCACCGCGGCTGGCGGCGTCCAAGACCGGCGCCCGTCCCGCTCGGCTATGTCCTGCCGCCGGAAGCCGGCGGCCATGCGCGAGAGCGCGGTGAAGACGTGCAGACCGGTAGCGACGGCCCGGTCCCAGCGTAGCGCCATCAGCAGGTCGTAGACCTCCGCCCCGCGCTGAAGACGGCGATTGTTCCAGGACTGCCGGCATCCGGCAGCGCAGAACTCGGCGTCGGACTTGCGGGGCGTGAAGGGCGTCCCGCACTCAAGGCAGGCCCGCTCGTGCGCGAACTCCCGCCGATCGGTCTCCACCGCTTTCCCAGGCGATGCGTTTAAACGGTTGGTCGCTGAGGGGAGCGCCATGCGAACGCCTTCCCCCGCAGCCCGCGCCACGCTGGCGTCGCGCCCGGACGTGGCGCGGGCTGCCATCAGAAGTGCTCCCGGTCGTCGGCGATGGTGTCGATCCAGCTCATCGAGCCGTCGCCGATCGGCGCGTCGAGCGAGTAATGGCGGGGACCATAGATCCGGGTTCGAGCGGCCCGAGCCTCAGCCGGGATCCCCGCGAAGTCGATCGCCTTCGAGAGGACGGCGATGAGCACTTCACTCTCGACCTCTAGACGAACCGCCGGCTCCAGCGAGGCGCAGGCGGCCTTGACCGCTTCGGTCGCGCTGGCGACGAACGCCTGGGTCTGACGCTCCTTGGCAGCACGGTGCTCGATCGCACGGGCGGACCGGCCGTGCCGCGACTTCAGTGCATCGACACATCGGATGATGTTGCGCAGGAGCGCCATCTCGGTAGCGCTCCACGGCTCACCCCTAAGCGGCAGCTTCAAGCGCAAGCGCGACGCCATGGAAGCCACAGCGCGCACCGACCGCTTCGGCGCGAGCAACGAACGGGCGATGGCCCTCTCGTTGGCGTACAAGATCGCGATTTCCTCAGGTGACCAATCGCTGTCCCGCGGACGGGTTTTCCGGTCGAGGTTGGACGCCTGAGTTAAGCGCCGCATATCTGCCGCTGCCCTAATTTTTCGGGTTAAGGCAAAGGCTTTGACGGCACGATAGGTGCGACCCGGGAGCCGTATGGGCCATTCGGGAGGAGGGATCCGCCCCCAGTTCGCGACGACGATGTCGATCTCTTCTCGCGTCCAGTGCTGCCCCGATTTCCCCTGTTGGCGCTTCGCCTTGCCGAGATCAATCAACCGGCGGCGGTTGAGGGCCGCGGTTATCGATGCGTAATGCCTCTCCGGCCAGCCTGGATACTTCAGTGTTACGGTCCCGTCCGAATGGGTCTCGATGAATCTTGATTGAGTGCGCATTTTGATTGTCCGAGACACGTTGATCGGCGGGGACATGCTGCACTCGTAGGAAGTCTGTGTCGTGACCTTGTTGCTTGGCATTGAGCAAGCGTGGCTGGGACCAGCGAACGAGATCTCAAGCAGGCTCGTCACGGCCGGGCCCCCATCGCAACAGCCCACGCCGGGTTGCCGCCGTCTGGACCGAAGAGGTCCGGCAGGTTTCGCTCGACGACCTGATGCAGCTCGTTCAGCCGTTCCGTCTCGGCCTCGGCGGCCGCGTCACGGATCGCCTGGGCGGCCCTGCTGCGACCGGGTACGGCGCGATCCTTGGGCGCGCCGGTGGCGACGAAGGCGTCCCCGTGCACGAATGCCTGGAACACGAGGTCTGTGGCGATGACGCCGATCCGGTCGCGGGTCCGAGGCGGAAGGCTGCGCCACGCCGCCTCGACCTCGGCCTGCCCCGGGATGCCCTTTGTCTCTCGGATCGGGGCCTCCGTGAGAATCAACGGAGCTTGCCTCTCATTGGTGAGAAGCAACGCCAGCGCCGCCGCGATGTGCTCCAGGTAGTCGCCCCCGGTATCCCAGCGGCAGAAGATCTTAGCGTCCCGGGCGTAGAACGAGGCCAGCGCGTGCAGGCTGGCGAGGGTGGTCGGCATCAGGGCCTGCACCGCTCGGAACGCCTCGTCGACCGCGTGGCCGGCAGCGTCGATCACCGCCTCCGATTCGTCGTCGTCCTCGTCGCGGTGAACGAGCGCCGCGGTGTGCGCGACGCTCGCCTTGTCGGCGGCCACGATCGCAGCGACGACGGGGTCGGCGTCGTCGACCACGGGCGGGTCCAGCACCGCCCCGAGATCCGCGGCGCGACCCTGAAGGATGCCGTAGGCCGGCTGGTAGTCCTCGGCGAACTCGGCCTCCTCGGACAACCACCACCGGAGATGCGCGAGCAGCGCTCCGGCGCCGGCCGGCAGTGGACGTGTCAGGATCGGGAAGGCGGTGGCGGCCGTTACGAGGCCGTCCAGGGCCTCGAACATGGCGTCGTCCGCCAGCACGCTGTCCTCGCCCTCCGGCGCGATCTGGAAGGCGTCGTAGGCGGCGCGGTGGGCAGTGACCGCGACGGTGAGCGGGGCGACGGCCATCATTGCGGCCGGTCCCCGGCCGGCGGCTCGAACAGCAGCATCGCCAGATCGGCGACGCGGGCCTGAACGATGAAGTACGGCGGCGGGTAGTCCCCGTGCTCTGAAGAGAAGGGCCCCACTTCGTCGAGCCACCAGCGCAGGTAGGCCAGCAGATCCTTCGCACCTTGGTGCGTCCCGGCGGGGGTGCCGAGCAACACGTCGAGCGCTTCGATGGATGCCTCCATGGCAGACCGTAGGGGCCGTCCGGGCGCCGCGGTGAACACCGCGTGCCACGCCTTGTGGTGGGCGGCGATGGCGTCGTTGATCGACAGGGCGCTCATAACTCGACCTCCGCGAAGGCGGCGGGCCGCATCGCTTTGGCCCGTTTCCAGATCTCCCCGAGCATCTTCGGTTCAAGCAGTTCCTCCGCGGCCGCGATGAACGCCCTGCGCCGGGCGTTCTTCGGCGCCGTGACCAGATTCTCCGCCTCGCCCTGCTCGATCTGGCGCTCCACCTTGCGCAACTCGGCGATCCGCCGCTGCACGATCTGGCGGTGAAACTTCTTGCGCCTGAGCACGGCATTCGCCCGCCGGCGCCACGAGACATCGCGCGGCCGCTCGCCGGTGCCGTCGGCCTCAAGTTGCTCTTCAATCTCGATGATGGACTGGACCAGCTCGGTCTGGATCGCCTCGGCTTCCGCCGACGACGTGATCTGGTTGGGACGGATCGTGGTGCCGTCTGCGCGGAGGATGATGTCGAGGGCCGGCGCTCCCGGGGCAATTTCGTTGCGGGGCATGTCAGTGGCCCTCCCGCAGCGCGGCCGCGTGCGCGGCGAGTTCGGCGGCGAAGGCGGCGATCTCGTCCGGGTCGTCGTTGCGAATGACGGCGTCGGCGTAGACGGCCAGCCGTGTTTCCCGGTCGTCAGGGTTGGCCGGCTGCCGGCAACGGGCCTCCTGCTCGGCAGCGCTCTCGACCTCGGTCAGCGCGTCACCCAGTTCGACCATGAAGCGGCCGACCGGGGTGAGATTGCCGCTCCGGTAGCTGGCCGTCCCGCGCCCCGACCATGCGAACGCGTAGGCCGTGCTGCCGATGAGGTCGGCGAGTTCCCGCAGGAACAGCAGCTCGGTGAGTGTGGCGGAGCCGAAGTCGAACAGCCCGACGAGGTCCGGGCCGGCGGCGGCCGTCTTCGTCAGCCGTGGGGCCGACGCCGGCATCCCCATGATCGCGGCGTGGATATCGAGGCCGATGGCGCCGGTGAACGAATGCTCGGCACGCGAGAGCTTCGGCCGATGCTCATCGACGAAGTCCACCCACGCCACTGCGAGGGCCTTCGGGATGATGGCCCGCGGTGCGGCCGGCAGCGCCTCGGCGGCGTCGAGCAGTTCGTTGCGCCGATCCATCGCGCGATCGTAGGCTGGCACATGCTCGTCCCCCGTCACGATCTGGGGGAGCGTAGCGCCCCAAGCCGCCCAGCAGTCGAGGAGGCTGGTCGTCAGAGCGTCGGGGTCGGTCAGGTCGGGCCGGCCGATCGGCGTCTTTTCGACGAAAGCCAGGATGTCCCGCGCCAGACCATCGCCCAGGCCGTCCGGCCATACGATGTCGATGTCATCGCAGCGCTGGCCGACGCGGGCTTTGAGCTTGAGCCCGGCGAAGGTGGCAGCCGGCAAGGCAGCGATGCGCCGCTCGATCTCATCTAGTGCGAGGCAGGCGTCTCCGGACGCATCCTCCGCCGCGGTGACCCCCGTGCGGTCGGCCCACGCCTCGCTCTCTGACCGCCACGCCCGCCACTCGTCGCCCGCTCCGGCCGGCGCTGGTCCTGGCCCGCCCTCGGCGGCATCCGTGACCGCGTGCTGCCTTTGAATGCAGTGGGCGAAGTGATTGCAGGCCGCCTCCCACTGCGGGACCAGGGCGAGCAGATCGGCCTCGTCCTGCGCCCGAAGGTCGGGATCGGCCGTGACGGCGCCGGTCCGCAGAGCTTCGGCGGCAGCGAAGGCCCGCTCGGGGTGGAAGGCCAGCGCGAACACCGCGTCGGATCGCAGCCTGCGCCGGATGTCCGCCTCCCACTCGGCGTGCTCGTCCTGCGACATCTGGCCGGTTTCGAGGATGCTGCGGCGGGCGATCTCGCTCTGCACCTTCACGTGAAGGTGCATGACGATGAAGTTGACCCATTGCTCGAACGGCCGGCGCCGCAGCGTCCCGACCGCGTCGCAGTAAGAGATCGTCCCGTCCCCGTGCTCAATGCCGCCCGCCACCACACGGCCCTCGCGCTCGGCGTGGACGTGCTCGCTCTCGGGCACGTAGCGGATGCCGGCGACCTGGATTGACCCGGGGCAGGCGATGGCGGCGAGCGCGTCGAGGTGCAGGGCCTTGCGGGTGCGGGCCTCGTCGTCCGCGCCCCACGGCTTGCTGTGGCCCTCGATGCCGATCGTCTGCCGGCGCCGCTGCTCGGCCAGAGCGATGCCGAGGAGCCGTGTCGCCTCAATGCGGATGCCCTGCTCGACGCAGGCAAAGCTCGTCGGCTCGATCGCGGGCGAGGCCATGAAGCCGGGCGGCGGGCTGTGCCAGTCGGTGGTCTGAGAGGCCGCTGACCCGGCCGTCAGAACCTCGGCAACCCGCGCCGTGCGACCCGGATCGGGCCGTGCTTCGTCCTGGATCTGTCGTTCGGGCGTGAGTGTGCTAGCAGGGCGAGCCTGTTCCATCGACTTTCACTCCGGTGGGTGGGTGGCCCTCGTCGCCCGGGGTTCCTGCAAGTTCACAGGACGGCGGGGGCCGGTGAAAAGCTATTCTTCGGCGTTTTCGTACACCGCGTAGAGCATGCTGCTGAGTATGGGCGATGCCGTTAGCCGAGTATCGCAGCCGAGATAGAGTTTCCCGGTCGCGGAACTATGCGTGTTGGCGGTGTAGAGCCCGCTCCGAACCATCAGGAAGATGATCAGAGTGATCTCGTCGCCCGCCTTCTCTTCGGCGATGCCGAGCCAAGTCAGCAAGTGCGACATTAAAGGGAAGGGGTTGATCGGCCCGGCCACGTGCGCGGTGTGCCGGATCGCCTCGGCGAAGAGGGCGGCGCGCCACTCAGGCTGACCCACTTGGTCCCTGGGCGGTGGCATGAGGGCGAGGCTCACAGCGCGCTCTCATGCGCGTCAGCCGCGCCCTCAGCGCGCTGGGCCGCCCGCAGAAGCTCAAGGGTGGCCCCCAGGGGCCACTTTAACTGCTGCGCCGCGCCGGTGTCGTTGTCGCGCTCGACATCGACCATGCGGGCGCCGATCTCCTCGCCTCGTGGCGAGGGCTTCCAGAATGGCCGCCCCTTGTGATCGCGTTCGCGGACCTGAAGGCCGATCGCCAGCAGCATCCGGTTGACCTGAATGGCGTGAACGCCGCCGAGGTCCTGCCCGAGCTTCGTCGGCACCACCAGCGGGTCGTTGACCGGGGCGATCAGATGTCCGAGCCCCATCAAGCCCAGCATGTCGAAGCCGGTCCCGCGCTTCGTGACCCGGTTGGCGGCGATGAGGAGCTGATTACCCTTCAGTCCGGCCAACCGACCGATCGACAGAGCATGCTTGTGGAGCAGGCGGGCCTCGCGTGCGGCAGAATCCGTGAAGGCGAACGCTGGGATCTCGACTGGAGCGGGGCGAGGCGCCTGCATCCGCTCCCGGATCACCGCATTGCACTGCATGTGAAACTGCGGGTCGAGGTACTTCGCGTAGGCCAGGGCGATCTGCCAGTGCCCCCAGGTGCCCGGAGCCGTGCCGCCCCGGACGGTGTCAATGCCGGAAATCCCGGCATTGAGCGTGGCCTCGACGGCGGTGCGAAACTCGATCGCGCTGGCGAGAGCCAACCAGTCGGCCGGCCGCTTTGTGTCGACCGAACCAGCGGCACGCCAGAGGTCGGTGAGGGACAGCATCTCGTCCTTGTCGTGGACAGTGACGCCGTTGAGGATCAGGGCGGGGAGGCGCGCGGCCATGATCATGCTCTCCCGTACTGCTGGTGGTCGGCCGCCCACTGGTAGACGACCGGCGGGCGACCGATGCGGGAGCCGCGCGGGATGTCGACCACCATCACGCGGCCCTCCGCGATCAGCGCGTTGAGGACGGCGTCGAGCTGCGCGTACCGGACACCGCGATCGAAGCGCCGGTACAGCTCGGCGCGATAGATCCGGCCGTTGGGCGCTTGGCGGATCAGCCGCTCGGTCTTCTCGAACAGGCTCTCCCGAGGCGGGATCTGCGCCGGCTGCGGGGTTGGCTCCGCCATGTCGGGGAGGCCGAGATCGCGCCACATGTCGCGAGCCGCCGACAGACCGAAAAGCCGCCGGCACTCGGCGACCATCTGGATCTTCGTGCCGGCTGTCGGCATGTCGAGCGCCGGGTCCGGGGTGTCCGCCTCGTGGACCCCCTCGGCCTCGCGCGGCACGAAGAAGTGCCGGAACAGGACCTCGTGGCACTCGCGCTGGTAGGTCAGCACGAGGGCGCGGGCCTCCGGCTTTACGCGACTCGCCTCGATCCCGAACAGCCATCCTGGCAGTACGTTCAATGGGAGGGTGACGGTGCTTTGCGGACCGCCCGGCGAAGGGATGGTCATGATGACCAGCTCGCCCGCTAAGATGGGGTCGCGCTTGGCGCGCTTGAGCTGAGCGCCCCAATCCAGGCTCAGCCGATCGGCGATCGGCTTGAGTGCGACGCGAACAGTCTCGCCTTCGCGAATAGCGAACAGCGTGTCACCGCGGAACGGGACAGTGATCAGCGCGCCCATCAGACCGGGCGCCCATAAAGACAGTGCCCGGCGGCCCAGATCAGGCAGGCGCCGAGAAACGGACCGTAGGTGAGGAGGTGCGCGAGCATGGGCGGCCCCTTCGCTGAAGGCGATGGGGAGCAGGCTACAACTTTGGTTTTATGTGTCAAGCACCAAAGTTATAAAGCCCGACCCGGGGATGGCATGCTTCGTTGAGGGCTGCGGCTCACGCGTGCGGTTTGGCCAACCTTAGTCAGGTAACTGTGCTTTCCAGGCCGTGAAGCGACCATAGTATTTGGCCACAATGCGAAAGCCTACGAACCATTCTTTCTTGAGGAATATCTCTGTATTTTCGTCCCTCTTTTTTGCATCCCATTGCATAGTTGCCCAAGAGTCGTCGTTTATGTGTGTAACCCGCCTAATTTTGCACAACGCGGCATCAGGCAGGCGAAAATCCTTGCTCACAAATAGGCATGTAGATTCTTCTACAGGATCGAGATCAGTCGTTCCAAATATGATGTCGCCATTTTCTAATTCAGGATACATATGCGGCTGATCTAAGAGAAAAGCGCATACGTGTTTCAATTTTTTAAGATAAGGAGGCCTGTCAATCTTACCGAACGTTCTATTGTATAAATACGCAAATCCGTCTTCTCTACCGGTGACAAGAAAAAGGTCGGTATCACCATCCGTCTCTGAAATTTTATCATCAGAAAGGAGCTTATATCCCAGCTCAACTATACCTTCTATTTTATCTATTGCATCAGCATACGTCGACTTGTAATCTTGATCTAAATCTTCGAGCTTAAGATTGAGCTTTCGTGCTATTCTAGGCAAAAATCTAGATTTCAGCACTGTTCCTTTTTCAATTTTATTGATGGCAGCTTGAGAAATATCGACAGACTTCGCTAAGTCGGCTTGCGATATTCCAAGCTCTTCGCGGCGAGCTTTGATTTTTTCGAACCACTGCATGGCTTACAACCTACGTCATGCTCGTTCGGCCGTCGCTATGAATTTGGTTGTTGACGGCGCGATCACTTTGGTTTTAGTAGAGGCATGAGCGTTCGCGATCACTTAGAATCGGCGATCAAATCCCGCGGTTCGCAGGCAGCATTGGCGGCCGAATGTGGGGTTAGTCAGTCTGCAATTTCGAAAGCGCTTAGATTAGGGCGCGTTTCAATCCGCCTCGCCATGAATATCGAAATTGCAACTGGCGTAGAATGGCGCCGGTTGTGCCCTGATGCTCCGGCGAAAAGACTGGATTCTTTGACGAATACATCGCAGGAAGCTCACGCCTGATGATCCGTCGGTCACCCCTCAAGCCGCATCAACACATCGGCGACCGCGCCGAGCATCGCTGCGCCCTCGTTCCCGCCGGGCAGCCGGCCGAGGTCATCGAGGCGGTTCGCGATCCGGACCAGCGCGCCTTCGCGGTCGGGGATCGGCAGGGCCGAGACGATTTCGCTGACCAGCACCGCCAGGACCTCGCTCAGCCCTGCGGGCGGCAGTTCGGGCGCCACCTTCGCCGTCGGCGCGGGGGGTAGCCCTATGCTCTTGGCAGACTGGATGAAGTCGGAAGGGGTCAGCGACACCGTCATGGCGGTCGCCATCGGCGGGGTCTCCGCCGAGCTTGTCCGGAAGCTCCGGTTCAGGGCCTGCGGAGCGTCGCTTCGCACCGCCGCCCGCATCGACATCGTCACCCGGGGAGCGGTGCGTTCCCCCGACCTTATCCCGCTGAAGCGGCGGGCAGCCTCGGCGCCAACCGAGGCCCGCCCGTGATCGCCTACCTTCTCAGCACCGCCGACCTGCCGCGCGCTCGTGCCTGCCAGCTCTCCGCGCCCGACCTGTCCGTCGATGCCACCCTTCGTCCTCACCGCTGTCCCTCCGTGTCCCGTGGTCGACCGCCAATCGATCACGTCGGAGACCCAAGGTGTCGGCAACATCACCCACGCCCGTGGGACATCGTCCCAAGCAACGAGGCTGCGGCATGACCACCGCTCAGTCCGAGGCGCGGAGCCTCGTCGAGCTGATTGCCGGCCCGCTGCGGCTCGGCGACAACGTCAAAGCCGCGCTCGCGCGGGTGTCGGTCGTCACGGGGCTCGGCGATCGCCGCGTCCGGGCGATCTGGAACAACGAGGCTCGGGCGATCCGGGCAGACGAGATGGACCGGCTACGGCAGGTCGCCCTCGACAACCGAACCCGCGAGGAAGCCGACCGTGCCTATCGTGCCCATCTCGCCCGGCTCGCCGCCGCCCAGGAGGCCCTTCGCGTACCGTACCCGGTCGAAGGTAGCAGCGCTGATCGTCGACTGGGCGGGGTGGCTCGCGGAGCTGATCGCGCCCTGGATCAGGGTGCCGCCCGATGACCGGGACGTGGCAAAGCGCGACTGAGCGCGCCCGGGTCACCCTACGCCACCGTACCGCTGGAGGTGCGTGATGTCGTGGTCTCCGCAGCAATCAGCCGCCTTGCAGGCGATCGAGGACTGGCACGAGGCCCATGGCGAACAGGTCTTCTACCTCGCGGGCTTTGCGGGGACGGGAAAGACGACGCTGGCAAAGCACATCGCCGCTGGGGTGTCCGGCCAAGTGATGTTCGGGGCGTTCACCGGCAAGGCCGCGCTGGTGCTCCGGCAGAAGGGGTGCGATGGCGCCTCGACGCTGCACTCGATGCTCTACAAGCCCCGCGAGGTTCGGGAGAAGGGACCGAACGGCGCCTGGGTCACGCGCGTCACCTTCGATCTGAATAGCCTCGCCGACGTAGCCCTAGCGAGCCTCGTGATCGTGGACGAGTGCTCGATGGTGGACGAGCGTCTTGGGCGGGACCTCCTCTCGTTCGGGACGAAGGTGCTGGTGCTAGGTGACCCGGCGCAGCTCCCGCCAGTGCGGGGCGAGGGCTTCTTCACTGCCGGTGCGCCCGACTTCATGCTCACCGAGATCCACCGGCAAGCGGCAGAAAACCCCATCATCCGCATGTCCATGGACGTTCGCGAGGGGCGACGGCTCCGGCGCGGCGCCTATGGAGACAGCGCCGTCATCGGGCAGCGCGACCTGCCCGATGACGAGCGTCGCCGCTCGAACCAGATTTTGTGCGGGATGAACCGGTCGCGCCGGACGCTCAACGCGATGGTGCGCACCGAGTGCGGGTTCGATCCTGACCGACCTGAAGTCGGCGACCGCCTCGTCTGTCTCCGCAACAACCATCAAAAGGGGCTGCTCAACGGCGGCCTGTGGAAAGTCGACGAGGTCCTGGGCTTCGACGACGACGGCGTTCGCCTAATGGTCCAGTCTCTCGACGATCCCGACCGGGATCCGATTCGGGTCTACGTCCGGCGAGAGTTCTTCCACGGCGAGGAGGACAAGCTCGAATACAACGAGCGGCGCAACACCGACGAGTTCACCTACGGCTACGCACTCACCGTGCACAAATCGCAAGGGTCGCAGTGGGATCGCGTCCTCGTCTACGACGAGAGTTTCGCTTTCCGAGAGAACCGGAGCCGGCATCTCTATACCGCCCTCACACGGGCGGCGAACGCCGTCACAGTGGTGCAGCATTGAGCGACGGGGCGGGCGAGCGCTACGTTTCCTGGAAGCTCGCGCGCCCGGCAGTCGAGGGGCACGAAGTCGAGATCGTTCGAGCGCTCGGCATCGCGTGGCAGGCCGGCCAGCGCGATCACATCACCTGCCCGTATCCCGGTCACGGCGGTGCCAAGGACTGGCGGCTCAACAGCAAGGGTCGCGGTATCTGCACCTGCACGCAGCCACACACGGACAGCGTTTTCGATATCGCGATGAAGGTCGAGGGCCTGGACGCCGAGCAGGCCAAGATCCGCTGCGTCGAGATCATCGGACGGACCGACCTGATCCGCACGAAGTCGGGCGCCGGAGCGGGGCAGGCAACCGATGCCGAGAGCCTAATGCGAGCGCCGGCCGAGCGCCGCGACGACGCTCTACCCCGCGCCTACCTCGCCCACCGTCTTGGGATCGAAGCCGATGCGGTGCTGATGCCGACCACGCCCACGGTCGGCCTGCGCGCGCTGGGGTACTTCGATCCGCCCAAGGGCAAGGGGACGGGCAAACCGATCCACGTCGGCGATTTCCCCTGCGCCGTGTTCGGCCAGATCGACGCCGAAGCCCGACGGCACGCCCATCGGATCTACGTCGCCCCCGGCGGCGCCGGGAAGGCCGACCTCGGTATGGCCGGCAACGGTACGATGCGCGACGCCAAGAAGTCGGCCAAGCGCGTCGGCGAGGAGAGCACGGCCGGTCGCGCCGCGATCTGGGGCGACGCGCACCGCGCGCCCTGGTGCATCATCGCGGAAGGCATCGAGACCGCCGCCGCCGTCGCCCACGCATTCCGGCCGGAGGTCGAAGCTGGAGCGGTCTACGTCGCTGCCGGGATCAACGCGGGCGGCATCGAGAGCTTCATCCCGTGGCCCGAGACGGCGCGGGTGACGGTCGCGGCCGATCGCGATGAGGCGGTGAAGATCACCAGCCCCAATCCCTCGCGGCGAGGCGAGACGGCGGCGCGTCGGTTCGGCATCCGGCACCACGAGCGCATCGCAATCAGCTTTGCCCTGGCGGGGTCGCCGGGCTGCTCCAAGGACTGGCTCGACGTGCACGTCGAGCAAGGCGTTGAGGCGGTCCGCGCCGGCATCCTGGCGGCCGTCGCGTTCACGGCGACGGCGGAGGAGGTCGAGGACGAGCAGCGCCGGACGGAGGAATTGGACGAGTTGCGGCGCGTCGAGCGCGACTACCCGCTGCCGGATCTGGAGGGCTTGTCTCTATCCTACGAGCGCACCCGGAAGGGTCGCGTGCGCGTACATCACTGGGTCAAGGGCGATGAAGGCGTGCCGGTCCCGGTGCCGGTCGCCTCCCCTTTCGGCGTGACGGCGCGCCTACGGTACGTCGATCAGGGCGACGCCTATGGCCTGCGGCTCGTGGTCGAGGACATGGGCGGCAAGCGCCGCGAGATCGACGTGGACCGGGCCACCTTCGCCAAGCAGGGCGCGGCCGAGACACGGGCCATGCTCTATGGTGCGGGTATGCGCGCCGAGGGCGACGGTGAGCACATCGCCGTCAAGGCGCTCAAGGCGGCCGACCCCGAAGCCGAGATCGCGGTGGTGCGCCGCCCCGGGTGGCACGACCTGGAGGACGGGGGCGACAAGTTCTTCGTCTGCCCATCGGGGGAGATCATCGGCCTACCGCCAGGTCGCGCGCTGGAGCTATCGAACGGATCGCGCATCAGCGAGGTCATCGCGCGAGGCGGGACGCTGGAGGGGTGGAAGGCGGCCATCGCAGCGGCGGCTGAAGTCACGCGCTGCCCTCACTGGACGATCGGAACGCTGGCCGGCTTTGCGGCCGTCCTGATCTCCCTCACCGACCACGCGAGTTGCGGCATCAATCTCTCCGGGTACACATCCGGCGGTAAGACCACGTCGCAGCGCCTCGCCGTATCTGTCTGGTCGCGAGCCGCGCTCGACCAGCGCGACAGCCTGCTTCAGAGCGCCCGCGCCACTGCGAACGGCCTAGAAGGCATGGCGTCGCGCGCCAGCGGCACCATTCTGGCCTTGGACGACCTGGGACACCTCCACGGCAAGGAGCTGGGCCGGATCATTTACTCGCTGTCGAGCGGCGTCGGGAAAGGTCGCATGACCGCCGACGCCAAGATGCGAGCATCCTACGTCTGGTCGACGTTCGTGATCCTGTCCTCCGAGAAATCGCTGGAAGAAAAGGTCCGGGGCGAAGGTGGCGAGTGGACCGGCGGCATGGCCGCGCGGATCCCCGACATCGACATCGACGGCGTCGACCGCTCTGTAGATCGATCCATCATGGCCAGGATCGAGGCCGTCGATCAGCACTTCGGCCATGCCGGTCCAGCCTTCGTGCGGGCGCTGGTTTCCCACGGGCTCCACCGCGAAGCGGCCGCGATCCGGGAAGGCATCGACAACACGGCCAGCCGGTTCGCTGGCCGCGGAGCGGAGAGCGCACGGAAGCGAGCTGCCCTGCCATTCGCGATCATGCTCACGGCCGGCCGCATGGCCAGGGACAAGTTCGGCCTTCTGCCGGCCGGTATGGACATTGAGGGCGCCATCAAATGGGCCTGGGAGAGCTTCGGCGCCTCCACGGATGCCATCGCCCTCGACCCTGAGGCGCAGGCGATCCACGGACTACAGGCTTGGATCGCCGAACGCTGGGACACCAGCATCCACCGCAACGATCTCGACACATCGCAGGGTGACCGTCGGCCAAATCAACGTGCTGATGGCTGGTATAGCGACAAAGCCGTTTTCATTCCGACCCGAAACATAGTAGCCGCCGCAGGCGGCGCCCTGAAAGAAAGTGAGATTGCAAGAGTCCTCAAAACGCGTGGGTTGATCTGTCAAACGAAGAGCGAAAAACATCTTTACATTGATTACATTCCGAAAATCGGAAGTGTTAAGGCATACGCCCTTAGTCGATCTGAGTTTGGTCACACTGGACGAGACAACCCGCTGGAGCCCCCGGTATTCAAGGTCCACGAAGGGGGGCGGTACTGATGGATCTGGCCGCCTTTTTCGCCGAGACCGCGGCTTCGGTCGACCTCATGAAGACCGCCGAATTTCCCACCTTTCCCAATCCGGCGGGGCCTAGTGGGAACGGTCAAGTATCTGAAAAACAAAGCATTTCCCACCTTTCCCACCTTTCCCACTCGCAAAGTGGGGACCGTGGTTTGCCTGACGCGGAAAGCTTTCAGGCGGGTGCGCACGTGTGCGCGGGGGCGCCCGCACGCGAGTACTCCCCGCAGGGGGTGGGAAACGTGGGAAAGGTGGGAAATGCCAATCAAAACAACGGTCTTTCTTTCCCACTAGATTCTTCAAAATTGGGAAAGGTGGGAAAAGAGGCGTCGCCCCCCGAGGCTGTGCCCCTGCTGGCCGCCGACGGGCTCGCGCTCTGGCGCGCCGGACTCGCCCGCCTCGTCGCTATCGACCCCGAGCGGTCGCCCCGTGAGGTCGGCTACCGGGCCGGCGAGTGGCCGCGGGTCTACCAGCGCGCGTTGGCCTTCCTCGACGAGTTCGGGGCGCAGGCTGAGGCGCTGGGCTGGACCGCTCCGCGCCTGTTCGGCGTGCACTTCGAGATTGGTATCGTCCGGGTCGACTGCTGCGGGGCGCTGGTGTTGCCGATCGGTGGCCCGGTCCGGGCCATCACGGCGACGGAAATTTCGCTTGGCCACCTGACCCACCGTGAGAAGCCCGGCCAGACGCCGGGGCCGCCGATCTGGGAATTCGGCCGATGATCGCCGCGTCTGACCGTTTCGGCCCGTGGGCCGACGGCCTCGACCGCACCGAGCGCGTCGCCCGGCTGCGCAGCCTGCGTGCCATCACCCGCCTGTCGCTCGGGCCTCGCGGGCACGCCTTCGTTGAGACCCTGCGCCAGGCCGAGACCGATCTGGATCAACTTGAGCCCGCCCTGCGCCAGCTCGACGCCCTGGCCGCGCTCGACCGCCGGTCGGTGCTCTGCTCGTTCGCCGCCCTTCACCGCCCCGCAGTTTGAGGCTTTTGCCATGTCCGAGGTCGCAGCATTCGAGTTTCCCCACGAGTTCGGCGAACCGAGCACCTACCGGGAGACCATGGCCGCGCTCGACCGCGACGCTGCGTCATTGCCAGATGAGGGTCCGATCGCTGAACTCGTGGCCGCGATCGGCTCTGAACTGTCACGATGTGTCATCGCCGACCGTGGTTCCTGGGAGTGTGTCCCATTCCTGCGCCCCTACGGCATGGACGCAGCCCGCCTGACCGGTTCTGTCCGTGGCATGCGGGCGATCTGCCAGAAGGCCGCCGGTCTTGATCCGCGACGCGGCGAGATGCGCCGGGACATGATCGACAAGTCCTGGGACTGCATCTCGGCCGGCGGCTACGTGTGGATGGCTTGATGGCCCGCCCCGGCAAGCGTGAACGCGAGCGCGAGCGTCGGCAGCGGAAGGCCGAGCGCCGGGCGCAGGCGGCCGCGGGCATGGCCCCGCCGCAGGACGCCGCCGCGGCCACGGTGGAGCCCGTCAGGGGCGCCTTCGCGGCTGTGATCGACGACACCTTGTGCTGGCATCTGGCACGCACCAAACCGCTTCTTGGGCCGCTCGGTCGCCAGCACCTCGACGAAGCCCTGAAGGAGGGCCAGGTCCGCGCCTACCGGCCCCGGGCCTCCGAGGTCGTCGTGCGGCGTGGTCGGCGCGTCGTTCGGCATGTGCCGCTGTTGATCCGCACTCTAATCATCGGCGTCCGGGATCGCGATCACCTCGACACGGTGGCGGCCCTGCCGGGCGTCGCCGAGATCGTTTCGCATCCGGAGGACGAAGGGAACGCCGAGGGCAACGTCGCCGGGGTCGTGATGCGACCCGCCCGCCTCGATCCTGTGGCGCTTCAGGGCTTCATGATTGCGCTGGCGGCCGGCGAGATTGTCCGCCCGGTCGGCATCTCCGTCGGCGAGCAGGTCGTGGTGATGACCGGGTCGTTCGCGAGCTTCCCGGCCGTCGTCGAGGCGATCCTGCCCGGCGACCGAATCAAGGTCGCGGTTTCAATCTTCGGCCGTCCCTCGCCAGTGGAACTCGGGATTGCCGACGTGCAGCGCGTGTAATATATCCATTCGATCTTCAGGCGTTGTCGCCGCTTAACTCCGCCATCGTGCGTTGAGTGGAGCCGCGACGGAGACGGCGGGACCCGCTCCTCTACAATGGCCACGCGAGCAGCGAACCGTGCCATGGCGTGGCACGATCGGGCGGTCTGAACGCATTCATCTGTGGACGATCTGCCTCGTTAGCGCATACGATCCGGCATGTTCTACACGTCGGTGCTCTTCATGGCCCTCGTGGGGGTGCCCAGCGCGATTGGCGGCTTGTTCCTCTATGGTAAGGGAGGTGCAGTCCTGTTCGGAGGCGTCGGCGCCGTGTTGGGCTTCGGGCTTTTGCTGCTTGTGGCAGATCGGCTACCCATCAACTTCGAGGACTGGATCGTCAACGTCATCACCGCGCTGTTCATCATAGTCCCGGTTGTCAGCATGATCTGGGCGGCTGCCACCTACATCGTGAGCAACTGGGGCGTTTATTGAAGCTCGATCCGCGCCGTCAGTACGACGAGCGCCGTCGCCGCGATCAGCCCTGGCGCAGGCTCTACCACCTGGCACGGTGGCGTCGGATCCGGGCCGGGCAGCTCAAGCGCCAGCCCTTGTGCGAGCGCTGCCTGGGCAACGGTGTGATCACTCCCGCCACCGTGTGCCACCACGTGGTGCCGCACCGGGGCGACGAAGCGCTGTTCTGGGCTGGGCCGTTCGCATCGTCCTGTGCGGACTGCCACGACATCGACGAGGGCCGCATCGAGCGCGGTGGTCAGGCGCGGCAGACCCTCGATGCCGATGGCTGGCCGATCACCGGGTAGGGGGAGGATTCGATGCCGGACATTCGACGCGAGGTGATCCACCGTCAGGACGTTCGCTGCTTCATCGGCAAGGCTGAACTGGAGGCTCTGGTTGGCCGGTATGCCCTGGAGCAAGCCGGCTACGCGCCCGACGCTCCGAACCTCAAGGTCAAGGTCACCTTCGAAGACGAGACTGCCGGGTCGCCGTCCTATAGGATTGGAACAAAGGCCAAGGTTGAGATCGTCGAGACGCTGGATCCGGCCAACAACGTTCAGGGGTAGGGGGGGCGGGTCAAAAGTCTCCAGGTTGGGGAGCAGCAACCGAATGGGGACCCGAACGCGAAACTCTGCAAGTTTTGAGGAAATTCTGGGATGGGTGCTCGCGGCCCCCGCAAAAAGCTAGCGCAGATCGACAAGCTCGACGGCAACCCTAGCAACCGGCCGATCTTCAACGCCCAGGTCGAGGCGTTCGGCGAGGCGTTCGTCCCGGAGCATCTGCCGGACGACGCGCGAGGTTGCATTGAGGTCGTGAAGCGCTCGATGCCGCCGAAGATCTACGCGGCGCTCGACACCTTCGTGCTCTCGGCGTTCGCGATGGCCTGGGCGGTCCACAAGCGGGCCTCGCACGCAATCGCCGATCCCGAATTCGAGTGGATCGTCGTCAACGGACAGGGAAGTCAGTCGCCGAATCCATGGCTGCGCACGCTCAACAGTCAGGCGGCGGTGATGGCGTCCCTCGGCGACCGGCTCGGGCTCAACCCCAAGGCGCGCGCCGATCTCAAGCTGCCTGCCGCAAAGCCTCAGTCGAAATTCGACGGCCTGATCGGGCAGAACGGGTCATCGCCTTCGTTGAACGCCTGACCGTACCGTCGGGCGAGGGACAGGGCGGCCCCTTTCGGCTGCGCGAGTGGCAGAAGCGGTTCATCCGGGCGATCTACACCCCGCACGCGCGGAACGAGAAGGGTCAGGTGCTACGGCGGGTGCGCCGCGCCATCCTCTCGATCGCGCGGAAGAACGGGAAGACGGCGCTGATTGCCGCCCTGGTGCTGGTCCACCTCGTCGGCCCCGAGGCGGTGCCGAACGGCGAGATCTACTCGGCGGCCAACGACCGGGAGCAGGCCGCCCAGGTCTTCAAGGTGGCTCGGCAGATCATCGAAGCGGAGCCCGAGCTGGCCTCGCTGATCAAGCCGATCCCCTCGACGAAGACGCTGGTGTGCTATTCGAACGGGTCGGTCTACCGCGCCCTGTCGGCGGAGGCCGGCACGAAGCACGGCCTCAACCCGACGTTCGTCATCTTCGACGAGCTGGCGCAGGCCCGGAACCGCGACCTCTACGACGTGCTCGACACGTCGTTCGGCGCCCGGGCCGAACCGCTGTTCGTGGTAATCTCGACGCAGTCGAACGACCCCCAGCACATCCTGTCGCAGCTCATCGACGACGGCTTGTCCGGGGTGGATCCGACCATCGTCTGTCACCTCTACGAGGTGACGCTCGACTGCCCCGACATCTTCGACCCGAAGGTGTGGCGGCGGGCGAATCCGGCGCTGGGCGACTTCCGATCCCTGGCTGACCTGAAGGCGATAGCCGACAAGGCCCAGCGGATGCCGGCAGAGGAGCCGAAGTTCCGGAACCTCTACCTCAACCAGCGGGTCGCGCCGGTCGCCTCGCTGATCGCCCGGGCGGAGTGGGCAGCGTGCAAGGGCGCGGCTGCGTTCGCGGATGGCGAGCCGGTCTACCTCGCCCTCGACATGGCCGCGGTCGTCGACCTCGCGGCGCTGGTGATGGGCTCGGACGGCGCGACCACGCGGGTCGCGGCGCACTTCTGGAAGCCGGGGGACCTGCTCGTCGAGCACAGCCGGCGGGACTTCGGGTCGGGGCACCAGCAGTACGTGCTGTGGCGCGACGCCGGGCACCTGGAGGCGCACGACGGGCGCAGCATCGACGCGGCAGCGGTAGCGCTGCGGATTGCCGAGCTGTGCGGGCGCTACGACGTGCGCGGGCTGGCCTACGACCGCTGGCGCATGGACGTGCTGCGGCGCGAGCTGGACCGGGTCGGCCTGGAGACGCACCTCGACGGCGAGCCGGGCGGTGGGCTGCGGCTGATCCCGTGGGGCCAGGGCTTCAAGGACATGGCCCCGGCAGTCGACGCGCTGGAGGCCGGGGTCCTGAACCGGACGCTGGAGCAGCCGGGCCACCCTGTGCTCACCTGGAACGTGGCGAACGCCGTGGTCACCACCGACCCGGCCGGCAACCGCAAGATCGATAAGGCCAAGGCTCGGTTCCGGATCGACGGCGCGGTGGCGCTGGCGATGCTGCTGGGCCTGAAAGCGAGGGACCGGATGGACCCCACCTTCGACGCCGACGACTGGATCGCGAGCTACGCATGAGCTGGCTCCGCCGCCTCCTGCGGATGGACGGGGGGAAGGACATCACGCCGTGGCGCGGCGGGCAGGCGTCGACCGAGAACGGGTCGAACTTCGTCACCAACCAGGTCACGACGGCCGACTATCAGGACGCGCGCGCCGGCTCGCTCGGCGCCGCCGTCGGCTTGTCGGCGACCTGGGCGTGCGTGCAGCTCATCGCCGGCACGATCGGCTCGCTGCCGCTGATGGTCTACCGCACCGACGCAAATGGCATTCGACGCGCAGCGCGCGATCACCCGCTGTACTTCGTGTTGCACGACAGCCCGAACTACGATCAGACTGCGGTCGATTTCTGGGAGATCATGGCCGCCGGCCTGGAATTGCAGGGCAACGCCTACGCTGTGATGGAGCGGCGCTCGGGCGGCGCCTTGAACGCTTTGGTGCCGGTGCGCCCGGACATCGTGAAGGCGCGGCGGCGCGGGGACGGCGGGATCGAGTACGCGTGGTCGGAAGGCGGCCGGCGCATCGTGAAGGGCGGCGAGGACGTGCTGCACATCCGGGGCCCGCTGGGTGACGCGCTGTCCGGCGCCTCGACCCTGTCGGCGTGCCGGGCCACGTTCGAAGGGGCTGCGGCGGCGGACGGGGCGGCGGCCGCGGTCTTCCGCAACGGGGTCAACCCGAGCGGCACCCTGACCGCACCGGCCGGCACTCGGCTGAACAAGGATCAGCGTGCCGAGCTGGAGACGCTGCTGGCCGAGAAGTACCGGGGCGCGATCCGCAATGGTACGCCCCTAGTTCTCGACGGCGGATTGACTTGGCAATCCCTATCGATGAACCCGGAAGATGCGCAGATGCTGGAGAGCCGCAAGTTCAGCGGCGAAGAAATCTGCCGGGTGTTCGGCGTGCCGCCCGGGATGGTCGGTTTCGGCGACAAGGCGTCGAACTGGGGCACCGGCAAAGAGGTCGATGTCCTCGGGTTCCAGAAGTTCACCCTGCGCAAGCGCCTGAAGCGCATCGAGCAGGCCCTGGTGAAGCAGCTCGTGCCTCTGGCCGAGCGCCGCGCACAGGGTTTGACGATCGAGTTCAACCTCGACGGCCTCCTGCGGGGCGACACGGCGAGCCGGTACGACGCCTACGCCAAGGCGATCGGCATGGGCATCGCCACCCGGAACGAGTGCCGCGCCCTGGAGAACCTGCCGCCAGTCGAGGGCGGCGATGTCATCACGGTGCAGATGCAGGACATCCCGCTCGCCGCCGCGATCAGCAGCGGCCGCGCGAGCGGCGGGACCAACCCTCTCGCCGTCCCGCCCGTCTAGGAGTTCGCGATGAGCAGGATCACCGCGCCGGTTCTCGACCTGAAGGCGCTGAAGGACACGGGCGAGTTCGAAGGCTACGGCTCCACCTTCGGGGGCGAGCCGGACGCCTACGGCGACGTGATTGCGCCCGGGGCCTACACGGCCAGCCTCGCGGCCCATCAGGCCAAGGGCACCATGCCGAAGCTGTTCTGGCAGCACGACGCGGATCAGCCCATCGGGAAGTGGGTCGGCGCCCGGGAGGATGGGCACGGCCTGCTGATGCAGGGCAAGCTGAACATGGACGTGCAGCGCGGGCGCGAGGCGCACGCTCTGCTGAAGGCCGGCGACATCGACGGCCTGTCCATCGGCTACCGCATCCGCGAGTACAGCGTCGACACCGATTCCGGCGTCTGGACCCTGGAGAAGCTGGACCTCGTCGAGGTCAGCATCGTGTCGGTCGGCGCGAACGAGAACGCGGTCGTGCAGAGCGTCAAGGCGGCCAAGGCCGCGCACGATCTCACCGAGAAGCTACGGGCCGGGGACCGGCTCACCGAGCGAGAGTTCGAGACTTGGCTGAAGGGGCTGGGCTTCTCGAATTCGCAGGCGGAGCGCGCCGCGCGCGTCCACCTGAAGGGGCAGGGGGAACCTGCCGACGCGGCTGACGACGGGCTCGCGTTCCTGCGCGCCCTCCGGGCCTGACGGCCCTCATCACCCGGACATCAGGAGGTTCCCGTGGCGGAACAGAAGAGCGCGGCCGAGCTGGCCGCGGAGGTCAAGCGCGACTTCGACACCAAGCACGACGCGGTCAAGGCCATCGCCGAGAAGGCGCTCGCCGAGGCGCAGAAGGGCACGCCGCTCGCCTCGACCGCGAAGGAGCTGGCGGATCAGGCCATCTCCGGCATGAACGAGGCCAAGGCGCGCCTCGACGAGGTCGAGCAGAAGATGGCGCGCCGAGGCGAGCCGGGCGACCGGCACCTCACGGCCGGCGAGCGGGTCGTCGAGGACGAAGGGCTCAAGAGCTTCGCCAGCCAGACGCGCCCCCGCGGTCGCGTCGTCGTCGAGGTGAAGGACATCACCTCGCTCACCACCGACGCCCCGGGCTCGGCCGGCGCGCTCGTGCCGGCGGATCGGCGCGGGTTGCAGGTGGAGCTGCCGCAGCGCCGCCTGACGATCCGCTCGCTCCTGCTGCCGGGCCAGACGGCCAGCAACTCCATCGAGTACGACCAGGAGAAGCTGTTCACCAACAACGCCGCCATGGTCGCCGAGGGCGCCCTCAAGCCGCAGTCCGAACTGCAGTTCGAGGAGAAGACCGCGAACGTCCGCACGATCGCGCACTGGATCCGGACCTCCGTCCAGATCCTGGCGGACGCCCCCGGCCTGCGCTCGATCATCGACCAGCGCCTGCGCTACGGCCTGGGGCTCGCGGAGGAGAACCAGCTCCTCAACGGCTCCGGCACCGGGCAGAACCTGCTCGGCCTCGTGACCGCCGCCGCCGCCTTCGTGGCGCCGGGGAGCCTCACCGCGACGACGCCGGTGGACACCATCCGCCTGATGATCCTCCAGGCGGCGCTCGCCGAGTACCCGCCGAACGGCATCGTGCTGAACCCGATCGACTGGGCCGCGATCGAGATGGCGAAGGACACCCAGGGCCGATACCTCATCGGCAACCCGCAGGGCACGATCTCGCCCACGCTGTGGGGCCTGCCGGTGGTTCCGACGCAGGCGATGGGCGTCGACAAGTCGCTGGTCGGCGCCTTCAATCTCGCGGCGCAGATCTTCGACCGCCAGGACGCCACGGTCGATGTCTCGACCGAGGACCAGGACAACTTCGTGAAGAACAAGGTCACCATCCGCGCGGAGGAGCGGCTGGCGCTGGCGATCTACCGCCCGGCGGCGATCGTCTATGGCGACCTCGGCCGCGTGGCGTAGGCCGCGCCCGTCATCCATGCCTGCGGCGCTTCGGTGCCGCCGGCTCCCCGAACCGGAGGTGCGGACGATGATCAAGGCCATTCTGACGAAGCCCCTCGACGGTCTTCCCGAGGGGACCGAACGCGAGTTCGACAAGGGGGATTTCGAGGCGCTGGAGCGGATGGGCGCGGTGCGCCGCGCGGGCGAGCCCCGCACCGACGGTCCGACGGTCGAGGAATACGTGGCGGCCGGCTACCGGGCCGCGAACTACCCGCCCCAGGGGTACGCCTCGCGCAGCACCCCCGACGAGATCGCCGCCGCGGTCGCGGCGCAGGACGCGCCGCCCGCCCCGGAGGGCGCTGGGAAGGCCGCGCCGCCCGTCGCCAACAAGAAGGCCCCGTCCGTCGCCAACAAGGCGGCCCAGTAGGTGCCGACCGTGCGCGTCGTCGTCGTCACGCCGCCGACGGCCCTCGTCTCCGCCGCCGAGGCTAAGGCGTGGGCACCGGTGCTCAAGGACGACGACGACGCTCGGGTGAACGCGCTCCTGTTGGCGGCACAGGCGGCGATCGAGCCGCCGAACGGCTGGCTCGGCCGAGCGCTCGGCATGCAGGTCCTGGAGGCGCGGTTCGACGCCTTCCGCGGGCCGTGCCTCTTCCTGCCGTGCCCGCCCCTGCGCGAGGTCGTGTCGGTCACCTACAGCGACGGTGCGGGCGTGGATCAGATCATCGCCCCCGCCGCCCTGCGCGTGATGGGCGTCGGGACCTCGACGGGCTCGATCTCCCCCCGCGGCTCCACCGGGTGGCCCGCAACCGACTTCGGGCCGGAGGCGGTGCGCGTCCGGTTCAAGGCCGGGTACGCGGTCGATGACATGGAGGTCGTGCAGGTCCGGCACGCGATCGTACTGGCCGCGACCCACCTGCGGTCGCTGTCGACGCAGGATCTCAACCTGCGCAGTCGGCAGACGGAGGGCGTCGGCTCGCGGACGTGGACCGTCTCGGACGCGGCCGAGAAGCTGATCCATCGCGCGGTCGACGACCTGCTGTCACCCCTGCGGGTGTTGACGTGAGCGAGGCGGCTGAAGCCATCGCCGACCTCGACGACGAACTGCGGCGCGTCGGCCAGGACGTGACCCTGCGCCGGATCGGGACCGACGCGCCCGACACCGAGGCGCCCGGCGTGCGCGCCTTCGTGCGCGGCTACCGGCCCGACGAGCTGACGGGCGGCATCCAGCAGGGCGATAGCCTCGTGGTGCTCTCGCCCACCGGCATGCCGGCGGCCTTCGTGATCGAGCCGCTGGGCGGCAACGACCGGATCGTGGTCGCCGGCCGGTCGCTCAACGTCGAGTACGTCGACCCGGTGCAGATCGCCGGGATCACGGTGCGCATCAACGTGGCCGTGCGGGGCTGAGCCGATGCCTGTCACCCACACCGGCGGCACGCCGGCCGACATCCGCGCCGCGGTAGCCCTGGCGCTCTCGCCCGAGCGCCGCCGCTTCGTCGTGACCGCGGCCGCGCGCGAGGCGCAGGCCCGCGCCGAGGCGGCCTATCAGCAGGAGTTCGGTCGTGTCCCTGAGACGGCGGTCACGGTCGACGGTCGCGCCGCCACCGGCCTGACCGGGCTCGATCCGGACCAGGGTGAGGTGGCGTTCCGGTTCGCGCGGGCCAGCGAGGCGCTGGCGTGGATCCACGCCCAGCTCGTCGCGCAGTCGCCGAAGCTCACCGGGGCCTACGCGGCCGCCCACATCCTGCTCGCGGACGATCAGCCGGCCGACCCCGCCAACCCGCCGCCGGCCGCGCGCTACATCTTCCTGAACACCCGCCCCTACGCCCGGAAGGTCGAGCGCTGGGACGGTGTCTATCAGGCCGTGGCCGTGCTGGCCGACCGCCGGTTCGGCAACAGCGTGCACGTCGGGTTCGGCTACGAATCGCCCACGCTGGACTACATCGCCGGTGAGACCGGCCGCAGCGCCCGCGCCCGCCTGCGGGGCCAGCCCACCCGCGTCGCCGGCATGCGCCTGGAGCGCGCCACGCGCGTCCCGGCGATCACCGTGGTGCTGGCCTGACCATGGCCCTCGCCGCCGTCCTCGCCGCCGTCTCGGGCCGCCTCGCCGCCGAGTGGACCCGCTGCCCCGTGCGCGGGCCGAACGCCAAGAGCAGGAACACGCCCGCGGCCGACGAGCCCTTCGTCGAGGTGCAGTACCCGGTGATGACGGCCTCCCGCATCAGCATCGGCGCGCCCGGGGCCAACCGCTACCGCGACGAGGGCGCGATCCGGCTGGTCCTCAACGTGGTGCGCGGCAAGGGCATCGACGAGGCTGCGGCCTGGATCGACGAGCTGCGCGCCCTGTTCCGCGGCAAGAGCTTCGACGGCGTGTGCACGTTCGCCCCGTCGCCCCCGGTGATCGACGACCGCAACGACGACGGCCGGTACTACCTGCTGAGTTTCGCGGTGCCGTTCGAGCACGATTACTTCGGCTGACCGGCCGTTCCTCTGTAGATCCCAGGAGAGCATCATGTTCGCTGATGGCAGCGGCGTCCGCGTCGCCTATGTGCCCGAGACCGACTTCGGCGTCACGCCGGCCACGCCCGCGTTCAAGACTGGGCGCGTCACCAGCGGCGGCCTGCGCACCAACAAGACGACCGTCACATCCGACGAGCGGCAGGCCGACCGCAACGTTCGCGACGAGATCCTGACCGGCCTCGGCGCCGGCGGCACCTACAATTTCGAGTTCGCGGCCGGCGACTTCATGGACACCCTGTTGTCCTGCGCGCTGCGCGGGGCCTGGGCCTCCGACGTGCTGAAGAACGACGTGCTGGCCCCGAGCCTCACGATCGAGGAGACGCTGGAGCTGGGCGCCACGGACAGCTTCAGCCGCTTCCCCGGCTCGATGGTCAACACGCTCTCGCTCAGCATCGGCGCGCGCGAGAAGGTCACGGGCTCGGTCGCCCTCCTGTCGCAGAAGGAGATCCTGTCCACCTCGATCGTCACCGGCGCGACCTACACCGCGCCCGGCACCGACCCGATCGCCAACGCGTCGAACAACGTCGCGGCGCTCACCGTCGGGACGATCAACCCGGCCCCGCGGATCAAGACGCTCTCGCTGGAGGTCAACAACGGCCTGCGCCAGCGGCCGGAGGTCGGGTCCCTCTACAGCAGCATCTTCGGGGCGGACCGCTGCAACGTGACGGGCAGCATCGCCGCCTACTTCGAATCGAACGCCCTCTATCAGGCGGTGCTGGCCCACGGCTCGGCGGCGCTGTCGTTCACCCTCGGGGTGGATGCGGGCAAGCGCTACAGCTTCGTGCTGCCCAAGATCCGGTTCGGCGACGGCGAGCGCGCGGTAGGCGGCAACACCGACGACGTGATGGTCAACATCCCCTTCCGGGCGATCTTCGACCCCGTCACCGCCTGCTCGATCCAGGTCACCCGCAACGTCGCCTGAGCGAGGTCGCCATGAAGACCGTCACCATCGCCGAGACCTTCGACGGCTACCCGCAGGGGGCCAAGGAAGGCTCTCGGCGGACCACCTACACCGAGGGCCAGGAGATCGAGGTCTCCGACGCCTTCGGCGAGCTGATCATCGGCAAGGGGCTGGCGCGCGAGAAGGGCGCCGGCCGAGCCGCATCGAAGCCGGAGGCGGCCGAGCCCGCCGTGCAGAAGGACCAGGACGCGTGAAGCTCTCAGCCCTCAAGGTCGACGCCGACAAGATCGAGGCCGGCGAGTGGGTCGGCGACATCCCCGAGATGGGCGATCTCCGGCTGCGGGTGCGCGGCCTCCAGAACGCCGGGTACCGTCGGCTCCAGTCCCGGCTGATCGACGCGGTGCCGCGTTCGAAGAAGCAGGGCGGTCGCGTCGATCCCGACGAGTTGGACCGCATCACCTCGACCTGCCTCGCCTCGACCGTCCTGCTCGACTGGGCCGGGCTGGAGGATGAGGGCGGCGCGCCGCTGCCCTATTCGAAGGAGACGGCGACGGAGTTCCTGACCAACCCGGCCTTCCGGCGCTTCCGCGACGCGGTGCTCTACGCCGCCACCGTGGTCGGCGATGCCGGCGCCGAGACCGAGAAGGCCGACGCGGGAAACTGACGGCGCACCTCGCGTGGTCGTTGAAGTGGAGCGGCGACCTCGAATGGCTGGAGGCGGAGGCGGCGGAGGACCCGACGTTCGATCCCCCGGCCCTGCGCGAGCGCCCCGAACTCTGGCCGCACCTCGCCTTCGTCAGCGCCGCCTTCAGCGAACTGTCCACAGATCGCCCGATTGGCGCGATGGGCGGGTGCGGACCGATCCCGTGGACGGCCATCGCGGGCTACGCCGAGCGCTACGGGCTCGATGACCTCGACGAGTTCGAACGGTTCGGCCGGCTGATCCGCGCACAGGACCGGATCTACCTCGCGGACGTAGCGAAGAAGCTAGAGCGGAAGGGGAAGTGACCGCATGGTCGCTGTCAACCAGATCGCCGTGCAGGAGACGCGCTTCGTCTATACGACGCAGGGCGTGGACCAGACGCGCGCCCAGGCGGATCGGCTGGCCGGATCGCTGGACCGGCTCGCCGGATCGCAGAGCAAGGCGATCGAGGCCGAGGGCAAGGGCGCCGCGGCGGCGGACAAGCTCGCCCAGGCCAAGGCGCAGATGGCGTCCACGCTGGAGCGCGCCGAGCGCCAGAACCAAGCGGCCATGATGCAGGCCGCGGCCGCGGCGCAGGTTTACGATCAGAGCTTGGGCGGCGTCGCCGACGCGCAGATGCGCGCCGCCCAGAGCGCGGCGCAGGCCGCCGCCCAACAGCAGCGGGCGGCCAACGACAACGCCCGCGCGCTCGGCCTGGAGGGCGAGGCGTTCAAGGCCGCGGGCAAGTTCGCGCTGGAGCACCCGATCCTCGTGCTGGCGGGATCGGTGGCGGCGGCGCGGGCGCTGTCCGGCCTCGCGACTTCGGCCGCCGGCTCCCTCGGGGCCGCTTCCGCCTCCACGGCGGCGTTCGCGGAGGGCGCGACCGGCATGGGGGCGGCGGTGGTCGGCGGTGCCACGGTGGCGGCCCGCGGGCTCGGCCTCGCCTCGACCGCCGCGACCGCGGCGGCGGGCGGGCTCGGCGCCTATGCCGAGAAGGTCGCCGGCCTGACCACCGCCACCAGCCTGCTCACCCGCGGACTGTCCCTGGTCCCGCCCGCGCTCCTGCCGATCGCCGCGGCCTTCGTCGTGTTCGAGGCGGGCTCGGCCGTCTTCGGCAAGGCGTACAACGACCTCGACCGGCTGGTGCAGCTCGGCCAGCGGGCGGAAAAGCTTGATGTCGGCGCACCCTTCCTGAAGAGCTTCGAGGCGCTGGGATCGAAGGTCCGCGCCACCGCCGACGAGATGGACGCGGCCCTGTCGCGGGCCTCCAACGTCCTTCGGGATCAGTGGGGCCAGGGCAACGCCCTGTCCAAGATGCTCGGCGAGATCAGTGCCACCGGTGTCGCCGGGGCGAACGGGCTCCAGTCGACGGCGCTCGCCGACACCGCGACGACCACGGAGGAGCGCATCCGGGCAGCCCTGGAGGCGATGAAGGAACTCGACGCGCTCGGGTTGCACCTCGCCAGCCTTCAGGTCGGCGAGAAGGTGTTCGGCCCCGAGTTCGTGGAACGGCTTCGCACCGGGCAGACCACGATCGCGCAGATCAGCTCGGACCTCGACGCGGCCGCGCAGAAGGATCTGGTGCGGCAGGATCAGGTCGACCGTGCCCTCGCCCTCAGCCGCCAGATCGCGGACACGAAGCAGGCGATCAGCGACGCCTGGGCGGTGACGGTCGACTGGTCCGGCGCGGCGCTCCTGCTGAACGAGGCGTGGCTGAAGATTCTCCAGGCCGTGCAGTGGGTCGTCGAGCTGATCAACAGCGGCATCGAGGCCGCGACGAATTTCGGCTCGGCGGTAGCCACCAGCATCGGCGGGGCCTTCGACGCCGTGAGCAACAAGGCCACGGCGCTGCTCTCGCAGCTCGGCATCATCGCCAAGCAACAGGCCGCGCCCGAGGTCCAGGGGCCGCCCGAGCAGTATGGGCCGTTCCAGCCGAAGATCACCGGGCGCTCGTTCCCCTACGTGTTCGGCCCGACCGCGCCGTCGTTCCAGCAGGCGAACACGGGCGCGAAGCAGGCCCAGCAGGCGGCCCAGCAGGCGGCTTCCTCCTACGAGCTGCTGATCAAGCGGACCGAGGACCGCATCGCCGAGCTCGATCTCGAAACCCAGACGATCGGCAAGAACACCGACGCGGTGGTCAAGCTGAAGCTGGAGAACGAGCTGGCGCGCGCCGCGCAGAAGTCCGGCGTCGAGGTCACGGCCGCGATGCGGGAGGAGTGGGACAAGCTCGGCGACAAGCTCGCGGCCAGCACTTCGCGGCTCCAGGACAGCCGTCGCGCCTTCGAGCTGATGAAGGAGGGCCAGCGCGAGCTGGCCGACAACTTCACCACGTTCGTCGACGACATCGTGCTCGGCGGCCAGAAGATGGAGCAGGCGTTCGCGTCGCTGGCGAAGACGCTGGGCAGCAACGCCCTGAAGGCGGTGATCAGCGGCGAGGGGCCGCTGGCCGGCCTTCTGGGAACCGCCTCGACCGAGCGTGGCCAGATCGGCGGTCTGCTCGGCGGCAAGATCAACCTCGGCGGCCTGTTCGATACCGATAAGATCTCGGACGCCCTCGGGATGGGGGCCGAGACCGGCATCGGCAAGGCGCTCAAGTCCGCCCTGACGCCGTCGAAGGCCGGCGGCGGGATCCTGTCGTCGCCGTTGGGCGGTGGACTGGCCGCTGCCGGCGCGGGCGCAGCGATCGGCTACTCGTCGCAGTCGCCGCTGATCGGCGCGGCCGGCGGCGCGCTCACCGGCCTCGCAACCGGCAACCCGGTCATGGCGCTCGTCGGCGCCGGCGCGGGCCTGCTCGGCGGCCTGTTCGGCGAATCCCAGGCGAAGAAGGAGGCCAAGAAGAAGCTCCAGCAGGAGATCCAGGCCCGGAAGGAGGCGCTGGAGCAGGCGCGCCCGCAGATCGAGCAGTTGGCGATCACCTTCGAAGGCGGCTCGATCGGCAACGTCGGGAAGCAGATCGCCGACGCGCAGGCGCAGCTCCGGCAGGCCGCCAAGACCGCCAGCGAGGGCGGTGACCAGGCGCTCGCCGACCGGCTGATGCGCGACTACCAGACCTACGTCGCTCGGATGACGGCCACCTTCGCCGACGCCTTCAACGGGGTGCTGGCGGAGGTGCAGGCCGGGTTCGGGACCAACGGCCCGTTCTCGCAGGCCGTCGCCTCGGTGCAGGGCCTCGGTGAGGCGCTGAAGGGCTTCGTGGCCGACGCCGGCCGGCTCTCCGATCCGAACGCCGTGCAGCTTGCCCGCACCGCCGCGGTCGAGGGCGCCCTGTCGAGCCTCGACGCGCCGAAGACGCTGTCCTCGACGCAGGCGGAGATGCAGCGGATCGCCGGCACCGCGGCCGGCCTCAACCAGGTGCTGAAGGATCTCGGCCTGTCGGCGGAGCAGACGGCGTCGGTGATCGCCGAGCGCACCACGCGGGCGATCGACGCGCTGCGGGACAAGTTCACGACCGACCTGACCCGCAAGATCAACGACGCCCGCGGGCAGTCCTACCTCAACGACGCAGCCGATCTGGTGAAGGAGGTCGGCGGCATGCGGATCGATGCCGGCGCGGTCGGTGCGGACCTCGGGCAGGTCGAGGCGTATTTCCAGGCCGCCGCGCAGAAGATCGTCGATTCGAGCCAGCTCACCGGCGCGGCGTTCCAGTCCCTCGTGGCGCAGTTCCCGGAGCTGAACGGCCTTCTGCACGAGTTCGGCACGGCAGTGACCGGTACGGCCGAGGCGATCGACGCCGCCAACCAGCGCGCCGGCGGGTATCAGGACCGGCTGTTCGCCGCGCAGCACCGCTCGGATTCGCTCGCCGACCAGCTCGCGATCTTCGACCGGCAGTCGGATCGGGACCGCGCCGCGGAGGTAAAGGCCGGCGGCCAGGCGCTCGTCGACTTGGAGGCGGCGCAGGCGGCCGAGCGCGCCAACATCATCGCCGATTTCGGCCAGAAGGCCGCCGATGCCCTCGCCAGCCGCCTGAAGGGCTACCAGGACCGGCTGTTCGCCGCGAGCGTCGACACCAGCACGCTGGGCGGGGCGCTGGCGGCGTTCGACCATCAGGCCGGTCAGGAACGCCTCGACGAGGTAAAGGCCGGCGGCGAGGGCCTGCTTCTGCTGGAGCAGACGCTAGCGGCCGAGCGCGCCCGGATCGTCCAGCAGTTCTGGCGGCAGGCGCAGGAGGCGTTCGATCAGTTCGCCAGCAACCTGAAGAAGTTCCTCGACGGCCTGACCGCGGGGGCCAACTCGCCGCTCTCGCCCGAGGACCGGCTGGCCGCGGCGCAGGCGCAGTATGATCAGCAGCTCGCCGCGGCCCGCGCCGGCAACACCGACGCGCTCGGCGGCATCACCGGCTACGCTCAGGCCCTGCTCGACGCCAGCAAGGCGTTCTACGCGTCGAGCGAGACCTTCCAGGACACCTTCGCCGAGGTGGTCGGCCAGCTCACCGTGCTGCCCGGGCAGGTCGGGGTCGGTGCGTTCATGAAGTACGCCACCGGCGGGTGGGTGAACGGGCCCGGCACCTCGACCTCGGACAGCGTCGTGGCGCGCCTGTCGGCGGGCGAGTTCGTGATGTCGGCCGCCGCCGCGAGCCGGTACGGCCCGCTGCTGGAGGCGATGAACGATGACCGCCCGGTGACCGTGGCGGCACCGGTGCGCCCGGCGATTGCCTCCGGTGGCGACGGCGACCTGATCGCGGAAGTCCGGGCCCTGCGCGACGAGGTGGCGGCGCTGCGCGGCGATGTCCGTGAGGGCAACGACATCGCCGAGGCCGGGCACCTCGGCACGGCCTCGGCCACGCGCGCGGTCGGCGCCGGCATCGACAAGGGCAACCGGGTCGCCTCCCGGCGAGAGGTCGCCGCGTGACGATCTACGCGGTCGAGGTGCAAGCACACACCGGCGCGGGCGGCGTGCAGACCCTGTACGCCGCCTCCGCCCGGCTCAACACCGGCCCGGGCGACACGCCGGCCAACCAGCACTTCCACCCGAGCCTGGAGACGCCGGCCAACTTCGAACGCCACCTGTTCTCGCAAGGGGCGCTGGAGGGCACGTCGACCACCTCGGGCGGGTCGAGCGTGGCGTTCGGCGAGATCGTGCTGGCGAACGCGCACGGGCGCTACGACGCCTGGGCGGACTACGCGTTCAACGGCCGGCCGGTGATCGTGCGCGCCGTGCCGACCGACAACTATGGCGAGCCCCGGGGGCTCTACCGCGACGCGCCGATCATGATCCGCGGCACGGTCGAGAGCCTGGACATCACCGACGCGTTCAGGACGATCCGCCTGCGCATCCACGACCGGCTGGCGGACCTCGACAAGCCGCTGCTGACCACGCGCTATCTCGGCACCACGGCGTCGGCCGGCGCCACCGCCGAGGGCGCGGCGAACCTGAAGGACGCGATCAAGCCGCGGGTCTACGGCCTCGTGCGGAATGTGACCCCGGTCGACGTGAACCCGTTCAACCTGATCCGGCAGGTCTCGGACCGGGCGTGCGCGGCGATCACGGTCTACGACGGCGGGGTGGCGCTGACGCTCAACGGCGACTTCGCGACGATCGCGGCGCTCACCGGGGCAACGCTCTCGGCCGGGCAGTACGCCACCTGCCTCGCGCTCGGGCTGATCCGCCTCGGCGGCACGCCGGCCCTCGTGGTCACCGCCGACGTGCAGGCCACCGGCGCGCGCGACGCGGCGAGCCTCGCCCGGCAGGTGTTGCTCGACTTCGGGATCGCGGCCGGCGACATCGACGCCGCCTCGATCGCGGCGCTGACGGCGCTGAACGGGGCGAGCTGCGGGCTGTACGTCGGCGACGACCGCACGGCCCTGGCGGCGATCAGCAGCCTGCTCGCCTCGGTGGGCGGGTGGATCGTACCGAACGGGCTGGGCGCGTTCACGTTCGGCCGGCTCGATGCGCCGTCGGGCGCGCCGGCCGCCGCCTTCCTCGAATGGCAGTGCCGGGGCGAGATCAAACGGGTCGCGCCGAGCGAGGCCAATGGCGCGGTGCCGGCCTACCGGGTGACGGTGCGCTACGGCCAGCTCGCGACCGTCCTGTCCGAGGACCAGCTCGCCGGATCGGTCACGGGTGCGCGGCGCGCCGCTCTGCAACAGCAGTGGATCTCGGCGAAGGTCGAGGACACCTCAGTGCAGGCGGTGCACCTGCTCGCCCGTGAGCTGACTTTCGACACCTGCCTGACGGAAGCGGCCGACGCCGCCGCCGAGGCCGCCCGGCTGCTGGCGATCTACCGGGTCCGGCGGGACGTGTGGACCTTCCGGGTGAGCGTGATCGGGCCGAGCTACCGGCCGACGCAGGGGGCGGCCGATGTGTTCGCGCCGAGCCTGCGCCCGGGTGCCGTCGTGACGCTGACGCTGGGCCGCTTCCTGACCGCGCCAAAGGCGCTGGTGATCATCGGCCGGGTGGACGATGCGGTCGCCGACGCCATCGAGTTCAGCGCCTGGGGCTGACGGATGCCGCAATCGAACCTCGTCCTGCTCTACGAGAACCGCGTCGACCTCGACGGGGTCGCGTTCTCCGGAGGCTCCTGGCAGACCGGCAGTCTCGGGCTCGCCAACCTGCGCACGCCCTACCTCGCCGAGGTGGCGCGCTCCATGAGCACCGACCCGGCCGACACCCAGTTCGTGTGCGCTCTGCCGCAGCCCTACAGCATCGGCGGGATCGCGCTCGGGCCGACCAATCTACGTCCGAGCGCGTTGGTGCGCTTCCGGTCGTACCTCGATCCCGGATTGACGACCCTCATAGACGACAGCGGCCAGATCGCCCTGCCGAGCGGGCAGGTCGACAGCGTCACCCTGCCCTGGGAAAGCCTCGGCTTTTGGGAAGGTCTCACTCAAGAGTTCGACGACATCGGCAAGGGCATCGGCAAGGGGGCGAGCTTCCTCTACGTGCCACCCGCACGCTTCGCTGCAACTTACGTCAAAGTCGAAATCTTCGATCAGGGAAACCTCGCCGGATACATCGATATCGGCAGGTTGTTCGTCAGCCGCTCGTGGCGGCCGCCGGAGAACTACGACGACGCTGGCAACGCGCTGGAGTTCGAACCGGTCACCGATCAGGAGGAGGGCCGCAGCGGCACGCGGTTCTTCAACCCCCGCGCCATCCGGCGGTCGTTCAAGTTTGGGTTCGGCTACCTGCCGCAGGCTGAGTACCGCGAGATCTACCAGATCATCGTCCGCTCCGGGATCCACAACCAGGTGTTCGTGGTCCCGAACCCGGCCGATCCCAGCACCTACCTGCGCGAGGCATTCTTCGGGACGCTCGGCACGCCCCCGAGCCTGCGCCGCATGGCCTCTCCCAACATCGCCACCGAGTTCGTCGTAAAGGAATCGCTCTGATGCCGCTCACCGCAGCACAGTAGGCCGCCCTCAATCGGCTGGCGACCTACTACGAGGGCGACAACGCCTACAACGCGACCACCAACCCGGGCGGCTTTCGCCAGGGCGGCCACGTGGTCAACTTTCCGCCTGCGCTGAAGGACGTTGCCCTCGCCGGACAGGGCATCGCTTCCCTGATCGCTGACGCTCTCGCCGCAGCAGCCAACTCACCCAAGGCCGTAAGGGTGGACAGCGCGCTGGCGTTCACCCCCACGGAGATGCTCCAGGGCATCGCCAATCTCGGTCTGCTCAACACGTACCTCGCAATGACACCGGCTCAGCAGGCGATGTTCCGGTTGAACATCGGCGCGGTGAGTAATGCAGATTTCGCCGGCGTCGCCCGTTACGTTGCCAAATCAACCGGAACAATAATCACCACCGGCACTTTAGCAATAGACGAATTTCTTGACAATTCAGGTCTCAATACCGTCGACTCAACAAACGCTACAGTTCAGGGTGGACAGCTCGTCAATCAGGGCAGTGATACTTACGCGGTATCGCTTTTGCACTTGAATGGGTTTAACAACGGCACGACGTTCACCGATGTTGCTGGGAAGACCTACACAGCGACCGGGGCGCCGGTCATTTCGACGGCGCAGTTCAAATTCGGGACCGCCTCACTCGCTCTCGACGGCAACAGCCATCTCACTTCGAACGTCAGCTCCGATTTCGCGCTGACGCAGAACGGTGCTTGGACCGTCGATTTTCAGTACCGTCCCTCAGATATTGGGACGCTGCGCACGATCCTCGATTTTACGAATGGAAACGGCGCACAGGGACTGCATATCTTCCAGAATGGAGCCGCCCTGTCCGTCACCAATGGTATCGCGTCTGGGCAGTCCTACCCAAATGTGTTCACGGCAAACACGTGGACCGAAGTTGAAGTCGTCAACAACGGCAGTGGCGGCGTCTATGTCTTCGCGAACGGCGTACTGCTGGGGAATGCTGCCGCTCAGGACTATGGCACGTCGAACCAAATGACGATCGGGTATTTCCCGAATGGCGGTTTGGCGAAGGCGGCAGGGTGGATCGATGAAGTGCGCGTATCGAAGGGCATCGCGAGGCACACAGCTTCCTACCCCGCATCCACCGCGGAGTTTTCATATGGCTCATCCGGCCCGCTCGACGCGCGCTCTATCGTTTTTCCAGTCGCGGCCGGCGCGCAGGTAAACAAGGCCAGTATCGTTGTCGTCTACAAGGTTCTTTCAGGTACGGGGGCCTTGACCGCCAAGGCATCGCGCACTGGCAGTATTGCGGACGCGACCGCCTTCTCGCTTCAGCAAGGTCCAGTGCTTGGCGGCTGGACATTCGTGAAAGCTGATGGACTGGATTTATCGGGCAACCCCGCCGGCGCTAGTCCGATGTACGGCCTCACCTGCCCGGCTTCACTGAGCGTCGCGATCGACGCCGTCGAGTTTGGATACGGAGCCTGACATGCTGAGGTTCGAGACTATCGGACGCGCGCCGGACGCCGTCCCGTCCAGCGTCACGAACTACCAGGGGCGCGCCGTGATGCGCCTCTTTCCCAACCCGAAGGATGCGGCCGTGTCGCTGTTCACCGCGGTGGACACCGACCTGCGCGCGGCCGTCGAAGCGACCCGCGAGCTGTCCGAGTTCGACGACGCTCGCGTCGAGGCGGATCTCGCGTGGCAGGCTTGGGAGCAGGCCAACACCTACGAGCGCCGCGGCCGCATCACCGGCTTGCTTCAGGCCCGCTACGGCGTGACCGACGCGCAGGCCGACGAGCTGTTCCGGCAGGCCGAACGCGTCACCGCCTGACCCTCCCGCGCATCCGCGCTCCCTCCACCGCTCTTTGACATCGTGAGGACGACATGACCCCGCAATTCCGTGCGGCCGTGACCGCCTATGGCCCACGCTTCATGGCCGATCTCGGCCTCGACAAGCTGGAGACCGCCGGCATCTTCGGCAATCTCGCCGTGGAGAGCGATCAGTTCCGCGCCCTCCAGGAGTACAAGCCCGTCGTGTCGGGCTCGCGCGGCGGCTGGGGTTGGCCGCAGTGGACCGGCCCGCGCCGCCGGCAGTTCGAAGCCTGGGCCGCGGCCAAGCACTTCAAGCTCGACGACCCCGAGGCGTTCTACCAGTACATGCTCGTCGAGCTGCGCGGGCCCGAGGCCGTGGCGCTCGGCAAGCTGCGGGCGACCACGACGCTCGACCGCGCCACCGAGGCGTTCATGCTCGGCTACGAGCGGCCGGGCACGCCGCACCTCGACCGCCGCAAGGCGTTCGCGCTGGAGGCGCTGCACGTCCTAGAGGCGGCGCTCGCCGAGCGGGCGAACCTCAACCGCGCCCTCGACCTGCCGCCGCCCGTCGTGCCGGTGAAGGTCGTCCCGGTGGCGGTCCCGACCCCGCCGAAGGGCGGGCCGACCGAGACGCCACCAGCCCCGCGGGCCGGCACGGTCGTGATCACCACGCCGCCCGCGCCGAAGCCTGGCTGGCTCGCCGGCATCCTGCAGAACCTCCGCACCAACCTGCCGCCGAAGAGGGAGGGCTGATCCATGGCTGCCGGCATCATCGGGGCCCTCACCGCCGCACCCGCGGTGATCGAGGGCATCACCAGGATCATCGGCCGTTTCGTGCCGGATCCCGCCGCTCAGGCGCAGCTCGCGCTGGAGATGCAGAAGCTTGTCGCCGAGCGGGAGGCCGCCGCCGCTACCGCCGTCGCCGAGATCGCCAAGGCGCAGGCCGAGACGAACACGGTGGAGGCGCAGAGCCCGTCGCTGTTCATCGGCGGCTGGCGGCCCTTCGTGGGCTGGGGCTGCGGCATCGGCCTGCTCTACGCCGGCCTCGTGCAGCCGCTGCTCGCGTGGCTGACGGGCATCGTCAACGCGGCCCTGTCCATCGGCATCCCCATGCCACCCATCCCGGCATCGGAGGCCCTGATGACCGTGCTCACCGGCATGCTGGGGATCGCGGGCCTGCGGTCCTTCGACAAGCTCAAGGGCACGGCGGCGAGCGACCTGGGGGCGAAGCGCTGATCATGTCCCGCATCGAGCGTATCCTCCCCGCGCTGGCGCGCGCCTGGACGATCTGGGCGCACGCCGCGGGCATCGGCGTGATCGCGCTCGGCATCGGCGTGGGCCTCGTGCAGGCCCTGTCCGGCCGGGCGGCCGTCGTCACCGCCAGCAACGTGCGCGTCGCCGGCTCCGGCGGTCCGCCGTTCCCCGTCCCCCGCATCCCGTACCGGGGCCGCTACAGCTACGTCTACGATCTGGAGCGCCACGAAGCCTGCCCGGGCGAGGTCGTGACGACCTTCGAGAGCGCCGAGTTCGTGTCTCCCGCCGTCGTCACCACGCGCCGGCCGGCGGTGCTGGAGGAGGTGCGCGCGTACCCGAACGTCGCCCCCGACAACCCGCTGCCCGATGCGGTCCGGCCCGGGCGCTGGCGCATGACGGTGTCGCTCGTCTCGCACTGCGCCAACCGCGAGTGGACCGACCCGATCGCCGAGTTCGAAATCGAGGTGACAGGCTCATGACCTGCTGGCTCACGCGACTGCTCGACCTGCTCGGCGTCGGGCACTACCGGCCCAGCGCCTACGCGCTGGCGTCCGACCCGGTGATGATGGCGCTCTTCGTGTCGGGCTGGGCGGCGACCGCCCTGGCCTGCATCGCCGTCGGCGTCGCGCTGATGGCGCGGCGCTGGGCCGAGATCACGATGAGCGCCGGGGCGGCGCGCTTCTACGGCGCGCTGTTCATCCTGCTCGGCCTCGACTTCCTGATGAGCGCCACGACCGTGTTCATCGCGGTCTACCGGCTGAAGGTGCTGGTGTTGGGGATCACGGCCGCGGTGATGGTGACCACGGCGATCGTCACGATCGGGCGGATCTACGGCGCGCAGCGTGGAGGCGAGTAGCGTGGACTGGGGCCCCCTCGTCACGACGGCGATCACCGTCTTCGGCAGCATCGTCGCCTCGTTCCTGACGTGGCTGGCGACCCGTCCGAAGACCCGGGCGGAGGTCGGCGCGGCCGAGGCGCAGACGCAGCTCACCAGCCTGTCGGGGTTCCAACTCCTGATCCGCGAGCTTCAGCAGGAGCGCGTGCACCTGGCTGAGGTGATCGAGAAGCAAGCCGGGCAGATCGAGAGGCAGTCCGGCGAGATCCAGGCGCTGCGCGCTGAGGTGGCGGCCGTCCGCGAGGATCTGGACGATGTCCTGGCCCGGTGGAGGCGGGGTGAGCCGGCGCCCCCTCCAGTCGAGCGGAGGAACCGTCGATGAGCCTGCTCAGCAAGGTGATGCACGCCTTCGTGCCGGCGATCCCCACCGCCATCCCGGCCGCGCAACAGACCGCATCGGAGCTGGCGCAGTTGGTCACGGAGTTCCGAGAGCAGCGGGCGGAGGATTTCGCTGCGATGGCCGACCGGGCTGGCCGCAGCGGCGTGCGGCTCGCCAACGCCGAGCGCGAGCGGGATGAGTGGCGCGCCTACGCCCGCGAGCTGGAGCGGCTGTGCCTCGGCGCCGGGCTCGACATGCCACCGGCACCGGACGACGACTGAGGCCGCGCGATGTGGCTCGATCACCGATTCCAGATGGGCCTGTGGGTCGGCGCGATCATCGGTGCGCTGGTGACGATGCTGGTCAAGCACATCGAGGAAAGCCACCGACCGCCACCTGACTGACCGCCCCCCTCTTGCGCGACTAGAGCCCGGTCAGCCCAGCGCTGCGTCCGGGCTTTTTCTGTCTTAGCGCCAAAAAATCTTCGCAAATACTCCTCTCTGCTGTTGACGTCTCAAGTATTGAACTGTAGACATACAACAACAGGCAGAGACGGAGACAGCAAATGTTCCAGATCATCGACACCAAGACCAACAAGGTCATCGCCAAGGCGAGCGAGCATGAGGCCCACAAGCGGGTCGATCTCCTGAACTCCTCCGGGATAGTCCGGTACAAGGCGAGGAGGGCTTAGGCCCTCGACCTAGAGGCTACAGCCCCAACTCCTCCCAAGAGACCACCTCAGCCCCGCTGGCCCTCACGCCGTGCGGGTTTTTTCGTCTCTGCGGCCGGCCGTCCGCCAGACTGATTCCCCAAACCAGATCCTTCACCTTTTGCTGCCACATTTCCAGGGTCCAAGCCATTAGATCCTTTCCAGACAGGCGGCTCGCTTTGACGCTCACTCTCGTTCTCAGCTTATCCGCGCCGATCGTTACTGCCGTCGCGGCCGTCCTCTGGGCGGGCTATGTCGCTGGAGAAATGACCGATCTGCCGAAGGTACCCGAGCCGCGCGACCTCCGGACCTGGTAACTGCCTCAGCTCACACCTCTGACCTATCCACGCCCTGCCGGCACTGCCGCGCGGGGATTTTCTGTCTCGGTCTCAATCTTGCCAGCAACCGCTCTTTAACCACCGCACCGCAACCTGAGGACACCGCAGCGCGATACCCTCATGCCCCACCGTGCCCCGATCGTCCGCCGAGCCATCCGTGCCGAGATTACGGCCGCCGAGGCTCTGATCCTGGCCGAGCGGATGCGGGCGCTGGGGGCGTGGTGCACGTACTCGGCGCTAACCGAAGCCGCGAATGCCGAGCGGGAGCGCGCCGCGCGGGCGAAGCGGCAAATGACGGCGGACTGGGCGTCGGTCTGAAGCGCGCGTTCACCATCGCCCTGCGCATCTGCCCCGTGCGCCAGCGCATAGCTCAAGCGCCCAGCCACGGTTACAACGATGGCTCCTCCCAAGAGACCACCTGAACCCGCCTGGCCCCGCGCCGCTGGCGGGTTTTTTCTTGCTCGGCGCTGGGGTTCGGCTTCGCGATCGTCCGCCCAATGCCCGTTACGGCTCTAGCAGGCAACGTCCAACAAAACGTCCAACATCGAGTTGCTGTCGGAATTTATTGTCGTTTATAATCAATATCTTATATCGAAATGCGGTGGGGTTGTAATGACCCCCTCTCCGCCAGAATTTTTGACTAAGTCTTTGTCGTAGATGAGTTTTCGGCGAAGACCGAGTCCTTCGCCCCACATCCCTGGTGGCTTGAACCAGCTCGCCCTGGACGTGTCCGGAAGACCCGATCACCCCGCAGGCTTCCGCCCTAGGTGCTTCGCCCAGAACAGGGTGCCATTTCACATCGTGGCTGGGGCCGACCCGGACGGCTTCGATGGAAGCTGCTTAGCGGCAGGATGCGTTCATGGACCAAGCCCCTCATCCTGATCGCGTGCGCACCAGCAGCCCTGACTTCTAGCTCGCCCGCGCCGCCATCGCCTGCGTCGCCGGGCTGCAACTGCTCGTCGTCAACGACCTCTCCCTCGAACTCGCGCTGCTCGTGCCCCTGTCGACCGCGACCGCCCAGAACCAGGGGCGGGCGCGGCACGCCACCACGGACGCGCACTGGGCCGCCGTCCATTGCGCTCACCGGCTGATCCGCGGGATGGCGGTGGTCCTCACCGCGATGGTCACCGTAGCCACCATCATTGCCCTGGCCGCGCTGTCGCTCTGGCGATGGGCGCATCAGGCGGCTGCCCGAAACGCCCATCTCAAACGTCGTGCATCAGCCGAAAGGGGACCTCGACGGGGTAAGCCCAGCAGAACGGACCATCGACGGGAAAAATTAAAAAACGCAACTGTAATGCTAGGCTGGCTTGTTGAGGGCGTTGGCGGCCATGAGGCAGGCCACGCAGGCGAGACGGCCGGTCGCGACATCGAGGCGGCCGGCCCGCTCACGCAGCAGGCCGCCCCAGTGACTGAACCAGCCGAAGGTTCGCTCGACCATCCAGCGCCGCTTCAGCACGACGAAACCCTTCTGATCCGGGTCCTTCTTGACGACCTCACAGCGCATGCCATGGAAGTGACACCACGCCTCCCAGTGTTTGGCCCGGAAGACGCCATCAAGAACCGCCAGACGCAGGCTCGGCCAGAGCGGCTTGTCCTCATCCAGCGTCGGCAGCGTGTCACAGTCCTGCACGTCGGCCGGGACCACGGCCATGGCCAGGATGTGCCCCTCGGCATCGACCATCAAGACGCGTTTGCGGCCGACGACCTTTTTGGCGCCGTCATATCCGCGCGGCCCTCGCACGCTGATGCAATTCACGCTCTGGGTATCGATGATGGCCAGGGTCGGTGTCGGGTGTCGCCCGCAGCGTCGGCGCTGACGGCGTGCCAGCGCCCGCATCAGCGTCTCGAACAGACCTTTCTCCACCCAGCGCCGGAACCAGCCGTAGACCGTGCGCCAGGGCAAGAAACCTTCGGGCAGCGCCCGCCATCCGCCGCCTGTACGCAGGTGCCAAGCAAAGGCTGTCATCACCGCACGCGCGGACTTGGCGGTCGACCGGGTCGGCGGGTCTGCCCGCGCCAGGGAGCGGGCCACCTCGTCCAGACCTGCCTGCATCACTACATCCTTCAGGCGCGTCTCATGACGTGCCCGATGTCGGTCCGTCCACATCTGCTCTCCCTTCCGTCCTGCCAGACGGATTGCGTGTTCGTGACACAAGACAGATGGGGACGGCCGGCGGAGGATCTCAAACAGGCTCTCAGGATGACGGACCATGCCGCCCCCCGAAAGCCCGCTGCCCAAGCGCCCGCTTCCCGAGCGCCCGCTGCCCGAGAGCCTGACGCGCCACCTCTCCGCGCCGCGGGCGGCGATCTGGCCGACGCCGGACGACCGCAACCGGATCACCACCGGCGCCCCGCGGCCCCGCTGGCCGAGCCGGGCCTACGGCGGGGTGTGGCTGTGGGCGCTCGCCTACAACCTCGTCGGCTTCGCGATCCTCTTCCTGCTCTGGGCGAGCATGGGCGGCTGATTCCGTTCGGGCGGCGGGCCTGCGCCGGACGCACCGATCCCGATCCGCGCTGTTCCCGACCGCGCTGCGCGGAGGACACGGCAGTCCGGGGTGCAGCCCCGCGGATCCCAACAGCCCCCCCTCCTCCTGAGGCGCCCTACGCCCCCCACGGGAGCCGCCCGCCCGCGTACCGCACGAGCGCGTCGATCCGGTGCTCGATCGGCGGGTGCGTCGCGTCGAGGCCGAGGAAGCCGCGGCGCGGGTTGTCGACGCACAGCTCCATGACGCCCGCGGGCGCGCGGGCGAGGTCGCCCCGCCCGGAGATCTTGAGCAGCGCCGCGATCAGGGCGTCCGGGTCCTTCGTCAGCTCGACCGCGCCTGCATCCGCGACGTACTCGCGCGTGCGCGACAGGGCGAAGCGGGTGACCTGGGAGAACCCCCAGGCCAGCGCGATCAGCGCGGCGCCGATCAGCATCGCCGGCAGCGCGCCCGCCCGCCTGCTCCCGTCCTGGATCCGGTCGCGCAGGAGGTCCGCCCGCCACGCGCCGTCCGCCGCGAAGGCGAAGATGCCCGCGATCACCACGGCGAGCATCATCGTGCGCACGTCGTCGTTGCGGATGTGCGTCAGTTCGTGGGCGAGCACCGCCCGCATCTCCCGCGGTTCGAGCGCGGCCATCAGCCCCGTCGTCACGGTGATCGCGTATTGCTGCGCGTTGAGGCCGGTGGCGTAGGCGTTCAGGGCCGGGTCGTCCACGATCTGGAGCGCCGGCATCGGCAGCCCGCGCGCGATGCACAGCGTCTCCAGCAGGCGATGGAGGTCCGGCGCCTCCAGGCGCGTCGCCGGCCGGGCCCCGACCACGCCGGCGATCAGCGCCTGATGGGTGTGAAAGGCGACGAACAGCCAGACCAGCGTGGCGGCGACCGCCAGCGGCCCGGCCCAGAGGAGGTCGTGCCAGGCCGCGCGCAGGTAGGCGGGCAGGCCCGGCACCGCCCCGGCCGGCAGGGCGCCGCCGGTCGCCCGGACCACCAGGGCGAGCCCGTAGGCCAGCACGACGTTGAGGACGAAGAGGCCCAGCACGAGGCCGCGCGACCGGACTTCGTTGCTGCGGATATGCGTGTAGAGGCCGTAGGCGGGCAGCATCGGACGGCCGCGGCCGCGGTCAGAAGGCGACCCGGGGCGGCGCGTCGAGGCTCGCGCGCGCGCCCTCGCCGACGTCGAAGAACGGCTTCGGCGCGAAGCCGAGCGGCGCGGCGAAGAACACGGCGGGCACCGCGGCGATGGCGGCGTTGTACTCGGCGACCGCGTTGTTGAAGAAGCGCCGCGCCGCGGCGAGCTTGTCCTCGATGTCCGTGAGCTGCCCCTGGAGCGCCTGGAAGTTGGCGTTCGCCTTGAGGTCGGGATAGGCCTCGCTCAGCGCGACGAGGCGCCCGAGCGAGGCTTGCAGCGCGCCCTCGCTCTGCGCGACCTGTCCCGGGTCACGGGCCGCGGCGGCCGCGTTGCGGGCCTGGATCACCGCGTCGAAGGTGCCGCGCTCGTGGGCGGCGTAGCCCCGCACGGTCTCGACCAGGTTCGGGACGAGATCGTGGCGCTGCTTCAACTGCACGTCGATGTCGCCGAAGGCCTGGGCGGTGCGCTGCCGCAGCGCGACGATCCCGTTGTAGGTGACGACGAGCCAGATCAGCACGGCGACGGCCGCGAACACGGCGATCCATTTCACGGCACGGCGTCCCGATGTTGCGGCAAAACCCGAGATCAGCATCCATGAACGGGGGCGCCGCGTAAAGATCCCCGCATTGCGACGGGCCGGGGCGCGAAATCTGGATTGGCACCGCCCGCACGGTTACCGGGCCCCCCTTGCGTTCAGGCGTTGCCCCGGATCTCGTCGCCGAAACGCTCCGCGGCGTAGCGCTCCAGATCGAACCTGTCGTCGGGGGTGCGGAACATGAAGCGCTCGGCGATCTCCGTCAGGACGAGGTCCGGCTTGACGCGCTCGACATAGGCCCAATCCACCGACGTACTCCAGATGAAGTGCACCTCGCGGAACGTCTCCGCGAGCATGATCGTGAGCGCCGACGGCGCGAAGTGCGCGTAGGAATCGCCGAACAGGACGAGCACCCTCGGATCGGACGCCTGAGCGTTGGCGTAGATCACGTGCGCGCCGACATGAAGCGTGTGCGAGAGCCCGGCCCGCTCGCGCGTCAGGACGATCGGGCTGGCGTAGCTGCGCGCGGCGTCGCGTTGCAGGGCGTGCACGCGGGCCGTCTCCGTCCGCGGCGGATCGAGGGCGCTGCCGAGATCGCCCGCATGCTCGACGATCAGGGACGGCCGCCGATCGAAGTCGTCGCGCGGCCGGGCCCCGAAGGCCCGGCAGACGGCCCGGTAGCCGATGAGGCAGCCCGCGAGATTCCAGTGGCTGTCGGTTCGGAAATACAGGTCCGCGCCCGCCCGCTGCGCCCGCATGGGCTCGATCAGGTCGACGCACGTCCTGCGCAGCCGGAGGGCGTCGAGCGGGCCGCCGACATGGTGCCAGCGCCTCGGCCTGCGCGGGAACATCCGCGGGAGACGACGGGCCGGCGACAGCGCCACCTCGATGGAGATGCCGTCCAGCCTGTCTTCGTAGATCGTCAGCTTCTCCGGCACGACGACATGTCTGTAGACGATGCCCATGCGTGCGAGCCGATGCCGCCGCCGGAGGATGATCTTGCGCCACGACTCGACCTGGAACGTCATGTAATCGGATTTATTGAACTGATCTACGACATTGTTGCTTCCGCTGATGAGAAACAGCCACCCGTCATGCCCGACGTGGATGTGGTCTGCGCTCGCTTGATCCATCACGCCATCACTTCGAAGACCTGTCTGAAGACCGGCCTGTTTCCGAACGCAGAGAGATCGACGGGGTGCTCACGGGATCGTCGCCGTCCGTGCCGTGGGGAGATCGATCCCGCCGGTCCGAGCCGGCTCGCGCCGGCCGGACGCGTGGACCCGATCGGCGTGGCCCCGACCGGCGCGGTCCCGGGCCCGCGATCCCGGCCCGCGACGCTTCGCAGCGCGCCCGATCCGTCGCCCGCCATCTCTCGATCTCCGATCACCGTCGCGGTCTCCGATGCCGGCGCCGTGCCGTTCCGTCGGTGGCAAGGGACAACAACCCAGGGGCGCCGATCCATCACCGGAAACGGCCGCGTGGCCGGCATGAAGCGCGTTCCGCGTGGGATGCGGGGACGCCCCAACTGATAGGCGAAACGCCGGCGTCTTGGCTATATCGCGGGCGAACGGGCGGTGGGCCGCCTCGGCACGACCGCCCCACGGGAGGACGCGCGACACGCCATCGGCCGGGCGGCGGCTCGCCCGCGCGGATCCGTCGCCCGGGAGCATCGGTCATGGCCCGGTCATGCCGTCATCCGCCCGATCCGGACGCCGTCCCGCGATCGGGCCGCGACGGCGCGACAGGCATATCGGAAACCTGAACAGCGCTGGTATAAGACCGCGATTGCCGCCGCCGTCGACCGAGCTTCGACTCTCCTGTTCATGATATCGCAGGCGCGAGAGATACATGATGAAAGCTTCAGAAGAGGGGGTTCCGAATTACATCCATGTCGGCAAGGATGGCTATCTCTTCATCCGCTCCGGGAGCAACAACGCGCAAGGTCTGTACGAAAAGACCGACCTCAACAAGGCCCTGCACTGGCAGTGGCGCCACCACATCTCCGAGCGTGCCCGAAAGCTCCGGGCCATGGGTGTGGACTACCGCCACATCATCATCCCGGAAAAGCAGACGATCTATGACCACTATCTCGACGGCATGTCCGTCGACTACAAAAGATCGATCGCCCGACGCTGCCATGCGATCGATCCATATTACGAGAACTCTCCATGGCGCGCCCTGAATGTCATCAAGTACTTCGACAGGCGGCGGCGCTGGAACAGGATCCTGGTCGATCTCGTGACGCCCATGCGGGCGGAGCGGGACAGGCAGCAACTCTTCATGCGCACGGACAGTCACTGGAGCTTCGCCGGTCGGCAGATCGCCTACCGGGCCATCTGCCGATCTCTGAACGTCGCGCCCGTGGAGGATCTCGAAGGGCGGCGCGAGATGCATTTCGACGCCTATGCGGGCGATCTCGGGTCGGCCTGCACCCCCCCGCGCTGCGAGAGCGCCGTCATCCAGATCGTCGAACGCGACTCGGAGCGCGTGCATGCCAACGCGATCGTCGCGCATCGCGAGTGCCTCGGCACCTATCAGACCCTGCACCTCGGCTCGCATGTGGTCTGGCGGAACGAGAAGGCCCGGGATCGCCGCCGCGTCGTCCTGTTCGGCGACAGCTACTCGCACTTCATCCCGATCATGCTCTCGATCATGCTGGCCGAGACCTTCCACGAGCTGCACTTCATCTGGTCGACCTCGGTCGACTGGGGCTACGTCGAGCGGGTCAAGCCGGACATCGTGCTCACCGAGATGGCCGAGCGCTTCATGTTTCGCCTGCCGGACGCGAACTACGATGTGGAGGCCTACGTCCGGGAACGCTTCGGCGACGAGTTGAGGGCCGCGGCCTCCTGACAGGCCGCACGCCGCGCTCCGAAGCCCGCGGAGGCCTTCCGTCCGCCGGGCGCACGGCGACTTGACCGAGTGCGGCGCCCGTGTCTTCTGACCCCGTCCTCCGATCAGGCCCCGTAGCTCAGTTGGATAGAGCAGCCGCCTTCTAAGCGGCAGGTCGCAGGTTCGAGCCCTGCCGGGGTCGCCACCCTTTTTCCCTTCGAGAAGAGAGCTTTAAGAGACCGCGAGTGTGGGTCGGAAGGGCGCTCCGAGGCCCGTGGTTACCTTGGGGTTCCAGGTAGGGTCGCGCAGCGGTCTCTGTGTCGCGGAGCTCGGGTGCTGAGCGAGGCCGTGACCATGAGCGGAAGAATAGCGCCCGATACGGACTCTGTTGCTTGTCAGGAGGCAGATCCCGAAGCGTTCTATGCCGAGGAGAAGCTGGTTGAGAGGGAGCTGAGCGGCTCACACGCGGCGCGTCATGGGCTGGAGCAGCGCATCGCCCTCAATCTGATACGGGCGCCTACTTCTCCCGGCTGACCAAGCTTGACCGTATTGGACGGCATCGCCGAAACGTGCGATAATCGTGGGATGAGGTCTCCATTCAAGCACGATGTCGAACATTTCGCGGGCGGCAAGGGCCATTCGTTCCGGCAGCTCATCAGCCTGATGCCGCCGCACGAACGATACATCGAGACCCACCTCGGTGGCGGCGCCGTGATGAGGCGGAAGTTGCCGGCCCGCGAGAACGTCGGCATCGATGTCGACGCACGGGTGATCGCGCGATGGCGCTCCCGCCGGCCTGCCACTGTTGCCATTGTCGAAGGCTGCGTCCTAGACGTCCTGCCGAGGTTGAATCCAAGCCCTCACGACCTCATATACGCCGATCCCCCGTACCTGCCGGCGTTGCGACGCACCGCCCGCCTTTATCGGCATGACTACAACGAGGAGGATCATCGCAAACTCCTCCACCTCCTGCTCAGTCTGGACGCGATGGTCATCGTTAGCGGTTATCGCTGCGAACTCTACGACGACCTGCTCGCGAACTGGATACGCACCGATTACGTCGCGTCTACGCACAGCGGCATGGTGACGGAATCGGCGTGGACCAATTTCACGCCCGGATCGCTGCTCCACGATTATCGCTTCGTCGGCGGCACGTTTCGCGGTCGCGAGCGCTTCCGGCGGCGCAGTTCTGCCTTGGCCGAACGCCTGCGGCGCGCCGACGATACCGAGTTGAACGCCGCGCTCGCCGTTCTCGCCGAGACGCGGCCGAGCGCTGTGCTCGCCGCCGCTGAACGGGTGCATTCATGATCCCGTACGGCGGCGTGGCGGAGGCCGGTGCGATCAGCCAAGACTGGAGGGGAGAGGATCTCTCGCTCTACCTCGGCCGGTGTCAGGTCGACACGCCTGACGACTTGGTAGCCCTGACTTGGCGCGAGGTCGCCGCCCGGCGCGAGGCAATCGGCAAGGTCGTCGACTTCGGCGCGGGCGATGGCCGCTTCGCGAGGGGCGGAAACTATTCTGCTTATGTAGGCTACGAGATCGACTGGCGCCGCTGCGGGGACGGCGCTCCATCAAAACGGGCGACCATCGTCCATCGCTGCGCGTTCTCCGAGCAAATCAATGACGCCGACGTCTGCATTGGAAACCCCCCGTTCGTCCGTAATCAGGATCTGCCGGCGGGCTGGCGTAAGAAGGTGGCCGAGCGGCTCGAGGCCCGGTCGGGCGTGCGGCTGTCCGGCTTGGCGAACGCTTGGCAGTACTTCTTTCTCCTCTCCCTAGTCAGCCTAGCACCGGATGGGCTGTGCGCCCTGGTTATCCCGTACGAGTGGGTCTCGCGTCCGTCAGCCGCGGGGATACGCCGCTTTATCCTGGCCGCCCGATGGGACGTTGACGTCTACCGCGTAGCGGACTCGACGTTCGGAGGCGTCCTTACAACCTCGTCCATCACGCTGGTAGACAAGCGGAGCCGCAACGGGCGCTGGCGGTACTTCTCGGACAACGGCGCGGGCGACTTCCGAGCGTTGCGTTCGGAAAGTGGTTCGGATGAAGGTCTTATCCCCTTTGAGCCTGCATCAGGCAGCGACAGCGCCCGTGCCATGAGGGGGCTGAGCCCCGGTACGCAACGCATCTTCACGTTGACGGAGCCGGAGCGGGCCCGCATGGGACTACTTATCGGCGAGGACGTCGTCCCCTGCGTCACTAGTCTCCGTCTACTCCCCGAAGCGACGAGCGACCTGGATCAGGACGCATTCTACCGATTCTTCCGGGCGTCCGGGCAAGCTTGCTGGCTGATCCGTAGCGACGCCTCGCCGAGCGACCGCGTGCTGGCCTACCTCAGCACCTTTTCCAAGGACGATTACGCAACCAGCACTTGCCTAGGCCGCCCAGTATGGTGGAAGTTCAAGATGCCCGCAACGCCGAGTCTGCTCGTGGCTACCAGTTTCAAGGGATTCCGCCCGAAGGTGTGCGCCAACTCTGCGGGCGCGAAGGCGGTCGGCGGCGTGGCCGGTATATTCGGCCTCGACCCAGATCGGCGGCACCGCTTCATGACAATGATGGCCGAGCGCGATCTCAGCGACAGGGTGGTGGCCCACGCGAAAGGCCTCCGGAAGATCGAGATCAACCAGCTGAACGCCCTACTGGCCTCCACATGATGCAGGGAGTTACTAAGGGAGAGGTCTCCTTCTCGATCGAGAGCCGTATCCTGCGCGAGCTAGGCGAGCGCTTGGTCCGTCAGCCGGAAGTCGCCCTGCTCGAACTCATTAAGAACGCCTATGACGCTGACGCCCGTCGCTGCACGATCGAAGAGGCTGACGACGGGATCACGGTGAGCGACGACGGCTCGGGGATGACCTTCCTCACCTTCACCTCCGCCTGGATGCGGATCGGCACGAGTTCGAAGGAGCGGGAGGATACGTCGCCCCTCTACGGACGCGATATAACGGGAGAAAAAGGTATCGGGCGCTTGGCAGTCAGGTTCTTGGGGCAGGGATTGGAACTGACTACGGTCGCCGACGATGACGCCAGCCGGGGACGCACTTGCCTCGTGGCGAGCTTCAATTGGAAGTCCTTCGACGAGGCCTCGGACCTTGGAACGATCAAAGTTCCGTTTACACTCTCGGCCGTCGGCGATCGCGTGCCCACCGGCACGACACTGCGCATCACGGAGCTCCGTGCCGGCGCTCGCTCGCTCAACTGGAAGAAGGTTAGGACCGGCAGCATCGGTGTTGTCTCTGCTGTTCGAACGCTCCTTTCACGGCGCGACGATGGGCGGTACGGACAGGATCCGGGTTTTGAGCTCCTATCCAGGCGGGAAGGTGAGCGACAGAAGGACGACAGCAATCTCTCCCACGAATTGCTGAGTAAGCACGTCTTACGCGCAAAGGTACGGGCAGACGGGAAACGCCTCGTCATCAGGGTGTTCAAGCAGGGAGAGCGGCGACACTGTCTATTTATGAACGATGCGTACGAGCAGGATGCCGGCAGGGTCCGCGCGGACATCCGCTTCTTCCCGCGAAGGCCTGGCACATTCCAGGGGGCGCCGGTCGATGGGCGTACGGCATACACTTGGGTACGCGAGAATAGTGGCGTAAAAGTATTCGATCGAGGATTCCAAGTACAACCTTACGGTGAGGAAGGCGACGATTGGCTCAACCTTGTTAGAGACGCGGCCCGGAACGAGCGCCATCCGCAATCGACCGTCACGGCGACGCATTTTGCAATGAGCCGGGAGGTCCAAGCTACCCCGAAGCTGAACTGGATGCTGCGGTTACCCGAGTCCGCACAGCTCATCGGCGTGGTCGAGGTAAGGGGACGGCGACACAGGACCGGCGCGCAACGTGGGCTGGTGGCAGCGGCGGACCGCGAAGGGTTCGTGGCCAACGAGGCATTCGGGCAACTGATCGACATAGTCCGGGGCGCGGTCGAGATGATTGCGGTCGCGGACCGGCAACTTCAGCAGGACGAAGACGCTCGCAAGCAGAGAGAGTTCGTGGAAGCCGGCCGGCGGGAGACGCGGACTGGCATCGACGAGATCATTGCGGACCCCACGCTCTCGCGGCCACAGAAGGAACGCGTCGTTGCGATGCTGGCGGAGAGCCAGGCGCGGCTGGAGAAGCAGGAGATTGGCAGCCGCGAGAGGGAGCAACAGCTGGAGGTCATGAGCCTTCTCGGCGTGGTCGGCGGGTTCATGACGCACGAGTTCGGGACGGCCATTGCCGAGCTGCGGGAGGCCCGTAAGGAACTTCTGAAGTTGGCCGCTGAAAACCAGACTTTCCAAGCCAAGGCGGACCGGTTCGTCAAGCACATCGCACGGCTCGAGGCGTTCGTTGCTTACTCGGAGCTCTACGTGCGCGGGGCGCGCGGCTCGCCCGCTAAGCCCTACCCTGCCCGGCCTCGTCTAACGGTAAGCGCTCGGCGGCGGGCCTTCCGGTCAGGCAGCGTGAGCGACGGGCGGGGCCGGCGTCCAGTTCCAGGGGAGCAGGTCGGCCAGCCGCTTTGCCGGATGGTCGGCGATGCGGGTGAGCACGTCGCGCAGGTACGCCTCGCTGTCGAGCCCGTTCAGCTTGGCGCTCTCGATCAGGGTGTAGAAGGCGGCAGCGCGCTCGGCCCCGCGCTCCGAGCCGGCGAACAGGTAGTTCTTGCGCCCCACCGCCACGCCGCGCAGCGCCCGCTCGGCCGCGTTGTTGTCGAGCGCGATGCGCCCGTCGTCGAAGGCGCGCGTGAGCGCGGTCCAGCGCGCCAGCATGTAGCGCAACGCCTTGGCCAGGTCGGATCGA
>NZ_JAUYZI010000025.1 GCF_030700245.1 Methylobacterium amylolyticum
CGCATTTGGCTGATGAGGTCGGCGAGGTAGTCGTCGTTCCATCCGGCCAACTGTCGTTTGGTGTGCAGGGAGCCCTTCGTGGCGTCCTGGCGGATCAGGCCGAGGGCGAGGCGGCGCAGCAGGGCGAGGTTCTGGGCGGTGACGGCGTTGCGGGTGAGGATGGCGTCCTCGCGGAAGGCGACGTCGAGCAGCCAGTGCTGGTGGTTCTCGATCGACCAGTGGGCGCGCACCACGCGCAGGACCTCGGCGGGGTCGAGCCGCTGCGAGAGGGCGACGTAGCGGGTCTGGGGCGGCTCGGCCTCGGCAGGGGCGTCCACGTGCGTGCTGCGGCGCAGGCCGTCGACCCGGGCGATGGCGCACAGGCCGGCGAAGCCGTAGCGTTCGGCCCAGCCCGGCACGGCCCGGACCCAGGCGCGGCGCTCCTCGTAGCGGCCGTGGGCGGTGTGGCTGGTGCGGACGGCCGTCTCGGCATCGGCCTCGCCCAGCAGCGCCTGGGCGGCCGCGTGCAGCGGGCCGCGGTTGCCCTTGAGGATCAGGGCGTAGGCTCCGCCCCGTTCCAGGATGGCGGCGGCCGTGGCGCGGTTGCCGTGCAGGGCGTCGGGCGTGACGACGGCATCGCGCAGGTCGAGCAGGGCGATGACCTCGCGCGCGGCGGTGACCTCGCTGCGGTTGCGGGCGTGGCGCTGGGCCAGGACGAGGCGCTGCTCGGCGGCCCAGGCGGTGACGAGGTGCAGCGGGGTCGAGCGCCCGGCGCTCTGGATGGCGCCGCGCAGGGACTTGCCGTCGAGGGCGACGATGCGCGGGCGGCCGGTGCCGTCGGGCTCGTCCTGCGCCGCTTGGTCCTGCGCCGCTTGGTCCAGGGCTTTGGCGAAGGCGGCCATGAAGGCGCGGAACGCGGCCTCGAAGGCGAGCGGGTCGAGCGCCTGGAACAGGCGGCTGAAGGTGTCGTGGCTGGGCGCGCCGTGGGCGAGGCGGACGAAGCGGCGCAGCAGCGGCAGCTTGGCCCGGGCGAAGGTGGCGATGTCGACGCAGGTCTGGGCGCCGCACAGCGTGGCGGCCAGGGCGACCAGCAGAACCTCGTCGAGCCGATGGCGGGCGTTGGCCGCCCGCGGGTCCGGCACCGCCGCGAACAATCCTTGCACGGCCAGCATCGATCGCCTCCTGCGTCTCAGGAGGCGTCAACGCATCGCCTTCAGCCCAGATCGAACCCCAAACAACCCATATGCAATCGCCCTGCCCATAACCTGGGAATTTCCCAGGTTATGGGCACGCGCCAAGGCAAGGGCGGAGGGACCTGGGCGCACTGGCAGGTCGCGATGGCCTACGCAAAATACTTGAGCCCTGAGTTCCACGCTTGGTGCAACGCGGTGGTCCGCGCGCACATGGAGGGTCGCCCAGCAGCTGCGAATATGAACCTCGCCCTCTCGGCCCGAGAGGCGCGCCTGTTCCTGAAGCAGGCACTTGCGATCGGGAAGCTCGCCGGGCTCGCCGGGAATCAGCTTCTCATCGCCGCGAGCCGTTCGACCAAGAAGGCCGTCGGCTTCGACATGCTGGAGAGCATGGGCATGGGCCACCTCGTCGCCCCGGTCCAGGATCCGCTCATCATCCCGTCCAAGATCGGTGCGGACCTCGGCATCTCCGCGGTGCGGGTCAATCACCTTCTCCAAGAGATCGGTTTTCAGATCGGCGACCGCGACCACAAGGATCGCCCGTTCTGGAAGCTGACACCGGCCGGCGAGGAATTCGGCGGCACCCTTTGCGATGTCGAGCGCAGCAACGGGACCGGGCAGGCCCAGCAGCTCAAGTGGCCGTCCGCCATCGTGGACGTGCTGCGCGAGCACATGAAGAAGGCGTCCTGATTATGGGCGCCGAGGATCGGGCCGAACGCCGCTCCGCGATGCTCGCCGAAGCTATCCGGCACACCGCTCACGTGGCTGGCGAGATCGATACGCACGCCCTGCACGCGCACCTGATAACGTGGGCGGGCGTTCCCGAGGAAGAGTGCGGAGGCGACATCTACGCGACCATGTTCTTCATGGTCAGGTGCGGTCTCTACACCACGAACACGCCCGACACGCTGGCGGCTGAAACGCGACTGAAGGTGTCGCATCTCCTGATGGGGCACCTCTACGACGAGCACCCGCCAGAGCCGGACGACGACGAAGCCTGAAACGAAGCGGCCCGGCAGGAGCCATCACCTCCACGCCGGGCCTGTCCACTCGCGATCTTCTGGAGAGACCACGATGGCTGATGCCCTCGATAGCACACGCACGCCTTCTCGCCGAGCATTCTTCGCCCACGCCGTCGCCTCGGGTGTCGCGGCGGCGCAACCCCCGATCTTCCTCGTGGCCGGCGCCTCCGGTCTCGCCCTCGCATGCACTCGCGCCGCGACTCAGCGGGCGCTTCTCGACAGTCCCGAGGTTCAGAATTGGACCGACGAGCGATGGGACAGGCTCTACGACGACACGTTCGGCATCTACGAGAGGGCGATCACCGAGGGCTCGGCATCCATCGGCGATGTCGTCGCGAAGGCCCGGCTGCTGCTGGGCGATCTTGAGCGAAGCGGAGAACTGGAGAAGGGCAGCCAAGTTGGACGGCTCGCCTCCGTGATCCTCAACGAAATCGTGTCTCTGGCCGCGTAGGCGGCGTCGCATCACCGATTACGGCGCGTCGGCGGGACACCCTGCCGGCGCGCGAACCCATGGGTAGATTGAATGCCCGATCCGCTGCCGCCTCTGGGCGGCTCCTACACCGGCCTGCGCCGCTCGGTCCTCGACGACCTGACGGGCCTGCCGGTGATCACCTCTGCGCCGACGGGCGAGATCCGGCAGCGGTCGGCGCTCCTGCCGCTCGGACGTGACGACAACGGGCTGCTGGGGCTCGTTGAACAGCGGCGACGGCAGGAACGTCACGAAGTACTCGCGACCGCCGTCGACGCGGACCGGGCGGATGTGCGGGTCGGCCTGCTTGGCGATCCGCTTGACCCGGTTGAACGCCGACACGCTGGCGAGGTCGTTGGTGGCATCGACGTTGGCGAGCGAGGCGGCGAAGTTGCCGGCCACTTTCGTGGACTGGCCGTTGCCGAACTGCACGCGGTCGTCGTTGCCCGTGAGCCACGCGTTGAGCTGCGAGGCCGTGGCCGACATGAAGGGGATGCCCTGCACGTTGCCGATCGGCGTCGGCGCGGTGCCCGCCGGGTAGATGGTGGCGGTGGCGCGGCAGATGTCGTCGCGCAGCTTGGAGCCGGCCCACATGGTCAGGAGCGGCCGGACGCTGGCGAGCTGATCCGCCGCCGACTTCCGCATCTCCTTCTTGTTGAGCAGGATCGCGTGGCGGGCCCAGTCGATACGGATTGGGGACCTGTCGGGCCTGATGCGCGGCGAAGCCCTGCGGATCCTCGAAGGGATCCGGAGCCGGCTGCGGCTGCTGCGGGGCCTGGGGCTGCTGCCCACGTCCCTGCTGCTGGCCGAACTGCGCCTGCATCGCCCGGATCATGCCGCGAAGTTCGGCATTCTCCCGGTCCCTCTCAGCGAGGGCCTGTTCCCGCTCCTGGGCCCGCTTCCGGGTCTCCTGAAGGTCGCGCAGCATCCCCGCCTGACGCGGATCCTGCTGCGTCGCCTGCTGGCCTTCCGGCTGCGGCTGGTCACCCTGCGGCGCGCCTTGGTCGGGCAGTTGCCCGAGGTTCGGCGTGGGCCGCTCCTGCTCCGCGGGGATCGTCTCCTGCGGGGCGGGCTCGCGCTCGGCCTGGGCAAACCGGCCTTGGTCGTCGCGCGCGGGTTCGGAGGCCGCCGAGTAGATCTCGGCTTCCGCGTCAGCGTTCCTGTCCATGTGTCAGCCTATGCCTGGGCTAGAGGATGCGCCCCGTTGCGGCCGAGCGAGCGCCGTTGCTCCGTTGGGTCGGACGGAGGGCCGGGACCCGCGCGATAACCCGCGCGCGGGAACGGGAACTGAGATCAGGCCGGCAGACCCTGGAGCGGGCGCACCAGCGGGCGCGGGGCGAAGGCCGCCGCAAGGGCGGGCATGCCGAGCGCGTCCATGTGCGCTTGCGCAGTCTCGGTACCGATTTGGCGTGTCCGCGCCGTCTTCTGGGCGATGTCGGCGATGGTGGCAGCCGTATTCACGGCGTGTTGCTCGGCCTCAATGCCGACGGCGTCGGTGCGTGCCGCGGTGTGCCCCGTCTCGGCGCGCAGCTTGTCGGTCTCGGCCTCGGTCTTCGCGATCTTGGACGCCGCGCCGCGCAGTTGCAGATCGACCGCCGCTTGCTGAAGCTGTGCCTGCTCGGGCGAGGGCTGGGGCGATGCACCCGCGGTGACGATCGCCTGCTTCACGGCCGGCGAGAGGTTCGATAGCTCCAGCGTCGCTTTCAGCGCCTGGGGGCCCGAGAGCAGCCCCTGGTTGATCATCGCCGAGACGGCGTTCATCACGTCCTCATGTAGCGTGACGGTGGCGGGCTGGGTGACGGTGCCGCTGATCGTCGTGGCCGAGGCCGAGGACACGTTGGCGACCCGCACGCCGGCCGCGGTGCTGTCGACGCCGAGAGCCTGCACCTGCACGTTCCAGGGCGCCGCGGAGCAGCCCGCGGGAGCGATAGAGGCCGACCACAGGCCGTTGGCGCTCGTGGCCGCCCCCATCCACGCCTTGACGCCGGTGCGCAGGCCCGTGGGGCCGTAGATTGGGACGATGCCGGCCGGGCCAGTGTCGCCTTTCTGGCCTTGTGCGCCTACCGCGCCAGTGGCACCGGTTGCGCCCTGCGGCCCCTGAGGTCCCGCAGATCCAGCAGGGCCTGTCGCACCTGTGAGGCCGGTATCGCCCTTGGGCCCAGCATCGCCCTTCGCTCCCGCGGAGCCCGTCGCCCCAGTTGGGCCGGCCGGGCCCGGATCGCCCTGCGGCCCAGGCAACCCGACACCCGGCGAGCCGACGCCGCGGGCCAGAGCCGGGGAGAGCGTCAGCAGCAGCGCGAAAAGGGCGCGCCCGATCACTGGCCGGTCCCGTACTGAAGCTCGCCCGCGCAACCCGCGGACCCGGGATCACCTAACGTCATAATCGAGACGATGCGCGGGGTCGTCGGCGCCACCGTGCTCGCCACCGTCTCGGCGGTGCGGGCGAGGAAGCGCGTGCCGGTGCTCGCGGTCACGACCTGGGACGCCGTCGCCACGGTCTTGATCCGAATGTCGACGTTGCACGGGTTGACGAAGCGGTAGGACGTCGAGCCCGGCGGCTGCGCGATCTGGTACTGCTGTGCGGTCGGGCCTGCCTGCATCAGGAACGGGTCGCCCATCCGGTAGAAGGGCGTGGTGTCGGCCGCGAGCGCGGGCGCGGCCAGCAGCAGGAGGGCGAGAAGAGCGCGCATCACTGGTAGCCCAGGAAGCCCGTGACATCGCCGGCCCCGATGCCGGTCGTGTCGCTGTCACCATTCGCCCCGGTGAGCCCAGCGTGCAGGCGTTCATGTCGAAGGTCGAGCGGGGGATCTACTCGCAGCCCAAGCGCGAGCGCGGGTGCTTGCCGAAGTGGTTCCGCACGCGGCTGGATCAGGACATCGCCCAGCGGCACGGCTTTCGGGGGCAATCGCTGCCGATTGCCGAGAACCTGGAGCATCTGATCTGATGCCTCGCGGCAAGCCCCTCGGATGGCCCAAGCTGATGGTCGCCAAGCGGCTCGCGAGCGGCCAGACGGCCTATTACTGGCGACCGCCGACGCACGCCCTCGCGCGGGGTTGCGCCCTCGCCCCGGAAGCGCTCGGCACAGACTACGCCGTCGCGAAGGCGCGATGCGACGACGTGCTCAACCCGCAGTTCGAGGCGTGGCGCAGCGAGGGCGTCGCCCCTGAGCCCACCGATCGGGTCCGTATCGGCACCTTCGATTGGCTCGTCGCTCTCTACAAGTCGGCGCCGCAGTACAGTGGTCGCCCCGAGCGCACCCGTAGAAGCTACGACGCCGCCCTGCGGGATGTGGCGGGCTACGTACTCAAGGACTGCCGGCGTCTCGGCGCGGCAGCAGTGGCCAGCATCACACCGGGGCTCGCAGACAGGCTCTACGACAAGCTGCGAGTGAAGCCGGACGGGACGTTGCGCACGCGCAGTGCTATCCTGTCCATGACGGTCGCCAAGCGCGCCTGGAACGTAGCGCACCGCAGCCGCGCCGATATCGTGCCGTCGGCAAACCCTTTCGCCAAGATGGGCCTGTCCCACAAGGCCAAGGCGACCCGTCCCGTCACGCACGACGAGTTGACGCGTTTCGTGGCCGCTGCCGACGCGGCCGGCGAGCCCTCGCTCGGCACGGCTGCGATGATCGCGTTCTTCTGGCTTCAGCGTCAGGAGGACATCCTGTCCCGGCTGACCTGGGGGCACTACCGCCCTGCCAACGCGCCGGGGATCGTGCGCGTGTTCCACCACAAGACCGGCGAGTTGGTCGAGGTGCCCCTGTTCGACACGGACGGCACCGCGCTCTGGCCGGAAATCATGGACAGGTTGGACGGGGCCACGCGCCGTGGAACACTCATCGTCATCCGGGAGCAGCCCGACCGCTGGACCAAGCAGCACATGCCCTGGCAGATCGACTATTTCCGGCACCGCGTCGCCGAGACCCGCGCGGCGGCCGGGATCGACCCCGAGGTGAAATTCATGGGCCTGCGCCACGGCGGTAACGTCGAGGGCGCGAACGCCGGCCTGACCGATGCGCAACTCCGCGCGCTGAGCGGCCACCTGACCACGGCGGCCCTGCTCAGGTACGCCCAGGCGACGCCGCATCAACGCCGCGAGGGCGCCCGCAAGAGGCTCGCGGCGAGAACGAAAAGGGAGGACCTGTCGGAATGAGCTGCTGACGCGTTGTCGGAATGACGCGGAAGTATTCGGCTAAGTCGTTGAAGTTATTGGTGGGCGCACTAGGGTTCGAACCTAGGACCCGCTGATTAAGAGTCAGCTGCTCTACCAACTGAGCTATGCGCCCGATCGCTGTCGCGATCCGTCCGACGGCCACCAAGTCCGTCGGGGTGGCGGGCTGATAGCAAGGGCGCCGGGGGCTGTCCACCCCCGGCGCCGCACTTTTCTCACTCGGCCGCCGCGTGCTGGGCGTGCAGGCGCACCGCGTGGGCCGCGAGCTTGTTGAGCGCCGACAGGTAGGCCTTGGCCGAGGCGACGAGCGTGTCCGGGTCTGCACCGCGGGCGGTGACGCTGCGCTCGCCGTCGCGCAGGCGCACGGTCACCTCCGCCTGCGCGTCGGTGCCGCCGGTGACCGCGTGGACGTCGTAGAGTTCGAGCTGCGCCTCGTGCGGCACCAGGGCGCGGATCGCGTTGAACACCGCGTCGACCGGGCCGTTGCCCTCCGCCTCCTCGATCCGCGTACCCGCGTCGTCGGCGAGCCGCAGGGTGGCGCGCTGCGGGCCGCGGGTGCCGGCGATGATCGAGAGCGAGACGAGACGGATGCGGTCCTGCGCGGTGGCGAGGTTCTCGTCGACCAGCGCCTCGATGTCCTCGTCGTAGACGTGCTTCTTGCGGTCGGCCAGAGCCTTGAAGCGCTCGAACGCGTCCTGGAACTGGTTGTCGGTGAGGTTCAGGCCGAGCTCGTCGAGCTTCGAGCGGAAGGCGGCGCGGCCGGAATGCTTGCCCATCACCAGCGAGGTCTTGGCGAGCCCGACCGAGGCGGGGGTCATGATCTCGTAGGTCTCGGCGTGCTTGAGCATGCCGTCCTGGTGGATGCCGCTCTCGTGGGCGAAGGCGTTGCGGCCGACGATCGCCTTGTTGAACTGTACGGGGAAATTCGTGGCGTGGCTCACGAGCTTCGAGGCCCGGGTCAGCATCTGGCTCTCGATGCCGGTCTCGTAGGGCATCACGTCGCCGCGGGTGCGGATCGCCATGACGATCTCCTCCAGCGCGGCGTTGCCGGCCCGCTCGCCGATGCCGTTGATCGTGCACTCGACCTGCCGCGCCCCGCCCTCCAGGCCGGCCAGCGAGTTGGCGATGGCGAGCCCGAGGTCGTTGTGGCAGTGGACCGAGAACACCGCCCTGTCGGCGTTCGGCACGCGCTCGCGCACAGCGCGGAACATGTCGCGGTACTCGCCGGGCGTGGCGTAGCCCACCGTGTCCGGCAGGTTGATCGTGGTGGCGCCGGCCTTGATCGCCGCCTCGACGCAGCGGCACAGGTAGTCGAGCGGCGTGCGGGTGGCGTCCATCGCCGACCACTCCACGTCCTCGACGAGGTCGCGGGCCTGTGCGACCGTCTTGAGGATGATCTCGACCACCTCGTCCTCGGTCTTGCGCATCTGGTGCGCGAGGTGGATCGGCGAGGTCGAGACGAAGGTGTGGATGCGCCCGCGCCCGGCGTGGCGCACCGCCTCGCCGGCGCGGGCGATGTCGGCGGGGATGGCGCGGGCGAGGCCCGCGATCGTCGCGCGCTTGGTGCGCCGGGCGATCTCGCTCACCGCCTCGAAGTCGCCGTTCGAGGCGATCGGGAAGCCCGCCTCGATGATGTCGACGCCCATCGTGTCGAGGAGTTCGGCGACCGCGAGCTTCTCGTCGAAGGTCATCGTCGCGCCGGGGCACTGCTCGCCGTCGCGCAGGGTGGTGTCGAAGATCAGGACGCGGTCGCGGGACGAGGACGTCGGAGAAGCGGTCGTCGTGTCGGTCATGGTGCTAACCCTGTCGCGGGCCGTCCGGCACGGGGCTCGGGGACGGCGGGATGCCCGATCGGGCGATGTCGCGAAATCCGAAAGAAATCCCCTGAAGGCCCAGGCGCGCGCCCGGACGGCCCTCAGGGGCGGGTAAGCAGCAGGGCGAGAAGGAGGCCGGACGCGCGCGACCGCGGCGCCGTGGACACGGCGCGGGCGGTTTCGGGCGCTGAGCCGGCTCTGGCCAAGGCTCGTCTCTCCTGGCGCTCGCGCGGGGCCGCTCGGGGCCTCCCGCGCGCATCGGGGCCGCAGAGGTATCGCCGCGGCCGCACAAAGACAAGGGTCGCGGGGGCCGGAAACCATCCCGGGCGCCTTGCCAATCTCCGAGCCCCGTCGCTAAAGCCGCCGCAGCGTTCGACGACCAGCCCGCGAGACCCGTCATGGCCAGCTACAAGCTCCTGCTCCTGCCCGGCGACGGCATCGGCCCGGAGGTGGCGGCGGGGATGGGGACCGTGCTCGACGCCCTGCGCGAGACCGGTCTCGCGACTTTCGAGACCGAGACCGACCTCGTCGGCGGCTGCGCGATCGACGCGCACGGCACACCGCTCGCCGAGGAGACCCTGGCCCGGGCGCGGGCCGCGGACGCGATCCTGCTCGGGGCGGTCGGCGGCCCGAAATGGGCGGGCGTTCCCTACGAGTCGCGCCCCGAGGCCGGCCTGCTGCGCCTGCGCAAGGACCTCGACCTGTTCGCCAACCTCCGCCCGGCGATCTGCTACCCGGCGCTCGCCGACGCCTCGGCCCTCAAGCGCGATCTGGTCGAAGGGCTCGACATCATGATCGTGCGGGAGCTGACCGGCGGCGTGTATTTCGGCGAGCCGAAGGAGATCACGACGCTCGACGACGGGTCCAAGCGCGCCGTCGACACCCAGGTCTACACCAGCGCCGAGATCGAGCGCATCACCCACGTCGCCTTCGATCTGGCGGGCAAGCGCTCGGGCCGGGTGGCGTCGGCCGAGAAGCACAACGTGATGAAGACCGGCGTCCTGTGGAAGGAGGTCGTCACCCGCGTCCATGCCGAGCACTACCCGAGCGTAGAGTTGGAGCACGTGCTGGCCGACAACTGCGCCATGCAGCTCGTGCGGCGCCCGAAGCAGTTCGACGTGCTGGTGACCGACAACCTGTTCGGCGACGTGCTCTCCGACATCGCGGCGATGCTGACCGGCTCGCTCGGGATGCTGCCCTCCGCCTCGCTCGGCGCCGTCGACGACAGCGGCCTGCGGCGCGCGCTCTACGAGCCGGTCCACGGCTCGGCTCCCGATATTGCCGGCCAGGACCGGGCCAACCCGATCGCGATGATCGGCTCGCTCGCCATGTGCCTGCGCTACTCCTTCGGCCTCGGCGAGGCGGCCGACGCGCTGGACGGGGCGATCACCGACGCGCTCGCCGGCGGCGCCCGCACCGCCGACATCGCCCCTGAGGGCGCGAACCCGATGGGCACCCGCGCCATGGCGGGCACCATCGCCGACGCCCTGCGCGTCCGGGTGGGCTGACAGGCATCCCAGCCCCGCGACCCCGGGCGCATGGCGGTCGCGCGCCACACCCGCTAAGAGGCGCCGACACGAGCGGCGGGAGCGTCATGAAGGCCGGGGACAGGGCGTCGAGCGGGGAGACCGCGGATTTCGGCTTCGAGCGGGTGGCGCTCGCCGAGAAGCAGGGGCGCGTCGACGACGTGTTCCACTCGGTCGCCCGCCGCTACGACGTGATGAACGACCTGATGTCGGCGGGCCTGCACCGGGCCTGGAAGGCGCAGCTCGTGGCGATGCTGCGCCCGCCCAAGGGCCGGCCGTTCGCGCATCTCGACGTGGCCGGCGGCACCGGCGACGTGGCGTTCCGGGTGCTGGAGGCCGGCGGTCCGGCCACGCGGGTGACGGTGCTCGACATCAACGAATCGATGCTGCGGGTCGGCGCCGAGCGCGCCGCCAAGAAGCGTCTCGACGACCGCGCCGTCTTCGTCACCGGCAACGCCGAGAGCCTGCCGCTGCCGGACGCGAGCTTCGACGCGTACACCATCGCCTTCGGCATCCGGAACGTGCCGCGGATCGAGACGGCGCTGGCGGAGGCCCGGCGGGTGCTGCGGCCGGGCGGGCGCTTCCTGTGCCTCGAATTCTCGATGGTGGACGTGCCGTTGCTCGACCGGATCTACGACGCGTACTCGTTCCACGTGATCCCGCGGATCGGGGCGCGGGTGGCCGGCGACGCGGAATCCTATCGCTACCTCGTCGAGTCGATCCGCAAGTTCCCGACCCGCGGCGCGTTCTCGGGGATGATCGAGCGCGCCGGCTTCCGCCACGTCACCGACCGGCCGCTGTCGGGCGGCATCGTCGCGATCCATTCCGGCTGGAAGGTCTCCTGAGCGTGGCGGTCCGAAGCGTGGCGGCCCGATGATCGGCGCGGCCGTCAACCTCGTCCGCGGCGTCCATGTCGGCTTCGTGCTGGCGCGCGAGGGCGCGCTCGCCCTGGTCGATCCCTCGGAACTCCCGGCGCATCTGCGCTTCGTCCTGCGGATCGGGCGCTCGCTGGAGCGGCCGGGCCTCGGCGACGGCGCGGCGCGGCTCTCGGCGGCGATGACCCGGCTCGGGCCGTCCTACGTCAAGTTCGGCCAGTTCCTGGCGACGCGCCCCGACATCGTCGGCATGCGCGCCGCCTCCGACCTGGAGCGGCTCCAGGACCGGGTGCCGCCCTTCCCGCAGGAGACCGCGGTGCGCGTGGTCGAGGCGGCCTTCGGCAAGCCGCTGGCGCAGATCTTCGTGACCTTCAGCGCGCCGATCGCCGCCGCCTCGATCGCCCAGGTCCACAAGGCGGTGGTGCAGGAGCCCGACGGCACGCAGCGCACGCTCGCCGTGAAGGTGATGCGGCCGGGGGTGCGCGAGCGCTTCCAGCGCGACCTCGAAGTGATGCGCTTCATGGCGCGCGTCGTCCACGCGCTCTCGCCCCAGGCCGAGCGCCTGCGCCCGCGCGACGTGGTCGAGATCCTGGCCCGCTCGGTGATGATGGAGATGGATTTCCGCCTCGAAGCGGCGGCCGCCTCGGAACTCGCCCAGAACACCGCCGACGACGCGGGATTCCGGGTGCCAAAGCCCCAGTGGGAGCTGACCGCCCGGGACGTGCTGTCGTCCGAGTGGATCGACGGCACCCGTCTGCACAGCGCCGCCGATCTCGTCGCCGCCGGCCACGATCCGCAGGCGATCGGCCGCGAGGTCATCCAGAGCTTCCTGCGGCAGGCGATCCGCGACGGCTTCTTCCACGCCGACATGCACCAGGGGAACCTGTTCGTGGACGCCGACGGCCGGCTGGTGGCGGTCGATTTCGGCATCATGGGTCGGCTCGGCCCGCACGAGCGCCGGTTCCTCGCCGAGATCCTGCTCGGCTTCATCATGCGCGACTACCGCCGGGTGGCGAAGGTGCATTTCGAGGCGGGCTACGTGCCCGCCCACCACTCGGTCGAGGACTTCGCCCAGGCGATCCGGGCGATCGGCGAGCCGATCCACCAGCGCCGGGCCGACGAGATCTCGATGGCGAAGGTGCTGACGCTCCTGTTCGACATCACCGCCCTGTTCGACATGAGCACCCGCACCGAGCTGGTGATGCTCCAGAAGACCATGGTGGTGGTGGAGGGCGTGGCCCGCTCCCTCGACCCGCGGCTGGACATGTGGACCACCGCCGAGCCGGTGGTGCGGAGCTGGATCACCCACAATCTCGGACCCGTGGGGCGGCTCCAGAGCGGCGCCGAGGCCGTGCGGGTCCTGTCCGACGTGGTCGGCGACATCCCCGACCTCGCGGTGCGGCTCAAGCGCGTGCTGGTCCGCCTCGACGAGTCCGGCACCGGCGACGCGCGGCGCCTGGAGCGCTTCGCCCGCAACGAGCGCCTGCGGGCGGTGTGGTCGACGCTGGCCCTGTGGGCCATCGCGATCGGCGCGCTCGGGCTGGCGTTCCGGGGATTCTGAGCCACCGGATCGCCTCGGCGAGGCCCGCGCGGGACGATCCCGCCGGTCCGACGGGCGGCGTCGAACGGCTCAGGCCGCCTGCACAAGCCAGCACGCCGCGCCGAGGCGGACAGCGCCCGCGGCGGCGTGCGGCCGCAGGGCGTCGGCCACGGCTGCCAGGGCGCGCTCGGCCAGCGCGGGCTCGGCCTCGCGCAGGAGGTGCGAGGCCGGGCCGAGACCCACCGCCACCCGCGCCGCCGCGAGCGCCGCCGCCGCGTCGTCGGCACCCCCGCCGAGGATCACCGCGCGGTCCACGGGCTCGCAGGTGATCGCGGCGAACCCCGCCGCGCGCAGCGCCGCCTTCAGCCCGTCGACCTCGGCGAAGCGGAACGGGCCCGGCGCGTCCGGCGGGGGTGGGGGCGGCGCCTCCGGCAGGAGGGGCAGGACCGCCTCGCGCGGCACGCGCACCCAGGCGTTGTCCGCCATCGCCCGCCAGCACAGGAGCGTCAGCCGTCCGCCGGGGCCGAGCATCCGGCGGACATTGGCGAAGGCCCGTGTGGAATCGGCGAAGAACATCGCGCCGAACCGGGAGATCGCCGCGGTGAAGGCGCCGGCCCCGAGGTCGGCCGTCTCGACATCGGCCTCGATCCACCTGATCGCGGCCCCCTCCCGGCCCGCATGCCCGAGATCGGCCGCGGCGCGGGCGCGGGCCGCCGCCAGCAGGGGTGCGGAGATGTCGGCCCCGGTCACCGCCCCGCCGGCGCCGACGCGCGCGGCCGCTTCGAGCGTCGTCGCCCCCGCGCCGCAGCCGATATCGAGGACCCGGGCTCCGGGCGCGAGGTCGGCCCGGGCGAACAGCGCCTCGGTCAGCGGCGCGAACACCGCGTCGAGGATCGGCTGGTTGCTGGCCCAGCGCGCGCCGACGGGCCCGTTCCAGTACTCCGCCTGGGTGGGACCGCCGGCCATCGGTTCGGCCTCAGGCGGTGGTCACCGCCGCCGACAGCGCGGGGCGGTGGTTGAGGGTCTGAAACACGACGCAGTAGCGCTCGGTGAGCTTCAGGAGCTGGGCGATCTGCTCCTCCGTGGCGTCGGTGTCGAGGGCGAACGACAGGCGGATGGCGCGGAAGCCCACCGGTGCCTCCTTGTCGACGCCGAGCGTGCCGCGGAAGTCGAGGTCGCCCTCGGCGCTGACCGTGCCGGCCCGCAGCGGGATCTCCAGGGCGGTCGCCACCGCCTTCACCGTCACCCCGGCGCAGGCGACGAGCGCCTCCAGCAGCATGTCGCCCGAGCACAGCTCGGCGCCTGATCCGCCGGTCGCCGGGTGCAAGCCCGCTACGGCGAGCGCCCGGCCGGTCTCGACCTTGCAGGCGATGCTCGTGTCGTCGAGCGACCCCTTGGCCTTCAGGGTGACCACCGCCGCGTCCGGGTTCGCGCGGTAGCTGTCCTTGAGCGGTGCCTGCAGGCTCCTCAGCGCGGTGGCGTCCATGATCGTCTTGTCTCCTCCGGTTTCACACGGCGTAGCGGCAAGCCGCGACGGGCTCAACCGCCCGTGAGCCGTGCCACCGCCTCGGCGAGGGCGTCGACCTGATCCTCGCGGTGGGCGGCGGAGAAGGCGACCCGCAGCCGCGCGGTCCCGGCCGGCACGGTCGGCGGCCGGATCGCCACGACGAGGAAACCCGCCGCCTCCAGCGCCGCCGAGAGGGTGAGCGCCGCCTCGGCCTCGCCCACCAGCACCGGCACCACCGCGCTCTCGGCCTCGGGCAACCCGAGCCGGGCGGTGAAGCGCCGGGCCAGGGTCAGCGGCCGCGCGCATCGCTCCGGCTCCGCTTCCAGGATCGTCAGCGCCTCCAGGGCGGAGGCCGCCGAGGCCGGCGGCAGGCCGGTGGTGTAGACGAAGCTCCGGGCGCGGCTCGTCAGCAGGTCGACCAGAGCCCGCGAGGCGCAGAGGTAGCCGCCGTAGGAGCCGAGCGCCTTCGACAGCGTGCCCATCTCCAGCGGCGCGCGGGGGCCGTCCTCGACGATCCCGAGGCCGTGGGCATCGTCGACCAGCGTCCAGGCGTCGTAGGCGGCCGCGACGCCGAGGATGTCGGCCATCGGAGCCCGGTCGCCGTCCATGGAGAACACCCGCTCCGTCATGAGGACGGCGTGGCGGTGCGCCGCCCGGTGCTCGGCGAGCAGGGCCGCGAGGTGGCCCGCGTCGTTGTGGCGGAAGGCGAGCACCCGCGCGCCCGAGAGCCGGGCCCCGGCCCACATGCAGGCGTGGGACAACTCGTCGAGCAGCACGAGGTCGCCCCGCCCGGCGAGCGCCGGGGTGATCCCGAGATTGGCGAGGTAGCCGCTGCCGAACACGAGGGCGGCTTCCGCGCCCTTGTGCCGGGCGAGCCGCGCTTCGAGCGCGTCGAGGATCGGGTGGTTGCCGGTCACCAGCCGCGAGCCGCCCGACCCCGCCCCGAAGCCCGCGAGCGCCGCCTGCCCGGCGGCGATCACCCGGGGGTGGTGCGAGAGGCCGAGATAGTCGTTGCAGGAGAACGAGACGAGCCGGCGCCCGCCGCGCTCCGCCGCGGCCTCGGGCCCCCGCTCCGTCGCCGTCAGCCGACGGCGCAGGGCGCCGGCTTCGAGGGCGGCGAGCTTGTCCCGGGCGAAGGCGTCGAGGCTGTCCATCGGCGCCGGACAGTCTCCCGGAATGCGGGGAAGTCAAGGATGCTGCGCGCGCCGATCCTTGACCCGAACCCGTCCCCTGCCCATGCCGCCGCCATGACCCCCACCACGACCCCCGCCCCGTCCTCCCGAAACCATCTCTGGCGGCCCTACACGCAGATGAAGACCGCCGCCCCGCCGCTGGAGGCGGTGGCGACGCAGGGCACGCGCATCCGGCTCGCGGACGGGCGCGAACTCGTCGACGGCATCGCCTCGTGGTGGACGGCCGTGCACGGCTACAATCACCCCCACATCGCCACCGCCGTCGCGGCGCAGCTCGCCGCGATGCCGCACGTGATGTTCGGCGGGCTCACGCACGCCCCGGCGGAGCGGCTGGCCGCACGGCTCGCCGCCCTGCTGCCGGGCGACCTCGACCACGTGTTCTTCAGCGATTCCGGCTCGGTCGCCGTCGAGGTGGCCCTGAAGATGGCCGCGCAGCTCTGGCTCAACCGCGGCGTCGCCGGCCGCACGCGGGTGCTCGCCTTCCGCGGCGGCTATCACGGCGACACGATGGGGGCGATGTCGGTCTGCGACCCCGAGGAGGGCATGCACCGCCGCTTCGGCGCGTGGCTCCCCGCCCAGGTGTTTTGCGATCTGCCGGGGACGCGGGCCGAAGCCGACGCGCTCGACGAGACGCTCAGGGCGCACCGCGACGGCCTCGCGGCGGTGATCGTCGAGCCGCTGGTGCAGGGCGCGGGCGGCATGCGGATGCACCCGCCCGAGACCCTGGCGACCGTCGCCCGCCTCTCCCGCGCCCACGGCCTGCCGCTCATCGCCGACGAGGTGTTCACCGGCTTCGGCCGCACCGGCACCCTGTTCGCCTGCGAGCAGGCGGGCGTCACCCCCGACATCCTCTGCCTGTCGAAGGCGCTGACCGGCGGAACGATGACGCTCGCCGCCACCGTCGCCCGGACCGAGGTGTTCGAGGGCTTCTGGTCGGACGACCCGGCCGCCGCCCTGATGCACGGCCCGACCTTCATGGCCAATCCGCTCGCCTGCGCGGCCGCCGAGGCGAGCCTCGACCTGTTCGCCCGGGAGCCCCGCCTGGATCAGGCGCGCGCGATCGGCCGGCGCCTCGCCGCGGGTCTGGAGCCGCTGCGGGGCGCGCTCGGCGTAGCGGACGTGCGGGTGCTCGGGGCGATCGGCGCCGTGCAGTTCGCCCGCGCCCCCGACCTCGCCGCCCTCAAGGCGCGCCTCCTCGACCACGGCGTCTGGGTCCGGCCGTTCGGGGACATCGTCTACCTGACCCCCGCCCTGACCATCGAGGCGGCCGATCTCGACCGGCTGATCGGGGCGGTGGCCGGCGTCGTCGCAGGGCAGGACGGTTGACCCGATTCGCTTCACGTCCCCGCGAGGCACGATCTGCAACTTAGGTCCGTTTCTGAAGTTGGGCTCACGGCTGGAGAAGCGTGCGGCGGCCCGAACGGCCGAACGCCACGCCGAAGGGAGTGTCACGTGACGAGCGAGCAGACGAGTACGGAGGCGCGGCCGGTGATCCTCCTCGTCGAGGACGAGGCCCTGACGATCATGGATCTCGGCGACGTGCTGGAAGAGGGGGGCTACGACACCGTGCAATGCGCGTCCGCCGAGCGGGCGCTGAGCATCCTTCAGGCCCGGCCGGACATCTGCGGGCTCGTGACCGACGTGCAGCTCTCCGGCAAGACCGACGGGTTCGACCTCGCCAACTCGGTGTCCGAGGCGCGGCCGCAATTGCCGATCCTGATCGTCTCGGGCCGCGCCTCGCCGGACCCGGACCGGATGCCGGAGGGCGCCGACTTCATCGCCCGGCCCTGCACCGGCGAGGACATCCTGGACCGGTTGCAGCGGCTCATGCGGTGCTGACCGCCTGAGCGAACCCGGCCTGTCATCCCAGCGTCACCGGCCGTCCCCACAGAGCCGGGACCGGGTGCGGCGGGAGCGTTTCGGGTGCAGGGACTGGATCTTCCGGCGGCGGACGCCGGTTCGGGTGCGGGGCTGCCGGTGGGCGACAGGGGCAAACGCGAGCATCCCGTCGAGGCCGCAGCGCCGGGCTTCGATGGGGCGAAGAAGCTGCGGCCGCCGGGCGCGCGCAGCGTCGGCTGGGCCCTGGTGCAGGCCGCCCGCCTGCACCGGGCGCGGACGGGGGACCGGCTCGCCAAGATCGGCCTGTTCGCCGGCCAGGAACAGGTGGTGCAGGCGCTGGCCGCGGCCGGCACCATGACGATGGGCGACCTCGCCGCGCTGCTGCGGGTGCGCCCGCCCACCGCCTCGAAGACCGTCACCCGGCTCGCCGCGCTCGGCATCGTCGAGCGCCGTGCCGAGGCCGGCGACGGCCGCATCGTGCGCGTACGCCTCACCGAGGTCGGTCTCGCCAAGGCGGCGGCGATCGAGCGGATTCAGGAGGAGGTCGAGGCCGAGCTGCTCGACCACCTCGACAAGGGCGACCGGCGCCGCCTGCGCAAGCTCCTGCGCAGGGCCGCCCGCGGGCTCGCGGAGGCGGCGGGCGCGTCCGGCACGATGGCCGAGGCGGATGCCGAGATCGAGGCCGAGGACGAGGCGGAGCCGGCCTGAGGCGGCTCAGGCCGCGGTGCGCCAGTCCGGGAACGGGTCCGGCAGGCCGCGGTAGGGAAGCGGGTCGAACGGTGCCCGGTCGGCGCCCGTGTCGACGAGGCAGCCGTCCAGCGCCGCGGTGATGGCCGCCCGGTCCATGCCGGTGCCGATGAAGACGAGTTCCTGGCGGCGGTCGCCCCAGACCTCGCTCCACACCGCGTGCAGCCGCTCCCGGAACTCGGTGGCCTCCGGCCAGCGCCGGCGCGGCACCGCGGACCACCAGAAGCCCATCGCCGAGACCCGCGCGACGGCCCCCGCCAGCGAGAACTCCCCGACCCAGTCCGGCCGGGTCGCCAGCCAGAAATGGCCCTTGGCCCGGATCAGCCCCGGCCACGTCGCCCGGGTGAAGGCGTCGAACCGGGCGGGGTCGAAGGGGCGGCGCGCCCGGTAGACGAAGGAGCCGATCCCGTACTCCTCGGTCTCGGGCACGTGCTCGGCAGCGCCGTAGAGTTCCTTGAACCACAGCGGGTGCTGCTGCGCCCGCGCCTCGCTGTAGAGCCCGGTGTCGAGCACGGCGCCGGGGTCGACGCGGGCGTGCGACGCCTCGACGATCCGGGCGTCGCCGTTGAGGCCGCGGACCACCGCCCGCACCAGGGCGCGGTGCTCGGCGGAGACATCCCCGGCCTTGTTGATCACCACCACGTCCGCGAACTCGATCTGCTCGACGAGGAGGTCGACCAGGGTGCGGGTGTCCTCGGCACCGGCGGTCTCGCCGCGGTCGCGCAGGAAGGCGTTCGAGCCGTAATCCTTCAGGAGGTTCACGGCGTCGACCACCGTCACCATCGTGTCGAGCCGCGCCACGTCGGCGAGCGCGCGGCCGTCCGCGTCGCGGAATGAGAAGGTCGAGGCGACCGGCAGCGGCTCGGCGATGCCGGTGCCCTCGATCAGCAGGTAGTCGAATCGGCCGGCCTCGGCGAGGCGGCGCACCTCGGCGAGCAGGTCGTCGCGCAGGGTGCAGCAGATGCAGCCGTTGGTGAGTTCCACGAGCCGCTCGTCGGTGCGCGACAGGTCGGCGCCGCCGTCCCGCACGAGGTCGGCGTCGATGTTCACCTCGCTCATGTCGTTCACGATCACCGCGACGCGGCGCCCGGCACGGTTGTTCAGCACGTAATTCAAGAGCGTCGTCTTTCCGGCCCCGAGGAAGCCGGAGAGGACGGTGACGGGGAGGCGGCGGTCTGTCTGGGTCATTTCGGAAATGAAACGCTATAGTGTTGCGCCGTCAACCCCAGGCAGTCGCGGGCAGCCCGCGCGCTGTTGCAACAATGTAACGTCACGCGGCGGCGTCGGCGGGAACGCGGCTTCCGCCTTGCCGGGAGGGACGAGGACGCGCATTGAAACGTTATAACACTGGTGCCCCGATGACCCGCTCCCGCCGTATCGGCTTCCTCGCAGGCACCGCCGTGCCGGCTCTCGTCAGCCTCGGGTTCACCGCCCCGGCGCGGGCGCAGCAGACGGTCACGCTCGACGAGATCAGCGTGACCTCGCCGAGCCCGATCCAGCCGAGCCGCCCCGCGGTCGCCGCCGACGCGACGTTTCCGTTCGGCGTCCTACCGGTGGCGACCAACACCTTCTCCCCCGTGACGGTGGTGACCCAGGAGCAGATCGCCCGCGACCAGCCGCGGACGCTCGGCGACGCCCTGTCCGACCGCCCCGGCATCTCGGCGACGACCTACGCCCCGGGGGCGGCCTCGCGGCCGATCATCCGCGGCCTCGACAACGCCCGGGTGCGCATCCAGGAGAACGGCATCGTCAACGGCGGCGTCTCGGATCTCGGCGAGGATCACGCGGTGCCGGTCAACCCGCTGGTCGCGGACCGGATCGAGGTGATCCGCGGCCCCGCCACCCTGCGCTACGGCTCGGGCGCGATCGGCGGCGTGGTCTCGGCCGACAACAACCGGGTGCCGACCTTCATTCCCCGGAACGGCGTGCAGGGGCAGGTCACGACCGGCTTCACCAGCGTCGACAACGGCCGCCTGGGCGCGGCCACGGTGGATGCCGGCCACGACGGGTTCGCCGTCCACGCCGACGGGTTCAAGACCGCCACCGACAGCTACGCCATCCCCGGCGGCATCCAGCGCAACTCCTACACCGAATCGCAGGGCGGCGCGGTCGGCATCTCGGCGATCGGTGATCGCGGCTTCGTCGGCATCTCGTTCAGCCACTACGACGCAATCTACGCGATCCCCGGCGGCGTCGCCGAGCGGGACCGCACCCGCCTCACCCCGAACCAGGACCGGGTCCTGTCCCGCGGCGAGTACCGGCCGCTCGATGGGCCGATCGAGGTGATCCGCTACTGGGCCGGCTACTCGGTCTACCGCCACAACGAGGTCGGCATCGGCGAGGACGGGGTCGAGGGCGTCCAGGCGATCTTCAAGAACCGCGAGGCCGAGGGTCGGCTGGAGTTCCAGCACGTGCCGGTCGTCACGGAGTTCGGCCGGCTCACCGGCGCGCTCGGCTTCCAGTCCGATCGACGGGTGATCAACAGCCAGCTCGAATCGTTCCTGCCCAAGACCGAGTCGCGGGCCAATGCCGTGTACCTGTTCGAGGAGCTGGAGGTCCGCCCCGGCACCCGCCTGCAAGCGGCCGGGCGCTACGAGGTCGACCGCCTGTCGAGCACCGCCGCGCAGTTCCCGGCCGGCTACGCCCCGGTGGAGGGCCAGGACGAGCCGTTCCTCTACCCCCGCACCCGCCGCTTCGCCCCGAAGAGCGCCAGCATCGGCGCGCTCCAGGACCTGCCCTACGGCTTCGTGGCGAGCCTCAACGGCTCCTACGTCGAGCGCGGGCCGACCGGCTACGAGCTGTTCTCGCAGGGTCCGCACGACGCCACCGCCACCTTCGAGATCGGCAACCCGAACCTCAAGAAGGAGCGCGCCCGCACCGTCGAGGCCAGCATCCGCCGCGCCGATGGCCCGTTCCGCTTCGACGCCACCGGCTACTACACCCGCTACACAGGCTTCATCTACCGGAACTATACCGGTCTCCTGTGTGACGACGACTTCGCCACGTGCGGGAGCGGCGACGAGCTGCGGCAGGTGGTCTACCAGCAGCAGAACGCGACCTTCTACGGCGCCGAGATCATCGGCCAGTACGATCTCGTGCCGGTGGGCAACGGCTTCGCGGGCGTCGAGGCGCAGTTCGACTTCGTGCGCGCCCAGTTCGACAACGGCACCAACGTGCCCCGCATCCCGCCCTACCGCCTCGGCGGCGGCGTCTACCTGCGCGCCGACGGCTGGTTCGCCCGGGTGAACCTGCTCCACGCCTTCGCGCACCAGGCCACGGCCGTGTTCGAGACGCCGACCGCGGGCTACGACGACCTGCGCGCGGAGCTGAGCTACACCAAGCCCGTCGATCCGAAGGTCTACGGGGCGAGCGCGATCACCCTCGGCGTCCAGGGCCGCAACCTGCTGAACGACGACATCCGCAACTCGGCCTCGTTCAAGAAGGACGAGATCCTGCTGCCGGGGCGCAACGTGCGTCTGTTTCTGACGGCGCGGTTCTGAGGTGCTGCGGCGGCTCGGTCGTTTCTCGGTTCAAACGATGCGGTGGCTCGACGGCAGCTTTCCGTCCTGAAGGGACGGCCAACAAGCGTTTCGGCACGCCCAAGGGCGATCACGCCAGCAGATCGCTTTTGCCTCATCGCATGCGGGATGGCGCAGGCGCTCAGGTCGACATAGACCGGGTCGCGAAGGCCGGCTCGGCCTATCAACGGCGACGATGAAGCCATGACCCTGTCCGACGTCCTCGTACCCACCTACCTGCAGATGCTGGGAGCGTTGTCGTCCTGGCTCGGCAAAGCCGACGCGCAGAGGCCGGACGGCGTGGCGGAGGCCCTTCTCGCCGCGCGCCTGGCCCCCGACATGTTCCCGTTGTCCACCCAGATCCGGTTCGCGTGCGTGCAGGCGCTGGAAGGCGTGTATCGGTTGCGCGGGGAAGCGTTTCCGCCCCCGGTGGCCGTCCTGCTGGAGGAAGGTCGCAACGGGGCCGACCGTCCCGGCTCGATCGCCGAGGCGCGGGCCAGGATCGCCGAGACCGTGGCCGCGGTCGAGGAAGCCGCCGCCGACATGCCCGCGGTCGACCCCGCGACGCCGATCGCGCACGCGCTGCCGCAAGGCATGGTGTTCGACCTGACGGCCGAGCAGTACGCGCGCGACTGGGCTCTGCCGCAGTTCTACTTCCACGTGATGGCCGCCTACACGATCTTGCGGGCGCAGGGTGTCGAGCTGGGCAAGGCGGATTACGTCGCGCACATGCTCGCCCATCTGCGCCCCGGCACGCTGCCCGCGCCGTAGAGGCCGGTTTCGCAGCACGCGCTGCCCGGACACGATCGTTGAGCGGACCACGGCGTAGACGGTGGGACGCAACTCAGTCGAAGAGGTCGATCCCGGCCCGCGCCTTTGCCGCTCGCGGCGCCCGGTGCTAGAGGCCGGGCGACCCCCGGCAGCAGCAGCGATGACCACACGCCCCCCTCCCCGCGGCCCGAACGGGCCCAAGGGCCGCCCCGGCCCGCGGCCCGGCGCCCCCACCGCCGGACGGCCGCGCACCGGCCCGCGCACCAGCGCCCGCGACGCTGCCGAGCGCGCCGCCAAGGTCCGCGGCGCGGATGCGGGCGAGCGCGCGCCGTGGATCCCGCGAGCGGTCGAGGATGGAGAGCGCCCTTCCCGACCGGCCAAGGCCGCCCAATCGAAGCCCGCCGCCGGCAAACCCGCCAGGACCCCCAAGAAGCCCGCACAACCCGCCGGCCCGACCCGGCGGGAGCAGCGCGCCGCGGCCTCCGAGACCCTGGCCTCCGGGGTGCAGACCCTGACGGTCGAGGCGGACGAGGCGGGGATGCGCATCGACCGCTTCCTCACCGCCCGGTTCCCGCAGCTTCCGTTCACGCGCGTTCAGAGCATCGTCCGCAAGGGCGAGCTGCGCGTGGACGGCAAGCGCGCCAAGCCGAACGATCGGCTCGAGCCGGGCATGAGCGTGCGCGTGCCCCCCTTGCGCCTCGACCAGCCGTCCGAGCGCCCGCGCAGCGCGGCCCGCGAGGCCGACGACGCGGCCTTCCTCCGCTCGCTGATCCTCTACGAGGACGCGGAGATGATGGTGCTGAACAAGCCGTTCGGCCTCGCGGTCCAGGGCGGATCGGGCACCGTGCGCCACGTCGACGGGCTGCTCGCGGCGCTCACCGGGCCGGACGGGCAGAAGCCGCGCCTCGTCCACCGCCTCGACAAGGACACCGCCGGCTGCCTGATCGTCGCCAAGACGCGTCTCGCGGCGGCGACGCTGGCCAAGAGCTTCCGCTCGCGGGCCGCGCGCAAGATCTACTGGGCGCTGACGGCGGGCGTGCCGCGGGTGCGCCAGGGCCGGGTCTCGACCTACCTCGCCAAGGAGGAGCCGACCGATGCCGATGCCCGCATGCGGGTCGCCCGGCACGGCGACGAGGGCGCGAGCCACGCGCTGACCTACTACGCGATGGTCGATCAGGCGGCGCAGAAGCTGTCCTGGCTGTCGTTCAAGCCGGTCACCGGTCGAACGCACCAGCTCCGCGCCCACGCCGCCCATATCGGCCACCCGATCGTCGGCGATCCCAAATACTTTTCCGTCGAGAACTGGGAACTGCCGGGGGGGATCCAGAACCGGCTGCACCTGCTCGCTCGCCGCATCGTGATCCCGCACCCCCGCACCGGCCGGCCGGTGGACGTGAGCGCGCCGCTGCCGCCGCACATGGCCCAGAGCTGGAACCTGCTGGGCTTCGACGCGGCCCGCTACGATCCCGTGGTCGACGCGCCGGAGGATTGAGGACGGGCGTCGACGGGGCGGGCGGCGGCACGCGCGCGCCGTCGACGGCCGGATCGGGCCGATGGCCGCCCCGCGCCGCAACCGGCTCGGGGGGCCGGCGCCTTGGCAACGGCGGCGGTCGCCTCATATGCTGGTCCGTCCCTTCGTCCTCGCCGGATACCGAGGGGCGCCATCCGACGGTCGAGACCCTGACGCATGAAGCTCGCGACGCTGGCCTGTCTCGCCGCCCTGTGCCTGACCGGGCTCGACGCGCACGCCGCGCCGGGCGACGCGCCGCGGCCGGAGAAGGCATCGCCTTCCAAGGAAGCGTCGAAGGAGGCGCCTGCCCGGCCGGAGCCGCCGCGGCCGGATCCGGCCAAGGCGGATCCGGCCAAGCCCGCGGCGGCCGGCACGGGCACGCGGCGGCGGCGCTCCTACGCCGCCTGCAACCGCGCCTCGCACCAGCGGGGCTATTACGGCGGCCGGCGGCGCCGCTTCCTGATCCGCTGCCGGCTCGGCTACGAGCGAACCCGGTTGCCCCCGGCTCAGGTGCCGGGCGCCGCGGCCCCGCACCCGGGACGCCGGCCGTGAGGCGCCGCCCGGCGGCTCGGCGGCCCGCGCCGCACGGCACATGAAACCTGTCGTCCCATGAAGCTCGTCGTCTTCGACGTCGACGGTACCCTCGTCGACAGCCAGCACCTCATCGTCGCCGCCCAGGGCGAGGCCTTCGCCGAGAACGGCCTGCCCGCCCCCGGCCGGCGCGAGGCGCTGTCGGTCGTCGGCCTGTCGCTGCCGCAGGCGTTCCGGCGCCTCGTGGGCGAGGACGGGCCGATTGAGGCGCTGTCGGAGAGCTACAAGCGCGCCTACAATCGGCTTCGGGTCGATCCCAGCTACGAGGAGCCGCTGTTCCCGGGGATGGCCGAGTTGCTCGATCGCCTGCGCGCCCGCGACGACGTCCTGATGGGCCTCGCCACCGGCAAGTCGCGCCGGGGCGTCGACCGGCTGGTGGAGCATTACGGCTGGGAGAACTGGTTCGTCACCACCCAATCGGCCGACGACGCGCCCTCGAAGCCCGACCCGGCCATGCTGCTCCAGGCGATGGCCGAGGCGGGCGCGACGCCCGACGCGACGGTTATGGTCGGCGACACCACCTTCGACATGGCCATGGCCGTGTCGGCCGGCGCCGTGGCGATCGGCGTCGCCTGGGGCTACCACCCGCCGGGCGCCCTCTACGGCGCGGGCGCGGTCACCGTGGTGGAGACGGCCGGCGCCCTGGACGGGCTGTTCCCGGCCGGCGTCGGCCCGGCCCCGCAGCGCGGCTGACCGCCGGAGGGCGCGGTACGCTCGGTGCGTCGCCGCGAAGCCCGCGGGACTCGCGCGCCGCCGCGCGAGCGCCTATCTGCGGGGCATGAGCGACGCGACGCGAGACTGGCTGGGAGACTCGGGCGACGGGAGCCGCCCCGACCCCGTCCGGGCGGCCCGCGGCCACGCGCGCCCCGCCCTGCCCCGCCGCTTCTACACCGAGGCCGGCTTTGCGCCGGACCCGGGCGGTTTTCGCCTGACCCTCGACGGCCGGCCGGCCAACACCCCGGCGCGCCATCCTCTGGTCCTGCCGACGCCGGCGCTCGCCGAGCGGGTGGCGGCGGAGTGGGGCCGGCAGGTCGAGGCGATCGACCCGGCGACGATGCCGCTCACCCGCCTCGCCAACACCGCCATCGACGGCGTCGCGCCGCGCCGCGCGGCGGTGGCGGCCGACCTCGCGGCCTACGCGGGCACGGATCTCCTCGCCTACCGGGCGGGCGAGCCCGAGCGGCTGGTGGCGGCGCAGGCGGCGGCCTGGGACCCGGTGCTGGCCTGGGCGCGGGACGCGCTCGGCGCCCGCCTCATCCTCAGCGAGGGCGTGATGCACGTGACCCAGCCCCCGGAGACGGTGCGCGCCCTGTCGGAGGCGGTCGCCGCGGTCGAGGACCCGTTCCGGCTCGCGGCCCTGCACACCCTCACCACCCTGTCCGGATCGCTGCTCCTCGCCCTGGCCGTCCTGCACGGGCGGCTCGACCCCGCCGAGGCGTGGGAGGCCGCCCACGTCGACGAGACCTACCAGGCGGCGGTCTGGGGACGCGACGCCGAGGCGGAGGCGCGGCTCGCCGCCCGCCGGGCCGAGTTCGAGGCCGCCGCCGGGATGATCGCCGCCTGCGCCTGAGCGGGCGTCTCTCGAGCGGGCGCCTCAGGCGAACCAGTCGCGGCGCACGACCATCGCCGCGCTCGTGAGCGCGAACAGGCCCGTCAGGATCGGACCTCCGGCGAAGATGGCGGCCGCCAGCAGCCCGAGCCACAGGCCGGCCATCGCGAGCATCGCGGCCAGCGCGATGCCGTTCACGCCCGGTCCCCGCGCACGGGCGAAGTGCGCAGATGCAATTGCGCAACATTCCCGGACTCGCTGCACCCCCGCGTCATTGCCGGCTGGCCTTTCCTGTCGTGATTGTATTAGAACCGTGATGTCAGCCGAGAACTCTATACGATGTCCGCCGATCAGTCCAGAGAGGGCCTTTTCCGAGCAGAACTCGCCTCGATCGTCGGCCGCGCGCGGTATTCGGCGGGATTCGACGCGCGCCAAGATCTGTTCGAGGCGTTGTCGAACCTGGAGAGACGCGCGCTGATCGGTGGAGCCTCGGACAGGATCCTGCGCGACATCGCGGAGACGCGGTTCCTGACCGGGATCTTGCGGGATGCGGTGCGGGCGACCCGTACCGGCGGGCTGCGCGGCCTGCTCCGCGCGCGAGACGCGGTGCGGCCGCCGCCGCGCTGCGCGACGCGTCGACGGATCGAGGCGTTCGGCCCGCGGGCCTGAGCTCGGAGCGCTCAGCGCCCGGCGATCAGGGCGCGCCCGAGCCTCGCGGCTCGGACAGGGCCGCGCGGACCCTGTCTTCCAGTCCGGCCGGGCGCGTCGAGGATCCGAACCGGGCGATCACCCGCCCGTCGCGGCCGACGAGGAACTTCGTGAAATTCCACTTGATCGCGCGCGTGCCGAGCAGCCCGCGGCGCGCGCGGGTGAGATGGTCGTAGAGCGGCTCGGCGTCGGCGCCGTTCACCGCCACCTTGGCGAGCACCGGGAAGGTGACGTCGTAGGTCAGCGAGCAGAACTCGCCGATGGCGCGGGCATCGCCCGGCTCCTGCGCGCCGAACTGGTTGCAGGGGAAGGCGAGCACGGTGAGCCCGGCGTCGCCGTGGGACCGCCAGAGGGACTCCAGCCCGGCATATTGCGGGGTGAAGCCGCAGCGCGAGGCGGTGTTGACGATCAGGAGCACCCGGCCGCGATGCTGGGCCAGCGGGTAGGGGCTGCCGTCCGCGGCGCGGACGGTGAAGTCGTGGACCGTGGTCCCGGGCTGCGCGGCGGAGGTCATGGCCGACCCTTCCGCCAAAGCCGGCACCGCCGCAAGACGGCCGCGCTACCGAACCCGCGCATCCGGTTGCACCCCCGGCATGAGTCCCGAAAAAATCAGGCGGCGCGGACCTTCTCCACCTCGAAGCTCGGTCCCTGCGGCGTCATCCGCTCGCGGGTGACGATGCGCTCGTCCGGCGCCACGATTCCGAGGGCCACGTCGCGGTCGGGCAGCACCACGGTGGTGGTCTTGTTGACGTGGATCAGCACGTGCCGGCGCAGCGGCGCCGAGGCCGCGGCCCAGCGCTTGAGCTGCCCGTAATAGGGCTCGCGCCGCCACACCCCCGACTGCCCGGGATCGACCTGCACGTTCATGTTGCGGCTGAGCGGGTCCAGGCTGAGCACCATCTTGGACCGGTCGGGCTTCCATTCCGGCCCGAGCCAAGTCTCGGTCATCCACAGGCAGTGGAAGGCCCGGCAATGGTCGGGCCGGGTAGCGTGGATGGCGCAGCCCTGCCCCGCCCGCGTGTGGCGGCACCACTGCCCGGCGACGCTGTCGACGGCGGGCACGTCGTAGACCTTGCAGCACAGGGTGCAGGCGCCGCAGGCGCGGCCGGCGGCCGGGTGGGCGACGATGGTCTCGGGGGCGATCATGCGGGGCGTCACGGGTCCGGCATGCGTCCGGCGGCGGCCGGAGGCGGGTGCGCCGGCCTATCTGCGGGGCCATCGGGTCGGTAGTGTGGCGGCGTCCCTCCTCGCGCGCCGAGCCCCCGCATGCTCTCGAATCTCGCGACCCGCGACGTCGAAACCCTGCTCCACCCCTACACCAACCTGTCGGCGCACCGCGGAACCGGCCCGCTGGTGCTGGAGCGCGGCGACGGCGTCCACGTCTACGACACCGAGGGGCGGCCCTACATCGAGGGGATGGCCGGGCTGTGGTGCACGGCGCTCGGCTACTCAAACGCCGAACTCGCCGAGGCCGCCCGCGCGCAGATGGGCCGCCTGCCCTTCGGCCACCTGTTCTCCGGCCGCAGCCACGACCCGGCGATCGAGCTCGCGGAGACGCTGAAGGAGCTGATGCCGATCCCGACCTCGAAGATCTTTTTCTGTTCTTCGGGTTCGGAGGCGAACGACACGCAGGTCAAGCTGGCATGGTACTACAACAACGCGCTCGGTCGGCCCAATAAGAAAAAAATCATCGGGCGGCTGAAGGGGTATCACGGTGTGACGGTCGCCAGCGCCTCGATGACCGGGCTGACGGCCAACCACGCCGACTGGGACCTGCCGCTGCCGGGCTTCCTGCACGTGGCGACGCCGCACCATTACCGCGGGGCCGAGCCCGGCGAGAGCGAGGAGGCCTACTCCGCCCGCCTCGCGGCCGACCTCGAAGAGACGATCCTGCGCGAGGGACCGGAGACCGTGGCCGCCTTCATCGCCGAGCCGGTGATGGGTGCGGGCGGCGCGATCGTGCCGCCGCGGGGCTATTTCGAGGCGATCCAGGCGGTGCTGGCGCGATACGAGGTGCGGCTGATCGCCGACGAGGTGATCTGCGGCTTCGGCCGGCTCGGCACGTGGTTCGGGGGGCAGGCTCTCGGCATGCGCGCCGACAGCCTGTCGTTTGCCAAGGCGGTGACCTCGGGCTACGTGCCCCTCGGCGGCCTCAGCGTCGATCCGGCCCTCTACGACGTGCTGGTGGCCCAGAGCGAGAAGCTCGGCACCTTCGGCCACGGCACCACCTATTCCGGGCATCCGGTGGCCAGCGCGGTGGCGCTGAAGACGATCGAGATCTACCGCCGCGACCGGATCGTCGAGGGTGCGGCGTCCAAAGCCCCGCAGTTCCAGGCCCGGCTCGCGGCGCTCGCCGACCACGCGATCGTCGGCGAGGCGCGGGGCATCGGCCTGATCGGCGGCCTGGAGATCGTCGCCGACAAGGCGAGCAAGCGCCAGTACGACCCGAAGGCCGGGGTGGCCGCCCGCTGCGTGGCGTTCGCGCAGGGCGAGGGCCTGATCGTGCGCCCTCTGGCGGGGGACCGGGTCGCGGTCTGCCCGCCGCTGATCATCGCCCCCGACGAGATCGACGCCCTGTTCGACCGGCTGACCCGCGCCCTCGACCGGACCCGCGACTGGATCCGGGCCCAGGGCCTCGAGGCGATGCCGGCCTGACGGCTACGCCGGGAGGCGCCGCGCGCGGCGACCGCCGTTCCCGGAAGCCGGTGCCGGACGGCGGTGTCCTCGATCCTTCGGAGCGAGGCACGGTCGGATTCGTCGTCCGCGGCGTGCATCGTGTCGCGACCGCTCGCCCCTGCCTCGGCTCGCGTGGTTCGGCGATGTGCTGTCGATGTCGTCGTACATCCTGTCGAGGAGAGATCGTCGGCAGATTTTGCGCGCAATAATACTAATCCAAATCGAGATTTATAAATTCAATCATTTCGATGATCGGGATATAAAATATATAAAATTCGAAGATAATGCGTTGCGTACCCAGCATCGTGGCATAATTGTCTATCGAATGTCTTCTATCAATGCTGTGATCGCGCGGTTCGGAAAACGATTGAAATTTTCGCGGAAGCAGGATGTCATGTACTCCCGAGTCGGATGACGGTTCTTCCGGTCGTGGCGCGGCGAATAGAGCTGTCGTCCGGCGGCATTCCGACGAAACCAGGGAGGAGCGACCCGTGAGCAATCGATTTCTGCCCGCTCTGTTCGGCTGCTGTCTCGCCGCCGGCGCGCAGGGCGCCGAGATGCCGAAATCCGGGGAGACCGCCTACACGACGGCCTACACCGCCGCCGCGGTGACCACGATGAAGCTCGGCGACAGGACCGTGGCCACCCAGGATCTCACCGGCATCACCACGAACGACGAGGGCGGCCCCATGTTCAACAACATGGGCACGCGCTGCCTCGGGACGCGCGACGCCACGGGCAGCGAGGTCCGCAGCCGCGGCACCTGCGTGGACGTGGACGGCGACGGGGATCAGGTCTTCTCGGACTACGAGGCGGACGCCAAGGGCGGCACGCATACGTTCCTCGGCGGCACCGGCAAGTACAAGGGCATCACGGGGACCGCGACCTACACCTTCCGGCCGGTGAAGAGCCCCGAAGGGGTCAACCGCATGTTCATCGTGCCACACAAGGCCAAGTGGCAGATTCCGTGAGGCGAAGCCCCTGACGGGGGCCAGCCGTCGCGGCGCGCGGGCGGATCATCGATCGGTCCGGCCTGCCCGGCGCCGCCACGCGCGCAGGCTCATCCCGACCTCGTCCGCGAAGCGTCGCGCGAGCGTTCGCCCGGACAGGCCGAGGGCGAGGCCCCAATCCTCAAGGCCCCGCGGGTCGGCGGGATCGGCGTAGACCGCCTCGCACAGGCCGACCAGGGGGCCGCCGCGCGGCCAGGTCAGCGCGCCCGGCAGGGGCTGCGCACGCCGCACCTGGTCGAGGATCAGGGCGGTCACCCGCTCGGTATAGCCGTCGGGATCCGGTTCCCCGGCGACGGCGACCGCTTCCAGGATCAGCGCGCGCAGCAGCGGCGACACGGCGAACACCGTCGGCTGCTCGGCGAGGCCGCGGCCCAGGGACATCGGCGATTCACAGGCTGCGGAACGCGGCGCCGAGCAGCGACCCTACCCGGTGCTGCGCCCCGGTCGGCAGCCAGACCGCCTCCTCCGCCGAGATCGCCAGGGAGCGGCCCTCCTCCGCGACCGTCAGCACCCCGGAGACCGCGTAGACGATCTGGTGCCGGCGGTGGGCGTGCTCCGCGAAGGTGCGCCGCACCGGGATCGGTTGCGCCCGCGCGGTGATCGGGTGCGGCGCCGCCGCGTCGGGCGGCACCGCGAGGGGCTCCCAGGTCATCCCGGTCTCCCGTGTCCGGAGTTCTACATCCTCTGGCGCCTCGTCGAGATACGGACAGCGATCGTTCCGGTATGTCCGAATGGGCCGATCCGCCACACGACACGACCGCCCCCGCCGGAGAGACCCGATGTCCGACGTCGCAGACAGTCCGCCGCCCGCCGCCACAGGCCGCGCCGCCGGGTCCGGTGCCCGTTCCGGGGCCGGCAACGTGGTGCGGCTCGCCGTCGCGCAGGCGCTCGGCGGCGCGAACTCGACCGTGGTGTTCGCCACGGGCGCGGTCGTCGGGGACATGCTCGCGCCGAGCAAGACCCTGGCGACGCTGCCGATCTCGATCTTCGTCGTCGGCATGTCGGCCTGCACCCTGCCCGCCGGCGCCATCGCCCGGCGCCACGGCCGCGGCGCCGCGTTCATGGCCGGCACCGGGTGCGGCGTGCTCGTCGGGCTGCTCTCGGCCTGGGCGATCGTGGCGGCGAACTTCTGGCTGTTCTGCGCGGCGATGGTCTTCGGCGGCGCCTACGCCGCGGTGGTCTTCACGTTCCGCTTCGCCGCGGCCGATTGCGTGCCCGCGGCGCGGCGGCCGCGGGCCCTGTCCGCGGTGATGGCCGGCGGGGTCTTCGGCGGCGTGATCGGCCCGCAGCTCGTCACCCACACGATGAACCTGTGGACGCCCTACCTGTTCGCGGCGAGCTTCCTGGCGCAGGCGGCGGTCGCGACCCTGGCCGCCGCGGTCCTGTCGGGCGTCCGACTGCCCCGGCCCCCGGCGGAGAGCGCCCTGGGCGGACGCCCCCAAGGACGCACGGAGGGGCGCACGGAGGGGTGCTCCGAGGGGCGCCCGATGTCCGAGATCCTGCGCCAGCCGCGCTTCGTCGTCGCCGTGATCTGCGGGGCGGTGTCCTACCTGCTGATGAACTTCGTGATGACCGCCGCCCCGCTGGCGATGCGGCTGTGCGGCCACGCGCAGGAGGACGCCAATCTCGGCCTGCAATGGCACGTCATCGCCATGTACGCCCCGAGCTTCGTCACCGGGCGTCTGATCACCCGCTTCGGTGCCCCGCGGGTGGTGGCGGCCGGCCTCGTCCTGATCGGCGCATCCGCGCTCGTCGGCCTGGGGGGCATCGACGTCGCCCATTTCTGGCTGTCGCTGATCCTGCTCGGCCTCGGCTGGAACTTCGGCTTCGTCGGCGCCTCGGCCCTGGTGCTGGAGTGCCACCGGCCGGAGGAGCGCACGCGCGTGCAGTCGGTCAACGACTTCATCGTGTTCGGCACGGTCGCCCTCGGCTCGTTCTCGTCCGGGGGTCTGCTGACGGGCTACGGCTGGAACACGGTCCTCTGGGTCTCCTTCGTGCCGCTGGCGCTGGCGGTCGCCGCCCTCGCCCTCTCGGGCCGCGCGCGCCGCGCGCCGGGCCTGTGAGGCGACGCGCGTCGGGGGCGGACGACCCGAGCCCTCAGGGACGGCCGCCCGAGGCCTCCGGCGGCGGCCCGGCCGCCTGCGCGACCTGCCCGCCGGCGCCGAGCGGCGTGATCCGCAGCGTGGTGATCCGGTTCTTGGCCTTGCGCACCACGTGGAACCGGAAGCCGTGGAAGTTGAAGGCGGTGCCCTGGTCGGGGATGGTGCGGGCCTCGTGGATGACGAGGCCGGCGATGGTGGTCGCCTCCGCGTCGGGCAGGTTCCAGTCCATCGCCCGGTTGAGGTCGCGGATCGGCACGCCGCCGTCGACGTTGACCGAGCCGTCGCCCTGGGGCCGCACGCCGGAGACCGCCACGTCGTGCTCGTCGGCGATCTCGCCGACGATCTCCTCCAGGATGTCCTCCAGGGTGACGAGGCCCATCACCTCGCCGTACTCGTCCACCACCATCGCGAAGTGGGTCTTCTTCGCGAGGAACGCCTTGAGCTGGGCGCGCAGGGAGGTGGTGCCCGGCACGAACCACGTCTCCAGCGCCAGCGCCTCGACCTTGAGCCCGGACGGGTCGCCGCCCGCCGCGTCGAGCGCCCGCAGCAGGTCCTTGGCGTGGAGGACGCCGACGATGTTCTCCGGCGTGCCCCGCCACAGGGGCATGCGAGTGTAGGGCGAGGCGAGCACGGCGCGGACGATGTCCTCGGAGGATTGATCGGCGTCGATCGCTCGCATCTTGGTGCGGTGGACCATCACCTCGGAGACGGTGAGGTCCGACAGGTCGAGCAGGCCGCCGAGCATGTCGCGCTCGGCCTTGGCCACGCCGCCCTCCCGGTGCAGCAGCGCCACTTGGCCCCGGATCTCCTCGGCGGCGGTGAGGATCGACCGGTGCTCGCCGATGCTGACGCCGAACGGCCGCAGCATCAGCCGCACCACGTGCTCGATGGCGATGGCGAGCGGCCCCAGGATCGCCACCGCGAAAGCGACCGGACGGGCGGTGAGCAGCGCCGCCCGGTCCGGCTTCGAGATGGCGAGCGTCTTCGGCAGCACCTCGGCGAAGACGATCACCAGCACCGACATGCCCACTGTCGCGTAGAGCACGCCGCTCTTGCCGAACAGGGCGGTGAGCACGCTGGTGGTGAAGGCCGAGGCGCCGATGGCCACGATGTTGTAGCCGATCAGCATCGCGCCGATGAAGCGTTCGCGGATGGCGAGGATGCGGTTGACGATGGCCGCGCGCGGGTCGCCCGCCTGCTCCAGCGCGTGCATCCGCGCCCGCGAGGCGGCGGTGAAGGCCGTCTCGGCGCCGGCGAAGAAGGCCGAGAGCAGCAGCGAGATCACCACGATGCTCGCGGCGAACCAGAGGTCGATGTGGCTGTCCATCGGGCGCGTTCGGGGTGCCCCGCGGGGCGGTTCGGGCGCTCATATAGCGCCCGTGGCGTCCTATGGCGCGCTCACCTGACGCACGCTCCACGTACCCCAGTAGACCGGCCGCCCGTAGAGGCTCGACCCGCCGCCGCCGGTCGCCGCCGGGGCGAGCTGGTCGAGCCACGTCAGCATCCCGCCCTTGCCGGCGTAGATCCCCGGCGCGTCGAGGTTGCCGTAGGCGTCGGTCATCCAGAAATGCGCGCTGCGGTCGAACCGCCCGCGTCCGTCGCCGCCCGAGCGCAGGCCGAGATAGGCCGGCGAGCGCCCGGCCTCGACGGGCTCGGCGTAGAGCTTCAGCGCGCCGATGCCGTCGAGGCTGAGGTCGGCGGTGTATTGCAGGCAGATGTCGGCGACGGGACCGCCCGGGGCGTTGGCCGGCCGCTGGCAGGTATAGGACACCGCCCAGCGCTGAAGGCCCTTGGCGCGGGCGACCCGCACCAGGGTGTTGGGCGGCAGCGGGTCCAGCAGCTTGCGGGCGCTCGACCAGACCTTCGGCGCGGCGAGGTCCGTGGCGGTGCGCAGGTAGAGGGCGGTGCGGCGCTTCTCCGGCGGCAGGCCGCAATCCTCGGGCAGCACGTCGGTGTAGAAGTAGTGGTAGGTGCGCTCGACCACGCTGATCGAGCCGGCGAGCCCCTGCGTCTCGAAGGCGGGCGCCGCGCAGGCGCCGGCGACGGGCTTGCCCGCCTCGTCGAGCACGGGGGCGGGGCTCGGTGCCTCGGACCGGCGGCCGCCGGGCTCGAACGGGGTCCATGCGAGGCCGTAGCCCCCCGGTCCGCGCGTGCGGATCTCGAACCGCGCGAAGTCGAGGGTTCGGGCCTCGATCTGCACGCGCCGGCGCTGGGCCGGCACCGCCGGTTCCGGGGCGGTCTCCCGCGCGGCCCGACGACGCCCGCGCCGCGTCCTGCGGGGCTCCCCGGGCGGCTCCTCCCGGGCCTCCGCGCCGCCGGCGGCCTCCTGCCCCAGCAGGAAGACGTAGGCGTAGGCCTCCCCGGCCCAGTCGCGGCCGGCGACGGCGATCGGGTCGCGCGGACCGATGCCCTCGGGCGCGGATGTCGCCGGCTCGGGGTCGCGGCGACCGCGGCGGCGCTCGCGCGCCGCGGGCAGGTCCACCCAGAACCGGTCGGCGCTGGGCGGCAGGGTCGTGGCGAGCTGGTCCGGGCTGCTGCCCGTGCGCAGGGCGCCGCCGTCCCGGGGGTCGGTGGCGCGGCGCGCCGGGCAGGGATCCTCCCGCCGCCGCTCGGCCAGCGGGCTCTGGCCCTGGAACACCGCCTGGAGCGCGCCCGCCGGCTCGCCGCGCGTGAGCCGCAGGATCTGCACCCCGCGCACGAAGGCGCAGGGCGCGGGGGCGATCAGGACGCCCTCGGCCTCCGAGCCGTCCCGGCAGATCTCCAGGGTGCCGCCCCCGGTGCGGTAGCAGGTCGGCGCGCCGCCGGAATAACCCTGTGCCCGGGCCTGCGCGGAGGCGGGTCCGGCGAGTCCCGGCACGATGGCGAGCCCGCCGGCGAGCGCCAGGAGGCCGCCGAGGCGCGAGAGGCCGCCGAGGCGCGAGAGGCTGCGCGGCGCCGGTCGGGGGATCGGAACGGGGCGGGTCGCGCACGTCCCGGCCGGTCGGCGCTCGCCTTCCACTGTATCGGCCGGACCGATCTCCCACGTCGCGGCTGTTCCCGAAGCAAACGCGTCTACTGCCACAGTCGTCCCGGCTCTCACGACGATCGTTCGGCTCTAGCCGAGCCCCGGCCCCTCAGGAAGCGCGAGGACCACGCATGGTTCCGGCGCCGTCTCCGATACGGCCCGCGGCCGAGAACCCGCCGCCCGCTCGTCCGTTGTCGCGGCTGGGATGTCCGCGCCGCGCGCCGGACCTCCGCCAGCGTCGCGCGTCACCAGGAGATCACCGCATGGACCTCGCCGTCGACACCGTCACCGACATCGTCCTGCGCCTGCGGGCCATCGAGGTGAAGGAGGGCAACACCGACCCGGATTCGGGCTCGAACCCGATCGACGACGGGTCCACCGACGTCCTCGTCTCCGGCACCGACGACGCCACCGAGGAGGAGGTGCGCGGCCTGATCCGCGGCCTCGACGACGACGCCCGGGCGGAGCTCCTGGCCCTGCTCTACGTCGGGCGCGGCGACATGGACCCGGCCGAGTGGGGCGAGGCGGTGCGCTTCGCCCGCGAGCGCGAGGCGGCCGGCGAGGGTGCGGTGCGCGAGCTGCTCGGCTCGCCCGACGCGGGCGACCTGCTGGAAGAGGGGCTCGACGCCATGGGCCTGTCCCCAGACCTCCCGCAGGCCTGAGGCCGGCGGACCCGGGGCATGGCCACGCGGCTCGGCAGGGGTGCGCGCAAGGCGCTGCGGGTCGTCACCCGCCCGGTCCGGCGCGCCCAGGGGCGCGGCGGCCTCGTGGTCGAGCCCTATCGCGGCTACGGCTCCTGCGACGAGATCTTCCTGATCGGCCGGGTCTTCCGTCAATCCCCGGACATCCCCGGCGAGGATCCGGACTCGCTGCGCGCGCAGTGGCGCGACGTGCGCCGCCGGATCGCCCGCCGCAAGGTCGCCGACGCCGCCATCACCGCCCGGTTCGGCGGGGCCGAGACCCGGGTCGTCACCGATCGGGACGGCTACTTCCGCGTCCACCTGCGCCCGCAGGCGGTTCCTGCCGGCGACGGCGCTTGGCGCAGCGTCGACCTCCTGCTGGAGGCAGACCCGCCGATCCCCGCCGCGGGCGACGTGTTCATCCCGCCCCCCGACAGCCGCTGCGTGGTGATCAGCGACATCGACGACACGGTGATGCGCACCGGCGTCGCCAACAAGCTGAAGATGCTCTGGCGGCTGTTCGTCGAGGATGCCGCGAGCCGCGTCGCCTTCCCCGGCGTCGCCGCCCTCTACCGGGCGCTGCACGCGGGCGCCGGCGGGGCCGAGGGCAACCCCATGCTCTACGTCTCGCGCGCGCCCTGGGGGCTCTACGAGATGCTCTCGGAGTTCTTCCAGCGCCACGGCATCCCGGCGGGGCCGGTGCTGTTCCTGCGGGAATGGGGTCTGTCCTGGACGCACCCGCTGCCGCGCCGGGCCACCGACCACAAGCGCGCGCTGATCGAGCACATGCTCGGCATCTACCGGGACCTGCCGTTCGTGCTGATCGGCGATAGCGGGCAGCACGACCCGGAGGTCTACGCGCAGATCGTCGCCGCCCATCCCGGCCGGGTGCTGGCGGTCTACATCCGCAACGTCTCGCACGACGCCGCGCGGGTCGAGGAGATCGTTCGGCTCGCGGCCGCCGTCGCGGCGGCAGGGTCCAGCCTCGTGCTCGCCGCCGACAGCGTGGCCATGGCCGACCACGCGGCCGGCATCGGCCTGATCGCGCCCGAGGCCGTGGCGGGCGTGGCCGCCGAGCATGCCGGGAACGAGGCGCCGCCTCGCAGCGAGACGGTGCAGATCGTGCCGGAGCCCGCGGCCCCCGGCGAGGACGCGGCCGCGACGCTGGCCCCGGATGCGCTGGCGGAGGCGCTGGCGGCGGACGCGGCCGTCCCGCCCACCGTGGTCGTCGCGCCGGAGCATCCCGCCGCGCTGCTTCCGCGGGACGCCTGAGCGATCACGGGTCGACCGGGCCGCGGGGCTTCGGCGAACCGTGGCGGAACGATGTATGCCCGCCGGTATGCTGCAATGCAGCATTTCGGAGAACGCGCTTCTCTTCGGCGCCTGGATACCTAGGTTTGCCCGCTCCCACGCCGGTCCTCGCTCGTGGAGCCGCCCTGTGCAAACCTACACCCTCGCCATCGCCGACGGCATCCTGTTCGCCTGCCTGCCCGACGGCGCCGACATCGCCGCCGCGGTCGCCGAGGCGGCCGCCGTGAGTTACGGCTTCGGCCTCTCCCTCGACATCGTCCGCGGCACGACGCTCACCGACGCCGCCGATCCGGACGACGAGGTCGTCTGGCAGGAGACCCCGGACAGCGAGCTGCTCGACGTCGAAGGACGCCCCTACCGCTACGCGGTCCGCCGCCATTCCTGAGTTTCTTGCCTGAGTTTCTTGGACGGTACGGCCGGGTTCGTCGCCGCGGACCGTCCTGCCCATCTCGCCGCGCGCTCGGTCGGTGATAACCTCCGGCCCATGGGGATGGACCGGACTGGCGACGGGCTCTGGCGGGGCGGCCTCGCGCGCGTCCTCGCCCTCTACGCGCTCCTCTACGGGGCCTACGGCGCCCTGTCGCCGATCCTGCCGAGCTTCCTCGCCGCCCGCGGCCTGTCCGCGTCGGAGATCGGGATCCTCCTCGCCGCGGCCGGGGCGCTGCGCATCGTCGCCGGTCCGCTCGCCGGGCGGATCGCCGACCGGAGCGGCGCGGCCCGCACCGTGCTCGCCGGCTCCGCGGCGCTCGCCGGTCTCGCGACCCTCGCGCATCTCCTCGGCCACAGCTTCGCGCCGCTGCTCGCCGCCAGCCTCGCCTACGCGCTCGGCACGGCCGCGCCCGCGCCCGTCGCCGATGCGCTGGCGCTCGCCGCCGCGCGCGGGGGGCAGGCGTTCCAGTACGGATGGGTCCGCGCGGCCGGCTCGGCCGCCTTCATCGCCGCCACCGCCGCCGCGGGTGCGCTGATCGGCGCCGCGGGGCTCGCCGCCGCCGTCGCCGCCTCGGGACTGCTGTTCCTGACGACCGCCGCAGCCGCCCGGACCGTCCCGGCGGAGGCGGCCGGCGGCGGGGATCGGGCGTCCTGGGACGGGGTGCGGGCCCTCGTCGGCTCGGCGCGGTTCCGGCGCACCGTCCTCGCCGCCGCGCTGGTGATCGGCGCGCACGCCCTGCACGACGGCTTCGCGGTTCTGCTGTGGCGCGCCTCGGGGATCGGCCCGGGCGTCGCCGGACTGCTCTGGTCCGGCGCGGTCGCCTCCGAGATCGTCGTGTTCCTCCTCGTCGGGCCGCCGCTGCTGCGCCGGATCGGCCTGCCCGGCGGCGTCGCGCTGGCGGCCGCGGCGGGCGGCCTGCGCTGGTCGGTGCTGGCTCTCACCACGGCGCTTCCCTGGCTCGCCGCCGCCGAGGCGCTCCACGGCCTGAGCTTCGCCCTCCTCCACCTCGCGTGCCTCGGGCTAATCGAGGCCTCGGTGCCCCGCGACCTGCGCGCCACGGCGCTCGCCGTCTACGGGACCTTCGGCCTCGGCCTCGCGGGCGTCCTGGCGACGCTGGCCTCCGGCTGGCTCTACGGCCGGTTCGGGGCCGGCGCCTTCTGGGCGATGGCGGTCCTCAGCCTCGCGGCCTTGCCGCTGGTCCCGGGTCTGCGCACCCGCTGAATCCGTTTCTCGGGCTTCGTTCGGCGACCGCGCGGGCGCGTCGGCCCCTGTGCGCCGCGGTTCCGGAACGGATGCTTTCCCCCGCCGCTATGGTACGGAACCGGAACGCGTTCCCGCTCGTGCCGCACAGCCCCGTCGCCGAATGCCCCACATCGCCGACATCCTGATCCCGCTGGCCCTCGATACCCCCTACAGCTACGTCGTGCCCGCCGGCCTGGACCTGGAAGCGGGCGACGTGGTGCAGGTGCCGCTCGGTCCCCGCGAGACGATCGGCGTGGTCTGGGGCGTCGCCGAGAGCGCCGGCGGCTCGAACCTGCGCCCGGTCACCGGGCGGGTCGGCGTGGCGCCCCTGTCGCGGCCGTTGCGGGAACTCGTCGACTGGATCGCCCGCTACACCCTGGCGCCGAAGGGCTCGGCGCTGGCGATGGTGCTGCGCCTGCCCGACGAGGCCGCCGCCGTCGAGACCGCCCGGGTCGCCGTGCGCATCACCGACAAGCCGCCGACCCGGCCGACCGCCGCCCGGGCCAAGGTGCTGGCGGTGGCCGCCGACCGGGCCCTGCGCGGCAAGAGCGCGCTCGCCAAGGAGGCCGGCGTCTCGCTCTCCGTGGTCGACGGCCTGATCGACGACGGCGCCCTGGAGGCCCTGGCGGTCGAGCCCGAGCCGGTGGCGCCGCGGCCCGATCCGGATCACCCGCGCACGCCGCTCTCGGACGCGCAGGCGGCGGCCGTGATGCAACTCTCCGCTCCCGCCCCCGCGGAGGAGGGAGGGATTCGCCCGGTCCTCCTCGAAGGCGTCACCGGCTCCGGCAAGACCGAGGTCTATTTCGAGGCGGTCGCCGAATGCGTCCGCCGGGGCGAGCAAGCGCTGATCCTGATGCCCGAGATCGCGCTGACCGCCCAGTTCCTCGACCGCTTCGCCGCCCGCTTCGGCGCGCGGCCGGCGGCGTGGCATTCGGGGATCGGCGGCAAGCGCCGGGAGCGGCTGCGCGCGGCGGTGGCGGCGGGCGAGGCGCTGGTGGTGGTCGGCGCCCGCTCGGCCCTGTTCCTGCCCTTCGCGCGCCTCGGGCTGATCGTCGTCGACGAGGAGCACGAGGCCGCCTACAAGCAGGAGGACGGGGTCCACTACCACGCCCGCGACATGGCGGTGGTGCGCGGGCGGCTCGAAGGCTGCGCCGTGGTGCTGGCCTCGGCCACGCCCTCGATCGAGACCCGGGTGAACGCGGCTCGCGGCCGCTACCGGCACGTCGCCCTACCCGAACGCTTCGGCGGCCGGCGCCTGCCCGACATCGCCGCGATCGACATGCGCCGCGACGCCCCCGAGCGCGGACGCTTCCTCAGCCCGCCGCTCGTCAACGCGGTGAAGCACACCCTGGAACGGGGCGAGCAGGCGCTGCTGTTCCTCAACCGCCGGGGCTACGCGCCGCTCACCCTGTGCCGCGCCTGCGGGCACCGCTACCAGTGCCGCAACTGCTCGACCTGGCTGGTGGAGCACCGCTTCCGCCGGGCGCTCGTCTGCCACCAGTGCGGCTACAGCGAGCGCCGGCCCGAGGCGTGCACCGCCTGCGGCACCTTCGACAACCTGACCGCCTGCGGCCCCGGCGTCGAGCGCATCGCCGAGGAGGCGGTCGAGCTGTTTCCGGACAAGCGGATCATCGTCCTGTCGAGCGACTTCCCCGGCGGGGCCGAGCGCCTGCGCCAGGAGCTGGAGGCGGTGGCGGCCGGCGAATGCGACCTCGTGGTCGGCACGCAGCTCGTGGCCAAGGGGCACAACTTCCCCGGGCTCACCCTGGTCGGCGTGCTCGACGCCGACATCGGCCTCACCTCGGGCGACCCGCGCGCGGCCGAGCGCACCTTCCAGCTCCTCCAGCAGGTCACCGGCCGCGCCGGGCGCGGCGAGAGGCCCGGCCGGGCGCTGGTGCAGACCTACCAGCCCGAGCACCCGGTGATCGCCGCCCTGCTCTCGGGGGACGCCGAACGGTTCTACGCGGAGGAGATCGCCGCCCGCGAGGCGGCGGGACTGCCGCCGTTCGGCCGCCTCGCCGCGCTGATCGTCTCGGCGGCCGAGCGCGAGGCTGCGGAGGCGCACGGGCAGGCGCTGGCCCGGGCCGCCGACCCGCCCCCGGGGGTGATGGTGCTCGGTCCGGCCGAGGCGCCGCTGGCGCTGGTGCGCGGCCGCTACCGCTTCCGCCTGCTGGTGAAGACCGAGCGCAACGTCGACCTCCAGGCCTACCTGCGGGCGTGGCTCGCCCGCGGCCCGAAGCCCCGCGGCAACCTCCGGGTCGCGATCGATGTCGACCCGCAGAGCTTTTTGTAAGAAGAGTCGGTCCCGAGGATCGCGGGCTCGGGGCCCGGGCGGATCCAGCGAGGAGCGATTCAGTGCTGACCTACACCAAGGCGCCGGACTCGAACGTGGCCGAGATCGTGGTCGACGGAAAGATCTCCGACGAGGAGATGAACGCGGCGATCACCGCGATGAAGGCCGACCTCGACAAGGGCGGCAAGCTGAAGCTCCTGGAGGACATCCGCGCCTTCCAGGGGATGGAGCCGGCGGCGTTCTTCAAGGACCCGCGCTTCGGCATCTCGATGATGAAGGGCGTGAGCCACGTGGCGCTCGTGACCGACGCGCCGTGGCTGCGGATGATGGCCGAGACCTTCGCCTTCGTCTCGCCCTACCAGATCAAGTGCTTCGAGCGCACCCGCCTCGACGAGGCGCGGAGCTGGCTCGCGGCGGCGAACTGACCGCCGGTCTCACTCGGCCTGGGCGGTGCGGGTGTCGCCGCGCCGCGCCGTCCAGCGGCCCGCGCACAGGGACGACACCGCCCAGGTGCCGGAGCCGCTGCCGCCGGTGAGCCGGCCCGAGCCGGACCCGCTCGCCATCCCGTTCGAGACCGTGAGGCCTACGGTGCCGTCCGGCGAGACGCGGCCGCTGACCCGGGCGCCGCCGGTGGCCGAGACCGCCCGCACCTGACCCTCGCGGATCGCCACCGCGTAGCTGTAACGGGCGTTGCACATCCCGCTCTCGGTCACGAGCTCCACCGACCATGTGCCGTTATGGGCATCCGGCGCGGCGGCGGCCGGGCAGGCGGCGGTCAGGGACAAGCCGGCGACGAGCGCCAGAGCGGAAACGAACGTCCTCATCGTCGAAATATCTCAGCGGTGGGTCTTCGTCGCGTCGCCGCGGGTGCGACGCTCCGGACCGATATGGTCAATGGTGAATGACCCACCGATGAACGGCGGAGGCAGCGAGAATATGACCTCGCCGACGAAAGGGAGATATTTTGGGGCTTCGCATGATATTCTGCAATGGCCGAGCTTATTCGGTGACCGTTCCCCGGTTGTCATCACGGGGATATTGCGCGAGCAGCCAAGAGTTGGGCCGCGGATATGGCACGACGCCGGGCTTGCGCGTGTTGCTCGCAGCTCACGGGCCGACTAACGTCGTGACAGCACGATACGGGGCCGATCCGCATGCCCGTTACGACTCTGTCCAGCCGCGACTTCCGACAGAATGCCAACCGGGCTCAGAAGGCGGCGGAGAACGGTCCCGTCTTCATCACCGAGCGCGGCGAGCCGACCCAGGTCCTCCTGAACATCGAAGAATACCGACGGCTCACGAGCGGGCGGCGCAATCTCGCCGCGGCGCTGTCCATGCCCGGGCTCACCGAGGTACCGCTGGAACATTCGGAGCTGCGCGGCCTCCCGCGAACCCCTGACCTGTCGTGACCTTCCTGCTCGATACGAATGTCGTATCCGAACTGCGCAAGGTCGGCGACGGGCGGGCGGATGCCAACGTCGTGCGCTGGATATCCGGGTCCGACGCGGCGGCCTTCCAGGTGTCGGCGATCACTCTGATGGAACTGGAGCTCGGCGTCCGGTTGGCAGAGCGGCGCGATCCCGCGCAAGGCGCACGCCTGCGCGCTTGGCTGGAAGCGCGCGTCATGCCGGAATTCGCGGGTCGTGTCTTGCCCGTCGATACGGCCGTGGCCCTGCGTTGCGCCGGGCTGCACGTGCCCGATCCACGGCCCGAGCGGGATGCCTTCATCGCGGCGACCGCTCTCGTGCACGGGATGGTCGTCGTCACCCGCAACATTGCGGATTTCAGGCCCACCGGCGTGCAGGTCATCGATTCGTGGTCGGAAGGCGATGCGTCGGCGTAGCGCCGCGCGCCGCCCGCTCAGTCGATCAGCGGCCGCGCCTCCTCCGGCAGCATGATCGGGATGCCGTCGCGGATCGGATAGGCGAGCTTGGCCGAGCGGCTGATCAGCTCCTGCCGGGCGGAATCGTATTCCAGCGTGCCCTTGGTCAGCGGGCAGACCAGGATCTCCAGGAGCTTCGGATCGACGCGGGTCGCCTCGACGGGCACGGTGAGGTCGTTGGACATGCTCTCTCTCGTCACTGCATCGTCGGCTCGGGGCCGGAGCCCCGGACCAGTTCCATCTGCGTGACCGCGATCAGGATCTCCGCCCGGGTCTTGAGATCGGGCGCTTCCAGCATCGCCTGCTTCTCGCGGACCCCGAACGGGCTCATCATGCACAGCGCGTTGACGAGCGCCTCGTTCGGCGCCTCGTCGATCCCCGCCCAGTCGACCTTCAGGTCGTTCGATTCGACGAAGTCGCGCAGCGCCTTCAGGACCCCCTCGCGGTCGACCTGCTCCTCGCCCGCCCGCGCCTCGAAGTCCACCGCGAAGGTCTCGTAGGAGACCTGGCAGCGGCGGTAGGCGCTCGGGGTGGCGAGCTCGCCCTCGAAGCGGAAGCGGCTGATACCGGTGAGCGAGATCAGGTAGCGGCCGTCGCCGGTCTCCGCGTACTGGGTGATGCGGCCGGCGCAGCCGACCCGGTAGAGCTTCGGCGACGCCGCGCCCGACCCCTCCGGATCGGGCTGGATCATGCCGATGATCCGGTCGGTGCGCATGGCGTCGTCCACCATCGCGAGGTAGCGCGGCTCGAAGATATTGAGCGGCATCTGCCCGCGCGGCAGCAGCAGCGCTCCCGGCAGCGGGAAGACCGGGATCACCGCCGGGCAATCCGACGGTCCCTTGTAGACCGCATGCGTGCTCATCGCACCTCCTTCCGGCGCACCGTCACGGGACGGCGGGCGGCCGGCGCCTCACGAGAACAGCAGCGTCGAGAGCTTGCGGCGCCCGCGGATCGTGTCCGGATCCATCACGCCCCAGGCCTCGAAGAATTGCAGGAGCTGCTTGCGCGCGCCGTCGTCGTTCCACGCCTTGTCGCGCTTGCGGATCTCGATCAGGTGGTCGACCGCCTGCGTCCGGTCGCCCCGGGCCGCGAGCCCCAGCGCGAGGTCGAAGCGCGCCTGATGAGCGTCCGGGTCGGCCTCGACCGCCCGCTGGAGCCCGGCGAGGTCGCCGAGCGAGGCCGCCTGCTCGGCCAGATCGAGGGCGGCGCGGATGCCGGCGAGCGCCGGGTCGCCGGCCTTGTCCTCCGGCACCATCGCCAGCACGCGCTTGGCGTTCTCGATCTCGCCCGCGTCGAGCTGGAGCTTGGCGAGGCCGGCGAGCGCCGCGACATTCTCGGGATCCTGCTCCAGCACCGCCGCGTAGAGTTCGGAGGCGCCCGCGAGATCCCCCTGCTCGACGAGCCCCGCAGCCTCGGCGATCGCCGCCTCGATCGGGTCGGGCCCCCCGGGACCGGCGACGCGCTCGATCAGTTCCTTGACCTGGCTCTCGGGCACAGCGCCCATGAAGCCGTCCACCGGCCGGCCCTTCTGAAAGACGATCACCGCCGGGATCGACTGGATCCCGAGCTGGCCGGCGATCGAGGGGTGCTCGTCGATGTTCATCTTGACGAGCACGACCTTGCCGTTCGCGGCGTGCACCGCCTTCTCCAGGACGGGGGTGAGCTGCTTGCACGGGCCGCACCACGGCGCCCAGAAGTCGACCAGCACCGGCCGGTTCATCGACTCGGCGACGACGTCCTGGCGGAAGCCCGCGGTGGTGGTGTCCTTGATGAGGTCGCCGCCAGCGGACGGTGCGGTGCCGGCGAGGGAGTCGTTGAGCATCGGTCTGGCTTCGGAACCTTTTTCGCGATGGCCGGTAGATGGGGCCGATCGCCCTTCCTGACCAGCCCGCCCGGGTGGGCCATCCCCGGTCACGTGCCGAGCGGGGCCACCGGTCCCGGCCTTCGCCCGAACGGACGATCGCGCCGGCGATCGGCCCTCAGGGCTTGCCGGCGGGCGCGCCCGGTGCAGACTTGGCCGCGGTGACGAAGGTGCCGGCATAGGCGCGCCCGTCCGCGGCCTTGGCCTCGCAGGCGATGGCGGTCTTGCCGGGCTCCGGCGTCGAGAAGCGGCAGGCGCCGATCGCCAGGGTCGGCGCTCCGGCCGCGCCTTCCGAGACGACGTTGATCGGCTGGAGCGGATCGGTCTCCTCGGTCGCCTCCTGCTGGGCGCCGTTGCCGGAGAAGCTCAGAATCCGGCCATCGGAGGCGGTGAAATCGAAGCTCGTGCGGTTGCGGCTCACCGCGTTCATCAGCGTGCCGGCGCAGCCCGCCGAGGCGTCGCGGCCGGCGATCACCAGCTTCTCGCAGGTGCCGTCGAGCCTGAGCGCCGCCTGGGCCGAGGCCGCCTGGGGCAGGCAGAGGCCCGCGCAGACGAGGGCGAGGCGGAACGGGGCCGTGAGCGTGTCGCGCATGGTGTCGCGTGTGTCCTCCCAATTCGGCGGCATGTAGGTGCCGGATACCTCACGTCGAGGTCCCGAAGCGGAGGGCCCGGTCGTTGGGGGCCGCGAAGTCGAGGTCGGGTCCGATCGGCACGATCCCGGTCGGGTTGATGGTCGCGTGGCTCCCGTAATAGTGCCGCTTGATGTGCGCGAGGTTCACCGTGCCGGCCACGCCCGGGAGGGCGTAGAGATCGCGCAGGTAATGCGACAGGTTGGGATAGTCGGCGATCCGGCGACGGTTGCACTTGAAGTGACCGACATAGACCGCGTCGAACCGCACCAGCGTGGTGAACAGGCGGATATCCGCCTCGGTCAGGGCGCTCCCGCACAGGTAGCGGCCGCGGTCGAGCCGCGCCTCCAGCGCGTCGAGCTCATCGAACAGGGCCGCCACCGCCTCCTCGTAGGGCGCTTGAGCCGTGGCGAAGCCGGCTTTGTAGACCCCGTTGTTGACCCGGTCGTAGACCCGGGCGTTCAGGGCGTCGATCTCGGAGCGTAGCGCCTTTAGGTAGAGGTCCGGGCCGGACGCGCCGAACGCGTCGTTCAGCATCCGCAGGATCTCGGACGACTCGTTCGAGACGATGGTCGCCCGCTCCCGATCCCAGAGGGCGGGCACGGTGACGCGGCCGGTGTAGTGCGGGTCGGCGGCGCGGTAGACCTCGTAGAGCCGGGCCGCGCCGTGGATCGGGTCCGGCGTCGCGCCGGGCGTGTCGCCGAACACCCAGCCCTGCGCGCCCATCAAGGGGTCCACCACCGAGACGCCGATCGCTCCCTCCAGGCCCTTCAGCGCCCGCCCGATCAGCGTCCGGTGCGCCCACGGGCAGGCCAGCGAGACGTAGAGGAGGTAGCGCCCCGGCTCGGCCCGGAACCCGCCCGTCCCCGATGGCCCCGGCGCGCCGTCGGCCGTCACCCAGTTGCGGAAGGCAGAGGCCTGGCGCTCGAAGCGCCCCCCGGTCGCGGCGGTGTCGTACCACCGGTCGTGCCAGACGCCGTCGACGAGCAGTCCCATGGCCGCACTCCGCCCGATCAGAAGTCCGTGGCGGCGAGACCGCCACGTCGGGAGGTCTCGCACGCCCGGATCCGCCGCGCGAGGGGGCGCCCAGCGTCGCGCAGGGCAGGGCTGCGCCCGAGCTTCTGTTGCACCGCAGCAAAAAGGTTCATCGTGCCCATCACGCTCCGCGCTCGCGGGCCCCGCGCCCGGGGACGAGAGGCAGACGAGAGAGGTCTACGATGTCACTGGCGCTGGTGCCCGTCGCCGAGGCGGCCCTGTTCACACTCGGCTGCATGGCGATCCACGCGCTCCGGCGTCACGCGGACGCGGTCACGGCGATGCTGGCGGGACTGGCCACGCTGCTCGTCCTGATGGTCGGCATCGCCTGCGCCCCCGAACCGCTCGCCAAGTATCAGGCGGCGAACGCGATCGATTACGCCCGCGGCGACTTGGCGATCTACTGACGTCCCGCCCGTCGCCGTCCGGTCGCGCCCGTCCGGGCGGCGTGCCCGATCTCGACCAGCCGCCAGCGGTTGCACGTCCGACTGTTTCGCCCGATAGACGGCGGGAGGGAGAGCCACGCGTATCAGGATCAGATGACGGACGCCGCCGCGGATCGGATCAGAGCCCGAAAGAATCTGGTCGTGGTCATGAACTGTCAGGGCCAGGAGGTGATCCGCTATCTTCGGTCGAGCCGCAACATCTCCTGCCAATACAATCTGACCTACATTTCCAGTATCGTCCTCAAGGACGACGAGAGCGCCAAGCAGGCGGCGCTGGCGACGCTCTCGACGGCGCACGTCGTCATCGCCCAGGACGTGACCAGCGTCGCTTGGCTGCGCAACGATGCCATCGCGCAAGTCATACCGAAACATTGCCGTTTCTTCCGGTTCTGCTTCTGGCGGTTCTACGGTTTCTGGCCGGTCTCCGCGACCCGGTTTCACGATCAGATGTGGTACGTCGCCGACGAGTTCGGCCCGTCGCCGGATTTCCGCGGCTACGCCCAGAACAGCGTGCCGCCGGAGGTCATCGTCCGCAACTTCGAGGAGCAGGTCGAGAAATTCGCCTACATAGAGCGATTTTCCGAGATCAAGATGCTGCCTTTCTTCCTCGACAATTACAGATCGAATAAGATCTTCACCGATGAGTGGCATCCGACATCGTTTTTCTTCTTTGTTGTCGCGCGCTACATCCTCGCCGAACTCGGGCTTCCGGTCGATGTCGAATTGCTGCCCGATGACGGGGTCGACAACTTCCGCCATCGGCTCGTGCTCGATGCCGTGACCGAGGAACTCGGCCTGACCTACGATCAGAGCCTGATCCAGTTCCACGACACCTGTCTCGATCGGGAGACCCTGTACGATTACTTCAAGTTCGCCGAGGCTTGCTACGACCGCCGCATCCCGTGGATCTACCCGCGCAACAGCTTCCACGAGTGGCGCTACGCGAAGGGACGCGAGGTGCGCGAAGTCGACGTGACGGGGTTCGGCCGGCGCGTCGAGGCGGCCCGCCCGACGCGGGCCACAGCCGGGCCGCTCCGGTGGCTCGACGCGCTGGGCGGGCGCCGCCGGGCCGCCGCCGACGAGGCGTCGTGGGTGCTCGACCTGCGCGATTTCCGCAGGATCTCCGCCCTGGACATCCGGCTGACCGGCGGGGCGCGCGCCGAGCCGGTCGACCTCGAACTGCGCGTCTCCCTCGACGGGCGCGCGTGGCGCGACGTGGCGACCCTGCGCCTCGTGCCGGACGGCTCCGATCCGGAGGCCCCGGTCGCCGCCGTGTTCGCGGATCCGGTCTTCGCGCGCCACGTCCGCGTCGATCCGCCCGCGGGCGGCGGCGTGAGGGTGGCCGGGGCGGAGGTCTACACCCGCGCGCTCGTGCAGGGCATCGACGCGTAGAGGGTCGAGGGCACGGACCCGCCGCGCCGGACGGCTTCGGTCCGCGGCGACGATCCGGCCGCAGCCCCGCGGACCGGAATTCCGTGAACGCGCACGGATTGATCGGTGCTGCCGCGACGCTACAAGCGGGCGGTGCCAGCCCTGCATCCGTCCCCGCCGCGAAGGCTCCGCTCCAGCGGCCCGCTGGCGGTCCTCGCCCTCCTCGCCTTCCTCGTGCCGGGCCCGCTTGGGCCCGCGCGCGCCGCGCCCTCCGAGGGCGCGACCGAGACCGTCGAGCAGGCGCTCTGCCGGCTGATCGAGGATTCCGCCAAGGCCCGCGGGCTGCCGGTGCCGTTCCTGACCCGGCTGATCTGGCGGGAATCGAGCTTCCGGGTGGGCGTCGTCAGCCGGGCCGGCGCGCAGGGTGTCGCCCAGTTCATGCCGGGCACCGCCCGCGAGCGCGGCCTCGCCGACCCGTTCGATCCCGAGCAGGCGATCCCGCATGCCGCCCACCTGCTCGCCGACCTGCGGCGGCAGTTCGGCAATCTCGGGCTGGCCGCCGCGGCCTACAACGGCGGTGCCGGCCGGGTGACGGGCTGGCTCGCCGGCACCGGCGGCCTGCCCGCCGAGACCCGCGCCTATGTGCTGGCGATCACCGGCGCGCCCGCCGAGGATTGGCGCGGGGCGGGCGGCGGCACGGTCGAGTTCCCGGAGGGCGGCGCGCCGGAGAAGGCCACGCCGGAGAAGCGTGCCGCGCCGGCGCCGGAGCCGGCCCAGAGCTGCCTCCAGGTGACGGCCGCCCTGCGCATCCCCGGCCGCGGCGATCGCTTCGCCCTGGGCGGCACCGAGGGCCCGGCCGCGCCCTGGGGCATCCAGCTCGCCGGAAACTTCTCCAAGGCCTTGGCGCTCCAGAGCTTCTCCCGCGCCCGGGCGAGCTACGCGGGCGTGATCGGCGAGGTGCGGCCGATGATCATCGGCACCCGTCTGCGCAGCCGCGGCACCCGCGCGTTCTACCGCGTGCGCATCCCCGCGGAGACCCGGCAGGCGGCGGACGCGCTGTGCGGCCGGATCCGGCAGGTCGGCGGCGCCTGCATCGTCCTGCGGACCTGATTTTTCTCCGCGCCGCCGCGGGCCGGACATCAATCCGCCCCGAGCCGGGGGCGGTATGCGCCGGATCGGTGCAACCGGACGGGACATGACACGGCTCCTCACAGCCTTCGCCAGCATCCTCTGCCTCGGCCTCGCGGCCCTGGGCTTCTCCGCCGCCTCGCCGCTTTCCCTGTTCGACGCGATCGGCCCGCGCGATTCCGGCGGCCGGCTCGCGGCCCGCAACCTCGCCTTCGGCGAGGGCCCGCGGCGGCGCCTCGACGTCTACGTCCCGGCGGCGGGCGCCGAGGGTGCGCCGGTGCTGGTGTTCTTCTACGGCGGGTCGTGGCAGAGCGGATCGAAGGACGACTACGCCTTCGTCGGCCACGCCCTCGCCGCCCAGGGCTTCGTGACGGTGCTGCCCGATTACCGCCTCTTCCCCGCGGTGCGCTTCCCGGGCTTCCTGGAGGACGGGGCGGCGGCGGTCGCGTGGGTGCGCGACAACATCGCCGGCTACGGCGGCGATCCGCGCCGGATCGTGCTCGCGGGCCACTCGGCCGGGGCCTACAACGCGGTGATGCTCGGCCTCGACCCCCGCTACCTCACCGCGGCCGGCGTCGACCCGAAGGCGATCCGCGCGGTGGCCGGCCTGTCCGGGCCCTACGACTTCCTGCCGCTCGACCAGGACACGACGATCAAGGTGTTCGGCGAGGCCGCGGACCTTCCGGCGACGCAGCCGATGCAGTTCGCCGGTCCGCTCTCGCCCCCGGCCTTCCTGGCGACCGGCGACGGCGACACCACGGTGCGCCCCCGCCACACCGTGAGCCTCGCGGCCAAGCTGCGCGCGGCGCACGTGCCGGTGCAGGAGCGGATCTACCCCGGCCTCGATCACCGGGACACGCTGCTGGCGCTGTCGGTGACCTTCCGCTCCAAGGCGCCGGAACTCGCCGAGATGTCCGCCTTCCTGATGCGGCAGGCGGGCGGGCGCACGCAGTTCTCGATGCGGCACTGAGCGGGCTCAGGGCCCGCCCCCGCTCAGGCCGGCTCCTCCGGCTCGGGTCCGCGGGTCGCGTCGAGGCCTGAGCCGGCCCCCGGCGGCGGCCCGACCTTGACGGGGGCGCCCGTGCGCGCCGCCTCGTAGATCGCCTCCATCAGCACCTGATCCTGGAGACCCTCCTCGCCGGGGGTGCGCGGGCGCAGGTTGTCCTGGATGCAGCGGGAGAAGTGGTCGATCTCCAGGGCGAACTGGTTCTTCGGCGCCAGCACCTTCTCGTCGCGCGCCGCCGACCTCCCGTCCGGATGGGCGACGAACAGGCGCTGGCCGCGATAGGCGAAGGCGTTCTGGAGATCGATCGCGCCGCCCTGCGTATGCACGGTCAGGGAGCGCGCCTCGTGCACCCCGTAGCTCGTCATGCACTGGGCGATCACCCCGGACGGGAAGCGCAGGGTGAAGCTGACGCTCTCCTCGACCTCGCGGAACTTCGGGTCGTCCGGCGGCGAGAAGATCTGCGCCGTGACCGATTCCGGCTCCTCGCCCAGCAGCGCCCGGGTCCCGTTGAGGCAGTAGAGGCCGATGTCGGGCAGGGCGCCGCCCCCGGCCAGCGCCTTGCGCAGGCGCCACTGCTCGGGCAGCCCGGTGGTCTGGCCGTTGAAGGCCTGGATCAGCCGCGGCCGGCCGTAGGCGCCGGAGCGGGCGAGCCGCGTCACCGCGCGGTTGTAGGGCTCGTACTGGCAGCGGTAGGCGATCATCAGTTTGACGCCGGCCCGGTCGCAGGCGGCGATCATCTCGCGGCACTCCCCCGAGGCCACCGCCATCGGCTTCTCGCAGAGCACGTGCTTGCCCGCGCCCGCGGCTGCCAGCACGTTGTCCCGGTGCACGGCGTTCGGCGTCACCACGTAGACCGCGCCGACCTCCGGGTTGGCCTTCAGCGTCTCCCAGTCGCCGTAGCCGTAAACCGCCGCCTCGGGCACGCCGTATTGCCGGGCCGCGAGGCGGGCCTTGTCCGGGCTGCCGGACATCACCGCCACGAGCCGGGAGCGCTTGGTCTCGCCGAAGGCCGGCAGGATCTCGTCGAGGCTCAGGCGGCCGAGACCGACGACGCAGTAGCCGACCCGCTGCCCCGGGGGCTGCGGCGCGGGGGTCGGGGCGGGCGGCACGTCCCCCGGCCCCCGCCAGTTCGGGAACGCGACCCGGCCGCCCTGCACCGCGCCGGTGTCGGCGGGCACCGTCGGGCCGGGGGGCGCCGCGGCCCGCGCACCGCCGCCGACCGCCGCGGTGGCGAGCGCGCCGCCCGCGGCCAGCAGGTTGCGCCGGGAAAGTTTCGCGTCGTCCGCCATGAGCCTCCGCCGGTCTCGCCGTGGTCCGAGAACCCCGGGAACGAGGCGCGGATCGGGGCGGTTCCGGGTCGCGGGGCCGCACCCGCCCGGCTCAGGCCGGGGGCGGCGGGTCCGGCGCCTCCACCTCGCCGCGGCGCTGCAACTGGAGGGCCAGGAACCAGCACAGCGACGCCCAGGCCGCCCCGACGCACCACCCGGCGAGCACGTCGCTCGGCCAGTGCACGCCGAGATAGACGCGGCTGGCCCCGACGAGCAGCGTCATGCTCACCCCGAGGAACAGCAGCAGCGCCTTGACGCGGCGGCGGCGCTCCACCCGCGCGGCGAGGGTGGCGAGGGTCAGGTAGGCGATCGCCGACATGGTGGCGTGGCCCGACGGGAAGCTCGCGGTGAACACCTCCATGCCGTGCGGTACCAGATCGGGCCGCGGGCGGTGGTAGAACACCTTCAGCACGGTCGAGAGCAGTTCGCCGCCGCCCACCGCCGCGACCACGAACGCCGCGATCCGCCGCCGTCCGGACAGGGCGAGGTAGCCGGCGACCGCGCAGGTGATGAACAGCACGGTGAAGACGCTGCCGAGCCCGGTGATGTCGCGCATCGTCTCTTCGAGCCAGGGCGGCCCGATCGGGTCGGCGAGGTCGGCCGGGTTGCGCAGGGCCAGCAGGATCTTCCGGTCGAGGGCGGCGGTCGAGCCCTCGCCGACCTCGCGGGCCAGCGCGAAGAAGCCGTAGCCCAGGGTGCTGAGCGCCAGCAGGGCGACGAGGGGGCCAACCTCGTTGAGGCGCAGGCGCAGCCACACCGCCATCGCCCGCCCGAACAGCGGGTTGCCGCGGAGCCGTCCGGGGGGCTGCACCAAGCGCATCACGCGTTCTCCCCGAAGGCCGCCCGCGCCACCCGCTCCCACGGGCCGCCGAGGTAGCGCCACAGCAGCACGCCCGGCGCGGTGAAGCGGAACGGCGCGAACGCGCCTTCGAGATCGGCGTGCAGCGCCCGGGCGGTCTCCGGCGCGACCTTGTTCTGCACCGTCACGTGCGGGCGCCAGCCCTGCCGGTCCTGCGGGGTGAGATGGTCCGAGAAGCTTCGGGCGAGGCGCGCGCGGAATCCCGTCAGCGCCTCCGAGTCGAGGACGTAGGCGACGCCGCGGCCGGTGAAGCGCAGGCCGGTCACCGCGACCTCCGGCGGGGACAGGGTGCGCGCGAGCGTCGCCACGGTCTCGATCACCGCCCGCTCCCGATCGCCCGGCAGGTGATGGAACAGGGTGGCGTGGGCCGGGATCCGGTTCAGCGCCTCGGGGAAGTGCCGGCGGCGCTCGCCGTCGAAGCGCGCGAAGGTCGCCGGATCGAAATCCAGCGTCAGGATCAGGGGGGCGGGGTCCGACATCCGGGGCGACATGGCGTCCGGCCTGCTCAGGTCCAGTACAGGACGCGCGCCGCCGGCAGGTCGCGGGCGATGGACGCGGTGAGGTGGGCGCGCATCGCGTCCATCACCGGCTTGCGCAGCACGAACTTCACCGAGCCGAACTTGGTGAGCTTGCGCGCGCGCACGCCCTCGTCGAGCGGCAGGTCGGAGCCCGGATACCAGCCCTGGAGCACCGTCTTCGAGCCCGGCGTGAAGCGGTGGGTGATCAGCTCCGCGGTCAGGTCGAGATCCGGCACGCCGGTGAGCGCATCGGCCGCATCGCGGATCAGGCCGTCATAGGCCGCCGCCCAATCCGCCATCGGCAGGATCGGCGCGATCGTCAGGCCGACCGGGTAGCCGGCCAGCGCCGCCGCCCGCAACGCCCCGAGCCGCGCGTCGAGCCCGTCGGTGCCGCCCTCGTAGCGGGCGGCGGGGCGGGCGTTGACCGAGAACCGGATGCGGGTGCGTCGGTTGTGGGCGAGGCCGAGCAGGGGCTCGATGGCGGCGAACTTGGTGGTGAAGCGCAGTTGCACCGGCGCCTCCCAGGCGCCGAAATGCCGGATCGCCGCCGAGAGCGACCCGGTGAGGTGCTCGATGCCCAGCGGGTCGGTGTAGCAGGAGGCCTCGAAGGTGGTGCCCTCGTGCGCGCGGGCGTCGGAGCCCGAGGTCACGGCGCCGCGGCCGAGATAGCCGGCGAGGTTGCCGAGGATCGCGTCGAGGTTGGCGTAGGCGCGGGTCACCGGCGGTCCCGACAGCGAGCCCGCGAGGTAGCAGTACTGGCAATGGGCCGGGCATCCCTCGGCGAGGTCGAAGCGCCAGTCGGCCGAGGGCGGGATCGGCTGGAGCCGCAGCTTGGTCGGCGGCGCCACGGTCAGTGCCAGGGTCGCCTTGGCCTCGGCGTAGGCCCGGCGCGGGTCGGGGCCGCCGAGGCCCGCGAGCCGGTTCGCGCGCAGGCGCTCGACGGGGATCCCCAGCGCCTCCGCCCGGGCCAGCATCGCCCGCCCGTGCGCGTGCTCCAGCGCGGCGGGCGTGGCCAGGACGCGGCGCGGGCGCCACAGCCGGACGGACCGGCGTGGACCCTGTGCGGGTGCACAATCTTTGGGGGCGAGTTCGGGCGCACCTTGCATGCCTCGGGAACGCGGAGCGACCCGCCCGGCTCCGCCCTATGCGGCTTGGCCGGAGGCGGCTAATGGTCCGCCATGGTCGGCAGGCGCACAGGCGGGGCATTCGACGGCGACGGCGTGCATGTCGGGCGGGACGGCTGGCTCTTCCTCACCGGCGGCACGAACCGCGTCCTGGATCGCTACCGGAGCGGCCTGCGCCAGTGGCGGCTGCTGCGCGGCTGGGCGCGTCTGATCGCGCAGCGCGCCGCCCGGGCCGACCGGCTCGGCATCCGCTGCCTGCACGTGGTCGTCCCGGAGAAGCTCTCGGTCTACGACAACATGACCGACGGCCTGCGCTACGACCCGCGCAACGCCTCGACCCGGCAACTCGCCCGGCGGCTCGCGCGCAACCCGGCCTATCTCGACCTGCTGGCCCCGCTGCGCGCCGGCCGCGACGGGCCGGTGCCGCTCTACCTGCGCACCGACACGCACTGGACCGTGGAGGGCTGCCTGCTGGCCTACCGCGCCATCATGCGGGCGCTGGGCGCGCTGCCGCCGGCCGACATCGCCGCGCGGCCGCGCAACCGCACCAAGCAGGTGATGGACCTCGGCGACAAGCTGCCGGACCGGCCCCGCGAGGCGGTGGAGCGGATCACCCTGCTGCGCGACGCGAGCCGGGTCGAGGTCGGCCCGCTCCAGGCGCGCTACGAGGCCGAGGGGCGCGACCGCCAGCTCCACGTCGGCGCGCACGTGGTCTACCGCAACGCCGGGGACGGGGCCGATCCGCGCCGCCTCGTCCTGTTCGGCGATTCCTGCGCCCATTTCGACCCGTTCATGCTCACCGGGCTGCTCGCCGAGAGCTTCCGCGAAGTGCACTTCGTCTGGTCGTCCGCCCTCGATTGGGCCTATATCGAGCGCGTCCGCCCCGACATTCTCCTGTTCGAGATCGCCGAGCGCTTCCTCGCGCGCCTCCCCGCCGACGATTACGACGTGGCGGTTGCCGGGCGGCGCGGCACGGCGGGGCGGCTTGGAGCGGACGGCGCGGCTCCGCCCTCGCCGGACGAGGCCGCGCCCGGGTTTTGAGGCCGGCGCCCGCGCGCCCTACTCGCGAGCCCCGTCCTGGACGGACTTGGCCGCGGCGACGGCGCGCACGAAGGCCAGAACCTCGCGGCGTTCCGCCTCCGCCAGCCCGGACCAGTGCCGCAGCAGCTCCGTGGCGCCGGCGAGGTCGGCCGGCGCGTCCGCGTCGAGGAAGGCGTGCCGGGGCTGACTCAGGACTTCGGCGATGCGTGCCAGGGTGCTGGCGGCGCGGCGTCGATCACCGTCGTCGCGGGGGAAATCGTCCGGCACGCGCGCCTCCCCGGGCGACCCGGCCTCGCGGTCGTCCGAAGCTCGCCGATACGGAGCCCGGATTGATCTGGTCGCCTACATAGGTTGTGGTTCGGTGGACCGATGGCGCAGACGGAAAGTCGAGTGGCGTCGGTGGCATCCGGTGGATCCTTCTCAGGACTTCACGGCAAGATGATCGTCTCAGAAATATTCGATACACGCGCGAGATATTACATCTGTATTTCCGAAATTATTGCCAATTGTAACTTGCTCGCCCTGTAAGACGTCCTGCGAATGCTGTTGTTTGTCCTCGTGAAACAGGGTCTGGGCCGGGCGAAGAACGGAGGACGGTCCGGCAGCCCCCTCGACTGAGGGCCGTGCACCGCCGCCGGGACCGCGCCGGGCGGACCGATGCGGCCGGTCCGCCCCGCGAGGGGTGTCGCCCTTATGCCCCCCGCAGGTCTCGTGCCCCCCGGAGGTCCCGTGCCCGTCGTCAGCCCGGCCCCGCGCTCCAGGCCGGCGCGTCGGATCCGAGCCGCCGCGCCGGGCGGTCCCAGCGCATCGCCGCACCCGCGACCGAGAGGGGCGGCCGGAGCCGCCGCGCCGGCCCCCAGGCGGTCGCCTCGACGGCCTGTGCGAGGTCGGCAGCAGTCTCCGGGGCCGGCGGCTCTGCGGCCGCCGCGGGCCCCGCCGCAGCCAGCAGCGCGGCCGTGCGGGCCAGCGACAGGCGCGCGTCCCCGCTGGTCCTGCGTGCCAGCAGGCGTAGGGCGGCGGCGGCCGCGATGTAGCCCGTGGCGTGGTCGAGCGCCTGGACCGGCAGCGGCACCGGCCGAACGGCCTCGCGCCACGCCTGTCCCGCGGCGGCGATCCCCGTGCTCATCTGCACGAGGCTGTCGAAGCCGCGCCGCCGGGCCCAGGGGCCGGTCCAGCCGTAGGCGTCGAGGCCGACATCGATCAGTCCCGGTGCGATCCGGCGGCGCTCCGCCGCGCCGTAGCCGAGCCCCTCCAGGGCGCCGGGCCGGTAGCCGTGCAGCAGCACGTCGGCTCCGGCGAGCAGCCGCTCGAAGGTCGCGCGGTCTTCAGGAGTTCGCAGGTCGAGACGGGCGCAGGCCTTGCCGACCGTCACCTCGGGCGCGAGCGCCGGCTCGTCCCAGTCCGGCGGGTCGATCCGCAGCACGTCCGCGCCGTAGCCGGCGAGGAAGCGGCTCGCCACCGGGCCCGCGAGCACGCGGGTGAGGTCCAGGACGCGCAACCCGGCGAGTGGCCTGCCGGGACACGATTCCCGAGGAACGGGCCCGCGGCTGGGCTCGGCGTCGAAGGTGACCAGCGGCTCGGCCGCCACCGCCCGGCCCTGCGGGTGCGCCGCCCAGGCCGGACCGTCGCGCATCTCGGCCGCGGCGCCGCCCTCGGCGAGGATCGCCCCCTCCAGCGCGCCGGTCTCCCAGCCCGCGACCGCCCGCGCCATGCCGTCCCGGTCCACCTGCGGTCCGAGCACCCGCTCGGCCGCCGCGCGGTGACGCGGCGCGTTGGTGTGGAGGCGGATCCAGCCGTCGCGGGCGCGGTAATCGCCGGCCACCGGATCCCAGGGGGGCGGGACGCTCCAGCCCTCGGGCCGCACCGAGGTGGCGAACCAGAACGACGCGAGCCGCCGGTCGACCTGCACAGTCGCCTCCGCGCCCGCGACCGCCTCCACGCCCGCGACCTCGGCGAGCGCCAGCCCCGCCGCCGCGATCGAGCCCGCGGCGAGATCGGTGACGGCGAAGGCGGACGACAGGGCGCCGTCGCCGGAGATGCCCAGCCGGTCGAGGGCGCCGGGTGGCCCGTCGAGCGCCGCCCAGATCTCGGCGGCGACGCGTGCGGCCTGCTGCATGGCCCTCCCCGGCTCCTGCCTGCACCGGAAGCCTTATCTCGGGCGGTATACTAGGGTCCGCCCGCGGGCGCGCTATAAGAGCGCCCATGACACGCGCCACGCCCGCGGCCGAAACCCCGCCGCTCCTGTCCGTCGAGGACCTGTCCGTCGTCTTCCGCGGGCGGGAGAGCGAGACGGTCGCCGTCGACCGGATCGGCTTCACCATCGCCCGGGGCGAGACCCTCGCCCTGGTCGGCGAATCCGGCTCCGGCAAGTCGGTCACGGCGCTGGCGATCCTGCGGCTGCTCGACGGGGCGGCGGTGCAGTCCGGACGCATCGTTTTCGCGGGGCGCGACCTCGCCGCCCTGCCTGAGCGGGAGATGCGCGCGGTCCGCGGCGCCGACATCACCATGGTGTTCCAGGAGCCGATGACCTCGCTCAATCCGCTGCACACCATCGCGCGGCAGATCGGCGAGGTTCTCCAGCTCCACCGCGGCCTGTCGGGCAAGGCCGCGCGCCGACGGATCCTCGAACTCCTCGACCTCGTCGGCCTGCGCGACGCCGAGCGGCGGATGGGCGCCTACCCGCACGAATTGTCCGGCGGCCAGCGGCAGCGGGTGATGATCGCCATGGCGCTCGCCTGCGAGCCCGACCTGCTGGTGGCCGACGAGCCGACCACCGCCCTCGACGTGACCGTCCAGGCGCAGATCCTGGCGCTGCTCGCCGACCTCCAGAAGCGGCTCGGCATGGCGATGCTGTTCATCACCCACGACCTCGGCATCGTCGAGCGGATCGCCGACCGGGTCTGCGTGATGCTCAAGGGCCGCATCGTCGAGGCCGGGCCGACCGCGCAGGTCTTCCGCGACCCACAGCACGACTACACCCGGCGGCTGATCGCCTCCGAGCCGAGAGGACGGGCGAACCCGCTGCCGCCCGACGCCGCGCCGCTGGTCGAGGCCGGACCGCTCAAGGTGTGGTTCCCCTTGAAATCCGGGCTGTTCCGGCGCGTGACCGGCCACGTCAAGGCGGTCGACGGCGTCTCCGTGCGGGTGCGGGCGGGCGAGACGGTGGGCGTGGTCGGCGAATCGGGCTCCGGCAAGACCACGCTCGGGCTGGCGCTGCTGCGGCTCACGGGGTCGGAGGGCCCGATCGTCTTCCTCGGGCGCGACATCGAGCGCTTCGGCGCCGCGCAGATGCGGCCCCTGCGGCGCGACATGCAGGTGGTCTTCCAGGACCCCTACGGCTCGCTCTCGCCGCGGATGTCGGTCGCCGACATCGTCGCCGAGGGTCTGGTGGTGCAGGGCGCGGTGAAGGGCCGGGCCGAGCGGCGGGCGGTGGTCGCCAAGGCGCTCGCCGATGTCGGCCTCGACCCGGCGGCGATGGACCGCTACCCGCACGAGTTCTCCGGCGGCCAGCGGCAGCGCATCGCCATCGCCCGGGCGATGGTGCTCAACCCGAAATTCGTCGTCCTCGACGAGCCGACCTCGGCGCTGGACCGCTCGGTGCAGGCGCAGATCGTCACCCTGCTGCGCGACTTCCAGCGCGAGCGCGGCCTCGCCTACCTGTTCATCAGCCACGACCTGAAGGTGGTCCGCGCGCTCGCCAACTACGTGCTCGTCATGCAGAACGGCCGGGTGGTCGAGGAGGGGCCGGCCGAAACGATCTTCGCGAACCCCCGCACCGACTACACCCGCACCCTGTTCAAGGCGGCCTTCGCCCTCGACAGCGACGCGCCGGCCGAGCTGGAGCCGGCCTGAGCCGTGCCGCGCGCCCTCCTCATCGTGCTCGATTCGGTGGGCATCGGCGGGGCCCCGGACGCGGGCGCCTACGGGGACGCGGGCGCCGACACGCTCGGCCACATCGCCGAGGCCTGCGCCGAGGGCCGCGGCGACCGGCCGGGCCTGCGCGCCGGCCCGCTGCGGCTGCCGCATCTCTCCGGTCTCGGCCTCGGGCTGGCCTGCGCGGGGGCGACGGGCCGGGTGCCGCCGGGCCTCGAACAGCGGGGCGAACCGCGCGCCGCCTACGGCCACGCGGTCGAGCGGGCGGCGGGCAAGGACACCCCGTCCGGCCACTGGGAGATCGCCGGCCTCGCCCTGACCGAGCCCTGGGGCCACTTCCCCGACGCGCGGCCCTGCTTCCCGTCCGAGCTGACGGCGGCGCTGATCGCGCGGGGCGGCCTGCCAGGGATCCTCGGCGACCGCCACGCCGCGGGCGTCGCGCTGATCGACGCACTCGGCGCCGAGCACGTCCGGACGGGCAAGCCGATCTGCTACACCTCCGCCGACAGCGTGTTCCAGATCGCCGTCCACGAGGACGTCTTCGGGCTCGACCGGCTCACCGACCTGTGCCGGATCGCCCGGGAGCTGTGCGACCCCTACCGGGTCTGCCGCGTCATCGCCCGCCCCTTCGTCGGCTCCGCGGAAACGGGCTTCCGGCGCACGGCCAACCGCAGGGATTTCGCCGTGCCGCCTCCGGGGCCGACGCTTCTCGACCGGGCCGGGGCGGCGGGCCGGGCGACCGTCAGCGTCGGCAAGATCGGCGACATCTTCGCCCACCGCGCCACCGGCCGCGAGATCAAGCCCGGCGGCAACGCGGCCTGCCTCGACGCCGCGCTCGAGGCCATGGCGGACCTCCCGGACGGCGGCCTCGTCTTCGTCAACCTCGTCGATTTCGACACCGAGCACGGCCACCGCAGGGACGTGCCGGGCTACGCGGCCGAGCTGGAGGCGTTCGACGCCCGCGTGCCCGGGATCCTGTCGGCCCTGAGTCCGGGCGACCTCGCGGTGATCACTGCCGATCACGGCAACGATCCGACCTGGGCCGGCACCGACCACACCCGCGAGCAGGTCCCGATCCTGGCCTTCGGGCCGGGCCTCGCCCCCGGCGGGATCGGCCGCCGCGACACGTTCGCCGACATCGGCGCCACGCTCGCCCGCCACCTCGGCCTGACCTGGGACGGGGCCGGGCATCCGTTCCTGTAGGGAGGCCGTCGAAAGCGATGCGGGACGAGGACGACCGGCCGCGCAAGCGCGTGGCCCACGAGATCGGGCAGCCGCTCGACACGCTGTCGCTCGCCGACCTCGACGAGCGGGTGGCGCTGCTGCGCGCCGAGATCGCCCGGATCGAGGCGGCCCGGGCCGCCAAGCAGGCCGCCCAGGGCGCGGCCGACGCGTTCTTCAAGCGGGGCTGAGCGTGGACCGCGACGAGACCCTGCGCGCCCTGCGGCGCGGCGACCTCGCGGGCGCCCGGGAAATCCGCCTGCCCGCAGGCCTCACCGCCTTCCCGGACGAGGTGTTCGGGCTCGCCGACACGCTGGAGGTGCTCGACCTCGGCGTCGGGCGCTTCGCCCTGCCGGACGACCTCGGCCGGCTCAAGCGCCTGCGGGTGCTGTTCTGCTCCGGCAACCCGTTCGAGCGCCTGCCCCCGGCGCTCGGCGGCTGCCCGGCGCTCAGCCAGATCGGCTTCCGCGGCTGCGGCATCCGCGAGGTGCCCGCCGAGTCCCTGCCGCCGCTGCTGCGCTGGGCGACGCTCACCGACAACCGGATCGAGACCCTGCCCGCCGCGCTCGGCGAGCGGCCGGCGCTCCGGAAGCTGATGCTCGCCGGCAACCGGCTCGCGGCCCTGCCGGACAGCCTCGCGGGGGCGGAGAACCTGGAGCTGATCCGGCTGGCCTGCAACCGCCTCGACGCGCTGCCGCCGTGGCTGACCCGCCTGCCCCGCCTCGCCTGGGTCGCCTATGCCGGCAACCCTGCCGAGCCCAAGTCGCAGACCAAGTCGCAGCCCGAGGCGGAGCCCGCGACGGAGGCTGCCGCCCCGCGCGTCCCCCGCTCGGCGGTGGAGATCGGCCCGCTCCTCGGCGAGGGCGCCTCGGGCCGGGTGCACCGGGCCCTGTGGCGCGGGCCGGAGGGCGACCGGGACGTGGCGCTCAAGCTGTTCAAGGGCGCGATGACCAGCGACGGGCTGCCCGAGCGGGAGATGGAGGCCTGCCTCGCCGCCGGCACGCATCCCGGCCTCACCGGCGCGCTGGGCCGGCTCGACGGCGGCCCGGACGGGGCGCCGGGGCTGCTGCTGCGGCTGATGCCGCCGGACTGGCCGGTGCTCGCCGGGCCGCCGAGCCTCGCGAGTTGCAGCCGCGACGTCTACGCCGCCGATCTGGCGCTCGAACCGGCGGTGGCCCTGCGCCTCGCGCGGGGTATCGCCGCCGCGGTCACCCACCTGCACGGCCGCCGGCTGCTCCACGGCGACGTCTACGCCCACAACATCCTGTGGGACGCCGCCGCGGGCGCGGCCGTGCTCGGCGATTTCGGCGCCGCCTCGGCGCTCCCCGCGGGTGCCGCGGGCGAGGCGCTGGCGCGGGTGGAGACGCGCGCCTTCGGCATCCTGCTCGGCGAGCTGCTGGACCGCTGCGCCGACGGCCTCGACGGCCTGCGCGCCCTGGAGCGGGCCTGCACCGGGCCCGATCCGGCCGCCAGGCCGCCGATGGCCGAGGTTGTGGACACCCTCGACCGCGCCGGTGGGTAGCGCGTCTACCGGATCGCGGACGGGTCGATCGCCGGCAGCTCGCCCGGCGGCAGGCCGGCGGCCGTCTGGGCCTGCGCGCCGCCGACCCCGCGGGCGCGGTTGGCGAGCGCGACGGTGAGCCGTTCGGCCGTCTCGGGCTGCATCACCGCCAGGATCTCGGCCATCTTGCGCGGGTTCATCGCCACCACGAGCGGCACCAGCACGTCGTGGCCGAGCCGGTCGAACACCCGCGCGGCCTCCTTCGGCTTCATGGTCTCGTACATCGTGACGATGCTCTTCAGCCCGTCCCGCTGCGCGGCCTCCTTGGCCTTGGCCGCGGCGTCGACCTTGTCCTCGGCCTGCTTCAGGTCGCCGAGACCGGTCTCCAGCTTGCGCTCGGCATCGTTCAGCATCTTCTCGCGCAGGTCGAGTTCGTCGCTGCGCTGCCTGAGCGCATCGCGTCGGGCGCCGAGCTTCTCCAGCAGGGCCCGCTCGGCCGGGGAGACCGGGTCCGGCAGGGCGGGCTGCGCCTGGGGCGGCTCCGGCGGCCGCTCCGGCGGCTTGGCGCCCTCCTTCGGCGACTCCTTGGCCGCGACCGAGCCGGTCGTGGCCGGGTCCGGAATCTCGTAGCCGGTGCGGGCCTTGGCCAGCGCCCGGCCGAAATCCGGCAGGTTGCCGTCGATCGGCAGGCCGGTCTGGCTCAGGGTCAGGACCTTCAGCAGCAGCAGCCCGCCCGCCGACAGGGCCACGGCGTCCATCAGGCGCAGCTTCAGTGGCCGGGCGGGCTTCAGGCGCGAGCGGCGCAGCGCCGATCCGGCGCGGGGCGCCGCCGGCCGGGCCGGGGGCGCGGGCGGCTTAGGGGCTGGAACGCCGGTCACGCCGCGCGCGCCCGCACGCGCGCCAGGGCACGCTCGGTCATCGCCAGGGCGGCGGCGGCGGCGGCGCCGAGGCGCTCGCCGTTCGGGCTCTCGGGCTCGGGCGGCGGCTCGGGGCGCCGCGGCGGCGCCGGAGGCTCGACCCGGGCCGCGTGCGCCTGCGCGGGGGCGCCCTGCGGCGGCTGGGCGCGCGCGCCCTGCATCTGCGCGACGATGGCGCCGACGCGGGCGATCACGCCCTCCCCGGCCTCGACCTGCGCGGCGAGCTCGGCGGCGCGGACGCCCGCCGTCTCGATGCGCGCGTTGAGGGTGCGGTCGCACTCGTCGATCGCCGCGCGCAGGCCGGCGATCGCCCGCTCCGCGGTGCCGGTGGCGACCATCAGGTCGCCGATCGTCCCGCGCAGGGCCGCCTCGTCGCCCTTGAGCTGGCCGATCCGGCGCGACAGGCGCACCGAGCTGACGATCGTCGCCGCCAGCAGCACCGCCACCAGCAGGTCGGCGAAGAGGGTGACGAACAGAGACATGGCTACCCGTCCGACCGGTTGTTCAGGGCGGCCTCGTAGGCCTGGAGCGTCGTGCGGGAGCGGCGCAGCGGCCGCGTCACCTGCACCGCGATGTTGCCGTCGACCCGGCCGATCCGCCCCTGGGTCAGCGCCCAGTCGCCGCAGCGCACGGTGACGAGGTCGGTGGGCTTGGCGTCGAACATCAGCGTGTCGCCGACCTTGAGGCGCATGACGCGCTTCAGCGGCAGCATCATCTCGTGCAGCACCGCCTGCATGGTGAGGTCGGCCTGCCAGATCTCGGTGGCGAGGTGGCCCTCCCAGATCTGATCGCGCCCGAGCTTCTCGCCCATGAAGCTCTGGGTGAGCAGCTCGCGGATCGGCTCGATCGTGGCGTAGGGGAACAGGATCTGGAGGAGGCCGCCGCGGCCGTCGACGTCCAGGCGCAGGCTGATCAGGATCGCCGCGTTGCCGGGCCGCGTGATCGTCGCGAAGCGCGGGTTGGTCTCGATCCGGTCGATGCCGAAGGTGACCGGGGAGAGCGGCTGGAACGAGAGTTCGAGGTCGCCCAGGACGATCTCGACGAGGCGGCGCACCAGCGTCATCTCGATCGCCGTGAACGGGCGGCCGTCGAGCCGGCTCGACGAGCCGCCGCGCTTGCCGCCGAGCAGGAGGTCGAAGGTGGTGTAGGCGAGGTTCGACTCGACGGTGACGAGCCCCGAATTCTCCCACTGCTCGGCCCGGAACACCCCGAGCAGGGTCGGCAGCGGGATGGCGTTCAGGTAGTCGCCGAAGCGGACCGAGGTGATGTTGTCGAGGGTGACCTCGACGTTGTCCTGGAACAGGTTGCGCAGGCTCGTCGACAGCAACCGGATCATCCGGTCGAAGACGATCTCCAGCATCGGCAGGCGTTCGTACTGGACGACGCCCGAATCGACGATGGCGCGCACGCCCCCGGCCCCGGAGGCCGAGAGCTCGCGCATGGAGAAGCCGAGGACGCCGTCGATCTCGTCCTGGTTGAGGATGCGGTCGTTGCCGGCCAGCTCGGGGAGATTGTCGCTCTCCCCGTCCTCGATCATCGTCGCCCACTCGGCGGCGACGTCGCTGGCGTTGCGCGTCGTGCCCTGCTCGGCGAGCGCGGCGCCCCATTCCTCGGCGAGCGACGTGTCGCCGCCCTCGGCCCCCTGCTCCAGCAGGGCCGCCGACCAGTCGTCCTCGGTGACCTGATCCTCCGGGTCCATCACCGCCTCACTGGATCACGAGGTCCTTGAACAGGACCGCGTCGACCTTGACGGGGTACACCGCCACGTTGACCCGCCGCAGCAGCTCCTCGCGCAGGCGGTAGAGGCCGACCGAACCCGACAGGTCGCTCGCCCGCAATTCGCGCAGGTAGACCTGGAGGGCGTCCTCGACCCGCGGCATCAGCGGCTTCACCTCGCTCTCGACCTTGGCGTCCTTCAGCTCCAGCGAGATGCGCAGCTTGGCGAACTTGGCCTTGTCCTGCTGGGTCTCGGTGCTGAGGTTCAGGACCAGCTCCCGCACTTCGAGGAACACGACGGGCTTCTTGGCCTCCTCGGCGGGGCGCGCGTGGGCCGCGTCGGCGTGGGCGCCGCGGCTCTTCATCACGTAGAAGCCCGCGCCGCCGCCCAGCACCAGCACCGCCGCGCCGGCGATCATCACGAGCTTCTTCTTGCTCTTCGGGGGGGCGTCCGCGCCCTCGCCCTCCTCGGCGGGCGCCGTCTTCGGCTTCTTGGCCATGCGCGCGGATCTCTCGCCGGCCCGGAGGGGCGGTGGCCGAGGATATCGACGGCCACGGTTAACGCGCCGTTAAGCGGGCAAATCCTGCCGGGCGAGGTTTGCCGCCGGCGCGCTCCGGCCCCGGCCCGCGGGGGCGCTCAGGGAAGCCAAGTGACGCTCCGGTAACGACAATTCTCCGGGCGGTCGGCTGGCACGGCGCATGCTGACGGGATGGTTGCCGCTCCGTGAGTGCGCCGGTCCAAGAGTTCACGATGCAGAATGCCCTCTTCGTCGGCGTGTCGAGCCAGGTCGCCCTCCAGCGCGAACTCGACGTGATCGCCAACAACATGGCGAACCTGTCGACCACGGGCTTCAAGGCCCGCAACACCCGGTTCGAGGAATACCTCATGCCGGTGGCGAGCGCGGACTCGTTCCAGGCGCCGGACCGGCGCGTCTCCTACGTGGTCGACCAGGGCACCACCCTCGATCTCAGCCAGGGCCCGATCGAGCAGACCGGCAACCCGCTCAACGTCGCGGTGAAGGGGCCGGCCTTCATCGCCGTCCAGGCGGCGGGCGGCGAGCGCTACACCCGCAACGGCGCCCTGGAACTGAACGCCCAGGGGCAGATCGTGACGAGCGACGGCTACCCCGTGGTCGGCGAGGGCGGTCCGATCGCGATCAACTCGCAGGAGACCGGGCTGGCGATCGGGCCGGACGGCACCGTCTCCACGAATCTCGGCATCCGCGGCCGGATCAAGCTCGTGACCTTCCCCGATCCGCGCCGGCTGACCAACGAGGGGGGGAACCTCTACGCCTCGCGCGATCCGGCCCGGCCGGCCGGCCGCGACGGGCGGCTGGAGCCCGGCGCGCTGGAGCGCTCGAACGTCCAGCCGGTCCTGGAGATGACCCGCCTGATGGACGTGAACCGCTCCTACACGACGGTGTCGAGCGTGATCGCGCGCCTCGACGACCTGCGGGGCACGGCGATCCGCCGCCTCGCCGACATCGCCTGAGGGGGAGGAGCCGATGCGCGCCCTCTACTCCGCCGCCACCGGCATGGCGGCCCAGGAACTCAACGTCCAGGTCATCTCGAACAACATCGCCAACCTGCGGACCACCGGGTACAAGCGCCAGCAGGTGCATTTTCAGGATCTGCTCTACCAGAACCTGCGCCGGGCCGGCACCTCGACCTCGGAGCAGAACACCCAGCTCCCGGCCGGGCTGGCGCTGGGCTCGGGCGTCAAGACCACCTCCACCGCCCGGGTGATGGCGCAGGGCACCCTGACCTCGACGGAGAAGGACTACGACGTCGCCATCCGCGGCGAGGGCTTCTTCCGGGTGACGCTGCCGGACGGGCGCACCGCCTACACGCGGGACGGCTCCTTCGACCTGTCGGCGTCGGGCCAGCTCGTCACCCGCGACGGCTACCTCGTCGACCCGGCGATCACGGTTCCGAACACCGCGACCTCGGTGACGATCAGCGCCACCGGCGCGGTCCAGGCGACGCTGCCGGGCCAGACCGCGCCGCAGGCGCTCGGCCAGTTCCAGCTCTCGCGCTTCGTCAACAAGGTCGGCCTCGAATCGATCGGCGACAACCTGTTCATCGAGACCGCCGCGTCGGGTCCGGCGATCAGCGGGCTCGCCGGGGCCGACGGCTTCGGCAACCTCCAGCAGAGCTACCTGGAGGAGGCCAACGTCAACGCGGTGACCGAGATCTCGTCGCTGATCGCCGCCCAGCGCGCCTACGAGATGAACTCGAAGGTCGTGACCGCCGCCGACCAGATGCTCTCCACCACCTCGCAGATGTTCCGCGGCTGACGCCGCCATCCGGACCCGCCACCATGTTCGCCAGCGCGCGCCTCGACAGCGACCTGCCTTCGCCCCTGTCCAGCGTCCCCGAGGCCGGGGCCGATCTCAGCCCGATCCTGCGGGGCGAGCGGGCGCGGGTGGCGCCGCCCGGCCTCGGGGTCGTCGTTCGAGCGGCGCTCGCGTTCCTCGCGTTCGCGGCGCTCGGCGCGTTCGTGTTCCCCGCCATGGCCGAGCCCGGCCTGCGCCTGCCCCCGCCCGCCGAGGCGCTGCGGCTGCGCGGCGACGTGACCGCCCGCGGCGACGTGCTGACGCTCGGCGACCTCCTGGAGAACGCCCCCTCCGACCTCGCCGCCCGGCCGATGTTCCGCGCGCCCGCCCTCGGCGCCACCGGGACGATCCAGGCCCGCCGCATCGCCGAGGCGGTCGCCGCCCTGGGGCTGGCGGCGCTCGAGACCGGCGGCCGCGCCCAGATCGTCGTGCAGCGCGCCGCCCGCCGGGTGGCCGCCGCCGAGATCGAGGCGGCGCTCAAGCGCGGCCTGGAGGCGGGCTACGCCCTCGACCCGCGGACCGTCTCGATCCGCCTCGACGGCGAGGGGCCGGCCCTGCTGGCGCCGGTCGATCTCGCGGGCGAGGCGAAGGCCCTCGATCTGGCCTACGATGCCCGCTCGCACCGGGTCACCGGCCTGATCGCGCTGGGCGACCGGCAGGCCTCGCTGCGCGTCACCGGCGTCGTGGTCGAGATGCGCGAGGTGGCCGTGCTGAGCCGCGCGCTCAACCGCGGCGAGACCGTCAAGGAGGGCGATGTCGGCCTGGAGCGCCGGCCGCGGGAGGGCCTGCCCGCCGACACGCAGGGCGTCGTCGCGGCGGTGCTCGGCGAGGCGGCGCAACGCGCGCTTCCCGCCGGCACGGTGCTGCGCACGGCCGACACCGCCCCCCCGGAACTCGTCGCCCGCAACGAGGCCGTCACCATCGTCTACGAGGCGCCGGGCATCAGCCTGTCGATGCGCGGGGTCGCCGGCGACAGCGGCCGCCTGGGCGCCACCGTCGCGGTCACCAACGTCGCCTCGAAGAAGATCCTCCAGGCCACCGTGATCGGGCCGGGCCGGGTCTCCGTCGGCCCCACCCGGGGCCCGCAGCTCCAGGCGAGCGCCGCCGCGCTCCGCTGACCGTCCTCCTCCCTGTGCAGAGTCCCGCGATGCTTCGCCGCCCGCTCCTCGCCGCCGCGCTCGTGGCCGGCCTCGGCGCCTGCAACACCGCCGACCGTCTCGCCAATGTCGGCGTGGCGCCGGTGCTCTCGGCCATCGAGGACCCGACCAGCCAGCCCGGCTACAAGCCGGTGCGGATGCCGATGCCCGACATCCAGCCGGTCTCCTACGCGCCGAACTCGCTCTGGCGCACCGGCTCGCGCGCCTTCTTCAAGGACCAGCGCGCCGCCAAGCTCGGCGACCTGCTGACCGTCAAGGTCAACGTCACCGACCAAGCCAACCTCGCCAACGAGACCAAGCGCTCCCGCGCCGCCACCGAGAGCTTCGGCCTGCCCAACGCCCTGGGGCTGGAGAACAACGTGATCGGCAAGACGTTCGGCGTCGGCGGCAGCGCGCTGCTGAACCTGACCTCCGACACGTCGAACGAGGGAGCGGGCTCGATCAAGCGGGCCGAGTCGGTGAACACCAACGTGGCGGCCGTCGTCACCCAGGTGCTGCCCAACGGCAACCTCGTGGTCGAGGGCAAGCAGGAGATCCGCATCAACTTCGAGGTGCGCGAGCTGGTGGTGGCCGGCGTGGTTAGGCCGGAGGACATCGAGTCCGACAACACCATCGCCTCGACCAAGATCGCCCAGGCCCGCATCGCCTACGGCGGCCGCGGCCAGATCACCGACGTGCAGCAGCCGCGCTACGGCCAGCAGATCGTCGACATCCTGCTGCCGTTCTGAGCCCGGGAGCCCTGCGTCAAGGTTATCGCGCGATCGTGGGGCGGACTCGGTAGAATCCCGCGCCTGTCGGCGCCGCTTCGGGGTTATGCTGTCGCGCTCTGCGCCGGGGCGGATGCCGGCTCGGCGCGGGAGAGCGCGTCGCGACGATGCGCCGGACCCGGCAGGCGGAGGGAAGACGGGGGCGGGATGGTGTCGTCGAGCGCGGCGATCCGGCGAACGGCCGGCCGGTCGGAGGGCGAGACGCGGACCCGCGACCTGCCGGACGCCGTGCGCGTCCTCCTCAACGGCGCGGTGCTCGTGCTGCTCTGGAACCACCTCTGGTTCAAGGACCTGAGCGACCGCTCGTCCCTCGCCGCCGCCGAGGGCGGCAGCCCGGTGACCCAGGCCCTGTTCCTCGCGGCCGGCGTCGGCATGGCGCTCGCCGTGTGGCGGATCGGCCTGCGCCACCTCCGCCCGCTCGCGACGCCGTCTCTCGCGCTCTGCGCCCTGTGGCTGGGGGCCACCAGCCTCCTGTCGGTGGACCCGATGCTGTCGCTGCGGCGGCTCACCCTGTTCGCCATCGCCGCGCTGCTGTCGGCGGGCGTGCTCGTGGTGGCGCGCTCGCCGCGGCAACTCGCCCTGACGCTCGCGGGCAGCGCCGGGGTGATCCTCGTGACCTGCTACCTCGCGGTGGCGCTCGTGCCGGATCTCGCCGTCCACTCGGCCTTCGACGTGAACGCCGATCCCGACCATGCCGGCCTGTGGCGCGGCACCTTCCCGCACAAGAACGACGCCAGCGCCGCGATGGTGATCCTGATCGTCGTCGGCCTCTACGTCGCCGCGGTGGCGAACCGCTGGCTCGGCTGGGCCGTGATCCTCCTCGCCGCCGGCTTCCTCGTGGCCAGCGGCTCGAAGACGGCGTTGCTGCTCCTGCCGGTGGTGCTCGCGGTGACAACCCTGTGCCGCCTGTTCACCGGCGGCGCGATGCGCAGCCTGCTGCTGGTCGGCCCGGTCGTCGCCTTCACGGTGGTCTCCGTGGGCTCGGTCCTCGTGCCGTCGATCGGCGACGCCCTCGGCGGGGTGATGCGCGACACGACCTTCACCGGCCGGACCCAGATCTGGGAGTTCGCGATCGACAACATCCTGGTCCGCCCGTGGCGGGGCTGGGGCATCGGCGCGTTCTGGATGACCGAGCGGACCATGTACGCGGGCTCGGAGGAGCTGACCTGGGTCAACACCGCCATCCACTCCCACAACGCCTATCTCGACACGGCGCTGATCGGCGGCCTGCCCTTCCTCGTCCTGACGCTCGCCGCCTTCGTGATCGCTCCCCTGCGCGACCTCCAGCGGGTCGCGGGCGGCCGCGGGCTCGATGCCGAGACGCTGCTGTTCTTGCGCCTGTGGTTCCTCGGCCTCGCCTCGGCCTCGTTCGAGACGGTGCTCTACAACGGCAACAGCGCCACCTGCTGCATGTTCATGATGGCGGTGTTCGGCCTGCGCCTGCGCACCCGCTACGCCGTCGCGGCGGAGTGAGCGGTCGCACATCGCGGGCCGGCACCGCGGTGCCGGCGCATCCTGCTCTCGCCTCTGCGGGCGAGCGGGGACGCAGGTTCGCTCGACCCGGTCTGTCTCCCGATACTCGCGTTCCGAAAGCGTGACGGCTGCTCGCCGAGGGCAGACATCCGTCGAAGAGGACGCGTGTTCCGACATTTCGTGGAAGCCGCGCGTGCGCCCACGAAGCGCGTCTCGTTGACGGGAAGGAGAGCGCGTACTACTTCAAGGCGTACAAACGGAAAGACGGCATATGCCTCGAGCTGTCATGGAAGAGAATCCCCGCATGAGCCTGCGGATCAGGCCCGAGCAGAAAGCACTGCTCGCCCGCGCGGCCGCGCTCCGGCAGACCGACCTCACGACCTTCGTCACCCGATCGGCTCTGCGTGAAGCGGAGATCGTCGTCGAAGAGGCGGAGCGCACCAAGCTGTCGGAACGCGACAGCCTGCTCGTGCTCGACCTCTTGGAAAATCCCCCACCGGCCAACGCCAAACTCCGCGCCGCCATTGCCGCCATGCCGAAGCTGCGATGACGTTGCCGGCTTGGCATGAGGAAGCGATCACCAGGGCACACGACCGAGCGTCGTTCGACTGCGGCGACACGGACTTGAACGTCTTCTTGCAGCGTTACGCTCGACAGAGCCACGAGTCCGGGGGCGCAAAGACGTTTCTCGCCATCGAGGACACCGACGACCGGACCATCCTCGGCTTCTACAGCATCGCCCCCGGCAGTCTCAGCCATGCCGACACCCCCGAGTTGGTGCGGCGCGGCCTCGCCAAGCATGACGTGCCGGGCTTCCGCCTCGCCCGTCTCGCCACGCAGACGCGGGTGCAAGGTCAGGGGCTTGGCGGGCAGCTACTCGGCGCGGTCGGGCGACGCTGCCTTCGCGTCGCGGCCGAAGTCGGGGGCGTGATGCTCATCATCGACGCCAAGAACGAGCGAGCGGCCGATTGGTATGCGGACTACGGCGCCGTGCCGCTCACTGACAAGCCGCTGACGCTCGCACTGTCGTTGGCGACTCTTCGATGCGAACTGGGCGCGGCCGGGCAGCTATAGCCCCGCGGCCTGCCGCCGTTCGGGCCGTTCACTCCGGCAGGGCGAAGACGACCAGCGCGTCGCCGGTGCCGAAGCCGGACGCCTTGGTGAAGGAGGCGCCGCCGGCCGCCACCGCCACGTACTGCCGGCCGTCCAGCGCGTAGGTCATCGCCGGGCCGCTGATCCCGGCGCCGCACTGGAAGCGCCAGAGGATCCGCCCCGTGTCGGCGTCGTGGGCGTCGAAGTGCCCGTCCTCCTCTCCGGAGAAGACGAGGCCGCCGGCCGTGGCGAGCGTGCCCCCCGACAGGCGGCTCGCGCCGCGCACGGACCACGCGATCGTCCCGCCCGCGGCGAGGTCGACGGCGGTGAGCGTGCTGAAGCTCGGCTCGCCCTTGGCCTCCCCCGTCTCGGTGTAGCGGATCTCCGGCCGCCCGCCCGCGGCCGGGACGGTCTTGACCGTGTAGGTGGTCGCCCCGTGCCGCACCTGCACGTAGGCCCGGCGGCCGTCATAGGCGGTGGGCGGCCAGGACACCGCCCCGAGGGGGCCGGGGGCGACGACGGTGCCCTGCGGGGTCGGCGGCGCGAACAGGTTCTTCTGCTCGACCAGCGGCGCGGAGCGCTCCAGCAGCTTCCCCGTGGCGCGGTCGTGGACGTAGATCCAGCCGGTCTTGCTCGCCGAGGCCACCGCCTTGGCGCCCCCGGGCATGTCCAGCAGGAAGGGCGGCGCGGCCACGTCGTAGCCCCACTCGTCGTGCGGCACCTGCTGGTAGTACCAGCGCAGCGCTCCGGTCTTCACGTCGAGCGCCACGAGGCACATCGTGTAGAGGTTGTCGCCCGGGCGGCTGAGGCCGAAATTCTGCGGCGCCGGGTTGCCGGTGCCGAGGAAGATCAGGCCGAGCGCCGGGTCGTAGGCCGGCGTCATCCACAGCGAGCCGCCGCCGACCCGCCACGCCTCGCGGTTGGCAGGCGCGGCCGCCTTTTCGGCGGCGATGTCCCGGTGCAGCGGCACCCCGTCCGCGGTCCGCTCGACGAAGCCGCCCTCCCAACCCTCGGAGGGTGTGACGTACCAGCGCCAGCGCTCCTCGCCGGTCCGCGCATCGTAGGCGGCGAGCCAGCCGCGCCGGCCGTAGCCGCCCTCGATCCCGACCACCGCGCCGCCGTCGAGGCCGCCGGCCTCGTCCTCGATGTGCAGGCCGTAGCCCGCCCCGGTGACGCCGACGATCACCGAGCCGTCGGCCACCAGCGGCGGCATCTTGAAGCCGAGCCGGCTCGACCCCTGGACCGGCTTGCCGCCGAGCTTGTCCGCCAGCCCCGACGCGGTCTCGCTCTCGCCCTCCTCCGGGCGCACCGCCTCCCGGTCCCAGACGATCCGGCCGGTCTTGGCGTCGAGGGCGATCACCCGCCCGTCCATCGTCGCCTGGTAGACGAGGCCGCCGGACACGGCCACGCCCCGGTTCGAGGGCGGCCCGAAGATCTTCTCCGTGCGCGGGCGGTGCGTGTAGGTCCAGAGCACCCGGCCGGTGCGCGCGTCGAGGGCGGCGACGTTGTTCTGCGTGGTCGAGAGATAGAGGGTTCCGTCGATCATCACCGGCTGCGCCTGGAAGTAGCCGGTCACCCCGCTCTGGAACATCCAGGCCGGGCGCAGCCGGGCCACGCTGCTCCGGTCGATCTGGGTCAGCTCCGAGAAGTTGCGGTTGCTGGGATCGTGGCCGAAGGCGGGCCAGTCGGTCTCCGCCGCCCGGGCACCGCCCGCGAGCAGGAGGCCCGCGGCTGCCAGGGTGCACAGGCGCGCGGCCGGGCCCCGGGGCTGCGACGGGCGCGCGGCGGCGCCCCGCGTCTCGGTCGGTTGCAGCACGGCGTCCCCTCCCCCACCTCTCGGTCCCGTTCCCTCGGGCGGCCTGCGGCGGAAGGCAAGAGCCTCACGCGGTTTGCGCCGCGCGCATCGCCCCGGGAGGGCGGCCCGGGTTATACCGGGTGAGTCGCGGGGACATGCGGGACGCCTCGCGCCGCGCAAGACCACTCGTCCCGCCGCATGGAGGAGTCACGTCATGGGCCTCATCCTCGCTCTGATCCTGATCGGTACGCCGCTCGGCCTCGCGGCCTACGAACTCATGCAGGCGCGCAACCTGCGCCCGCTCTGAGGGCCGGCCCAGAGTACACGACAGTCCGGGGTGCAGCCCCGCGGATCCCATCAGACCCCCTCATCCTGAGGCACCCCTTGCCGTGGCAAGGTGCCTCGAAGGAGCCTTCCAGAGAGCGCCGCGATCCCTGGAGCCCTCCTTCGAGGCCGCTCCGCGGCACCTCAGGATGAGGAACAGGGTCGGATGCGCCGCCCGGCACGCACTGTCGTGGGCCGTGGGGCCAGCCATCGCGCCGCCCGTCATCGCGAGCGGAGCGAGGCAATCCAGAGCCGCGCCGGCCGGCCGCGCGCTGCCCTGGGTCGCTTCGCCTCCGGCTCGCGATGACGGCGCGGGCGCGGCGAACCGGACGGGTCGGCCGAAGACGGGATCACGCACCGGCCGGCCGGGTCGCCGCGTCGAGCTGGGCCGGTGTGGCCTGCGCGCCCATCTGCCGGGCGAGGTCGGCCGCGCCCCGGCCGTCGGCGTCGCGCCGGTCCGGGTCGGCGCCGCGGGCGAGCAGCAGCGCGACCATCTCCGTGCGGTCGAACATCGCGGCGGTCATCAGCGCCGTGCGCGAGCCGCCGCCCGTGCCGTCGACCTGCGCGCCGTGATCGAGCAGAAGCCGGGCGACCGCGAGGTCGTTCTTGAAGGCGGCGCCGGCGAGCGGCGTCTGGCCGTGGTCGTTGGCGAGCTCCGGGTCGCCGCCGGCCTCCAGGATGGCGCGGGCGGCGGCCTCCTGGCCGTTGTAGGCGGCCAGCATCAGCAGGCTGTCACCCTTGTCGTTGCGCAGGTTCGCCGGCAGGCCCTGCCCGAACAGCTCGGCCAGTTCCTCGGCGTGGCCCATGCGGGCGTACTGGAAGACGCGGGCGGCGAAGGCCAGGGTCTCGTCGTCGAGGGCGGGCTTGGACCCGGGGGCGGGCTCGGGGGTGGTCATGCTCGGGCCGGAACGCGTGTGCGGGGACGCCCCCAAGATGGGGCGCCCGACGCGACCGTGAAGGCGGCCCTCAGCGCGAATCAATGTCCCGGTTGGTGTGGTCGGCGAGCAGCGCGGTGGCGATCAGGCTGATCACCGCGCAGATCGCGATGAAGGCGGCGATGGCGTAGCCGGAATGGGTCTGCGCGAGCAGCGCGGTCGCGATCAGCGGCGCCGGCCCGCCCGCGAGGATCGAGGCGAGCTGGTAGCCGAGGGAGGCGCCGCTGTAGCGCAGCCGCCCGGGGAAGCACTCGGCGATCAGGGCGGCCTGCGGCCCGTACATCAGGTCGTGCGGGACCAGCGACAGCACGATGGCGACGAAGACCAGCGGCGGCGACAGGGTTTGCAGCAGGGCGAAGTAGACGAAGGCGTAGAGTCCCGTGAGCGCCGCGCCGACCATGTAGATGCGGCGGCGCCCGAAGCGGTCGGACAGCCAGCCGCTCAGCGGGATCGTCACCAGCGAGACGAGCGACGCGCCGAGAACTGCGCTGAGCAGCAGGTCCCGCGACAGCTTCAGCTCGCCGACGCCGTAGCTGAACACGAACGCGGTGAAGATGTAGAACGGCGCCTGCTCGCCCATGCGCGCGAGCGCGGTGAGCACCACCTCCCGGGGGTGGCGGCGCAGCACCTCGGCCACCGGCGCGCGCTCGACGGAGCCCTTCTCCCTCACGGCGCGGAAGGCCGGCGTCTCCTGGATGCCGAGGCGGATCCAGAGGCCCAGCCCGACCAGCACGATGCTGATGGCGAAGGGGACCCGCCAGCCCCAGCTCGCGAAGCCGTCGCCGGACAGCGCGCTGAAGCCCAGCACCGCGAAGTTGGCGAGGAACAGGCCTGCCGGCACGCCGAGTTGCGGCCAGGAGGCGACGAAGCCGCGGTGCTGGTTGGTGCGGGCCCACTCCATCGCCAGCAGCACCGACCCGCCCCATTCCCCGCCGACGCCGATGCCCTGCACCACCCGCAGGATCGTGAGGATGACCGCGCCCCAGATGCCGATGATCTCGTAGCCCGGCACGAAGGCGACGAGGAACGTGGCGATCCCCATCAGCAGCAGCGTGGCGATCAGCGCCGACTTGCGGCCGATCCGGTCGCCGTAATGGCCGAAGATCGCCGCGCCCAAAGGCCGGGCGACGAAGCCGAGGGCGTAGACCGAGAAAGCCTCCAGCGTGCCGACCAGCCGGTCCGATTCCGGGAAGAACAGCTTGGCGAAGACGAGGCCGGTGACGGTGCTGTAGAGGAAGAAGTCGTACCACTCGATCGTCGTGCCGATCATGCCGGCGAGGATGGCGCGGCGGAGCTGGCCGCGGTGCTCCGCCTCGGACAGGGCCGACGCCGGACGCGTCGATGCGATGGTCCCGGTGACCGCCATGACGATCCTCCCCTGTGGGCTGCGCAGCCCGCGAGGGAGTAAAGAGTTTCCGGGGGTCGAAAGTCCAGTCTGATCTGTATCACGAAGTAGAAATACATTCTGAGCGCGTATCTCTCGCCCGTCTTCGCCTACAGCGGGTGTCAGTAATCTGTCGCCGGTGCGTAACGGTCAGCCGCGCCGCCGCCCGCCGCCGCCCTTGTACTTCGGCTTCTGCCCGCCGAGCCCCTGCGTCGAGCGCGGCTTGGGCCGCTCCTGCCAAGGCACGGCGGCAGCGGGCAGCTCCCGGTCGGTGCCGGGGCCCATGTCGTCGAGGTCGGGCGCGCTGATGCGGCTGCCGCCCGCCGGCCGCGGACGCTTGGCCCCGAACCGCCCGGCCTCGCGCTCCACGTCGCCCTGGCGGGCCATCGGGTCGTCGGCGACCATCAGCTCGGTGGCCTGGAGGCGCTTCAGCTCGTCGCGCAGGCGCGCCGCCTCCTCGAAGTCGAGATCGGCCGCGGCGGCGCGCATCCGCTTCTCGAGGTCGGCCATCACCGCCTTGAGGTTGTGGCCCACCGTCACCGCGTCCCGGGCCAGCCCGGTATCCACCTGCACGTGGTCGCGCTCGTAGACGCTGTTGAGGATGTCGCTGATCCCGCGCTTGACGCTCTGCGGGGTGATGCCGTGCTCCTCGTTGTAGGCGAGCTGCTTCTGGCGGCGCCGCTCGGTCTCGGCCATCGCCCGCTCCATCGAGCCGGTGACGGTGTCCGCGTAGAGGATGCAGCGCGCCTCGGCGTTGCGGGCGGCGCGGCCGATGGTCTGCACGAGCGAGGTCTCCGAGCGCAGAAACCCCTCCTTGTCGGCGTCGAGGATCGCCACCAGCGCGCATTCGGGGATGTCGAGCCCCTCGCGCAGCAGGTTGATGCCGATCAGCACGTCGAAGGCGCCGAGCCGCAGGTCGCGGATGATCTCGATCCGCTCCAGGGTGTCGATGTCCGAGTGCATGTAGCGCACCCGCACTGCGTTCTCGTGCAGGTACTCGGTCAGATCCTCGGCCATGCGCTTGGTCAGCGTCGTCACCAGCGTCCGGTAGCCGGACTGCGCCACGGCCCGGACCTCGCCCAGGAGGTCGTCGACCTGGGAGCGGGCCGGGCGCACCTCGATCACCGGATCGACGAGGCCCGTGGGGCGGATCACCTGCTCGGCGAAGACGCCGTCGGTCCGCTCCATCTCCCACTTACCGGGGGTGGCCGAGACGTGGACCGTCTGCGGGCGCATCGCGTCCCATTCCTCGAAGCGCAGGGGCCGGTTGTCGAGGCAGGAGGGCAGCCGGAAGCCGTACTCGGCGAGCGTCGCCTTCCGGCGGAAGTCGCCCCGGTACATGCCGCCGATCTGCGGCACGGTGACGTGGCTCTCGTCGGTGAAGACCAGGGCGTTGTCGGGCAGGTACTCGAACAGGGTCGGCGGCGGCTCGCCCGGCTTCCGGCCGGTAAGATACCGGGAATAATTCTCGATGCCGTTGCAGGAGCCGGTGGCCTCGATCATCTCGATGTCGAAGGTGCAGCGCTGGTCGATGCGCTGCGCCTCGATCAGCCGGCCCATCCGGGTCAGCTCCTCGATCCGGCCGGTCAGCTCGTGCTTGATGCCCTTGATCGCCTGCTGGAGCGTCGGGCGCGGCGTCACGTAGTGCGAGTTGGCGTAGATCTTCACGAATTTCAGCTCGGAGATCTTCTTGCCGGTCAGCGGGTCGAACTCGACGATGGATTCGACCTCGTCGCCGAACAGGCCGATGCGCCAGCCGCGATCCTCCAGGTGGGCGGGCCACAGCTCGATCACGTCGCCGCGCACCCGGAACGTGCCGCGGGCGAAGTCGGACTGGATGCGCTTGTACTGGAGCGCCACGAGATCGGCGACGAGCTGGCGCTGCTCGATGCGCTCGCCGAGGGTGACGGTGAACGACATCGCCGTGTAGGTCTCGACCGAGCCGATGCCGTAGATGCACGACACCGAGGCGACGATGATCACGTCGTCCCGCTCCAGCAGGGCGCGGGTGGCGGCGTGGCGCATCCGGTCGATCTGCTCGTTGATCGACGATTCCTTCTCGATGAACGTGTCCGAGCGCGGAACGTAGGCCTCCGGCTGGTAATAGTCGTAGTACGATACGAAATACTCGACCGCGTTGTCTGGGAAGAACGCCTTGAACTCGCCGTAGAGCTGCGCGGCGAGCGTCTTGTTCGGGGCGAGGATCAGGGCGGGGCGCTGGGTCTCCTCGATGATCTTGGCCATCGTGAAGGTCTTGCCCGAGCCGGTGACGCCGAGCAGCACTTGGTCGCGCTCGTGCGCCTGCACGCCCGCCACGAGGTCGGCGATGGCGGTGGGCTGGTCGCCGGCCGGGGTGAACTCGGACTTCAGCGTGAACGTCACGCCGCCCTCCGACTTCTGCGGGCGCTCCGGGCGGTGCGGCGTCCAGGTCTCCCCGCCCTTGAACAGCGGGTTGCCCTCTGTGAGCAGCCGTTCCAGCGCCGCGACGGTGGCCGAGGCGCCCTCGACCCCGACCGTCTCCGGTGCGGCCTGCGCCTCCGAGGCCGGACCGTCCTCCGGCGGCGTCAGCCCGAGCGCCTGGGCCAGCCGCGGGTCGATCGCCGCGTCGCCCACGGCGTAGCCCGCCTGCGGCGCCTCGCCGAAGCCGTCGCGGGCGATCTCGGACCGGCGCGTGGCGGCCTTCTTCGGCTTGCCCGCGGGCTTTCCCGGGCGCTCCGGCGCCGGCCGGTTCCGGTTCAGAGCGGGGTTGAGCAGCGCCGCGAGATGGGCGTCGAGGGGCTGCAACTCCGGCTTGTCGGCCTTGGCCGGGGCGACGCGCGGTTTCTTCGGTGCGGGCATGGGGGGAATATGGAGGCTGGTACGTTGGCAGGAAACCCGCTCGTGTCCTCGTGCCGCTTGTCCGCCCGCGACCGTCCGCATTACGTTCTGCGAACCGAAAGAGGGCCGCCTCATGAAGACAGTCAGCCTGGACGACGCGCGCGCGGACCTACCGAACCTCGTCGCGCGCGCCGCGCGCGGTGAGCCCTTCTTGATTACCGAGGCCGGACAACCTCTCGTGAAGGTCGAGGCTGCCGATCGTTCGCCGCCTGCGAGGCGTCGGCTGGGCAGCCTGGCCGGGCAATTTTCGGTGCCTGATGATTTCGACCGCATGGGGGAGGACGAGATCATCCGGCTCTTCGAGGGAACGTGAGACTTCTGCTCGATACGCACTTGCTGCTCTGGATCGTCACCGCACCCGGTAGGCTACCGTCGGGATGCGCCGCGCTGATCGAAGCGACGGCCGAGGAGGTATTCTTCAGCGCGGCGAGCATCTGGGAGGTGGCGATCAAGCAAGGGCTCGGCCGCACGAAGCTGCACGTCGACGCGGATCTGCTGCATCGCACGCTTCTCAGGGATGGGTTCATAGAACTTCCCGTCCTGAGCACACACGCGAGGGCCGTCGCCACCCTCCCCCCGCTCCACAAGGACCCGTTCGACCGCCTCCTCCTGGCGCAGGCGATCGTCGAGAACCTCACCCTGCTCACAGCCGACGCGACTTTGGCGCGCTATCCGGGGCCTGTCCGGCTCGCGTGAGCCGCGGCGCTCCGCTGCGGGCCTGTCGCCATCTTACAACTTCTACGCACAATCCGCCGCGTCCCGCGAGGATCCGTCGGGCACGCGCCGCGGTTTCGTACCGAAAGTTGCAGAATCGATCGTCCGCGGTGTCTTGCGGCCGGGACACCCGCCCGATACTTTGCAGTGCAAAGCACGCCGCGGTTCGAGGGGGCAGATGCACGATCTCGATAAGGCGCTGGCCGACATCGTGGCGATCCGATCGCAGATCGCGCGGGACACCACCTTCCGCGGCTTCGGCGCGGCGACGGTGGCGGCGACCGGCGGCGTCGCGCTGGCGACCGCGTGCGGGCAGGTCCTGTGGCTCGGCGACCCGATGGCGCGGCCGGGCCTGTTCTTCGGCGTGTGGATCGCGGCGGCGCTGCTCGCCTTCGCGATGATCGGCGTCGAGGCGGTGCGCCGCTCGCGCCGCCTGCATTCGGGCCTCGGCGACGCGATGGTGTGGAGCGCCATCGAGGTGTTCCTGCCGGCGGCCGGCGCCGGCGCCTGCCTCGCCCTGGTGATCGCCCGCTTCGCCCCCGAGGCAGTGTGGATGCTGCCGGGCCTGTGGCAGGTGCTGGTCGGCCTCGGGCTGTTCGCCGCGGCGCGGATGCTGCCGCGGGCGGTGCAGGGGGTCGGGGCGTGGTATCTGCTCGCCGGCCTCGCGGTCCTGGCCGTCTCGGCCGAGGGGCACGCGCTCTCGCCCTGGACGATGGGCCTGCCCTTCGCGGTCGGCCAAGCGTGGCTCGCCCTGGTCCTGCGCGGCGCCGGAGGCCCCGATGGCGATCTCTGACCGTGCCGCCGGCCGCTTCTCCTACGAGGGGCTCGACCGGGTGATCCACGAGAAGGCGCGCCTCAGCGTGCTCACCTCCCTGGTCGCCCATCCCAAGGGCCTCCCCTTCCCGGACCTCAAGCGCCTGTGCGGCCTGACCGACGGCAATCTCAGCCGCCACCTCGCGGTGCTCAGCGAGGCGGACCTCGTCAGCCTGGAGAAGGGCGTCGCCCAGAACCGGACCCAGACGGTCTGCCGGCTCACGGCCAACGGGCAGGCCCGGTTCCTCGACTATCTCGCGGTTCTGGAGCAGGTGGTGCGCGACGCTGCCAAAGGTGCCGACCGGGCCGCGGATTCCGGGCACCGCGGCCTCGATCCGGCCACGAAGCCGGCGTGAGAGGATCGGCGCGCCGGGGTCTGCCCCTACATCGCCCGTTAACCCTGTTTCGATAGCCCAGTCCGACACGCCTGCGCGCGGAGACTTTACGATGCAAAGCGAAGCGGAGCCCGGCGGCCGCCCGGCTGCCCTGCACGCCGCGATCATCATGGACGGCAACGGCCGCTGGGCGACCCGGCGCGGCCTGCCCCGCCTCGCCGGCCACCGCCGCGGGGTCGAGGCGATCCGGCGCACGGCCGAGGCGTGCCCGGACTTCGGGATCGGCACGCTGACCCTCTACGCCTTCTCCGCCGACAACTGGCAGCGCCCGGCCGACGAGGTCGGCGGATTGATGCGGCTGCTGCGCGCCTATCTCCGCAACGAGACGGCGCGTCTCGCCCGCACGGGCACCCGCCTCACCGTGGTGGGCCGCCGCGACCGGCTGCCCGCCGGCATCCCCGAAGCGATCGCCGCCGCCGAGGCTGCGACCGCCGCAGGCACGCGCCTGCACCTGCGGATCTGCGTGGACTACTCCGCCCGCGACGCGATCGTCGCCGCCGCCCGGCGTCTGCACGGAGAAGAGGTCTCGCGCGACGCCTTCGGCGCGCTGGTGGCCGGGGACCTGCACGGCTCGCCGGTGGAGGTCGACCTGCTGATCCGCACCGGCGGCGAGAAGCGCCTGTCCGACTTCCTGCTGTGGGAGGCGGCCTACGCCGAGCTGCACTTCACCGAGCGGATGTGGCCGGATTTCGGGCCGGAGGATCTCGCCGCGGCGGTATCCGACTTCTCGGCCCGCGACCGGCGGTTCGGCGGCCTGAAGGCCCCGGCAGTACCCGCGGCCGCCTGACGCGGGCGCCGGGATGCGGGCACCGGACGACGACGCCCCTACAGCCGCTTCTCGAAGAACAGGTCCGGGTAGGGATCGTCGTTGAACCGGTCGATCTCCGTCCAGCCGGTGGCCCGGTAGAGCGCGAGCGCCTCGGTCAGGGCGCTGTTGGAATCGAGGCGCAGGCGCGCGACGCCCAGTTCCCGGGCCGCGTCCTCGGTCGCCGCCATCAGGCGCCGAGCGAGGCCCAGCCCGCGGGCGCTCGGCGCGACCCACAGCCGCTTGATCTCCGCATGCGCGCCGCCGTCGCCCTTCAGGGCGACGCAGCCGATCGGCAAACCGTCCGACAGCGCGACCACGAAGGCGCCGCGCGGCGCCACCATGTCCGCCACCGCCGGATCGCGCGATGACGCGACGTCGAAGCCGCCCGAGAAGCGCGCGGCGAGTTCGGCGTAGTAGGCCCGCAGGCAGTGGACGGCGGCCGGGTCGTCGGGCGAGACCGTCCGCAGGACGATCCGCTCGCGGCCGAGCACTGTGGCGACGAGGTCCATGGCGGCGAGCAGCGCCTCCGGTCGCGGCGCCCGGCCCAGCACCTCCGCCGCCCGCGCGTCCGACAGCGCCTCGTAGGCCTCGAACTCGCTCCGGCCCACTCGCGTCAGCGTCGCGACTCGGCGCCGCCCGTCGCCCCGCTGCACCTGGGTGTCGACCAAGCCCTCGGCCTCCAGCCCGCGCAGCAGCCGGCTGAGCAGACCGGAGTCGAGGTTCAGCTCGTCGCGCAGCCCGGACAGGTCCGTCCGCCCCCGCCCGACGGCGTTCAGCACCCGCGCCACGCCGAGCGGCCGGCCGCGGCCGAGGAACGACTCGTCCAGCGCACCGACCTCACGGGTCACGGCCCGGCTGAAGCGGCGGAAGCGGGCGACGGCGTCGGCGGTCATGATCTCTGACCTAAGTCAGGCATCCCGCGCGATCAATCCCGGCAAGCGCTTGACGGGGCGGCCGCGGCGCGCCGAAGTCGCGCCATGACCACCGCCCTCGCCCGCCGCCGGATCCTCCTTGTCATCGGCGGGGGCATCGCGGCCTACAAGAGCCTCGACCTGATCCGGCGCCTGCGCGAGCGCGGCGCCAGCGTCTGCCCGCTGCTGACGCAAGGGGCGCAGGAATTCGTGACGCCGCTCGCCGCCGCCGCGCTCGCCGGGGAGCGCGCGCACACCGACCTGTTCGACCGGGCGGAGGAGGCCGACATCGGCCACATCAAGCTCGCCCGGCAGGCCGACGCGGTGGTGGTGGCGCCGGCCACCGCCAACCTGATGGCGCGGATGGCAGGCGGACACGCGCCCGACCTCGCCTCGACGGTGCTGCTCGCCACCACCCTGCCGATCCTGATCGCCCCGGCGATGAACGTGCGGATGTGGGCGCATCCGGCCACGCGCCGGAACCTCGCGACCCTGGAGGGCGACGGCGTCCGCGTCGTGGGCCCCAATGCCGGGGCGATGGCCGAGCCCGAATCCGGCCCAGGCCGCATGGCCGAGCCGACCGAGATCGCCGACGCCGTCGAGCGGATGCTGGCCGAGGCCGCCGCCGACGCACCGGGCTTCGGCTTCCTCGCCGGCCGGGACGCCGCGCCGCGCCCGCTGGCGGGGCGGCGGGTGCTCGTCACCTCGGGCCCGACCCACGAGCCGATCGACCCGGTCCGCTACATCGCCAACCGCTCCTCGGGCCGGCAGGGACATGCCATCGCCGCCGCCGCGGCGCGGGCCGGCGCCGCGGTCACCCTGGTCTCCGGACCGGTGTCGATCCCGGATCCGGAGGGGGTGACGGTCGTGCGGGTCGAGACCGCGCGGGAGATGCTGGCCGCGGTCGAGGCGGCCCTGCCCGTCGACCTCGCGATCTTCGCCGCCGCGGTCGCCGACTGGCGGCCGGAGGTCGAGGCCGGGACGAAGAAGATCAAGAAGGACGGCAGCGGCCCCGCCCCCCTGGCGCTCGCCGAGAACCCGGACATCCTCGCCACCGTCGCCCGGATGGCGGCCGGGCGGCCGCGCCTCGTGGTCGGCTTCGCCGCCGAGACCGATTCCGTGCTGGAGCACGCCCGGGCCAAGATCGCCCGCAAGGGCTGCGACCTGATCGTCGCCAACGACGTCTCCGCCGCGGGGGCGGTGATGGGCGGCACCGAGAACGCCGTCCACCTGATCGACCGCGACGGCGCGGTGGAATCCTGGCCGCGGGCCGGCAAGGACGCGGTCGCCGCCCGCCTCGTCGCGCATCTGGCCGGGCTGCTGGCCTGAGGCGGCCCGGACAGCTAGAAGGCCCGCGACGGCCGGCGCCCTGCCGGCCACGGGGAGAATCCATGCCTCGCCTGTCCCTGATCGCCGGAGCCGCGCTGATCGCCATGACCGCTTCCGCTCAAGCCGCCGAGACCGTCACCCTGCCCTCGGGCCTGAAGTACCAGGACGAGGTGGTCGGCACCGGCCCGCAGCCCAAGCCGGGGCAGCAGGTCACCGTGCAGTACACCGGCTGGCTCGACGAGGGCGGCAAGAAGGGCAAGAAGTTCGACTCGTCGCGCGACCGCAACCAGCCCTTCTCCTTCCCGCTCGGCGCCGGCCAGGTCATCCAGGGCTGGGACCTCGGCGTCGCGACCATGAAGCAGGGCGGCAAGCGCACTCTGATCATCCCGCCGGAGCTCGGCTACGGCGCCCGCGGCGCCGGCGGCGTCATCCCGCCGAACGCCACCCTGATCTTCGACGTCGAGCTGCTCGGCGCGAAGTAACGGTCCGGCTGCGCGACGGCGAAAGTCCCAAAAGAATGCTGTTCGCGCAGCTTCCGGACGACCTGTTCCGGCCGCTTGCCTCGCCGAGCCGGGCCTTCAACGCGGCGCTCCTCCTGCACCTGCACCGACGGGTGCTGGGCGCGGAGCCGGTGCGCAAGGCGGAGCTTCTGGCCGAGATCGGCGACTTCGCCTCCGGCTGGAGCGAGCCGGAGGTCGCGGGCGACGAGCCGGTGCCGCCGGATCCGGCCGAGCGCCGGGCCGCCCTCTACCGCCGGCTGGCGGAGTCCGGCTGGCTGATCGAGCGGCGCGAGCGCTACGTGCCGGTGGTCGAGTTCGACCCCGAGGCGCGGCTGCTGCTCGAAGAGCTGTCGCGGCTGGAGCGGGGCGAGACCCGCAGCTACGGCGGCGCGGTGCTGGAGGTGCTGGGCGGGCTGGAGAGCGCGCTCGGCGATCCCGGCAACCGCTCCGAGGCCCTGACCAACGCCGCCCGGGCCGCCTCCGCCTTCCTCGCCCACGTGCGCGGCCTCGCCGCCGGCATGCGCAAGGTCGAGGAGCGCATCCTGCGCGAGCCCGACCGGGCCAAGAGCGTCCGGCTGTTCTTCGAGGACTTCGTCGAGCGCCACCTGATCAGCGACTACCGGACGCTGCACACCCGCTTCAACCCGTTCCGCTTCCGCGCCAGCGTGATCCGCGAGGCGAGCGGCGCCCTGCGCGACGCCCTGACCGTGCGGGCGCTGGCGGAAGGGCTGATCCGCGAGGGCCGCGCCGCCGACCTCGACGCCGCCGAGCGGGCGGTGCGCGGCGACCTCGCCGGCATCCTGTCCGTGTTCGAGGGCCTCGACGGCCATCTCGACGCCGTCGACGCGGTGGTCGCCCGGCTGGAACGCCGCATCGGCGCGGCGGTGCTCTTCATGGACGCGCCCGATCCCGGCGCCGTCGAGCGCGTGGCCGCGCTGCTGCGCGCGGTCGGCGCCGCCGAGGACGCGCCGCTGGTCGCCGCCGCGCTGACGGTGCTGCGCCCGCCGCTCGGCGAGGCGCATCTGCAGACGCCCCGGGCGCGCCGGGCCGAGATCCCGATCGATCCGCTGCCCGACCTGGAGCCCGACCCGGCGATCGACCGCTTCGCCGAGGCCAAGGCCGCCTTCCGCCGCCGGACCACGGTGACGCCCGAGACCATGGCCGCCTTCGTCGAGGCGCGGCTCGGCCGGCGCGGGGCCCTGCGCGGCTCCGGCATCGCGATCGACGGCGTGGACGATTTCGTGGTGTTCCAGCGCCTGCGCGAGATCGACCTGCTGTTCGAGGGGCGGCTCGGCGCCCGCTACGGCGTCACCCATCTCACCGACCGCCTCGCCAACGGCTGGCTCGACTGCCCCGACTTCCTGCTGGAGCGCCGCGCCGGTGCTTGAGGGATTCCGCGCCATCGTCGACGGCGACGAGCCGGCCCCGCCCGGCGCCCGCGCGCCCGACGCGGACGAGTTGAGCCGGGCCCTCCAGGTACTGCTCAAAACGCAGGTGATCTACGCCGACACCCCCGGCATCGGCCGCTCCTACGAGCTGGCCCGGCACTACGCGCCGTTCTTCACCGACTACTTCGCCTGTCTCGGCTACGCGCTGGCCGTCTCGCACCGGGACCAGATGGTGAGCCTCAGCCCCGCCCCGGGCGCCCCGCGCCACGACATCGTCTCCGAGCGCCTGCGCAAGGACGAGACCCTGGTGCTGCTGGCGCTGCGCCTCCTGTACGAGGAGGGCCTGCGCGGGGGCCGTGTCGGCACCGACGGGGTGGTCGAGTGCACCACCGACGAGATCGTCGAGAAGATTCGCGGCGTCGCCCGAAACGATCCCCCCGAGGAGGGGCGCCTCGCCGACATCCTCCGCCTGTTCGGCCGCCGCGGCGGCCTCAAGCTCGGCGAGCGCGACCGGATCGAGCGCGTCACGCCGCTGTCCCTGCTGCCGGGCCTGACGGTGCTCGCCTCCGACGCGTGGCTGGAGCGCCTGCGGGCGTGGTCGGACGCGCGGGAATGACGCGGCTGCGAACCGGTTCTGCCCGGCACCATCGTCCTTGCGCGGCGCGGGCCGCTCACGCACCCAACGACGGACGGCCTCCGAGAAGGATCACTGCAACGGCAGCGGCATCGCCTCGACGGCGACCTCGCCGATGCCGCGGGCGGCGAGGCCGTCGCGGAGCGGTGCGGTGAGGCCGGTGCCGGCGGTGAAGGCGGCGCGCACGCTACCGTCGCGGGGGGCCTCCCGGGGTGCGGGCCCGAGGAGTTGCACCACCCGGCGGGCGATCGCTGGGGCGGGGTCGATCCAGGTCACCGGCCAGGGGGCGAGCGCCTCGAAGCGCGGCAGCAGCAGCGGGTAGTGGGTGCAGGCGAGGCAGACTACGTCGGTGCGCCGCCCGTCCTCGGCGGTGACGAAGCACGGGGCGATCTCGGCGGCGAGCGCCGTGTCGTCGACCGGCGCGCCGGCCATCTCGGCCTCGGCGAACCCGGCCAGACGCTGCGAGCCGACGAGCGTCACCGCGCAGGCGCCGGCATAGGTGGCGATCAGGTCGCGGGTGTAGGAGCGGGCGACCGTGCCCGGGGTGGCGAGCAGGGTCACGAGCCGCGAGCGGGTCGCCTCCGCCGCCGGCTTGATCGGCGGCACCACCCCGACGAACGGCGTGGTGAAGCGCTGACGCAGGGCCGGCAGCACCAGGGTCGAGGCGGTGTTGCAGGCGATGACCACGAGATCCGGCCGGTGGGTCGCGACGAGGCGGTCCATCACCGCGAGCACCCGGGCCACCAGGGTCGCCTCGGTGAGGCGGCCGTAGGGGAAGGCGGCGTCGTCGGCGGCGTAGACGTAGCGGGCGTCCGGCCGGGCGCGGCGCACCGCGTCGAGGACGGTGAGGCCGCCCATCCCGCTGTCGAACACGAGGATCGTCGGCTCCGGCGCGGCGCGGAGGGCGGCGGCGGACAGGGTGGCACCGGCCATCAGATCGATCCGCATCGAAACGCTCAGCTCTCCCCGTCGCGGGCGGCAGGAGTGTCGGGCGCGACGGTTAAGGCCCCCTCACTGCGGCGAGAGAAAGGCCCGGGATTTCGGCAACCGTCGGGCGCGGAGGGCGCGCGCGTCGCGCACAGCTTGTCGGCGCCCGCGAGGAACATATGTGCTGCGCCCGGCCTTACAGGCGGAAGACGGTTCCCCGGGGCCGTCCGGAGAGGGACAGATCCGCATGGCAGCGACGGCGGCACTCCGCACGGACGACGCGCGCGCCCCCGCGGCGCCGGCCTTCCCCCCGCCGCCGGTCACCGCCCGGCCGATCGACCGGGCGGCCTGGATCGCCGCCTACCGGCACGTGCGCGCAGAGACCGAGCGCCGGGCCGCGCCGCTGTCGGCGGAGGACCAGCAGGTCCAGTCGATGGAGGATGCGAGCCCGACCAAGTGGCACCGGGCGCACGTGACGTGGTTCTTCGAGCAGTTCCTGCTGCGGGAGCACCTGCCGGGCTACCGCATCCACGACGAGCGGCTGCACTACCTGTTCAACTCGTACTACGTGGCCGCGGGGCCGCGGCAGCCGCGCACGCAACGCGGCCTGATCACGCGGCCGACGCTCGACGAGGTGACCGCCTACCGGGCCCACGTCGACCGGGCGGTGGAGGCGCTGCTGGGACAGGCGGCCGACGGCACGCTGGAGGCGGTGCTGCCGATCCTGGAGATCGGGCTCTACCACGAGCAGCAGCACCAGGAGCTGTTGTGGACCGACATCCTCCATGCCTTCGCCCAGAGCCCGCTCGGGCCGGTCTACGACGCCGGCTGGCGCTTCCCCCGGGCCGTATCCGAGCCCGGGCAGGTCGAACTGCCCCGCGGCATCGCCCGGATCGGGCACGCAGGCGACGGCTTCTCCTACGACAACGAGTCTCCGCGCCACGAGACGCTGATCCAGCCCGGCCGGATCGACCGCGGGCTGGTGACGAACCGCGACTGGCTCGCCTTCATGGCCGACGGGGGCTACGCCAAGCCCGAGCTGTGGCTCTCCGACGGCTGGTACGCGAGCCAGCGGGACGGCTGGGAGGCGCCGGGCTACTGGCGCCGGGAGGGCGGGGACTGGGCGACGATGACGCTCGGCGGCCTCCGCCCAATCGATCCGGACGCGCCCGTCACCCATGTCAGCTACTACGAGGCCGACGCCTACGCCCGCTGGGCCGGCCGGGTACTGCCGACCGAGTTCGAGTGGGAGACCGTCGCCGCCGGCCTGCCCGACGCGTTCGGCCTCGTGTGGCAATGGACGCGCAGCCCCTACGTCGCCTACCCGGGCTACCGGCCGCTGCCGGGGGCGCTCGGCGAGTACAACGGCAAGTTCATGGCCAACCAGTTCGTGCTGCGCGGCTCGTCGGTCGCCACGCCGGAGGGCCACGCCCGGCTGCCCTACCGGAACTTCTTCTACCCGCACCAGCGCTGGCAGTTCACCGGGGTCCGGCTCGCCGACCCGCAGGCCTGACCCCCTCCCCCGCGCCCCGGAGTCTCCCTTGACCGTCAACCCGACCTTCGCCGAGGCGCTGCCGACCGACCCGGCCTTCCTGGCGGACGTGCGCGCCGGCCTCTCGGCGCCGCGCAAGCACCTCGCGCCGAAATACTTCTACGACGCCGCCGGCTCCGACCTGTTCGAGGCGATCACCCGGCTGCCGGAATACTACCCGACCCGGACCGAGATCGGCATCCTCGACGCGCGCGGGCCCGAGATCGCGGCGCTGCTGCCGCCGGGCGCCGCCCTGGTCGAGTTCGGCAGCGGCTCGACCGCCAAGCTCCGGCGGCTCCTGCGCCACCGGCCGGATCTGGCCGCCTACGTGCCCGTGGACGTGTCCGGCGAATTCCTGGCCGATCAGGCGGAGGTTCTGCGGGCCGATTTCCCCGACCTGCCGGTGCTGCCGGTGGTCGCCGACTTCACCCGGCCGTTCGCGCTGCCGGACGGGCTCGGCGCCGCGCCCCGGGCCGGGTTCTTCCCGGGCTCGACGCTCGGCAACTTCGAGCCGGAGGAGGCCGAGGCGCTGCTGCGCCAGTTCGGCGCGATCCTGGGGACGGGGGCCATGCTGATCGTCGGCATCGACCTCGTGAAGGATGCGGGGGTGCTGGAGGCGGCCTACGACGACGCCGCGGGGGTGACGGGCCGGTTCAACCTCAACCTCCTGACCCGGATCAACCGCGAACTGGGCGGTGATTTCGATCTCGGCGCCTTCGCGCACCGGGCGGTGTTCAACGCCCAGGCCTCGCGGATCGAGATGCACCTCGTCGCCAGCGTGGCCCAGACCGTGCGGGTCGGAGGCGACCGCTTCGCCTTTGCGGCCGGCGAGACGATCCACACCGAGAGCAGCTACAAGTACACGCTCGCGAGCTTCGGGGCGCTGGCTCGGCGCGCCGGCTGGGAGCCCGCCACCGCCTGGACCGACCCGGCGGGCCTGTTCTCCGTCCACGCCCTGCGCAGGCGCTGAGAGCGCTCTTTCGCCGAAGCGGATGCCGGTCCGGCGATAAGAGCGCGCGTGACACCGGACGTCAGGCCGGCAGTGCCGCCAGCACCGCGCGGGCGGCGCGCTCGCCGTCGAGGGTCGCCCCGCCCACCGTCATCGCGCCGCCGTCGCCGAGCGCCTCGCCCGCGAGGAAGATCCGGTCGCCGATCGGCCGGCGCAGGGCCTCCCGGGCGTCGGCGTGGCCCGGCCGCGCCACCGAGTAGGAGCCGCGGGCGTGCGGGTCGGTCCACCAGCCCGCGAGCCGGCCGGCGGTCACGGCGCCGCGCGCGTTCCCGCCGAGGATCGCGGCGAGCCGCTCGGTGGCCAGCGCCACCGCCGCGTCCTCCCCCGCCCGGCACAGGTCGCGGGCGAGGTCGCCGCCGAGATTGGCCACCGCCAGCGGCCGGCCGAACGGCGCCATCTCGAAGTACAGGGTCGCCCCGTCGCGGGCCACGGACACCGCGTCGCCGAGCGCGACCGGATCGATCCGGGCGGGATCGAGGCGCAGGGCGATCTTGGTGTAGGCGCCCATCCCGAGGCCGGCGAGCGCCGCCTCCGCCGCGTCGGGCAGCCCCGGGGTGAACCGGATCGCGCCGGCCCGCAGCACGCCCACCGGCACCGTGACGATCGCCGCCGCCGCCGCGATCGGCCCGCGCGCGGTCTCGACACGGACGCCGTCGCCGGACCAGTCGAGACCGGTGACCGGGCAGCCGAGGTCGACGGGCAGGGCGGCGAAGTGGCGGGCGACGAGGTCGCCGTAGCCGTCGACCCAGAGATCGCCCCCGGACCACAGCCGTCCGTAATCGGCGGCCGAGACCCGCTCGGGATCCTCGCCGAGCGACAGCCGGCTGAGCCCGGCCGCGGCGGTCTCGGCGTCGGGTCCGCCGGCCCGGGCGGCCTGGGCCAGGGAGGTGTCGGCCCCCTGGGGCACGAGCAGCGCGTCGAGCCCGGCGAAGCCGGCCCGCCGCCGCGCCCGCTCGGCCTCCGTCGCCGGGCGGCCGTCGATCACCAGGGTGCGCGCCCAGCCTTCCTGCCCGGCGAAGCGGGCGCCGGACGCCCGGGCGATCGGCGCCCAGGGATTGCGCTCGGACCAGTGGATGTACTCGGCGCCCGCGTCGAACGGCAGGTCCGCCCCGAGGCTGCGATCGGTGTAGGCCCGGCCGCCGATCCGGTCGCGAGCCTCGACGATCCGGAACGCGCGGCCGGCACGGCGCAGGACGTCGGCCGCGGCGAGACCCGCCGCGCCGGCCCCGACCACCACGACGGGACCGGTGCGGGCCGCGGCGCGCAGGGCCGGCGCCGCCAGCAGCGCCGACCCGATCAGCAGCGCGCGACGATTCGGCCCCATGCTCCCTTCCCGGCGAGCCCCTGCGAAGACCCCGCGCCGGCCCAGCCCGCGCGCGTCAGGTGCGCTTCTGCATCATCGCCTTGACCTGCATGAGCTGGTCCCAGACCTGACCCGGCGACGTGCCCAGGACCTCGAAGCCGGCGCTGATGCCCCAGTAGATCCCGAAGCAGATCAGCGGCACGAGCACCCAGGCCAGCACCTCCTCGCCCCGCCGACGGCGCTGGCGGCGGCGGCGGCGCTGCTCGCGCCGGGTCAGGGGCTTCGGAGCCGCCGGATGCGCGACGGGGGTCAGGGACTCCTCGTGCAGGTCGTGGTTCATCGGGCGCCTCCTCGCCGCGGCGCGTTCGCGTCGCGGCGGTCATAGACCGGGCGGGCTCCGTTCGGGAAGCCCGGGGACCGGACGGCGGGCGATCAGGCCCGCACCAGCGGCACCTTGGGCACAGTGCGGACGCCGCCGCCCGAGCCGCCACCGCCCTTGCCGTCCTTCGGCGTCTTCTTGCGGGCGGCCGTCCGCGGCTTGGCGCGCTTGTGGCGCTTGGCGGCGGCGGTGACGTCCTTCTCCGGCTTCGGGGTGACGGGACCCGCCGGGAACTCGAAGCCCAGGCTGTCCTTCGCCCCGGCCTTGGCCTCGGCATCCTCGGGCTTGCGCACCACCACGCGCACCGCGCCGCCGTCCTTCAGCTTGCCGAACAGCACCTCGTCGGCGAGCGGCGTCTTGATGGTCGACTGGATCAGGCGGGCCATCGGGCGGGCGCCCATCGCGTCGTCGTAGCCGTGCTCGACCAGCCAGTCGCGGGCCTCGTCGGACAGCTCGATCGTGACGTTGCGGTCGGCGAGCTGCGCCTCGAGCTGGAGGACGAACTTGTCGACCACCTTGGCCACGACCTCCTTCGGCAGGTGGCCGAAGGAGATGATCGCGTCGAGGCGGTTGCGGAATTCCGGCGCGAACAGCCGGTTGATCGCCTCCACGTCGTCGCCCGAGCGCTTGGTCTGCGTGAAGCCGTAGGCCGACTTCGCCAGATCCGAGGCGCCCGCGTTCGAGGTCATGATGATGATGACGTTGCGGAAATCGACCTGCTTGCCGTTGTGGTCGGTCAGCTTGCCGTGGTCCATCACCTGCAGGAGGATGTTGAACAGGTCCGGGTGCGCCTTCTCGATCTCGTCGAGGAGGAGCACGCAGTGCGGGTGCTGGTCGATCCCGTCGGTCAGCAGGCCGCCCTGGTCGAAGCCGACGTAGCCGGGCGGGGCGCCGATCAGCCGCGAGACCGTGTGGCGCTCCATGTACTCGGACATGTCGAAGCGCAGCATCTCGACGCCGAGCGAGGCGGCGAGCTGCTTGGCGGCCTCGGTCTTGCCGACGCCGGTCGGGCCGGCGAACAGGTAGGAGCCGATCGGCTTGTCGGGGTCGCGCAGGCCGGCGCGGGCCAGCTTGATCGCCGAGGTCAGCGCCTCGATCGCGCCGGTCTGGCCGTAGACCACCCGCTTCAGGTTCTCGGTCAGGTTCTGGAGCACGACCGCGTCGTCCTTCGACACGGTCTTCGGGGGGATGCGGGCCATCGTGGCGATGGTCGCCTCGATCTCCTTCACGCCGATGGTGCGTTTCCGCCGTGCCTCCGGCACCAGCATCTGCGAGGCACCGGTCTCGTCGATCACGTCGATCGCCTTGTCCGGCAGCTTGCGGTCGTTGATGTAGCGCGCCGACAGCTCGACGGCCGCCTTCACGGCGTCGGTCGTGTACTTGAGCTTGTGGAACTCCTCGAAGTACGGGCGCAGGCCCTTCACGATCTCGATCGTGTCGGGGATCGAGGGCTCGTTGACGTCGATCTTCTGGAACCGCCGCACCAGGGCGCGGTCCTTCTCGAAGTACTGGCGGTACTCCTTGTAGGTCGTCGAGCCGATGCAGCGCAGGGTGCCGGAGGCGAGCGCCGGCTTCAGCAGGTTCGAGGCGTCCATCGCGCCGCCGGAGGTGGCGCCCGCACCGATCACGGTGTGGATCTCGTCGATGAACATGATCGCGTTCGGGTGCGCCTCGATCTCCTTCATCACCTGCTTGAGGCGCTCCTCGAAGTCGCCGCGGTAGCGGGTGCCGGCGAGCAGCGTGCCCATGTCGAGGGAGAACACGGTGGCGTCGGCCAGGACCTCCGGCACCTCGTGCTGGATGATCTTGCGCGCGAGCCCCTCGGCGATCGCGGTCTTGCCGACGCCGGGGTCGCCCACCAGCAGCGGGTTGTTCTTCTGGCGGCGGCAGAGCACCTGGATCGTGCGCTCGACCTCGGCGCCGCGGCCGATCAGCGGGTCGATCTTGCCGTCGCGGGCCTTCTTGTTGAGGTTGACGCAGTAGGCGTCGAGCGCGTCGCCCTTCTTCTTGGCGCCGCGGGCCTCGCCCTCGTCGCTCGGCCGCTCGGCCGCGCTCTCCTCCTCGGCGCCGCGCACCGGGCGCGTCTCGGAGGCGCCGGGGCGCTTGGCGATGCCGTGGCTGATGTAGTTGACCGCGTCGTAGCGGGTCATGTCCTGCTCCTGCAGGAAGTAGGCGGCGTGGCTCTCGCGCTCGGCGAAGATCGCCACCAGCACGTTCGCCCCCGTCACCTCCTCGCGACCGGAGGACTGGACGTGGATCACCGCCCGCTGGATCACCCGCTGGAAGCCCGCCGTCGGCTTGGCGTCCTGCCGCCCGTCGCCGGTGAGGTTCGACAGCTCGGTGTCGACGTACTCGATCAGGCTGCGCTTGAGGGTGTCGATGTCAACGTTGCAGGCCCGCATCACCGCCGCGGCGTCCTGGTCGTCGACGAGGGCCAGGAGGAGATGCTCCAGCGTCGCGTACTCGTGACGGCGCTCGCCGGCGAGCGCCAGGGCGCGGTGGAGGGCTTGTTCTAGGCTGCGTGAGAAGCTGGGCAAAGCTGGCCTCTGTCTGGGTGCCTACCGCGTGCGGCGCCTATTTCTTTTCCATAACGCACTGGAGAGGATGTTGGTGCTTGCGGGCGAAGTCCATGACCTGCGTCACCTTGGTCTCCGCCACCTCGTAGGTGAACACGCCGCACTCGCCCACGCCGTTCTGATGCACGTGCATCATGATGTGGTAGGCGTCCTCGTGGCTCTTGTTGAAGAACCGCTCGACCACGAGCACGACGAACTCCATCGGCGTGTAGTCGTCGTTCAGGAGCAGCACGCGGTAGAGGTTCGGCCGCTTGGTCCGCGGCTTGGTGCGGGTGATGATCGCGGTGTTGGCGCGATCGTCGCCCCCCGGGCCGCGCTGGCCCGCGGCCGTGACCGGCGCCCTCGGCCCGGCCGCGCCGACGCCCTGCCTGCCTGCGGTGCCCTGCATCGGGACCTGTGTCATGTCCGTCGCGTCGATCCCTGTCGCGGAGCGGGTGATCCGGGCCCGGTCCGCGGACCCGTCGGACCGGGCCCTCGGATCCGTCGGCGGTAATCTACAGACCGTGAGCCGACTTCGCCAGACGCCTGCGCGCACTTGTCCGCGCGCGGGCCGGCGGCGGTCACGGGACTCAGGCCGAGCGCGGCCGGGCCGCCTCCGCCAGCTCGGTCCAGAGGGTCGCGTAGAGGCCGCCGAACACCGCCGAGCGCGCGGTGAAGCGCTCCGCGACGGTGCGCAGGTAGGCGGTCTGGACCGCGAGCGCGTCGGCCGGCGTGGCGGCGCTGGAGAGGCGCTCGACCGCGCAGGAGGCGTCGTCGTAGCTCTGCTTCAGGTAGTCGAACCACTCGATCCCGATGGCCTGGGCTGTGCGGACCGAGGCACCGAAGCCGCGCAGGGCCGCGCGCCCCGGCCCGACGGGAACGGCGAAGGGGGGCTGCAACATGGCCGGTCTCCAGATCGGGGGCCGCGCCGGCGCGGGAGGCCGGCTCCGGCCCGGAACCGCGTGGCCGAGTTGTGTGCGCCGCAGCAGCCAGCGTCAAGCCGCGGGCGGAGCGCGCGGATCGGGCCCGCGGGCGGACCGCATTAACGGGCCTGTAACTGCGCCCCCCTAATCCTCTGGCGATGCGGCGGCGCCACGCCCGATGGCTGGCCCGCGAGGGATCCGCCCGGCCCGGCGCCGGTCTGACGGGGACGATCGATCGTGATGCGTAGCGTTGTCGGCCGCCCTCCGGCGGTTCCCGCGATCCCCGCCGCACTGCTCGCGGCCGCGGTGCTCACCGCCCTGGCCTCCCCGGCCGAGGCGCGGCGCGGGCGGCACCACCGCCCGGCCGGCGGCGGCTACAACCCGCCCTACGCGGCGATGGTGGTCGACGTGAAGAGCGGCCAGACGCTGCACGCCGTCAACGAGAACGCCCTGCGCCACCCGGCCTCGATCACGAAGGTGATGACGCTCTACATGCTGTTCGAGCAGATGGAGCGCGGCCGGTTCGCCCTGGATTCCGACCTGACCATCTCCGCCCACGCCGCCGCCCAGGCGCCGTCGAAGCTCGGCCTGCGCCCCGGCCAGACCATCTCGGTCGAGGACGCGATCAAGGCGATCGTCACCAAGTCGGCCAACGACGTGGCCTGCGCCATCGGCGAGAACATCGCCGGATCGGAGGACCGGTTCGCGCAGATGATGACGGTCAAGGCCCACGCGCTCGGCATGAGCCGGACGCGCTACGCCAACGCGTCGGGCCTGCCGGACGCGGAGCAGATCACCACCGCCCGCGACCTGACGATCCTCGCCCGCGCCATCCAGGACCGCTTCCCGCGCTACTACCGCTACTTCCAGACCCGCGCCTTCGCCTTCCGCGGCCGCACCATCGGCAACCACAATCGCCTGCTCGGCAACGTCGAGGGCGTCGACGGGATCAAGACCGGCTACACCCGCGATTCCGGCTTCAACCTGATGACCGCGGCGAAGTCGGAGGGGCGCCAGATCGTGGCGATCGTGCTCGGCGGCAAGTCGGGGGCGAGCCGCGACCGGATCATGGCCGACCTCGTGCGCGCCAACCTGCCGCGCGCCTATGCCGGCGCCCGCCAGACGGCGCCGACCGTCGAGGTCGCCGAGCGCGCCCGCCCGGCGGTGGTCGCCGACGCGGTCTCGCGCACCCGCACCCAGGTCGCCTCGGCCGAAGAGGACGATGTCGAGACGACGAGCGCCATGAGTGAACCGCTCGACATCTCGCCCGCGCGCACCACGACCCCCGGCGGCACGTGGCGGCCCGGCCCGCAGGCCCTGCCGAAGGCGGCCCAGGCCTACGCGGGCTCCGCCGCCCCGGCGTCGTTCCCGGGTGCCGGCAAGGTGCAGGCCCGCGTCGCCTCCAACGAGCGGGACGAGGCGCCGAAGCCCGTGGGCGGCGGCCGGGTGACGCCCACCGCCTGGGTGATCCAGCTCGGCGCCATGGACGACGAGGACAAGGCGCGCTCGATGCTGAGCGAGGCGCGCGCCAAGGTCGGCGGCAGCCTGTCGAAGGCCGCCCCCTACACCGTCAAGGTCGAGCACGGCGGCGCCACCCTCTACCGCGCCCGCTTCTCCGGATTCTCCGAGCAGGACGCGGCCCAGAGCGCCTGCTCGACGCTGAAGCGCAACGGCTTCAGTTGCTTCGCCACCCGCAGCTAGTTTTCTCATGATCCGGCGTCGCGTTCGAGGACGCCCGGACGGACAGAACCGAGATGCGCCGCGACCGGAGCCGGCCGCGGCGGACGTTCACCTCGAAAAAATCTGACAACGCGCGTGGAGTTCAGCGATGTCGGTTCAGAAGCCTGTCACGGGCCGCGTTGACGCGGGCCGCCCGCTCGGCGCTGCCCCCCTGGTCGGGGTGGGCGCTCTTCATCAGCGCCCGGTGGGCCGCCCGGATCTGCTCGGCGGACGCCCCGCGCTGAAGCCCCAGGATCTCGTGCGCCTCCTGCTCCGTCATCGTCCCTGGCTTCGCCGGACGGCCCGGCCGCGGGTCTCGGTCGCCCTCAGCGTCTACACGCCATCCGGGCGACCGGCGGTCGAGATACGCCTCTAGGAGGGCGGCGCCCTCCGGATCGTTGACGCGGCACAGGCGCAGCAGCTCCGCGGTCGCCGCCGGGGCGAGGTCGTCGAGCCGGGCTCCCGCGGCGGGTCCGCCGATCACCCGGCCCTCACCGAAGCTGCCGTCGGGCCGCAGCTCCACCGCGATCAGCGCCGTGCGGTAGCTGCGGCCCGGGGCGGGCCGCGCGGCGAAGGAGAAAGTGCGCCGCGCCCGGCGCGCGACGCCCTCCGCCCCCTCCAGCATCCAGACGCCGCCGAGGCCGAGCAGGGCGGCGAGCACGACGTTGCCGCGCAGCAGCAGGAAGGCCGCCGCGGCGAGCGCCGCCCAGCCGGCGAGGCGGTGCGTCGGCCACGTCCCGATCAGCGGCCGCAGCCGGCCGCGGTTGCGCGACAGCCACCACAGGGCGAGGCAGGCGAGCAGTCCGAGGGCGAGGCTCATGTTACCGCCCGGCACCGAACTCGGCGGCGGCGCGGCCGGTCACGCGCACCGACACGCCGCCGAGGTCGCGGAAGCCGTCGTCGCGCCGCTTGGCCGCCGGGGCCGCCGCGCAGCCGGGCGGCGGGGGCAGGCGGACGCCCTCGGGCAGGTTCTCCGGGCACAGGCGCGCGCGGGCCGGCGCCTCCGCCGCCCCGGCGGCGGTCGCCACCACGAAGGCGCCGAGTATCAAAAAAAATCTCACCGGCGGTTCTCCGCGACGTCGGCGGTGGTGACGCGGACCTGGCGCAGGCGCCCGTCGCGCAGGATCCCGAGCTCCACGGCGGCGTCGAGCCCGGCCTCCGCGATGGCGGTGGTGAGGTCGGCGAGCCGGTGGAGCCGCTGGCCGCCCGCGGAGACGATCACGTCGCCGACCGTGCCCGTCGCCGCATCGACCCCGCGCAGGCCGGCCCGGGCGGCGGGGGAGCCGGGCAGCACCCGCAGCACCACGACGCCGTCGATCCCGAGCCGGGCGGCGGTGGCCTCCTGCCCGGCGATGATGCCGATGCCGGGGTTGCGCACCCGGCCCGCCCGGATCAGCTCCGGCACGACCCGGTTGACCACGTCGACGGGGATGGCGAAGCCGATCCCCGCGCCCGAGGGCGAGACGATGGCGGTGTTGACGCCGATCAGCCGCCCGGCGGAGTCGAGCAGGGGCCCGCCGGAATTGCCCGGGTTGATCGCGGCGTCGGTCTGGATCACCCCCGGCAGCTCGCGGCCGGCGCTGGTCGGCAGGCGGCGGCGCACGGCGGAGATGACGCCGGTGGTCAGCGTGTGGTCGAGGCCGAACGGGTTGCCGATGGCGAAGGTCGCCTGGCCGACCTTGAGGTCCGCGGAACTGCCGATCGCCAGCGGCGGCGGCACCCGGGCGGCCCGGCCGAGCTGGAGCACCGCGAGGTCGTAGGCGGGGGCCATGCCGACGACCGTGGCCGGCACCACCGCGCCGGAACTCAGCCGGACGGAGACCGAGCCGCCGGCCTGGGCGGCGGCCTGAACCACGTGGGTGTTGGTCACGACGTGGCCGGCCGCGTCCCAGACGAAGCCGGTGCCGGTCTGGGTGCCGCCGCCCTCCTCGCCCTCGCCCTCCTGGTCGAACAGGTCGCGGCCCTGCGCCGCGCCCTGGGCGAAGACGTGGACCACCGACGGGCTCGCCCGCTCGAACATGGCGACCGTGGTCTGCTCGGCGGGGGCGAGGTCGCCGCGGGCGGTGACCGCGCGCGGCGTGTCGACCGCGTAGAGCAGCGGCACGAGGTAGGGCTGCGCCACGGCCAGCGTCAGCAGGACGACGACCGCCACGAGCACGAGGCGCACGGTGCGGTCCGGCACGGGGGTCTCCGGCAAGGGGATGGGACGGGCGGCGCGGCCCGGGGCCGATCCCTTAAGTGCGTGTTCAGGCTGGAAGCGTCAACACAGGGCGGTCGGAGGCCGCCGATGTGCCGCGGCGCACCGCGGCGGGGCGACCACTCCGCATAACGGAATGGTCATCTTTCGATGGCGACAATGATCGACCCGGCTGAACAATCATCTCGCGCACAAGGTGCAATCGCGGGCCGTACCGCGGCCCGAATTGATCGCAAATCTGCCGCAGAGATGCTTGCATTCGCCGCTACCCATGCGGCGCCCCCGCGGCCCATCCGGCCGCGACCGGGCGTCTGAACGGTCCCAAACGGTTCGGAGACAGAGAGTACCTGCGATGGAAACCCAAGCCCTCGAACGGCCGGCCGATCTCACGATCTGGCGCACGGCCCCGGCGAGCGCCCCGCTCGCGCAGCCCGAGCGGTACCACACCCTGCGCGAGGCGATCGCCGCCGCGGCCTCGGCCCTGACCGACCCGGCCAAGCAGCCCTGGATCATCACCGAGGAGGGCGAGATCCTCTCCCCGAACTGGATCCGCACCTACCTGAACTGATCAACGGGGATTCCGGGGACGGCGCGTCTCGCGCCTCCCCGGTCCCCCCTCATATCGCTTCCGTTTGCACCGTTCGGTGATCCGGAACCACGCCGTCATCGCGAGCGCAGCGACGCGACCCAGGGCAGCGCGACCTCACCGGACGTGGCGCCGCTGGGTTGCGTCGCTCCGCTCGCAAAGACGGCAGAGAGGCGATCCCGAACCCTTCAGCCGGGAACAGGATCATACCAACGGCCTGTGAGGGTGACTCGGCGGGTTGCGGGTTGAGCTGGCTTCTGATTCGTTTGGCGGATCAGGAGGACACGCCATGTCCGGGATCGCGATCACCCGCACGGATCTGAGCGCCGAGGGGTTGCGCGCCGCCGCCTCCAAGGCGCCCAGCATCCCGGCGGCCCGTCGCATGCTGGCGCTCGCCCTGGTGCTGGAGGGCGCTGATCGCACCACCGCCGCCCGCGCCTGCGGCATGGACCGCCAGACCCTGCGCGACTGGGTGCACCGCTACAACGCCGAGGGGCTGGCGGGTCTGCGCGACCGCCAGGCACCGGGCCGCTCCGCCAAGCTGACGCCCGAGCAGAAGCAGCAACTGGCGGCCCTGGTCGAGGCGGGGCCGGACGTCGACAAGGATGGCGTCGTGCGCTGGCGCCGGGTCGACCTGCAGGCGCGGATCAAGGAGTTGTTCGGGGTCGAGATGCACGAGCGCACGGTCGGCAAGCACCTGGCGGCACTGGGCTTCGTGCGGCTGTCGGTGCGCCCGCAGCATCCCAAGGCCACCGACGAGACCCAGCAGGCTTTTAAAAAAACTTCGCCGCGCGCGTGGCGGAGATCCTGCCCGAGCCCGCCCGCGACAAGCCGCTCGAGATCTGGTTCCAGGACGAGGCGCGCGTCGGCCAGCAGGGCACGCTGACGCGGGTCTGGGCGCGCAAGGGCACGCGCCCGCGGGCGCCGCGCGACCAACGCTACAAGTGGACGTATGTGTTCGGGGCGGCCTGCCCAGCGCGCGGCACCAGCGCGGCCCTGGTGCTGCCGACGGTCAACACCACGATGATGTCGCTGCATCTGGCTGAGATCAGCAAGCAGGTCGCGCCCGGCGCGCACGCGATCCTGGTTCTGGACGGTGCCGGCTATCACGGCACCGCCAAGACGCGCCGACCGCGTGGCCTGGTGGTCCCGGACACCATCACGTTGCTCCACCTGCCGGCCTCATCGCCCGAGCTGAACCCGATGGAGCTGGTCTGGCAGTACCTGCGCCAGAACAAGCTCGCCAACCGGGTCTTCCGCGACTACCGACAGATCGTCGACGCCTGCTGCGACGCTTGGAACTTCTTCGCCAACGACCCAGACCTCGTTACATCCATGACCTCGCGTGACTGGGCACAGGTCAACATCTAGGGCCATTGGTAT
>NZ_JAUYZI010000026.1 GCF_030700245.1 Methylobacterium amylolyticum
CCTCAGCGACTGTGTTGGCTGTCAAGCGGGTTGCCATGGTTTCTGGTCCCGGATCATGGCGTTGAGGATGGAGAGGAGCTTGTGGGCGACGGCGACGACGGCGACGATCTTGGGCTTGCCGGCGGCCACGAGCCGGTCGCGGAACCGCTTGAGCACGGGGTTGTGCCGGCAGGCGGTGAGGGCTGCCAGGAACAGGGCCGTGCGCACGCTCTTGCGCCCGCCCGACACCATGGCGCGGCCCTTCCCCTTGCCGGACTCGCGCACGAACGGGGCGAGGCCGGCCAGCGCGGCGATCTGCTTGGTCTTGAGCCGGCCGAGTTCGGGCAGCTCGGCCAGGAGCGTGCGCGCCGTGACCGGCCCGACCCCCGGCACCGAGGCGAGCAGGTCCTCGGTGGCGCGCCAGGCCGGCGAGCCGCGCACGCCCGTGTCGATCTCGGCGTCGATCGCGGCGAGTTCCTTCTCCAGCGCCTTGATCAGCCGGGCGATGCTCCTGGCGATCCGCGCCGCCTCGGTGCGCGGGGCCCGGTTCTTCTCGGACGCCAGCATCTCGACGATCTGACGGCGCCGGGCGACCAGATCCGCCAGCATCCGCGTGGCCGCATCCGGCAGCGGCCGCACCGCCGGCTGCGTGGCGGCCGCGAACCGGGCGATCACGGCCGCGTCGATCGGATCCGACTTGGCCCGCTGGCCCAACGCCTTGGCGAAGTGCCGGACCTGGGCCGGATTGACCACCACCAGCGGCAGACCCGCGCCCGCCAGGGCTGCCGCCGCCACCTGCTCGAAGCCGCCGGTCGCCTCGATCGCCACCAGATCCGGCCCCAGCGCCTGCAGGCGCGTCACCAGATCGTTCAGGCCCGTGCCGTCGCGGGCAACCGCGAAGGCCTGACCCTGCGGCAGGACATGCACGTCCAGCCGCGCCTTGCACACGTCGATGCCGACACACACCAGCGCCATTCCGCCCCACCCTTGCGCAACCGGGCTCTTGCGGCCCGAGCGACTGTCCGGGGTCGTGGAATGGGCGGGCAGGCTCCCAAGCTGAGGTGCGGGCTTCAATGCCCCAGGATGAGCCGGGGTCCTGCCCGCCGCCGCAGATCCGACCTTACCAAATCGGATGCGCAAAGACTTACAAGGATGAGGGGGGTGGTCGGGATCCGACGATCCGGACGCCGCATCGTCGCGTACCGTCGTCGCGCGGGCCGTCGCGCGCTTCGCGGCGACGGCCGAGGGCGGCACGGCCCGGTGCGGACTGAGCGTCCCCGCGGCCGTGCTTGCGCGCCGACGGGGGCTAGAAGAACGCCTGCAACCCCGTCTGCGCGCGGCCGAGGATCAGGGCGTGGACGTCGTGGGTACCCTCGTAGGTGTTGACCGTCTCGAGGTTCTGGGCGTGGCGCATCACGTGGTACTCGCCCATGATGCCGTTGCCCCCGTGCATGTCGCGGGCGACCCGGGCGATGTCGAGCGCCTTGCCGCAATTGTTGCGCTTGATCAGTGAGATCATCTCCGGGGCCATCCGGCCCTCGTCCATCAGCCGGCCGACCCGCAGGGAGGCCTGGAGCCCCAGCGCGATCTCGGTCTGCATGTCGGCGAGTTTCTTCTGGACCAACTGGGTCTGCGCGAGGGGGCGGCCGAACTGCTTGCGCTCCAGCGTGTAGTCGCGCGCCCGCCGCCAGCAATCCTCGGCCGCGCCCATCGCCCCCCAGGAGATGCCGTAGCGCGCCCGGTTGAGGCAGCCGAACGGACCCTTGAGTCCCGACACGTTCGGGAGCAGCGCGTCCTCCCCGACCTCGACCCCCTCCATCACGATCTCGCCGGTGGTGGAGGCGCGGAGTGAAAGCTTGCCCTTGATGGTCGGGGCGGACAGGCCCTTCATCCCCTTCTCCAGCACGAAGCCGCGGATCGCGCCCTCGTGCGCGTCGGACTTCGCCCAGACCACGAACACGTCGGCGAAGGGGGCGTTGGAGATCCACATCTTGGCCCCCGAGATGCGGTAGCCGCCGTCGATCTTCTCCGCCTTGGTCTTCATGCCCGCGGGGTCGGAGCCGGCATCCGGCTCGGTCAGGCCGAAGCAGCCGATCCACGCGCCCGAGGCGAGCTTCGGCAGGAATTTCCGGCGCTGGTCCTCCGAGCCGTAGGCGTGGATCGGGTACATGACGAGGGAGGATTGCACGCTCATCATCGAGCGGTAGCCGGAATCGACCGCCTCGACGGCCCGGGCGACGAGGCCGTAGGCGACGTAGGAGGCGCCCGCGCAGCCGTATTCCTCGGGGATCGTGACGCCGAGGAGCCCGAGTTCGCCCATCTGCCGGAACAGGCCGGGATCGGTCTTCTCGTTGGCATAGGCCTCGACGATGCCGGGCAGGAGCTTCTCCTGGGCGAAGGCGTGCGCCGCGTCGCGGATCGCCCGCTCGTCCTCGGTGAGCTGGTCCTCCAGCAGGAACGGGTCGTCCCACACGAAGCGGGCCGACGGCGGGGCGGCGGGGGATTCGCTGCCCGGGGGGCGCATCGGGGCGTTCATGGGCGGTTCCTTCGGTCGTGTCTCGCCGGGTCTCGCGGCCCGTCCTGATCGGGCCCAGCCTAGACCGGGCGGAGCCCCCGGCCAACGGGCCCGGTGACGGGCGCGTCCCCCCGTCACGGCCTCACGTCCGACCGAGCACCGCGAGCCAGAACAGCGTTGTCAGCGGCGCCACGAGGGTCGAGACCAGCACCGAGGCCGCCACCATCCCGGTCTCGGTCCGGTAGCGCACGGCGAGCAGGTAGGCGTTGATGCCCACCGGCATCGCCGCGAACAGGGTCGCCACGCCCGCGTAGGCCGGCGGCATCCGGAAGACGTGGAAGGCCAGCACCCAGACGGCCAGCGGGTGCAGCACGTTCTTGAGTGCGGCGATCACCAGCGCGCCCTTGAGGTCGAACAGCACCCGGTAGCGCTTGAGCCCGGCCCCGAGCGCCACCAGCGCGCAGGTCGAGGCGGTGCCGCCGAAGGCGTCGATGAGGGATTTCAGGATCCCGTCCGGGACGAAGCCCACGCCCTTCATCGCCATCCCGACGAGCAGCGCCACGAAGATCGGGTTCTTCAGGAGCACCAGGGCGAGGCCGCGCAGCCGGGCGAGCACCGGCCTGTCGGAATCGGACTCGATCAGGAAGGTGGCGCTGCCCATCATCAGCGGCAGGTGGACCGCCAGCAGCATGAACAGCGGGAAGGCGCCGTCCTCCCCGTAGGCCTGGAGGATCATCGGCACGCCGACGAAGATCGTGTTCGACTGGCAGGCGGAGAAGCCGTGCAGGATCGCCCCGCGCCGCTCGATGCCCCCGCGCCGCCGGGCGATCAGCGTCCCCGCCGCCCAGGAGATCGCGGCGCCGCCGAAATACGAGACCCAGTAGGACCACGCGATCTCGCCCTGCATCCCCGGCCGGGTGAGGGTGGCGAGGATCAGGGCCGGCACCGCCACCGCGAACACGTACTCGGACAGGCCGTCGCTCACCTTGTCGGACAGGAGCCCGGTGAGGGCGGCGCCCCAGCCGATCAGGACGATCCCGAAGATCGGGGCGATGATGGCGAGGGCGTTCACGAGTCCGAGCGGGGCATGGCGGCGGGCGATGCCCGGCGCATATCACGGGCGTGCCCGGGGATGCGTGCGAAAGCGGCCGGCGCATGGGACAGGAGCGCGCCCGTCATGCCCGAGACCGGCGCAGCCGCGGCCGATGGGGCCGGGATCCACGCGGCCGCGGCGGACGGCTTCGCGGCGGGCGCGGCGGCCTACGGCGCGGGCCGGCCGGACTACCCGGCGGCGGTGGCGGACTGGCTGACCGGCGACCTCGGCCTCGGGCCGGGGCGCCGGGTGCTCGACCTCGGCGCCGGAACCGGCAAGTTCTTGCCGTACCTGCGCGCCACCGGCGCCGACGTGGTGGCCGTGGAGCCGGTGGCGGCGATGCGCGCCGCGCTGCTGCGCGCCCACCCGGAGGCGACCGCGCTGGCGGGCACCGCCGAGGCGATCCCGCTGGAGGCGGCCTGCCTCGACGCGGTGGTCTGCGCGCAGGCCTTCCACTGGTTCGCCGGGGCGGCGGCGCTCGCCGAGATCGCTCGCGTCCTGCGCCCCGGCGGCCGGCTCGGCCTGATCTGGAACGTGCGCGACGAGCGCGTGCCCTGGGTGGCCGCCCTGTCGCGGATCACCGACCCGCACGAGGGCGGGGCGCCCCGCTACCGCACCGGCGCGTGGCGGGCCGCGTTCCCGGCGCCCGGCTTCGGCCCCTTGCGCGAGCGGCGCTTCCCGCACGTCCACCGCGGACCCGCCGAAGCGGTGGTGGTCGACCGCACCCTGTCCGTGAGCTTCGTCGCCGCCCTGCCGGAGGCCGAGCGGGCTGCGGTCGCCGGGGCGGTGCGGGCGCTCGTGGCGGAGACCCCCGAGCTCGCGGGGGCTGAGGTCGCGTTCCCCTACGAGACCGTGGCGTTCACGTGCATGCGGGCGTGATGCGTCCTTCGCGCGATCGAAGCGGGCCGCGTCTCGGCCAGCCCGCGCGGCGCCCGAGCAACGTCCAGATCCGCATCGCGCAGCGATCGATCGGATCTGGTCCGAGGCCCTACTTGTTCTCCAGCACCTCGATCGGGTTGGTGCGCTGGCTGGCGGGGGGCTCCCGCGTCAGGTTCTGGGCGCCCTCGCGCTGCGCCCTGGCATCCCGCGGCGAGCCGGGGCCGCCGACGGCTGTGCCGCCCTGGCCGGGCTGGGCCGGCACGGTGCCGGAGGCGAGTTCCAGGCACGTCACCATCTCGACGTAGGACGGGTAGCCGCCGGCCTGGAACTGCGCCTCGCACTGGCGCTTGGCGGCCGGCGTGTACTGGCCCCAGTTCCGCTCGGCCAAGCGCTTGGCGTCCATCTCGGAGCGCAGGCAGCCCTGGTAGCTGGTCTTCTCGTCGACCGTGGCGTCGGCGATCTGGGTGGACCGGCAGGTCTTCTCCACGTCGAGGTTCGGCACCGCGTCGGCCAGCGCCGGGCCGGCGGCGAGGGCCAGGAGGGCGGCGAGGAGGGCGGCGAGGGCGCCGGACGTTGCGGATCTCATGGTGCGAACCTCACGGTGGCGAGCCTCGGGCCTCGGAGCGGGGGCCCACGCACGGCCCCGCCCGCACAACGCGCCGGACCCGATCGCGGCACCGCGTCCGGTCGGAACGGCCCTCAGGCCACATCATGGGCCGCGCGCAGGGCCGCGTCGAGGTCGCGGAACAGGTCGTCCACGTCCTCGACGCCCGCCGACAGCCGCAGCAGGTCCGGCGGGCAGGGGCTGCCCGGCCCCTCGACCGAGGCGCGGTGCTCGATCAGGCTCTCGACGCCGCCGAGCGAGGTCGCCCGCTTCCACAGCCGCACCCGCGCGGCGGTGGCGATCGCCCCGGCCTCACCCCCCGCCACCCGGATCGACAGCATGAAGCCGAACCCGTCCCGCATCTGCCGGGCGGCGACCGCGTGGCCGGGATCCTCGGGCAGGCCCGGGTAGAGCACCCGGCTCACGTGCGGGTGGGCGCTCAGGCGCCGGGCGAGGTCCAGGGCCGCCGCGCTCTGCGCCGCGGCCCGCAAGTGCAGGGTGCGCAGGGAGCGCATCAGCAGGAAGGCCTCGAACGGCCCGAGGATGCCCCCGGACCCGGAGCGGATGCCCTTGATCCGCTCCCAGAACCCGTCGGCCCGCGCCGCCGCGAGCACGCCGGCCACCACGTCGGAATGGCCGTTCAGGATCTTGGTGCCCGAGTGCATCACGAGGTCGGCGCCGAGCTCCAGCGGCCGGGTGTGCACCGGCGAGGCGGCGGTGGAATCGACCGCGAGCCGGGCGCCCGCGGCGTGGGCGATCTCCGCCGCGGCGACGATGTCGGTGACCGTCCAGAGCGGGTTGCCCGGGGTCTCGATCCAGACGAGCTTCGTTCGGTCCGGCCGCATCGCGGCGCGCAGCGTCTCGGGGTCGTCGGTGTCGACGAAGGTGAGGTCGAGCCCGCGCCGGGGCGCCTCCTCGCGCAGCCAGCGCTTGAGCGCCCAGTACATCACCGTGCCCGCCACCACGTGGTCGCCGGGCTCCAGCGCGCCGAACACCGCGGTGGCCGCCGCCATGCCGGAGCCGAACAGCAGGGCGCCGGCCTCAGCCCCCTCCAGCATCGCCAGCACGGCCTCCGCCTCGCGCACCGTGGCGTTGTCGGGCCGGGCGTAGCAGTAGCCGGAGCTGTAGCCGTTGTCGGGGTCGCGCACGAAGGTGGTGGCCACGTGCAGCGGCCGCACCACGGCGCGGGTGTGCGGGTCGATCCCGCCCATCGCCTGGGCGGCGAGGCTCCTGCGCGAGAACTCGGCCGAGCCCGCGGGCTCGCTTGGCGCGTTAGGCTGTGACATCTGAGTGTTCCCGGCGGATCCGCGGCCCCGCGCCTGACACGGCGGGGCGCCGGCCGCAACCCGCCTCCGAGACGAGCCGACCATGCCCGCCCCGACTCCCGCGCCCGCCGCCACCCGCGTCCCCGAGGGCTCGCCGCTCCCGGCCTGGCTGCGCCTCGCCTGCGCGATCCTGCCCGTGGCGGCCACCGCGGCGATCGGCTCGGTCGCGACCCGGTCCGAGATCCCGGGCTGGTACGCGGGCCTCGCCAAGCCGTGGTTCAACCCGCCGGTCTGGGTGTTCCCGGTGGCCTGGACGATCCTCTACACGGCCATCGCCGTCGCGCTGTGGCGGCTCCTCGGCGCCAAGCCGCGCACCGGCCCCTCCGGCGAGGGCTGGTGGCTGGCGCTCGCCGCCTTCCTCGTGCAGCTCGCGCTGAACGCCGCGTGGACGCCGGTGTTCTTCACCGTCCACGCGGTCGGCGCAGCCCTCGTCGTCGTGGCCGTGCTCCTGGTGATGGTGCTGTGGACGATCCGGCTGACGTGGCGCTTCGACCGGGCGGCGGCGTGGCTGCTGGTGCCCTACGCGGCCTGGGTCGCCTTCGCGACGCTGCTCAACGCCGCGATCCTGCGGATGAACTGAGCGGTTCGGACAGGCTCAACGCAGCCCCTTCGTCAGCGCGACGATGGCGCCGACGATCACGATGGTCTGGAAGCCGATCGCGGAGAGGACCCATTTCAGGATCTCGAACTTCGCTTCCGCGATCTCGGTCCGTAACTCGTTCTTGGCGGCACCGATCTCGGCTCTGAGATCAGACTTCGTCGCGAGCGTAGACAGATCGGTCTCGCGCGCGTCGCGCAGCACGCCGGTGACCGCCTCGGCCTGATCCTCGGTGAAGCCGACGGCTTTGAGGCGTCTGGCGATCGCCAGCGTGTCGAGAGTTCCGGCGCTCATGGCTGTGAAGATAGCATGTGCAGGACGGGATTGGAGATGCTTTCGGGCGGCGCCTCATGCCCCCGCATGCTCCTTCGACTCCTCCCCCGCCGGCTTGCCGTCGTCGCGGGCGCGGTGGAGCAGGAAAATCGCGAAGACCATGACCAGGATCAGCCCGCCGAGCACGCCGAGTTCGAGCATCGAGGCCTGGAACAGCGCCTGCTTCTCGGGCGACCAGTCCTTGGCGTGGGTGATCTCCGAGGATTGCAGGGTGATCACCAGCACCCGCCGGATCGAGGCGATCAGCCCGACGATCAGGAACGGCTCGCAGGTCAGCGTGCCCGAGCGCATCGAGACCCGCACCGTGTGCAGGATCTCGATCAGCATCAGCAGGAACAGCAGCCGGTCGATCACCTCCAGGATCTTTTCGGGGCCGCCGAGCGCCCGGATCGCGCTCCAGGTCAGGTCCGCCGCCTCGATCAGCGCCGCGAGCGCCGTGAGCGCCAGCAGGATGCCGAGCGCGGCGTAGATCGCGTGCTCGGTGTGCAGGAAGATGGCGCTCGCCACGCGCGTGAGGCGACCCTGATCGTCCTTGTCCCCGGCCATCCGCCCACCTCCCCGATCCCGTTCGGATCAGACAGGATCGCGCGGGGTCCGTCCAGCCGCGGCGCGGACAGGCGCGGCCCCCGTGTTCCGGGGACGCGCCCGGATCAGTGGAGGAACGGCAGCGCGTGCGGCGCGAAGTAGCCGAAGGCGAGCAGGGCCGCTCCGGCGAGGCCCAGTAGCCCGCCCGCGAAGACCAGCGCGGCGATCCCGGTGATCACCTCGGCGGACGCCAGCACGATGCCGATCTGGAAGGCGGCCGAGGCCAGCTCGTAGTGGTGGTAGCGCAGCAGCGAGAGGTCGCGCTTCGTCTCGGCGGTCTTGGCCCGGGCCGTCAGTTCCTTGCGGCCCTCGCCGGTGGAGGGCTCCGAATCGTAGCGGGCGATCGTCTTGGCCCAGGCGGCGCGCTGGGCGTCGACCGCCGCCTGGTTCGACCCCGGCGGCAGCAGCGCCAGCGCCTCGTCGGCGGTCTTCAGCACCGTCTGGCGGATGGTGCGCGCCTGGAAATAGGCCCAGAGGTTCGACGCCTCGACGTTGGCGCCGATCGAATCGGTCTGTGCCGCCTTGCCCAGCGTCTCGCTGAAGGCGAGGAACAGCGCCAGCACCGAGATCAGCAGCGCGACGCGCTTGTTGGACCCCTCGATCGCCCCGTGACCACCCGACATGCTGTCCGTTCTCCGCTGATTCCCGGGCGGGGAGACAGCGCATCGGCGGGCGCGGCGCAAGGGCCGCGACGCGAGGGCCGCGGCGCTACTCCGCCGCGACCCGCGGCGGCGCCCCGGGTCGGTCGTTGGCGGCGCCAGGGTGGTCGTAGCCGACCATGTCCAGCGGGTCGTCGCGCTCGCCGATGAAGCGGCCGAACAGGCGTCCGAGCAGCCGCGACAGGTCGTCCATCAGCACGAAGATCGCCGGCACGAACACCAGCGACAGGCCGGTGGAGACGATCAGCCCGCCGATCACCGCGATGGCCATCGGCGCGCGGAACTCGCCGCCGATGCCGAGCGCCATCGCGGACGGAACCATACCCGCCGCCATGGCGATCGTGGTCATCACGATCGGCCGCGCCCGCTTGCGCCCGGCATCGACGATCGCGGTCGTGCGATCGACCCCGGCGCGGATCTGCTCGACGGCGAAGTCGACGAGCATGATCGCGTTCTTGGTCACCACGCCCATCAGCATCAGGATGCCGATCACCACCGGCATCGAGATCGGCTTCTGCACGATCAGCAGCGCCAGGATGGCGCCGCCGATCGACAGGGGCAGCGAGAACAGGATGGTGAGCGGCTGGAGGAAGTTGCCGAACAGCAGGATCAGGACGCCGAACACCATCATCAGGCCGGCGCCCATCGCCAGGGCGAAGCCCTCGAACACCTCGCCCATCACCTCGGCGTCGCCGGTCTGCTTGATGGTCACGCCGGGCGGCAGGTTCCTGGCCGCGGGCAGGTTCATCACCTGATCGATCAGGGCGGCGAGGGCGTCCGAGCCCTGCATGTCGCCCTCGATGGCCACCCGCACCGCGCGGTCGTAGCGGTCGATCGCGGTCGGGCCCTGGCCGAGCGTCAGGTCGGCCACGGTGGAGAGCGGCACCGCCTGCCCGCCCTTGACCGGCACCTTCAGGGTCGCGAGTTCGGAGAGCTGGCCGCGCAGCCGCTCCGGCAGTTGCACCCGGATCGGGATCTGCCGGTCGGTGGCGTTGAACTTGGCCAGGTTCATGCCGATGTCGCCGATCGTGCCGACCCGGACGGTCTCGGCGATGACGTCGGTGGTCACGCCGAGGTCGGCGGCCACCGCCGGCTTCGGGCGGATGCGGATCTCGGTGCGGTCCAGCGGCGCCGTCGACATCACGTTGACGAGGTGGGGCACGCCGGCCGCCTCGCGCTGGAGCCGGGCGGCGACGTCGGCCACCACCGCCTTGTCGGGGCCGGCGACGATCAGCGCGAGGTCGCGCTGGCCGCCCTCGCGCAGCGCCCAGAAGCGGATGTCGGGCTCTTGCCGCAGGATGTCGGCGATCTCGGCGTCGACCTGCTTCTGGGTCTTGTGGCGGGTGTTCTTGGGCGTCAGGTTGATGGTGAGGCTCGCCAGCCGCACCTCCTTCTTGCCGGGCAGTTGCCGGCCGCCGTCGACGAAGACGCTGCGCACCTCCGGCAGCTTGCGGATCTCGTCCACCAGCCGGTCGGTGACCTGCACCGTATCCGGAAGGCGGGCGCCGGGCGGCAGCTCCATCACGAACAGGGTGCGGGCCTGATCCTCGGCGGGCAGGAAGCCGGCGGGCAGGAGGCCGGTGGAGGCGATGGAGCCGGCAAAGCACGCGAGCCCCAGCACCAGCGTCACGTACTTGTGCCGCACCGACCACGCCACGAGCCGGGTGTAGGCCCGCATCACCGGGCCGTCGCGCTCGTGGTCGGGGCCGTGGTCGCGCAGGAAGTAGGCGGCCAAGAGCGGCGTGATCAGCCGCGCCACCAGGAGCGACATGAACACGGCCGCCGCGATGGTCAGGCCGAACTGCTTGAAGTACTGGCCGGCGATCCCGCCCATGAACGAGACCGGGGCGAAGATCGCGATGATCGTCGCGGTGATGGCGATCACCGCGAGCCCGATCTCGTCGGCCGCCTCCAGCGCCGCGCGGTAGGGCGACTTGCCCATGCGCATGTGCCGGACGATGTTCTCGATCTCGACGATGGCGTCGTCCACGAGGATGCCGGTCACCAGCGTGATGGCGAGCAGGCTCACGGCGTTGAGCGAGAAGCCCAGCGCGCTCATCACCCAGAAGGTCGGGATCACCGAGAGCGGCAGGGCGAGAGCGGCGATCAGCGTCGCGCGCCAGTCGCGCAGGAACAGCAGCACCACGATCACCGCGAGCGCCGCGCCCTCGACGAGGCCGAGCATCGCCGAGTGGTAGTTGCCGATCGTGTTGACGACGCTGGTGTCGATCAGGTCGAAGCGCACGTCGGGGTTGGCCGCGTGGAGCGCGGCGATCTTCTTGGCCACCCCGACCGAGACGTCGGCGTCGCTGGCGCCCGTCGCCCGCGAGATCGCGAAGGCGACCACCGGCTCGCCGTTGAAGCGGGCGAAGGTGCGCGGCTCCTCCGCCGTGTCGGAGAGCGTCGCCAGCTCGTCGAGGCGGACCTTGCGGTTGCCCGGCACCACGATCGAGGTGGCCGCCAGCGTGTCGAGGCTCGCCGAGGCCGCCAGCGCCCGGATCGACTGCTCCTGGCCGCCGATCTCGGCCCGCCCGCCCGCCATGTCGGCGGAGGTGAGGCGCAACTGCCGGTTCACGTCGGCCGCGGTGATGCCGAGCGCGAGCAGCCGGTCGGGCTTCAGGGTGACGCGGACCTCGCGGGCGACGCCGCCGAGGCGCTCGACGCCGCCCACCCCCTTCACGCTCTGGAGGCCCCGGGCGACCACGTCGTCCACGAACCACGACAGGTCCTCGGGCGTCATCGCCGGTGCCGAGGCGCCGTAGATCATGATCGGCAGGCCGGCGATCTCGACGCGGCTGACGATCGGCTCGTCGATGGTGCGCGGCAGGTTCTGGCGGATCTTGGCGATCGCGTCCTTGACGTCGTTGACGGCGCGGTCCTGGTTCACCTCCAGGCGGAACTCGATCGTCGTGGTCGAGATGCCCTCGGTGATGGTCGACAGGACGTGCTTGACGCCCTTCACCCCGGCCACCGAATCCTCGACCCACTTCGTCACCTGGGTCTGGAGCTCGGACGGGGCCGCGCCGGACTGGGTGATGGTGACCGAGACGATCGGGATGTCGATGTTCGGGAAGCGGGTGATCGGCAGGGCGCGGAAGCACACGAGGCCCAGCACCATCAGCACCAGAAACAGCACCACCGACGGCAGCGGCTTGCGGATCGCCCAGGCGGAGACGTTGAGGCGCATGGGGCGCTCCTACCGGGCCGCGTCGGCGACGGGCTTGGCGGCGTTCGCGGGCGCCGGATCCACCGCCCGCACCCGGTCGCCGTCGCGCAGGAAGGAACCGGCCCGCGCGACCACGCGCTCGCCGGCCGCCACCCCGGTCCGCACCTCGGTGAAGCCCTCGGCGGACAGGCCCGGCGTCACGGTCCGCGCCTCGACGCGGCCGTCGCGCGCCACGAGCAGGCTCGCGCGCCCGTCGGCGGCGTAGATCAGGCTGGAGACCGGCACCGCCACGCCGTCGCGGCGCGCCACCTCGACGCTGCCGCGGGCGAAGGCGCCGATGCGCAGGGCCGGGTCGTCGCCGAGCCGGATGCGGACCCGGCCGAGCCGGGTCATGCGGTCGACCTCGGGGTAGACCCGGCGGACGGCGCCGGCCAGGACGCGGCCGTCGTCGAGTTCGAGCCGGGCGGGATCGCCGACCTTGAGCCGGACCAGCGCGGTCTCAGGCACCTCGCCCTCCAGCTCGATCTCGCCGCGGGCGATCAGCCGGAACAGCGGCTCGCCGACGGCCGTCGCGGTGGCGCCGACCCGCGCCGTGCGGCGGTTGACGATGCCCGCCTCCGGAGCGCGGATGTCGGTGCGGGCGCGGCGCAGGGCGATCTCGGAGCCGGCGGCCTTCGCCGTGGCGAGGTCGGCCTCCGCGCCCTGGAGCCCGCCGCGGGCGGCGGCGAGGCGCCCGTCGGCCCCGAGCGCCGCCGAGACGCGCTGCTCCAGCACCGCGGCGGTGGCGTTGCCGGTCTTCACCAGCGACTGCGCCCGCTCCAGCGCGAGCTTGGCCTCCACCTGCGCGGCCTCGGCCTGGACGATCTGGCTGCGGGCCTGGACGATGGCGGCCTCGGCCCGGGCGATCGCGGCGGCGTTCGAGGCCTCCTGCGTGGCGATCATCTCCAGCGACAGCCGGGCGAGCACCTGCCCCTTGCCGACCCGGTCGCCCTCCTCGGCGAGCAACTCGGTGATCCGCAGGCCCTCGACCTCGGGGGCGACCAGGATCTCGTCGCGGGGCACCAGCGTGCCGGTGACCACGGCGCGCTCGACGATCTCGCGGTGCGCGGCCGGGACGACGGTGACGGCGGGGGCGATGGCCGCGGCCTCGGGCACGGCGGCCGGCTCGACCGCCCGGGCCGAGCCCGCGGCCAGCGCCGCGAGCAGGCCGAGGAGCGCGGCGGTGGTCGCACGTGAGCGTTGCGCACGTGGGAGTTGCGCGCGCGGGAACTGCACGCGCGGAAAACGGTCTGGCACGGTCTTGGCCCCGATCGCGGCGCACCGCCGCTCGGGCGCGTCGATCGCGCGGCAGGCCGGCCTTTTCATGACGCCCGGTGCGGCGGCGCGTGGCTTCATGGCGCGTGGCTCCTCGCCGCGCGCATCGTAACCCGCTCCGCGCGGCCCCGTCCCGGTCGTCCGCGCCGCAGGTCCGGACCCGCGGGTTTAGGGCCGAATCAGCGCGCGAGACCTGCAACCGTCATCGCGAGGCGGCGTTATCAGACCGTTAACCTACCTCCGCAGGGTGAAGGACCATGAGCATCTTCCAGATCAAGCAGACGCGGAGCGGCGCCGTCCTCTGGACGGGCTCGGCCGACGACGAGCAGACCGCCCTCGACGCGATGGCGCGCGAGGCGGGCTACCGCGACTTCGCCGCCCTGCCGGACGCCCTCCGGGCCGCCGGGATCGAGACGGCCAAGCTCGACCTGATTTCGTAGGGCCCGATTTCGTAGGGGTGGTCCGCACCGTCTTCGTGGGCGGAGCAAGGCGATCCCGGCCGCCACACTCTCAGACCGCGCGCAGCTCTAGGCCGCTCCGCTGCGCTCGCGATGACCGTCCGCGCACACCGAGCCTCAACCGAGGCTTCGACATCCGGCGCCCGCCCCCGGCGAGGCGCCGTATTCATGTCTGCCCCATGGCGCGGGCGATCCGCTCGATCGCGGCGGCGCAGGCGGCCACCGCGTCCGGCCGCCCGAGGCCGCCGATGGTCGCCGGGTCGAGCGCCCGGGCCGACTGCACCAGCGCGGGCCACGCCTCCGCCGCCGGCCAGCCCGGATGGACCACCGCCGCGCCGAGGCGGGCGAGGGCAGCGGCCTTCTCGGTCTGCTCGCCGTAGGCCCGGGGCTCGGGCAGGCAGAGGAAGCGCTTGGCGTGGGCGGCGGCCAGCGCCACCAGCCCGTCCCCGGCGCCGCCGACGAGCAGCCCCGCCCCGGCGACGAAGGGCTCCGGATCCGCGACCCAGCCGTGCAGATGGAGGTTCGCCGGGCGGTCCTCCGGCGCGTCGCCCGTGCCCGTGACGGGGCCCAGCACGTGCCAGTCCCGCCCCGGCACCGCCCGCGCCGCGGCGGCGAGGTCGGCGAGGCGGCCGCCGTCGCCGCCGCGGCCGAACACCACGACGATGTCCTCGCCCGGCGCCGTCGCGCGGGCCGCGGGCGCGCCGAGGAAGCCGGCGTAGACGGTCTTCGCGCGCACCCAGCCGGGCGTCGCCGCGCCCTCCAGGGCCTCGGGGAAGGGGGCGAGGATCCGGCTCGCGCTCCGGAACGCCTCCAGGTGCGGCCGGTCGGTGCGGGTGCCGGCGAGCCGCACCACGACGGTCGGCACCGAGAGCAGGCGGGCCAGCAGCGCCACCTCCACCGACACGTCGACGACGAGCAGCGCCGGGTCGGTCCGCGCCGCCCAGGCGGCGATCCGCGCCGCCCGCTCGCGCACGCCGGGGTGGTTGAGCGGGGCGTAGTGCAGCGCCTCGGGCCGCTCCGCCGCGCCGTCCCGGCCGTCGAAGGCCCCATCGCCGAGCGGCCGGTCGTCGGGCAGGTCGAGGATGTCGAGGCCGCCCGTGTCGAACCCCGCCAGCGTGCCGATCACCGTGCAGGGCCGCGGCAGGGCGGCGGCGACGGAGCGGGCGCGGTGCAGGTGGCCGGCGCCCTGGTGGTGGACGTACCAGCCGATCCCGCGGGTCACGCCGCCGCCCGCCCGGTGTCGGCCAGGGCGTCGAGGTCGGCGAGCGCCCGGTCGAGGTCGCAGGTGGCGGCCGGGGGGCTGCCCAGTTCCAGCAGGCGATCGGCACGCTCGACGAAGGCGATGTCGTTGGGGCAGCCCGCCGACAGCACGGCGGCGAGGTCCCCCGCCCCGAGCCCCAACTGCGCGCAAGCCGCGGCGCGGGCCGCGGGGTCGAGTCCGTAGGCGCGCCGCAGGGCGGCCCGGCGCAGGATCAGCGCCCGCCAGTGGGCCGCCTCGGGCAGGCGATAGGCCTCGCCGCCGAGCACCCGGGCGCGGCGCGCCATCTCGGTGGCCATGCCCCCCGCCACCCGGCCCTGGTGCCGGGCCGAGACGCGCACGCTCACCGCCGGGTCGTGGCGCAAGCGCGCGCCGCGGTCGCGCATCAGCCCGACCAGCGCGTTATCCTCACCGCAGGGCAGCGGCGGCACGCCGCCCACCGCCCGGTAGAGCGCGGCCGGGAACGCGAGGCTCGCGCCGGTGTGGTCGCCGTGGCGCGGGGCGGGGTCGTGCGGGGGCGGGTCGAGCAGGTCTTCCAGGCGGCGCACGCCGGCCCAGTAACGCTCGATCCGGGCGTGCAGGGCGGCGAGATCGGGGTCCGCCGCCCCGTCCCCGTCGATCACGAGGCGGCCGCCGACCACGTCGGCGCGCTCCAGCGCGCGCAGGTTGGCCGCCACCCAGGTCTCGGGCAGGCGCGCGTCGGCGTCGGTGGTCAGCAGGACCCCGTCGGCCGCGCCGTCCGCGTCGAGCCAGTCGGCGCCCGCGTCCAGCGCCATCCGCCGGGCGGTGCCGACATGGGCGGCCTCGCCGGTCAGGGTGACGTCGATGAGCCGCAGGTCGAGCGCTGGAATGGCGCCGGCCGCCCGCTGGGCCCGGACCGCGTCGGCGGTGCCGTCGGCGCAGTTGTTGGCGAGCACGACCACGCGCAGCTTCCCGGAGTCGGAGAAGCCCTCCTGGCGGTCCAGCGTCGCGAGCAGGCGCGGCAGGGCCTGCGCCTCGTCGCGGGCCGGCACGCAGACGACGCACGGACGCGGGGCCGCCATCAGCCGCGCGCCCCGGCGACCCGGCGCAGGACGGGGCGGGCGCGCTCGGCGGCCTGTTCCAGCACGGCATCGTAGACTTCGAGGTAGCGGGCGGTCATCGCCGCGGCGTCGAACAGCGCCTCGGCCCGGTCGCGGCAGGCCCGGCGCGACAGGTCCGCGGCGGCGCGGATCGCGCCCGCCAGGGAGGCGGCATCGTCCGGTTCGGCCAGCCGACCGCAGGTGGCGTCGAGGATGTCGGGGATCGCCCCGCGGCGGAAGGCGGCGACCGGTGTGCCGCAGGCCAGCGCCTCGGCGACGACGAGGCCGAACGGCTCCTCCCAGCGCGGCGAGACGATCGCCACCCGCGCCCGGCCGAGATGGTGAGCGAGGTCGCGGTGCGGCAGGTGGCCGAGATAGGTGAGGCCGGGCCCGAGCCGGGGCGCGATCTCCGCGTCCCAGTAGCCGGGGTTCATCCGCGGCCCGGCGAAGACCAGCGGCAGGCCGGCGGCGCGGGCGGCGTCGATGGCCAGGTGCGTGCCCTTCTCCGGCACGATCCGGCCGGACCAAAACACGTAGGGCGGGTCGTCCGGGCTCGGGTTGTAGGCGAAGGTCGAGAGGTCGACGCCGTTGCCCACCACCTCCGCGCCGGGGACGATCCCGGCCCATTCCTGCGCCAGCGAGGGCGACACCGCCAGGAACGTCATGTCCGGGCTCGCGGCCTCGACACCGCCGACCAGCGAGTCGAACGGGGGCGTGTGCAGCACCGTCACGAAGGGCACGTCGAGCCGGGCGCTCTCGCGCAAGGGAAGGTCGTGCAGGGAATTGTTGTGGACGAGGTCGAAGCCCCCGGCGGCGACCATGGTCATCATCCGCCGGTAGGCGTCGCGCTCGGCGCGGTCGATCTCCGCCTCGCGCTCCGGATCGGCCAGGGCGTCCCCGGTCGGATCGCACAGGGTGACCGGCTCCAGCGCCGGGTCCGAGCCGCGGGCCGCGAACAGGGTCACCGCGTGCCCGGCCCGCCGCAAGGCGCCGGTGAGAAGATGCGTGTGCATCTCCAGGCCGCCGGCATGGGGCTGGCCGATCGGGTATTTCAGATGGGCGAGGATTGCGATCTTCACGCGCGGACCGGATTCGGTTGTGAGGGATCTTTGCCGGCCGGGGTCGATCGGAGGACCGGTCCGCGGCAAGCTCGGCGGGTATCACGCACCTGTTTTCGTCATCAAGCGCCCCGCGGCCGGACAGGAACCCCGCCACGAGACACAAGTCCGACGTTAGCAAGCATGGCCTGAACCGCGGATGATCGGGCCGGGATCCCGTCCGTTCATGCGGGGCTCGCGCGCGGGCCCGGCAGCGGTCATCATCGGCCGGGCGCCGATTCACGGGATGCGGCAGTTCGGGGGAATGCGGTGACGCTATCGTTTGGCCTGAGCACCTTCGCCGTCGTCGCGGCGATCCTGGTGGTGATCACCCTGGCGGCGGGCATCAAGATGGTGCCGCAGGGCCACGTCTACACGGTGGAGCGGTTCGGCCGCTACGCGCGCAGCCTGGAGGCGGGGCTCGCGGTGATCACGCCGTTCGTCGAGCGGGTCGGCCGGCGGGTGAACGTGATGGAGCAGGTCATCGACGTGCCGAGCCAGCAGGCCTTCACCCGCGACAACGCCGGCGTGACGATCGACGCGGTGCTGTTCTACCAGGTGCTCGACGCCGCGCGCGCCTCCTACGAGGTCTCCAACCTCGACCTCGCCACCACGACGCTGACGGTGACCAACATCCGCACCGTGGTCGGCTCGATGGACCTCGACCAGTTGCTCGCCCATCGCGACGAGATCAACGAGCGGCTGCTGCGCGTGCTCGACGCGGCGGCCTCGCCGTGGGGGGTGAAGATCACCCGCATCGAGATCAAGGACATCGTGCCCCCCGCCGACCTCGCCGGGGCGATGGCCCGGCAGATGAAGGCCGAGCGCGAGAAGCGCGCCTCGATCCTGGAGGCGGAGGGCCAGCGCGCCGCCGAGATCCTGCGGGCGGAGGGGCGCAAGCAATCGGCGATCCTGGAGGCCGAGGGACGCCGCGAGGCGGCGTTCCGCGACGCCGAGGCCCGGGAGCGCTCGGCCGAGGCCGAGGCGCGGGCGACGGGCATGGTCAGTCAGGCCATCGCCGAGGGCGACATCGCCGCCGCCAACTTCCTCGTGGCCGAGAAGTACGTGGACGCGGTGCGCGCGCTCGCCACCGCCCCGAACCAGCGGGTGGTGGTGGTTCCGATCGAGGCGGCGGGGCTCGCGGGCACGCTGGGCGGCATCGGCGCGATCACCCGGGCGGTGTTCGGCGACGACGCCCCCCGCCGGACGGGGACGCCGCCGAACGTCGGCGCGCCGCGGGCCTGAGCCGTGATCCCTGACTTCCTCGACGCGCTAGGCCCCGTCTGGGCCTGGGTGGTGGCCGGCCTCGCGCTCGCCGCCGCCGAGATCGTCGCGCCCGGCGTGTTCCTGATCTGGCTCGGCCTCGCGGCGCTGGCGACCGGGCTCGCGACCGCCCTCGCGCCGCTGCCGTGGCCGGTTCAGGCCCTGCTGTTCGCCGTCCTTTCGCTCGCCTGCGTCGGCCTCGCGCTGCGCCTGAACCGGCGCCACGTGCTGCGCCACGGCCCCCGCCTCAACCGCCCCGACCGCGGCCTCGTCGGCCGGGAGGCGACGCTGAGCGAACCGATCGTCGACGGCGCCGGGCGCCTGCGCTGCGACGACACCCTCTGGCGCGTGACGGGGCCGGACCTGCCGGCCGGCGCCCGGGTGCGGGTGACGGGGATCGAGGGTACGGTGCTGGTGGTGCGCGCGGCCTGAGTGCCCGTTCGGCCGCAGGCCCCGCCGGTCGTCGCCCGATCCGGCCGCTGACGGGCGCACACCTCATGACGCGGGACGGCGTGGGATCGCTCGGGCTCGGCGCGCGGTCCGCGCGCCTGCGGGCGACGCTCAGCGATCACGATAGACCATAAAGACGCGAACGGGGCCGACGCGTTCGGCCGAAGCCAGGGGAGGGCGATCGATGGATCTGGAGGCGCGGACGGTGCGACGGGTCAGCAGGCGGCTCTTGCCGCTGCTGATCGTGTGCTACTTCATTTCCTATCTCGACCGGGTCAACGTCGGCTTCGCGGCGCTGACCATGAACAAGGACCTCGGCATCTCCGCCACCGCCTACGGGCTCGGCGCCGGGGTGTTCTTCCTGACCTACTTCGCCTTCGAGGTGCCCTCGAACCTGATCCTGGAGCGGGTCGGGGCGCGGGTGTGGATCGCCCGGATCATGGTGACCTGGGGGCTCCTGTCGGGCGCGATGGCGTTCATCGTGGGCGAGAAGAGCTTCTACCTCGTGCGCCTGCTGCTCGGCGCGGCGGAGGCCGGCTTCTTCCCCGGCATCATCTTCTACCTCACGCTGTGGTTTCCCGCGCAGTACCGCGCCCGGATCATCAGCGCCTTCATGATCGCGATCCCGCTCTCCAGCGTGATCGGCTCGCCCGTCTCGGGGGCGCTCCTCGGTCTCGACGGGGTCTGGGGCTTCAAGGGCTGGCAGTGGCTCTACGTCCTCGAAGCGCTGCCCGCCGTCCTCCTCGCCGGCGTCGTCCTGGTCTTCCTCACGGACCGGCCGGAGGAGGCCGCGTGGCTCCCGGAGGACGAGCGGGCGTGGCTGACGCGGCGCCTCGCGGACGAGCGCCGGGCGCGCGAGGCCGCCCGCAGCTACAGCGTGCGGGAGGCGCTCACGGACGGGCGCGTGATGGCCGTCGCCTTCATCTACTTCGGCAACGTGGCGCTGCTCTACGGGCTCAGCTTCTTCCTGCCGCAGATCGTGAAGGGCTTCGATCTCACCAACTTCCAGACCGGCCTCGTGAGCCTCATCCCCTTCGCGATCGGCATCCTCGGCATGGTCGCGCTCGGGCGCTCCTCGGACCGCAGGGGCGAGCGCAGGGGCCACGTGGCCTTCGCGCTGCTGCTCGCGGCGGGCGGCACGGCGGCCGCGGCGCTCGCGTCCGATCCCTACGCCAAGATGGCCCTGTTCAGCGTCTCGGCCTTCGGCATCTTCGGCGCCCTGCCCGTGATCTGGACCCTGCCCACCGCCTACCTCTCCGGCGCCGCGGCGGCCGGCGGCATCGCCATCATCAACGCGCTCGGAAACCTCTCGGGCTTCGCCGCGCCCTACGCGGTCGGCGCGATCAAGGATGCCACCGGCACCTTCACGGGCGGGCTGCTGCTGATCGCCGCGGCGGGCTTCGCGGCCATGGCGACCGTGCTCTGCCTGCGCCACGACCGGCGCCTGGAGCAGGCGCCGACGCCGGGCGTGCGGCCGGCGCAGTAGCCGGGGCCCGCACGGCGTGGGATGAGTCGTCGGTTTCGTTCGAGCCCACCGGAGCAGCCCATGAACGCACCCGCTGCCGCCCCGCGCCCCCGCCCGGACGCGGCGACGATCGCCGACCTCGCCGAGGCCCTGCGCGCGGTGCTCGGGGAGCGCGTGGCGGCGGGCCTCGCCGTGCGCGAGCAGCACGCCAACCAGCTCACCTGGGCGCCCTGCGAGCCGCCGGACCTCGTGGTCTTCCCGCGCTCCACGGCGGAGGTCCAGGCGGTGGTGCGCGCCTGCGCCGCGCGCGACGTGCCGATCGTGCCCTACGGCGTCGGCACCTCCCTCGAAGGCCACGTCAACGCGCCCTTCGGCGGCGTCTCGATCGACACGAGCGGGATGAAGCGCGTGCTGGCCGTGAACGCCGACGACCTCGACTGCACGGTGGAGGCCGGGATCACCCGCAAGGCGGTGAACGAGCACCTGCGCGACACCGGCCTGTTCTTCCCCATCGATCCCGGGGCGGACGCCACCATCGGCGGCATGGCGGCCACGCGGGCCTCGGGCACCAACGCCGTGCGCTACGGGACGATGAAGGACGCGGTGCTGGCGCTCAAGGCCGTGATGCCGAACGGCGACATCGTCACCACCGCGCGGCGGGCGCGCAAGTCGTCGGCCGGCTACGATCTCACCCGGCTGCTGATCGGCTCTGAGGGTACGCTCGGCGTCATCACCGAGATCACCCTGCGCCTCCACGGCATCCCCGAGGCGATCTCGGCGGGCATCTGCCCGTTCCCCTCGATCAAGGCCGCGTGCGACGCCACCATCCTGACGATCCAGTCCGGCATCCCGGTGGCGCGCATCGAACTGCTCGACGAGGTCCAGGTCGCCGCCTGCAACCGCTACTCGAAGCTCACCCTGCCCGAGACCCCGCTGCTCTTGGTCGAGTTCCACGGCACCGACGCGGGGGCGCGCGAGCAGGCCGAGCGCTTCGGCGAGATCGCGCGGGACCTCGGCGGCGGACCGTTCGACTGGGCGACCCGGGCCGAGGACCGCTCGCGGCTCTGGCAGGCGCGCCACGACGTGTACTGGGCCGCGGTCGCGCTCCGGCCCGGCCCGACGATCAAGAACATGTCCACCGACGTCTGCGTACCGATCTCGCGGCTCGCCGACTGCGTCGAGGCGACGAAGCGCGACATCGCGGCGAGCGGGCTCACGGCGCCGATCGCCGGCCATGTCGGCGACGGCAACTTCCACGCCCTGCCGCTCGTGGACGCGTCCAGCCCGGAGGAGATGGCGGCGGTGGCGGGCTTCCTCGACCGGCTCGTCGCCCGCGCGCTGAGCCTGGGCGGCACCTGCACGGGCGAGCACGGCATCGGCCAGAAGAAGATGCGCTTCATGGAGAGCGAGCACGGGCCGGAAGCGCTCGGCCTCATGCGCGCGCTCAAGCGCGCCATCGACCCGCAAAACCTGATGAACCCCGGCAAGCTCGTCCCGTGAGGCGGGCACGTCCACGCTCCGCGCCGGCCGGATGGAAACCGGATCCGGCGGGGACGATGGCGCGAGAGACGCCGAGGCGCGCGAGCGCGTGAACCGAGGCCACCATGGACGATCGCCTGCGGGAACGCTTCGCCGGGCTCTGGTCCCGGACCATCGGGCCGACCGGCGCGGAGGCGGCGTGGCGGGCCCTCGACGCCGGCTACGGCGCGGCGGGGCGCCACTACCACGGCTGGGGCCACGTCGCCGACCTGCTCGCCGGGCACGACGCGGTGCGGGCGCTGCCGGACTTCGCCGGGCTCGACCACGACGCCCTCGCTCTCGCGATCGTCTTTCACGACGCCGTCTACGACACCGGCCGGGCGGACAACGAGGCGCGGAGCGCCGACCTGCTCGCCGCCCACGCCGGGGACGCCGCCGCGGAAGCGGTCCGGGCGGCCATGGCGATGATCCGGGCGACCGCCGCCCATGAACCGGGCGCGGACCCGGCCACGCGCCTGATGCTCGATCTCGACCTCGCCGTGCTGGGCGCCCAACCCCCGGTCTACGCGGCCTACGCGGCGGCGATCCGGCGGGAATACGGCGCCGTCCCGGAGGCGGCGTGGCGCCTCGGGCGCGCGGGCGTGCTCGGCCGCTTCCTCGCCCGGCCGCGGCTCTACGGAACGGCCCATTTCCGCGACCGCCTGGAGACGGCCGCCCGCGCCAACCTGGCGGCGGAGGCCGCCACGCTCCGGGGCGGGCCCGAGCCTTGAGCCGGTTGTGCCCGCCGCCCCGCCCAGGCTGCCGATCCCCGGCGGCGGCGAGCGCGGGGTCAGGAAAGCCGCGTGCGCGCCGGACGAACCGGGTCCGCGCTACAGGGCGGCGCCTTCCTCGGACAGGAGCCGCCGCGCGTAGTGCCGGCCGATCACCTCGAACACCGGGGAGAACTTCGCCACGACCCCGGGCACGATGGCCTCGACGTGCAATTCGTCGTCGCCGACCTGGATCGCCGCGCCCGCGCGCAGGCCGTGGCCGCTGGCCGAGAACGCCCGGCGCTTGCCGAACCACTCGTCGGCCTCAATCGTGATCCGCTCCTTGGCGAACTGCTCGAAGGCCCAGGCGGTGTGCAGGTCGAGCCGCCGCCGGAGTTCGGCGGCGCCGAGCGCGTGCGGGACGGTGAGAGTCAGGGTGACGGGCTTGGACATGGCGAGGGCGGCCGCAGACGGTCTCCACCAGACTACCACTCCGGAGCCCCGGTTCACAGCCCCTGCGGAGGCCTGGAACGGGTCCGTGCGCGGATGCGGGCGGCGCGCGCGGCGGCCGGACCGGCGCGGGCCGGGACCGTCGGGCTCCGCCGGATGCGCGCGGGGCCGCGGGCCGTGCGCGGTCAGCGAAGGCGGGCAGGCCCCCCGCCCTCGCCGGCCGGCGGTCCGCCCGCGCGTCGGCTGTCCGAGGGCTTGCGGAGGACGCTGACGAACGTGGTCGCGAGACCGAGCACCATGAGGGCGATCGCCGCCGCGACGAACCAGCGGCCGCCCCACAGGTCCGTGATCGGCGCGCTGCGCGCGAGCGAGCGCATCACACCCCAGCCGAGGATGAGCGCGGCGGCCGCGCAGAGCGTGAGCTTGAGCCAGGGGCGCATGGGGTCATCCTCAGTTGCAGGTCGGCACGGCGCCGGCCGGGATCGTCTGGAGCGCTCGCCGCCGAAGTGGATGCCGGTTCGGCGAAAGAGAGCGCGTCAAGACAGCAGCTCTAAGCCGGGGCTCGGGGCGTCGCATCACCCGGCCGCCGCGGGAGGTCGGGACAGCACCCTGTCGGCCTGCGCCTGAAGCTGCCGCTCCCGCCGCTTGAGCAGGACGGCTCCGGCGATCAGGCAAGCGGCGGCGATGACGAGGAGCGCGAGCGAGGCCGGCCAGGACCACGCGCGCACGCGCTCGCCGAGCAGGTAGGCGCCGCCGCCGACGAGGCTCGCCCAGGCGATGGCGCCGGACGCGTTGCAGGCGAGGAAGCGCGGCCACGGCATGTGGGTGGTGCCGGCCAGAAGGCTCACGGCGGTGCGCAGCACCGACACGAAGCGCGCGACGATCACGATGCGTCCCCCGTAACGCAGGAACAGGTAGTGGCCGAGGCGCTGGCGCGGCGGGCCGAGCCCGATCTGCGGGCCGTAGCGGGCGAGGATCGCGCGCCCGGCGCCGCGCCCGATCGCGTAGCCGAGGTTGTCGCCGAGCACGGCGCCCGCGACCGCCGCGAGGATGACGGTCGGGAGGGCGGGTGCGTGCGGACCGCCGCCGGCCGCGAGCACCGCGACGGCGATGAGGATGCTCTCGCTTGGCACCGGCAGGCCGGTGCTCTCCAGCATCACCGACACGAAGACCGCCCAGGCGCCGTAGGCGAGGGCGGCCTGGGTCAGCGACGCTTCGGAGAGGACGTGGAGGGAGGCCATGCGGAGTCCTGCCGGCGCGTTCGGCGGAAACGCCGTTGCGGGCGCGCGGGTGGCTACGGGCGCCCGCGCCGGAGATCGACCCAGTCCAGGATCATCTTCGGGACGATGAGCCCCGTGGTCATGGCCAGGAGGACGATCGCCGCCGTCGCGCTGTCGCCCAGCACCCCCGACACCAGCGCCGGCGTGGCCCGCGCCCCGAGCCCGACGATCGCGCCGAGATTGGCGATCGCCTCGAACATGAACACCCCGGGGATCAGGGAGACCACCGCCGCGAAGGCGCAGGCGCCGAACGGCATGCGCAGCCTGCGCGCCACCGGGGCCATCAGCGTGCCCACGCACAGGCACGCGACCAGCGCGCCGAGTTGCAGGCTCGCCCCCTGATGGATGAGCATCCAGCGCGCGGCGTGGGCGAGCATGCCGATGCCGATCGGCGCCGGCAGCATGCGCCAGGGCATGTTGAAGAACGAGCCGTAGGCTGCCACCGCCACGCCGGCCGCGACCACGTCGTGGACGAGGGGGACCGGAGCGGCCCGGCCGGGGCCCGGGAACGGCGAGGCGGCCAGGATCAGCCCGACGAGGAGGCCGGTGCTGATCGCCACGACGATCAGCGTCGCGAACGCGATCCGGGCGGTTCCCAGGGCGATGTGGGCCCGCGCCAGCTCGATCGCCCCGTTCAGGAAGTGCGGGCCCGGCACCAGTACCATGCAGGGGCAGACGACGAGGAGGTAGTGCGAGACCTCGGCGCCCAGCGCGGTCGCCAGGGCGGCCGCGCCGCTGCCGGCGAAGCCGGCCAGGAGCGCGGCCGAGAACGGTTGCAGGAACGGGTTCCCGCTCAGGCGGGACAGGGCCCGCCGCAGGCACGCCCCGGTGCCGGCGATCACGGCGATCAGGCAGAGCGTGAGCCAGTCCGAGGCCCCGAAGATCACGCCGAGCGCGGCGGCGCCGATCCCGGCCATGGCGGCGAAGCGTCCGAGGGCGACGGGCGCCCGGTGCTCGATCGCCGATGCCGCGGCGAGCGCCCGCTCCGCGGAGGTCTCCCCGGCGGCGACCGCGTCGATCATGCGCTCGGCGGCGACGACCCGGCCGATGTCGATGCCGGTCGGCTCGGCGGCGTGCTGCTCGACCACCCGGCCGTCCGCCCGCGTCGCGGATAGGATGCCCCAGTGCGCGAACACCTGCCCCTCGCGTCCGAGCGCGTCGCCCAGGCGGCGGACGCTGGCGCGCAGCGCCTCGCTGGTCTGGCCGTTGACGAACAGGATGACGGCGAGCTTCACCAGCAGGCGGTCCGCCGTCCCCGCGTCCGCCGTCCCTGCATCCGCCGCGCTCCCGCCCGCCGCGCTTCCGTCCGCCGTCCCCGGGTCCGACCCGCCGCGCACCGCAGCCGCGCCGCCGGTCCCGTCGACAGGATGCCGCACCGCGATCTCACTCATAGTGCCCGGCGTGCTCGGAGAGATCGACCTTCCCCTTGAACACCCGGTAGACCACGACGGTGTAGATCAGCGTGATCGGCAGCACGACCACGCCCGCCCCCCAGAACAGGAAGGACAGGCTGCTCGGGGGCGCCGCGGCCTCCTCGATCGTGATCGTGAACGGCACCATGTAAGGGAGGAACGAGGCGGCGAGCGTCGCGAAGGCGGCGGCGAAGATGGTCGCCACCAGCGGGAACGGCAGCGCGTCGATCCGGCGCCGCGCCGCGTGGACGAGCCCCGCGCAGGCGGCGGCGCCCACGAGCGGCAGGATCAGCATCTCCGGACGTTCGAACCAGCGGTGCAGCACCCGCAGGTTCATCGCCAGCGCGTAGGCGAAGGCCGCGGCCAGGAACAGGAGCACGCCGACGAGGAGCCTGGGCAGCAGGCGGTAGCCGAGATCGCGCACGTCGGCCTCGGTCTTGTTGCACAGCCACGCGGCGCCGAGCAGCGCGTAGCCGAGGCACAGGCCGAACCCGCACAGCACCGCGAACGGCGAGAGCCAGCCGAACGGGCCGCCCGCGTACTGCCCGTTGGCGATCGGCAGTTCCTCCACCAGCGCCCCCACGGCCGCGCCCTGGGCGAAGGCGGCGAACGCGGAGCCGCCGACGAAGCCCGCGTCCCAGAGCCGGCGCAGGCGCCGCGCCTTGTAGCGGAACTCGAAGGCGACCCCGCGCAGGATGAGGGCGGCGAGCATCGCCAGGAGCGGCAGGTAGAAGGCCGAGAGCAGCAGCGCGTAGGCGGCGGGGAAGGCGCCGAACAGGATCGTGCCCGCGACCACGAGCCAGGTCTCGTTGCCGTCCCAGACGGGGGCGATCGCCTGCATCATGTGGCGGCGCGCCGCCTCGTCGGGGGCGATCCCGAACAGCATCCCGACGCCGAGGTCGAAGCCGTCGAGCACCACGTAGAGCAGCAGGGAGAGGGCGAGCGCCGAGGCCCAGAACGCGATCATGACGGTCTCACTCCGCAGGGGTGGCGCTGGCCGTGCCGGGACTGCCACCCGGCACGGCCAGCGGCCGCTTGGGATTGGCGGCGCTGTCGGTGTGGTCCGGCGTCGGCTGGATGCCGGCTTTCAGCATGCGGTAGATGTAGACGGTGCCCGCCGCGAAGATCAGCGCGTAGACCACGAAGAAGACCGCGAGCGAGGTCGCGACCTGCGGCGCGGTCAGGATCGGTGTGGCGGCATCGGCCGTGCGCAACTGGCCGTAGACGGTCCAGGGCTGGCGCCCGACCTCGGCCGTGAACCAGCCGGTCAGCGTCGCGACGAAGCCGAGCGGGAACGAGGCGAAGATCGCCCATTGCAGCCAGCGCGCCCGCTCCAGGCGGCCGGTGGCGTAGTAGGCCATGCCGCCCCAACTGAGCGCCAGCATCAGCAGCCCGCAGCCGACCATGATCCGGAAGGCGAAGAACGGGATCAGCACCGGCGGCCGGTCCTCCTTCGGGATCGCCTTGATACCGATCACCTTGCCGGTGGTCGTGCCGGTATCGATCAGGCTGCCGATCGGGGCGGGCAGGCTCAGCGAGAACAGGTTCTTCTCCTGGCTCTCGTCGGGCCAGGCGATGATAATCTCGCCGGCCGGCTGCTGGCTCTCCCAGTGGCCCTCGATCGCCGCGATCTTCGAGGGCTGGTGCTTGACCACGTAGTCGCCGGTCAGGTGCCCGAAGAAGAGCTGGACGGGCACGAGGATGCAGGCGAGGCCCAGCCCCATGCGGATCATGGCGCGGGCCTCGATCCGGTCGATGCCGCGCAGCATGTACCACGCGCCGGTGGCCGCCACGCAGAAGCTGGTGGTGACGTAGGCGGCCAGGATCATGTGCGGGAAGCGCACCCAGACCACGGAATTGAAGATGATGGCCGACCAGTCGGTCGGCACGAACACCCCGTCCGGGCGCATCTCGTACCCGGTCGGGACCTGCATCCACGAGTTGTTCACGAGGATCCAGAACGAGGACAGGCTGGTGCCCAGGCACACCATCGCGCAGGCGAACAGGTAGAACCAGCGCGGCACCCGGTTGCGGCCGAACATCAGCACGCCGAAGAACGAGGCTTCCAGCGCGAAGGCCGTGAAGCTCTCGTAGCCCAGCAGCGGCCCCTGGATCGGGCCGGTGCGGCGGGACAGCTCGCTCCAGTTGGTGCCGAACTGGAAGGCCATGACGATGCCGGACACCACGCCCAGCCCGAAGGCCACCGCGAAGATCTTGAGCCAGAACGAGAACAGCCGGTCGTAGACCGGCTCGCCCGACATCATCGCCCGCGCCTGGAGGAAGGTGAGCCACGCCGCCAGCCCGACCGTGAAGGCCGGGAAGATGATGTGGAACGAGACCGTGAACGCGAACTGGATGCGCGACAGCATCAGGGCGGAAATGTCCACCGGCTCTCTCCTCGGGACGCGGGCCGCCGTTCTGCCGCCCGGAGGATGGGCGCGGCGGGCCCTCGGGGGCGGGCGGAAGCGGCGCGGGTCCCCGCGCCGCGACGGGGCGTCAGACGTTCTCGATCTTGAGGATCGGGGCGGTTTCGGCGCGGGTCCGGCGGCAGGCATCCGCGTCCCGCTTCAGGTCGATGCCGTAGGTCGGGATCACCGCCTTCAGCCGCGGCAGCCACGCATCCGGCGTGAGCTTGTCGGCGAAGCAGGTCTGCAGGACTTCGAGGGCGATGAACGCCGCCGTCGAGGCGCCCGGCGAGGCGCCGAGCAACGCGCAGATGGACTTGTCGTGCGCCGCGACGAGTTCGGTGCCGAACTCCAGCGCACCCTCCTTCTTGAAGATGCTGTGCTGGCCTGTCGGCTTGATCGTCTGCACCCGCTGGCCGGCGACAGCCTCCCGCCAGTCCTTCTTGTTCGCCCTCGGGAAAAAGCCCTTCAGGGTGGCGAACTGGTGGTCGGAACTCTGGAGCACCTGGCCGATGAGGTACTCGGACAGCGCGACGTTGTCCTTGGCGACGTCCAGGAGCGGGACGATGTTCTCGTGGGTAAGCGAGGTGAACAGATCCTCCAGCGAGCCGTGCTTGAGGAACTTCGACGAGAAGCCGGCATAGGGCCCGAACAGCAGCGAGCGCTTGCCGCCGATGATGCGGGTGTCGAGGTGGGGCACCGACATCGGCGGCGAGCCGGAGGCCGCCTTGCCGTAGACCTTGGCGTGGTGGCGCTCGCTGACCGCGTCCACGTCGCAGCGCAGCCAGATGCCCGACACCGGGAAGCCGCCGTAGCCGCGCCCCTCCGGGATCTTCGAGGCCTGGAGGAGCGGCAGCGACCCGCCGCCCGCGCCGATGAACACGAACTTGGCCGTCACGGTCTGGCGGGTGCCGTCGTAGGTGTCCTCGACGGTCACCGCCCAGCGGCCGTCGTCGACCCGGTCGAGGGCGACCACCTTCCGATTGTAGTGCACCGCGAACCCGGGCTGCGCCGAGAGCTGCTCGACCAGCAGGTGCGTGAGCGCGCCGTAATCGACGTCCGTGCCGGTGACGATGCGGGTCGCGGCGATCGGCTCGCCCGGATCGCGGCCCTCGATGATCAGCGGCGCCCAGCCGGCGATGACCTTCGGGTCCTCGCTGTACGCCATCCCGTGGTAGCAGTGGTGCGCCGACATCTCGGCGTAGCGCGCCTTCAGGAACGCGACGTTCTCAGGCCCCCAGACGAAGCTCATGTGCGGGCAGGGGTGGATGAAGGCCCGGGGATCGGGGATCGCGCCCCTCTTCACGAGATGCGCCCAGAGCTGGCGCGAGAGATCGAACTCGACGTTCACCTCCAGCGCCTTCGCGATGTCGACGCTGCCGTCGGCGCGCTGGGGCGTGTAGTTCAGCTCGCAATTGGCCGCGTGGCCGGTGCCGGCGTTGTTCCAGCCCTCCGAACTCTCCAGCGCGCAATCGTGCAGGGTCTCGAACATCGCGATCGTCAGCGACGGTTCCAGCTCCTTCAGGACGGTCCCGAGGGTCGCGCTCATGATGCCGGCACCCACCAGCACCACGTCGGGGTTGTCGTCGTAGCGCATGTCGGCCATCGGGCGGCTCCTCAGGGGGTCTGGTTGGGCACGAAGGGGAGCTTGGCGTCGGCCCCTGGCGCGAGGATCACGTAGGCCCGGCACCACGGCTCGTCGTCGACGAGGCGCCAGGAATGGCCGGAGCCGGCGGTGTCCTCGGCGATGAGGATGTCGCCGGGCCGGATCGTGAAGTGCGCGCCGCCCTTCGTCCGGAAGTCGAGGGTGCCGCGCAGGGTGATCACGAACTGCCGGGTCGGCGCCGGATGCCACGCGTAGGTCCCGCCGGCCTGCGTCTCCCGGAAGGAGATCGAGACCACGTCGGTCGTGCCGCTGAGGATGTCGCCGCGCTCGCCGTCGGGCAGGTCGATGGCGCCCTCCTCGAAGTACGAGTTCGCGTCGTCACCGGTCCAGATGCGAACACAGCGGATCATCTGGGGAGCTCCATGTCCTGGGGGCGTCGCGCGAACGACCGGGACAGCGGCCGGATTCTCGGGGTGGGGATCGCGATGCGGGGAGCCGTCAGCGCCAGAGGTTGGTCTTGGCGAGGTCGAGGATCTCGGTCCCGCGCCCGTCGATCACCGCCTTGGCGAGCCACATCCCGAAGCCCGTCGCCTGCTCGATCCCGATCTTCGGCGGCATCGACAGCTCCTGGCGGGCCGAGACCACGTCGAGCAGCGCCGGCCCGTCATGGGCCAGGATCTCCCGCATCGCCCCGTCCAGCTCGGCCGGATCCTCCACCCGCTTGGCGAAGATCCCGGCGCCGCGCGCCATGGCCGAGAAGTCCGGGTTGACGAGCGCCACGCCGGTATCGAGGAAGCCCGCCGCCTTCATCTCCATCTCGACGAAGCCCAGCGTGCCGTTGTTGAGCACCACGACCTTCACCGGCAGCGCGTGCTGGTTGAGGGTCAGCAGGTCGCCCATCAGCATCGCGAAGCCGCCGTCGCCGGAGAACGACACGACCTGTCGGCCCGGATAGGCCGCCTGCGCGCCGATCGCCTGCGGCAGGGCGTTGGCCATCGAGCCGTGGTTGAGCGAGCCGATCAGCCGGCGCCTGCCGTTCATCGCCAGGTAGCGCGCCGCCCAGATCGTCGGCGTGCCGACGTCGAAGGTGAAGACCGCGTCGGCGGCGGCGGCCTCGCTCAGGGTGCGGGCGACGTATTGCGGGTGGATCGTGCCGCCGGGCTCGCCGACCGCCAGCGCGTCGAGGCCGGCGCGGGCCTTCCTGTAATGGGCAAGGCCGTCGTCGAGATGCGCCCGGTCGGTCTTGGGCTGAAGCTTCGGCAGCAGCGCCTCGATCGTCGCGGCCACGTCGCCGATCAGCCCGAGGTCGATCCGGCAGTGCCGGCCGAGGCTCTCGGCCCGCAGGTCGATCTGCGCGATCCTGGCGGTCTCGGGGTAGAACTGGCGGTAGGGGAAGCCGGTGCCGAGCAGGAGCAGGGTGTCGCAGTCGAGCATCGCCCGGTAGCCCGAGGCGAACCCGATCAGCCCGGTCATGCCCACGTCGTAGGGGTTGTCCCACTCGACGTGCTCCTTGCCGCCCAGCGCGTGGACCACCGGCGCCTTCAGCGCCTCGGCGAGCTGCAGCACCTGCGCGTGCGCCCCGGCGCAGCCGCGCCCGCAGAACAGGGTGACCCGCCCCGCGCCGTCGAGCATTTCGGCCAGCCGGTCGAGGTCGGGCTCGCGCGGGCGCACCACGGCCGGGGGCGGCACGAGGCTGGCCGAGAGGGCGGGTGCGCTCTTCGGCAGGTCCAGGAGGGCGACATCGCCGGGCATCACGATCACCGCGACACCGCGCTCGGCGACCGCCACACGGATGGCGGTCTCGATCACGCCGGGGAGCTGATCCGGCGAGGAGACCAACTCGCAGTAGTGGCTGCACTCCTGGAACAGCCTTTCGGGGTGCGTCTCCTGGAAGTAGCCCCGGCCGATCTCGGCGGAGGGGATCTGGGCCGCGATGGCCAGCACCGGCACGCGGGAGCGGTGCGCGTCGAACAGGCCGTTGATCAGGTGGAGGTTCCCCGGCCCGCACGAGCCGGCGCAGACGGCGAGCTCGCCGGTCAGGTGCGCCTCGGCGCCGGCCGCGAAGGCGGCGCTCTCCTCGTGGCGGGTGTGGATCCAGGCGATCGAGCCGTCCTGCCGCAGCGCCTCGGTCAGGCCGTTGAGGCTGTCGCCGACCACGCCGTAGATTCGTTTCACGCCGGCCTGCGCCAGCGCCCGGACGAACAGATCGGCGACCTTCGTGCTCATGAGCGGCCTTTCCTTCGGGGCGTTACGGGGGACGGCGCGCCGGGTCAGGCGCCGGCCAGCCCGTGGCCGATCATCGTCTTCGGATCGCACACCGCATCGAAGCACGCGGCATCGACGCCCTCGGCCAGGGCGGCCTCGCGCAGGGTCGTGCCCTCGTCGTTGGCCCGGTGGGCGATCTTCGAGGCGAGGTCGTAGCCGATCACCGGCGACAGGGCGGTGACCAGCATCAGCGACTGGCTCACCGTCTCGTCGATGCGCTTGCGGTTCAGCTCCGTGCCCGCGACCGAGAACGTGCGGAACTTCTCGCAGGCGTCGCCCAGCACGCGGATCGCGTGCAGCGCGTTGTTGATGATGATCGGCCGCATCGCGTTCAGCTCGAAGTTGCCCTGCGAGCCCGCGAACGCGACCGCGTTGTCCTCGCCGATCACCTGGATGCAGACCATCACCATGGCCTCGCACTGGGTCGGGTTGACCTTGCCCGGCATGATCGAGGAGCCCGGCTCGTTGGCCGGCAGGATCAGCTCGCCGAGGCCGCAGCGGGGGCCCGAGGCCAGCCAGCGCATGTCGTTGGCGATCTTCATCAGCGCCACCGCCAGCCCGCGCACCGCGGCCATCGCCGCGACCATGGCGTCGAGCGAGCCCTGCGCGGCGAACTTGTTCGGCGCGGTCACGAACGGCTTGCCCGTCAGTTCGGCGATCTTGGCGGCGATCTCGGCGCTGAAATGCTCGGGCGCGTTGAGCCCGGTGCCGACCGCGGTGCCGCCGGCCGCGAGCTTGTAGAGCCCCGCGCGCGAGGCCGCGACGATCGCGAGCGCGTCGCGAATCTGCTGGGCGTAGCCGGACCATTCCTGCCCGACGGTGAGCGGCGTCGCGTCCTGGAGATGGGTCCGGCCGGTCTTGACCACGTCCATCCACCCGCTCGCCTTGGCCTCGATCGCGCGCGCCAGCGTGTCGGCCTGCGGCAGCAGCACCTCGTCGAGTTCGAGGATCGTGGCGATGTGCATCGCGGTCGGGAACGTGTCGTTGGACGACTGGCCCATGTTGACGTGGTCGTTCGGATGCACCGGGCTCTTGGAGCCGAGTTCGCCGCCGAGGAGCTGGATGGCGCGGTTCGACAGCACCTCGTTGACGTTCATGTTGGACTGGGTGCCCGACCCGGTCTGCCAGACGTAGAGCGGAAAATGGTCGTCGAGCTTGCCCGCGATCGCCTCGTCGGCGGCCCGGACGATCGCGTCGGCCCGCCATCCCTCCAGGCGCCCGGCGGCGGCGTTGACGAGGGCGGCCGCCTTCTTGACGTAGCCGTAGGCGTGGTAGACCCGCTTGGGCATCCGGTCGTTGCCGATGGAGAAGTGCTGGAGCGAGCGCTGGGTCTGCGCGCCCCAGTACCTGTCGGCCGGCACGTCGACGCCGCCCATCGAGTCCGTCTCGTGACGGGCTCCGGTCGCCGAGATACCGATCGGGATGTCGCGCAGGACAGGGTGCTCCGAGCTCGGCTCGTTCATCGTCACGCTCCTCGGCGCCGGCGCGTGCGGCGCGGGTTCAGGCAGGTGTGGCACGGCAGGCGTGTACAGACGAATCTCGATGCAACTTCGATTCCACGCGCCGCGCGGCCGGACATATCTACATTGCAGCAGATGACGATCTTCTTAACGCCTCGAAATCTGCTGTGCCGCCGGTATAGGACCCCTCCATCGACCGTTGATTGCCAGACATTAATCTCTGGTGTCAAGCAAGATTACGGTGCCGTGCGCACGAAATTGCTCCGCAGTCGATTGATCGGATCCTGGATCAATCGACGGTTGATATTCGATTGCTGCAAATCTTCCCGGGGTGGACGGCCGTGAACTTCGACCTCGACCAGCTCCGCGCCTTCGAGGCGGTCATGCGCCTGCGCAGTTTCCGGGGCGCGGCCGACGCGATCGGCCGCCCCCAATCCTCGATCAGCCAGCAGATCGGACGGCTCGAAGGTCAGATCGGTCGCGCGCTGTTCGTCCGGACGACGCGGCGGGTCGACCCGACGCCGGACGGTCGCGCGCTTCTCGCCTATGCGCGCTCCGTGCTCGCCATCGCGGCCGAGGCCCGGCGCCACTTCGAGCAGCCCGCTCAGGACGGCGTGCTCAGGCTCGGCATCGTCGAGGACTTCGCGCTCGGCGAACTGCACTTGGTCCTCGGCCTGTTTCGGCGCCAGTATCCCCGCTTCGGGCTGTCGCTGAGGACCGGCCTGAGCGCGCGGCTGTTCCGCGACCTCGACGCGGGCGCGCTCGACATCGTGCTGGGCAAGCGCCTGCCCGGCCGAAGCCAGGGACATCTCCTGTACCGGCGCCCCCTGATCTGGTGCGGCCGGGCGGATGCGCTGGCGGAGGCGGCCGACGCGCCGGTGCCCGTCGTGACCTACACGGAGCCGAGCAGCATGCGGGCCCTGATCGTCCGGGCCCTGGAGCGCAGCGGCCGCAGCTTCCGGATCGTCGCCGAGAGCGAGGGGCTCACCGGGATCCGGGCCGCCGTCACGGCGGGCTTCGGCATCACCGCCTTCAGCGAGGGCTTCGTCCCGGCGGACGTACCGCACCTGGCACGAGACGTCGGTCTGCCGACCCTGGAGCCCGTCGAGTACGTCATCGACCAGCGGGCCTATCCCCGCGCGGACGCGGTCGACGCCTTCATCGCGCTCCTGTCCGCGTCCGCGGCCGCCCTGTCCGCGGACCTTTCCTCGGATCCGCGCGCCGCAGCGGATCGCGCGCCGGGATGACCCGATCACCGGAGTCGCCGTGCGCGCGGGGCGCCCGATCCGCATTGCCGTATTGTCCGACAATCTGCTAGCGATGGCCCGCCGCCGCGACGAGCGGCGCCCGCGCAGGTCCGCCGGCGAACGGGCGTGCAGGGACGGGAGCGTCCGCATGGATGCGGCTCAGTACGAAGTGTACGCGATCAAGTACGCGCATCACGACCGCACGGCGCGCCAGAACTTCATCGGCGGCGACACCCATGACGGGCCGATGCCGCTGGATTACTTCGTCTGGGTGGTGCGCAACGACGAGCGGACCGTCATCGTCGACACCGGCTTCGACCGCGCGATGGCGCAGAGGCGCGGGCGGACCATCGTCCGGCCGGTCGAGGAGGGGCTCGCGCGGCTCGGGATCGATCCGGGCCGCGTCGCGGACGTGGTCCTCACCCACCTGCACTACGACCATGCCGGGAACCACGACCTGTTCCCGCGGGCGCGCTTCCACGTGCAGGAGCGGGAGATGGCGTTCTGCACCGGCCGCTGCATGTGCCACCGGGAGATCCGCCAGCCCTTCGCCGCCGAGGACGTGAAGGCGATGGTGGACCGGCTGTTCGAGGACCGCGTGCGCTTTCGCGAGCCGGAGGACGCGCTGGCCCCGGGCCTCACCCTGCGGCACGTCGGCGGCCACTCGGACGGGTTGCAGGTGCTGCGGGTCGCCACGCGCCGCGGCTGGATCGTCCTGGCCTCGGACGCCGCGCATTATTACGCGAACATCGGCCGGGGCCTCGCCTACCCGATCGTCTTCAACCTCGGGGACCTGTTCGACGGGTATCGCACCCTGCGCCGGCTCGCCGACTCGGACGACCACATCATCCCCGGGCACGACCCGCAGGTGCTGTCGCTCTACCCCCCGGCCGCCGCCGACACCGCCGGCTGGATCGTGCGCGTCGACCTGCCGCCGAGCGGATCCCCGACATACTGAGGAGAGGACCGACCATGATCGTCGAGATGCGCGTCTACTACTGTGCCCCCACCCGGCTGCCGGCCCTGCTCGACCGGTTCCGCTCGACCACGCTGGACTTCTTCAAGACCTACGGGATCGAGCAGATCGGATTCTGGACCACCCTGGTCGGGCCGGACAACCACGCGCTGACCTACCTCCTGAAGTGGGACGACATGGCCCACCGCGAGCGGTGCTGGAACGCCTTCCAGGCCGATCCCGACTGGATCGCCCGCCGCGCCGAGACCGAGAGGGACCGGCCGATCGTCACCCGCATCGAGAACACGTTCCTGGCGCCCACGGACTTCTCCGCCCTGCGCTGAGCGCGCCCCGTGCCGCGCGGCGACCGTGACGGGGCCCGGCCCGCGTCGTCGCGGCCGCCCATCGACCGGCGCGCCGCGCCCTGATGAGGACAGTCGGACAGATGGCTCGGACGACCCCCGGAACGACGACCCTCGGCTTCATCGGCCTCGGCATGATGGGAGCGCCCATGGCGCGGCGCTTGGCGGAGGCCGGGCACGCGCTCGCCCTGCACGACGCCGATCCCGCGCGGACCCGCGCGCTGTGCGCGGATCTGGGCGCCGGGCCGCTCTCGCGGGAGGCCGCCGCGCGCCTCGACGGGCTGATCACGATGCTCCCGAACTCGGCGGTCGTCGAGGACGTGCTGCTCGGTCGAGGCTGGGCGGACGCGCTGCCGCGCGGCGCCACGGTCATCGACATGAGCTCGTCCGAGCCGGTGCGGTCCCGCGACCTCGGCGCGCGCCTGGCGGAGCGGGGTCTCGGCTACCTCGACGCGCCGGTCTCGGGCGGCGTGACACGGGCCGCGGACGGGACGCTGGCGATCCTCGTCGGCGGCGAGGCGGCCCTGATCGCGCGCTGGCGCCCGGTCCTCGGCGCCATGGGCCGGTCGATCCTGCACATCGGCGGCGCCGGGGCGGGCCACGCCGCGAAGGCGCTGAACAACTACGTCTCCGCCGCCGGACTGATGGCCACCGTCGAGGCGCTCCACGTGGCCGAGCGGTTCGGGATCGCGCCGGAGACGATGACCGACGTCCTCAACGCCTCGACCGGGCGCAGCAACACCTCCGAGAACAAGGTCAAGCCGTTCATGCTCAGCGGCACCTTCGGCTCGGGCTTCGCGCTGAGGCTGATGGACAAGGATCTCGGCATCGCGGGCGACCTCGCGGACGCGGTCGGCTACCCGCTCACCTTCGGCCGGCACTGCATCGCGGTCTGGCACGCGGTCGCGGTCGAGGCCGGGCCTGCGACCGACCACACCGAGATGTACCGCCTGCTCGGCAAGGCGTGAGACCGTGGCGCCGCCCGGCCCGTTCCGCTTCCGGAACGGCCGTCGCATTTCAGGGCACCGGAGCAATCGGGGAGGCTGACGCGATGGGCGACCTGTTCGAGATGGGGTTCGACAACCGGAAGGCGGTGCTCGGCGCCGCGCATGTCGAGGCGGCGTGGGAGAACGCCGACGCGTTCAACCGGCCCGTGCAGAAGCTCGTGACCGAGTATTGCTGGGGCGCGGTCTGGGGCGACGAGCGGCTGCCGTTCAAGACCCGCAGCATGCTCAACATCGCCATGCTCACGGCCCTGAACCAGCACCATGAGCTGGCCGTCCACGTCAGGGGGGCGCTGAACAACGGCGTGACGCGGGACGAGATCCAGGCGGTGCTGCTCCAGGCGCTCGTCTACTGCGGCGCGCCCGCGGCGCTGGCCGCGTTTCGCACGGCCTCGACGGCCATCGCCGAGTGGGAGACGGCGCAGGATCCGCCGTCACGGGAACCGAGGGGATAGCATGCAGATCTTTCACGGCAGGGCCGCGGGCGCGGCGTCGGAGAGCCGCGGGCCCACCTTCACGGGTCAGGTCTGGGCGGATCCGGTCATGCCCGCGACCGGTGGGGTGATGATCAACAACGTGTTCTTCACCCCCGGCGCCCGCACGCACTGGCACACGCACGGGCAGGGCCAGATCCTCCAGGTCGTCGCCGGCACGGGCTGGGTCTGCGTCGACGGCGAGCGGGCCCGCCCGATCGGGGTCGGCGACACGGTCTGGATCCCGGCGGGCGAGCGCCACTGGCACGGTGCGGCGGCCGACAGCTACCTCCTGCACACCGCGATCTCGCTCGGCGGCACGGACTGGCAGGACGCGGTGGTCGACGCGGCGTACCGGACGGCGACCGCGTGACCGCGGCCGGCCGGACCGCCGGACCCGTTCGCGTCGGACGGCCTTCAGCGACGGGCAGGCTCGGCGTCCTCCAGCCGGACACCCTCCGCCAGAGGGTCGAGAACGCCGTCCGCGAGGCGATCACCTCGGGCGTCTACGCGCCGGGCGAGCGGCTGGTCGAGCGCACGCTGTGCGCGGATCTCGGCGTCAGCCGGGCCTCCGTGCGCGAGGCCCTGCGGCGGCTGGAGGCGGAGAAGCTCGTCCGGACCATCCCGCACAGGGGGCCGGTCGTGGCGGCCATCTCGGTGGAGGAGGCCCGGCAGCTCTACGCGCTGCGCGCCGTGCTGGAGGGGTATGCCGCGCACGCGTTCGCGCTGAACGCCACGGACGCGGCGGTCGAGGCGTTCGAACGCGCGGCCCGAGCGCTGCGGGACGCTGCCGTGAGCGGGAGCCGGGAGCGGGTGATCGGCGCCAAGAGCGCGCTCTACGCGGTGCTGTTCGACCATTGCCGCAACGATCTCGTCCGCGAGGTGATCCAGGGGCTTCTCCACCGGATCAACGTCCTGCGGGCGACCTCCCTGATGCATCCCGAGCGCCTGCCGCGCAGCCTCGCCGAGATCGACGCGCTGGCGCAGGCGTTCCGCGCGCGCGATGCCGAGGCCGCGCGCCGGCTCGCGAGCCTCCACGTCGAGAACGCCTGCGCCGTCGCCCTCGCGGAACTGGGCCGGCAGACCGGGACGCCCGCCGCCCGGTCGGCCTGACGGCGCGGCAGTCCCTCACTCGCGGTGGAGGCGAGGGCGTCGGACAGGCGCGTCGAGCGGAACTCCAAAGTCTTGTAAAAGACATATGATCCTGCCGAGTCGCCCCGGCATCGTCCGCCCGGCCGGCACAGCCCACGCCACCAGCCCGGTGGAGAAGCCGCCGTCGCTGCCGGATCGGCTGGCGTTCGCGTCACGCACGCTGCCGGAACGACCGAGGCGCCTGTCCGCGCAACACGCGGGCGGGGCCGGGGGCCGGGGAGCGCAGCGCCAAGTCCTCTATATGACATATGAGCGTTGACAGGCCTCGACCCAGGCGTATCCTCGGGCCGACGCCGACGGCTCTCACAGATCGGCGCAGCACGGGTGAGGAAACGCCATGACGGCACGGAGCATCGTCCGGCTCGTCGGCACGGTCGCGGTCCTGTGCGGCGCGCTCGTCGCCGCCCGGGCCGAGGTCTCGACCGTCCGGCTCGCCAAGCAGTTCGGCATCTCCTACCTGCCGCTGACGGTGATGGAGGAGGAGGGCCTGCTGGAGAAGCAGGCGAAGGCGCGCGGCCTCGACCTCAAGGCCGAGTGGCTGCGCTTCTCCGGCGGCTCGGGGATGAACGAGGCCCTGCTCTCGGGCAATCTCGATCTGGCGGCCGGCGGCGTCGGCCCGTTCCTGACGATCTGGGGCCGCACGCAGGGCAACATCAAGGTGAAGGGCGTGGCGGCGCTGAACGCGATGCCGCTCTGGCTGGTCACGGTCAACCCGGACGTGAAGTCGATCAAGGATTTCAGCCCGAAGGACAAGATCGCGCTGCCGACCGCCAAGACCTCGATCCAGGCGATCACCCTCCAGATGGCCGCTGAGCAGGCCTTCGGCGCCGGCCAGGAATCCCGGCTCGATCCGCTCACCGTCTCGATGGGCCATCCCGACGCGCAGACCGCGATGATGGGCGGGCGCTCCGAGATCACCGCCCATTTCGGCTCGCCCCCCTTCCAGGAGATGGAACTGAAGGATCCGCGCGCCCGCAAGGTGCTCGACAGCTACGACGTGCTGGGCGGGCCGCACACCTTCAACCTCGTCTGGGCGTCGAGCCGCTTCGTCGCGGCGAACCCGAAGGTCGTGGCGGCCTTCCTGGCAGCGCTGGAGGACAGTTTGAAGCTGATCCGCGACGATCCGGCCAAGGCCGCCGCCCTCTGGATCAAGGCGGAGGGCTCGAAGCTCCCGCCGGACGAGGCGGTGGCGATCATCCGCGCGCCGCAGAACGAGTGGACGACGGCGCCCCAGCGCATGCTGGACTACCTCGCCTACATGAACCGCGCCGGGCTGGTCTCGGCCAAGGCGAGTTCCGAGAGCGAGCTGTTCTTCCCCGCACCCGAGGGGAGCGCCCCGAAGGAGGCCGCACGGTGACGGCGCCGGTCGACCCCGCCGCCGCGGCCAAGGGCGCGGCCAAGGGCGCGACCGGGGCGCTGCGGGTCCGGGTCCGCCGCGGCGACGGCGTGCAGGACTACGCGGTGCCGCGCCGCGCCAACCAGACGGTGCTCGACGTCGTCACCGAGATCCAGCGCGAGCAGGACCCGACGCTCGCCTACCGCTTCGCCTGCCGGGTCGGCATGTGCGGCTCCTGCGGCATGACGGTGAACGGGCGCCCGCGCTGGACCTGCCGCACCCGCGTCGCCGCGGTGGCGCCGGACGGGGACCTGCTGCTGGAGCCCCTGCGCAACCTGCCGGTGGTGAAGGATCTCGCCGTCGATATGGAGCCCTTCTTCGAGAAGTGGCGCCGCGCCCACGGCTACTTCGAGCCGGGCGAGAACCCGCCGGACGATTTCGTCGCCGTGCCGCCGGATTCGCCCGAGCGGCAGGAGGTGGATGCCGGCATCGAGTGCATCAATTGCGGCGTCTGCTACAGCGCCTGCGATCTGGTGAGCTGGAACCCCGACTATCTCGGCCCCGCCGCCCTCAACCGCGCCTGGACCCTCGTCAACGACGTGCGCGACCGCGGGCAGGCGGCCCGGCTCGACGCGGTGGCGGGCGATGCCGGCTGCCATTCCTGCCACAGCCACATGAGCTGCACCGAGCACTGCCCGAAGGCGTTGAGCCCCACCTTCGCCATCGCCGGGCTGAAGCGCGAGACCGGCAAGGCGGCGCTCCGGCGGTTCTGGAGGCGCGGATGAGCCCGCTCCTCTACCTCGCCCAGCGGGGCACCGCCGCGATCCTGGCGCTCACCGTCCTCGTCCATCTCGGCACCATCCTCTACGCGGTGCGCGGCGGGCTGACCGCGGGCGAGATCCTGGGCCGCACGCAGGGGAACGTCGGCGTCCTGCTGTTCTACGCGGTCTTCGTGCTGGCCGCGGCGATCCACGCGCCGATCGGCCTGCGCTCGGTGCTGCGCGAGTGGACCGGCTGGCGCGGGCGCTCGCTCGATCTCGCGATGATCGGCCTCTCGGCGCTGCTGGCGGGGTTGGGCCTGCGGGCGGCGCTGGCGGTGTACTGGGCATGAGTGCCCTGGCCGACGGGCGCCGCGCGCCGGTTTGCATCCCCTCGCCCCGCGCGCGGGGAGAGGGCTCCGGCGACCTTGTCGTCGCTGGAGCGAGGCGGCAGCCGGGGGTGAGGGGGCTTCTCCGGAAGAGGCTCCCCTGGAGCCGCCCCCTCACCGCCGCTCCGGCTGCGCCTCCGCTTCCCGCAGGCACGACAGGGTGCCTGCGGGCCTCTCCCCGCACGCGGGGAGAGGGGGGTGGTTCCTACCCGAACCCGGGAGCCCAGCGATGAGAGCCGCCGTCCGCCCCGGTCTCACCCGAGCTCCCCACCGCCGCCCCGGCTTCGCCGCCGCGCTGGTGCACCGGCTCTCCGGCATCGCGCTGGCGCTGTTCCTGCCGATGCACTTCATCGCGCTCGGCACCGCGCTCCAGGGCGCCGACCGGCTCGACAGCTTCCTCGGCCTCACCCACAACGGCTTCGTGCGCACCGCCGAGTGGGGCCTCGTCTGCGCGCTCGCCGTCCACATGGCGCTGGGCCTGCGCGTGCTCGCGATCGAGTGGCTGAGCTACCGCGAGCGCACGGCGATCGTCGTCTCCGGCTGCCTCGCGAGCGCCTTCGCGGTCGGCCTCCTCTTCCTCCTCAGCGGGGCCTGACCCCCGCCCCACGGAGAACCGCCATGGATCTCGACATCCGCGAATTCGAGGAGGTCTGCCGCGACCTCTACGTCCGGGCCCTCAAGATCCTGCCGCCCGACATCAAGGCGGGCTTCTCGGAGTTGCAGAAGGCCGAGACCAGCGCCACCGGCCGGGCGATCCTCGACACGATGGTGGAGAACGTCGCGGTCGCCGAGCGCACCAGGAACATCCTCTGCCAGGACACCGGCATCCCGATCTACAACGTCCGCATCGGCCGGGGCGTCGGCTTCGACGGGGCGGAGCTGAAGGCCGCGATCCGGCGGGGCTGCGAGCGGGCCACGAAGGAATTCTCCCTGCGCTCCTCGGTGGTCCATCCGATCACTCGCAAGAACGAGCAGACCTCCTGCGGCATCCGCGTGCCGATCATCCACGTCGATTTCGACGAGACCCCCGAGACGGTCGCGGTCGAGATGATCCCGAAGGGCTCGGGCTCGGAGAACGGCTCGTTCCTCCAGATGCTGCTGCCGTCCGACGGGATCGGGGCGGCCAAGCGCTTCGTGATCGACCGGGTGATCGAGCTCGGCGGCCGGGTCTGCCCGCCGACCATCGTCGGCGTCGGGCTGGGCGGCACCTCGGACCTGTGCATGCACCTGGCCAAGGTCGCGGCGACCCGGCCGCTGCGCTCGGTCTGCGCCGACCCGGAGGGCGCGCGGATCGAGGCGGAGCTGTCGCGCGCGGTCAACGAGCTCGGCATCGGCCCGCAGGGGCTCGGCGGCCGCTCGACCAGCTTCGCGGTCCACGTGGAACTCGCCGCCACCCACATCACCCAGAACCCGGTCGCCGTGAACATCCAGTGCCACTCGGCCCGCCGCGCCCGCGCGACGATCACGCCGGGCGGCATCGCGTTCGATTGATCGATGGAGTCACGATCGAACATCGGCGGCGGCCGCTCTCCCTCCCCCGCAGAGGGGAGGGGGCGCGTCGCACCGCATTGCACCTGAGGAGGCACCCGTGGCCCACCACGTCCTCGACATGCCGGCCACCGAGGCCGAGATCCGGGCGTTGCGCATCGGCGACACCGTCACCCTGCGGCGCTGGCTGTTCGGCATCCGCGACGCCACCCTGATCCACATGTTCGACCGGGACCGGCGCACCCGGCTCGATCTCGCCGGCCACGCGGTGATCCACACCGCCCCGAACGTCCACCGGGTCGAGCCCTCGCCCGAGGCGCCGGTCGGCTACGCGCCGTTCTGCATCGGCACCACCACCTCGATGCGCATGGAGCGCTTCACCGACGCGCTGATGGCGCGCGAGGGCGTGCGCCTGATCGTCGGCAAGGGCGGCATGGGGCCGGCGACGGCGAAGGCGTTCGCCGAGCGCGGCGGCGCCTACCTCGCCATCGTCGGCGGCGCGGCGGCGCTGGAGACCACCTGGATCGAGCGGATCGAGGACGTCGACATGGACGACCTCCATCCCGAGAGCCTGTGGCGCTTCGCGATCCGCGATTTCGGGCCGCTGCTGGTTGGCATGGACGCGCACGGCGGCTCGCTGTTCGCCGAGGTGCAGCGCGACGTGGCCAGCCGCCGCGACGCGGTTCTCGCCAGCCTGGAGGAGGCCCGATGACCCGAGCCGGGACCCTCGCGCAGGTCGAGACCGACATCCTGATCCTCGGCTCCGGCGGGGCCGGGCTGTTCGCCGCGCTCCACGCCAAGAAGACCGCGCCCGACCTCGCCGTCACGGTCGCGGTGAAGGGGCTGCTCGGCAAGTGCGGCTGCACCCGCATGGTCCAGGGCGGCTACAACGTGGCGTTGGCGCCCGGAGACTCGGTCGAGCGCCACTTCATGGACACGGTCGAGGGCGGCAAGTGGCTGAACGACCAGGCGCTCGCCTGGACGCTCGTCACCGAGGCGCAGGTGCGCATCCGCGAGCTGGAGACCGAGCTCGGCTGCTTCTTCGACCGCAACCCGGACGGCAGCGTCCACCAGAAGGCGTTCGCCGGCCAGACCTTCGACCGCACGGTGCACAAGGGCGACCTCACCGGCATCGAGATCATCAACCGCCTGTCCGAGCAGGTCTGGCGCCGGGACGTGAACCGCCTGGAGGACCACCGGGCGCTGGAGCTGATCCCGGCCCGCGACGGCTCGGGGCTCAGCGGCGTGCTGATGCTCGACATGCGCACCGGCGAGGCCAAGCTGGTGCGCGCGAAGGCCGTGCTGCTCGCCACCGGCGGCGGGCCGACCATGTACAAGTACCACACGCCGTCCGGCGACAAGTCCTGCGACGGGCTCGCCATGGCTTTGCGCGCCGGCCTCCCGTTGCGCGACATGGAGATGGTGCAGTTCCACCCCACGGGCCTACTCGCGGGCGCGGGCACCCGCATGACCGGCACCGTGCTGGAGGAGGGCCTGCGCGGGGCCGGCGGCTGGCTCCTCGATTCGACCGGCGCGCGCTTCATGGAGGCCTACGACCCGCGCGCCGAGCGGGCGACCCGCGACGTCGTCAGCCGCTCGATCATCCGGCGCATCCGCGACGGCTTCGCCACGCCGAGCGGGGGCGTGCACATCGCGATGAGCCATCTCGGGCCCGACGACGTGCGCGCCCGCTTCAAGGGCATGGTCGAGCGCTGCGCCGATTGCGGCTTCGACCTCGCGGGCGGCCTCGTCGAGGTGATCCCGACCGCCCATTACATGATGGGCGGCCTCCAGTTCGCGGTCGACTGCACCACCGCGCTGCCGCGGCTCTACGCGGCCGGCGAGGATACCGGCGGCGTGCACGGGGCGAACCGGCTCGGCGGCAACGGCGTGGCGAACTCGACCGTGTTCGGCGGGCTCGCCGGGCAGTCGATGGCCCGCGCCGTCTCCCGCGGCGGCAGCCTCGCCGATCCCGACCCGCGCGCGGTCGAGGCCGGGCTCGCCCGCGCCTACGGGCCACTCGGCCGGCCGGCGGGCGAATTGCCCGCGATCCGCGAGGCGCTCTACGAGACGATGTGGAGCGATGTCGGCATCCTGCGGGACGAGGCCGGCCTGAGGCGGGCGCTCGACGCCCTCGACGGGCTCGGCGACGCCGTCGCCCGCGCCGGGGCCCCGGACGGCGACCGCCGCTACGCGCTCACCTGGATGGACCGGCTGAACCTGGAAAACCTCGTGCTGGTCTCGCAAGGCATCGCCCGCGCCGCGCTCGCCCGCACCGACAGCCGCGGCGCCCACTTCCGCGAGGACCACCCCGAGACCTCGGATCTCGCGGCCTCCGCCTACACGGTCGTGCGGCGTCAGGGCGACGCCTTCGCGATCGCGATGGAGCCCGTCCACTTCACCCACGTCCGGCCGGGTGGCTCGCTCCTCGACGCCGCCGCCTGAGGGAGGAGACCGATGGAACGCTTGCGCGGCGCCGACATCGTCGCCCGGACCCTGGAGGCGCTCGGCGTCACCCGGATCTTCACCCTGTCGGGCAACCACATCATGCCGGTCTTCGACGCGCTGCTCGATACCGGCATCGCGGTCGTGCACGTCCGCCACGAGGCGGCCTGCGTGCACATGGCCGATGCCTGGGGGCGGCTCACCGGCGAGGTCGGCGTCGCCCTCGTCACCGGCGGGCAGGGCCACACCAACGGCGCCGCGGCCCTGTTCACGGCGCTCGCGGCCGAGTCGCCGGTTCTGCTGCTCTCGGGCCATGCCGGCCTGAACGAGATCGGGCGCGGCGCCTTCCAGGAACTCGCCCAGGCCGAGATCGCCCGGCCGACGACGAAGGCGTCGTGGACCGCCGGTTCGGTCGCCGCGCTCGGATCGGACCTCGCCCGCGCCGTCCGGATCGCCCGCGAGGGCAGGCCCGGCCCGGTCCATGTCAGCCTGCCGGTCGACCTGCTGGAGCGCGCCGTCCCCGCGTCCTCCGTGCGCATCCCCGGCCCGGAGGCGGCCGCCCCCCGGGAGACCGCGCCCGAGCCCGACCTCGTCGCCGCCCTCGCCGCCGCGCTCGAAGCGGCCGAGCGCCCCCTCGTCGCCTGCGGCCCGGCGCTGTGCGACGCCGCCGGCCGCGCGGCGATGGCGGGCCTGGAGGAGCGGCTCGGCCTGCCGGTCGTCGGCATGGAGAGCCCGCGCGGCGTCAACGACCCGGCGCTCGGCGCCTTCGCCGAGATCCTGGCCCGGGCCGACCTCCTCGTGCTGCTGGGCAAGCCCCTCGACTTCACCCTGCGCTTCGGCGACGCGCCGGCCGTCGCGCCCGGCTGCCGCTTCGCGGTGATCGACCCGGACCCGGCGCTGCTGGCCCGCGCCCCGGCCGGGCGCCTGGTCGTCTCGGGCCTCGCCGATCCGCGCCCGACGCTCGCGGCGCTGGCCGCGCGGGGACGGGGCAATACCGGCCACGCGGCCTGGCACCGCGAGGCGCGGGCCGCGCTCGCCTACCGCCCGCCGGCCTGGGCGGACCTGCGCGGGGCGGGCGGCCGCCTGCACCCCGCCGAGCTGTGCCGGGCGCTCGACGCGTTCCTCGCCCGGCACCCGGCCGGCACGCTGATCTGCGACGGCGGCGAGATCGGGCAGTGGCCCCAAGCCCTGGTCCGAGCCGGCCGGCGCCTGATCAACGGCGTCTCGGGCACGATCGGCGCCGCCACGCCCTTCGCGCTCGCCGCGAAGCTCCAGCGCCCGGAGGCGCCGGTGGTCGCGGTGATGGGCGACGGCACCTTCGGCTTCCACATGGCCGAGTTCGACACGGCCGTGCGCACCGGCATCCCCTTCGTGGCGGTGGTGGGCAACGACGCGCGCTGGAACGCCGAGCACCAGATCCAGGTGCGCAGCTACGGCCCCGGGCGGACGCGCCACTGCGACCTGCTGCCGACCCGCTACGACGCGGTCGTCCAGGCGCTCGGCGGCTTCGGCGCGCTGGTGACCGACGCGGCCGATCTCCCGGCGGCGCTGGAGGCGGCCCAGGCCAGCGGCCTGCCCGCCTGCCTCAACGTGATGATCGAGAGCGTGCCGGCCCCGGCGATCCGGCGGCCGGACTGAGGACCGACGCCGCGGCCGGAGCGCCAGGATGTGGCGATCCGGGTGCGGCGATCCGGGGGCGGTCATCCGGGGATGTGATCGGGGGAGGGGGATCATGCGCAGGCGCGACGTGCTGGCGGGGGCGGCGGGGGTGCTCGGGGCGGGGTTGCACCCGGCCCGCGCGGAGGCCGGCGCGGTGGCGATCGCCCGCCAGCCGAGCCTCGGCCACCTGCCGCTGATGCTGATGGAGGAGCGGGGCCTCTTGGAGAAGGCGGCCGCCGCCCGCGGCGTGGCGGGGTTGCAGGCGCGCTACCTCACGCTCGCGGGCGGGGCCGCGATGAACGACGCGCTGCTCGCCGGGCAGATCCAGTTCGCGGCCGGCGGCGTGCCGCCCCTCGTCCTGCTCTGGTCGCGGACCGAGGGGACCGCGATGGCCGTCAAGGGCGTGGCGGCGATGAACGCCATGCCGCTCCTGATGAACACCAACAACCCGCGGGTGCGCACGCTCAAGGACTTCACCGACCGGGACAAGATCGCGCTGCCCGCGGTGAAGGTCTCGGTCCAGGCGATGTTCCTGCAGATGGCGGCCGAGCGGGAACTCGGGCCGGAGCGCCGCAACGCGCTCGACCGGCTCACCGTCACGCTCTCGCACCCGGACGGGATGGCGGCCCTGCTCGCCGGCAACGAGATCACCGCGCATTTCACCGCCGCGCCGATCCAGGAGCTGGAACTGCGCCGGCCCGGCATCCGCACGGTGCTCAACTCCTTCGACGTTCTGGGGGAGCCCTCGACCTTCAACGTGGTCTGGGCGTCGTCGGCCTTCGCGGAGGCCAATCCCCGCGTCTGCGAGGCGTTCGGGGCGGCGCTCGACGAGGCGCTCGCCCTGATCGAGGCCGACACGGCGGAGGCGGCCCGCGCCTACGTGCGGCTCGCCCGCGACGCGAGCGACGTCGGATTGATCACCGAGATCCTGAGCGACCCGCAGGTGCGCTTCAGCGCGACGCCCCGGGCGATCGGCAAGGTGGCGGACTTCATGCACCGGACCGGCACGATCCGCCGCCGGCCGGAGAGCTGGCGGGACCTGTTCTTCGCCAGCGTCCACGCGCGGGACGGGAGCTGAGGGCGCTTCGCGAGCGACCGATGAAGCGCAGACTTCGGAACGCTTGCGGATCGATCGCAGATTTGTGGTGGCGCCTGTGGCCCCGCTGCACCAGGGCAGCGAGATCCGTGATCCACAGGCGTGACTTAACGAGAGGTTGGCTTTCGTAGTCTAGATTGCGCTTGCCGCCGTGGCAGGATGCGCCAAATTAGCGCTTGGTTGAGGTCTGTGCCTCGTGCATTAGCCAAGCAGGGGCATCGCGCTTGCATCATGTGTTTGGACGGCGGTCGAAGGATTGTGGTATGGCGTGGTCAGAAGAGCCCCACCAAGAGTATGGCTAAGCGCTTCGGAATTCCTGCGGATATCGTTCGAACAGTAATACATAACGTTAAGGATCGAGAAGGCTTAAGCGGGGGTGACAATATAATAATATATGACAATGCTGATATAGAGGATGAGTTCGGCAACTGGTTAGGCAATATGTGCGACGAGCCTGGAGTCCACTGTGACCCTTAAAGCTTTTGCATCGCTGCGGTTTACCGGCGAGACTCTGGAGCCCTCGCTGATCGGCGACATTCTGTGCGTCCGGCCAACCTTGTCCTACCATAAGGGTGAGCTCTTTCTGGTCGGAGAAGCGCGTCGCGAAAGAGTTGGGCGTACTGGGCTTTGGCTTTTCAACACTGAGGGCCGGGCTGAGGCGCGCGATCTGAAACAACACATTGACCTGCTCGTAAAAGTCATTTTCCTTGACGATGGGGGACGGCCCGATTTGCAAAAAGCAGTTGCTTTGCGCCGATTGGTTGACAGCCAGAATGTCGATATGCGGGTTTCGCTCTTCTGGCACGGAAGCGACGCGGACGAGGAACCTAAAATCAAAAAAAGCTTTTACGATGTCATTGGCTGGGTGGGCGGGCGCGTGGAAAGTGATTTCGACAGAGAAGAGCCTGCATCACCCACGGGGAAGCTGCAAATCGCATAGGTCGAGCCTTCAGCCCGACCAAGCCATGCCTCTGCGATCAGGCGCATACATGCCGCAATGGCGCCCCTGTTCCGTGGCCAGAGCGGGCCGACTGCCACCCAATCGGACCCGACCGAAGGGCCTGTACCAGCGCCGCGACAAAGCGCAGAAACAGCGCGCTGCAACCTGGCATTTTATGCCGGGGCTTTGAACACCAGCCGGATCCCCGCCTTCACCCCAGCAGCCCCGGCAGCGCCAGCGCGGTCGTGGTCAGGCCGATCGCGGCGAGCAGGACGAGCACGATCGCGCGGAAGCGGCGCTGGTCGATCCGGGCGAACAGCGAGAGCCCCGCCAGCACGCTGGCCAGCACCACCGGCAGGGCCAGCGCGAGGTCGCCGACGAGGTCGGGCGGGATCGGATGCAGCCAGAGCAGGATCGCCAGCGCCCAGACCTGCATCACCAGGGTGAAGCTCTGATAGACCGCCCGCTGCGTGCGCGGCTCCCAACCGCGCACGAGGCTCCAGGCGGTCGGCAGCGCGCCGGACAGCCCGGCGATGCCGCCGAGCACGCCGCCCAGGAACCCGACGGCGCCGTCGCTCCAGGGGTTGCCGAAGGCCACCCGGTAATCGGCGCGCAGCAGGGCGACGGTGCCGCTGTAGAGGATCAGGAAGCCGCCGATCGCGACCTTGATCAGTTGCGGGTCGAGCCCGTGCAGCAGGCGGATGCCGATCGGCGCGCCGACGAGGCCCGGCAGGATCATCGCGAGGGCGGTGCCCCGCGGCGGCCAAGTCCGCAGGCGCAGGATCGAGATCGCCTGCGCGACGGTGCTGCACACCAGAACCAGGGCGGTCGCCTCCACGGGCGAGCGGATCGACAGCAGCGTGCCGGAGGCGATCAGCGCGAAGGCGAAGCCCGTCAGGCCGGAGATCAGGCCGGCGCAGCCGATGCACAGGACGAGGAGGAGCGTCTCGTTCACCGGAGACGGCCCATCCCCGCGATCACCGCCATCCCGCGCCTCCCCCGGACCGCCGCGTGCGGCCTTCCGTGCCTGGAATATATCTTATATAAGACTCGGACGGGTGCAAGGCGCCGATCTCGGGGTCGCCTGGGCGCGACGCTCCCCCGCAGCCTGGACGGCGATGGCGCCAGGCCGCAGCCGGCTGCGGCGCGGGCTCGCTCGCCGTCTCGTACCTGCCTGTCGATCCACCGTTGCGCCCGGACGGTGATTGGTCTTATATAAGACTAGCCGCCACGAAGAAGCCGGCGACAGCCAGCAGGAGGACCGCATGAGCAGCCACGCCGCATCCGGCGCGGGGCGCCGCAAGCCGCATCTTCTCGCCCATTCCCCGGACGACAACGTCGCCGTCGCGGTGATCGAGGGGCTCTCCGCCGACACCGCGGCCTTCGGGGTGATCACCGAGAACGACACCACCTTCGAGGTGCATGTCCGCCACGACATCCCGATCGGCCACAAGGTCGCGCTCACCGACCTGAAGGCCGGCGACACGGCCATCAAGTACGGCCAGGACATCGGCAAGGTCATCAAGGACGTCGCCAAGGGCGAGCACGTCCACGTCCACAACGTCAAGACGAAGCGCTGGTGAGGTGACGATGTTCAAGGAAGCCGCTCAGCTCGAACACGAGATCGCCACGCCCTTCGTCGGCGGTGCGCCCGACCAGTTCGCCACGCAGGCGCTCTCGACGAAGCGCGCCTCGGCGGATTACCGCGCCGCCACCTTCATGGGCTGGCGCCGGGAGAACGGCCGCGTCGGCGTGCGCAACCACGTCGTCCTGCTGCCGCTCGACGACCTGTCCAACGCCGCCTGCGAGGCGGTGGCCAACAATGTGAAGGGCACGATGGCGCTGCCCCACGCCTACGGGAGGCTCCAGTTCGGCGAGGATCTGGACCTGCACTTCCGCACCCTCATCGGCATCGGCTCGAACCCGAACGTCGCCGCCGTTGTGGTGATCGGCATCGAGGACCAGTGGACCAACCGCGTGGTCGAGGGCATCGCCCGGACCGGCAAGCCGGTGGTCGGGTTCGGCATCGAGGGCCACGGCGACATCGCCATCGTCGCCAAGGCCAGCTACCAGGCCAAGCGCTTCGTGCAGTGGGCGACCGAGCTCCAGCGCGAGGAATGCCCGATCGCGGACCTCTGGGTCTCGACGAAGTGCGGCGAGTCCGACACCACCACGGGTCTCGCCTCCTGCCCGACGGTGGGCAACATGTACGACAAGCTGATCCCGCACGGGATCTACGGCGTGTTCGGCGAGACCTCCGAGATCACCGGCGCCGAGCATCTCTGCCGCGAGCGGGCCGCGAGCCCGGAAATCTCCGACAAGTGGTACGCCATGTGGAAGGCCTACCAGGACGACGTGATCGAGGCCCACAAGACCGACGACCTGTCGGACTCGCAGCCGACCAAGGGCAACATCGCGGGCGGGCTGACCACCATCGAGGAGAAGGCGCTCGGCAACCTCGAGAAGATCGGCCACGAATGCCGCTACATCGACGCGTTGCAGCCGGCGGAGAGCCCGGCCAAGGGCCCGGGCCTCTACTTCATGGACACCTCCTCGGCGGCGGCCGAATGCGTGACGCTGATGGCGGCGGCGGGCTACGTGGTGCACACCTTCCCCACCGGCCAGGGCAACGTGATCGGCAATCCAATCGTCCCGGTGATCAAGATCACCGGCAATCCTCGCACCGTGCGCACCATGGGTGAGCACATCGACGTCGACGTCTCGGGCGTGCTCACCCGCGAGATGACGATTCCCCAGGCCGGCGACGCGCTGATCGACATGGTGGTGCGCACCGCCAACGGCCGGCTCACCGCGGCCGAGTCCCTCGGCCACCGGGAATTCGTGATGACGAAGCTCTACCGCAGCGCCTGAGGCGGAGGCGTACCCCTCCCTCATCCCGAGCCGGGCTCGCCCGGCCGGGACGGCGGTAGGTCGGTCCCGGGCAGTCCCGAGACCGGTGGGGGAGGGGACCGCGCCGGTCGATCCCGGAGCATCGTGACGGAATCCATGCCCAAGGTCGTCATCAGCGAGTTCATGGACGAGGCGGCGATCGACGCCGAACTCTCCGGCTTCGAGACCCTCTACGATCCGGGCCTCGTCGACCGCCCGGACGACCTCGCCGCCGCGCTCGCGGGCGCCGACGCCCTGATCGTGCGCAACCGGACGCAGGTGCGCGGCGCGCTGCTCGCCGCCGCGCAGGACCTCGCGGTGGTCGGCCGGCTCGGCGTCGGCCTCGACAACATCGACGTCGCCGCCTGCCGGGCGCGCGGCATCGCGGTCTACCCGGCGACGGGGGCCAACGACGGGGCGGTGGCCGAGTACGTGATCGCCGCCGCGATGCTGCTGCTCCGCGGCGCCTACGGAGCGAGCGCGCAGGTCGCCGCCGGCGCGTGGCCGCGCAACGCCCTGATGGGCCGCGAGATCGGGGGCAAGCGCCTCGGCCTCGTCGGCTTCGGCGCCATCGCCCGCGAGACCGCCCGCCGCGCCGCCGCGCTCGGCATGGCGGTCGCCGCCCACGACCCGTTCCTCGCCCCCGACGACCCGGCCTGGAGCCCGGCCCACGGCCCGGTCGCGCGCAGCGAACTCGACGCCCTGATCGCGGGGAGCGACGTGCTCTCGCTGCACGTGCCACTCACCGACGCGACCCGCGGCCTGATCGACGCGGCGGCGCTCGCCCGGATGCCGCGGGGCGCCGTGCTGATCAACGCGGCCCGCGGCGGCGTCGTGGACGAGCCGGCGGTGGCGGACGCGCTGCGCTCCGGCCATCTCGGCGGCGCGGCGCTCGACGTGTTCGACAGGGAGCCGCTCGATGCGGGCGGCGGCGCCGTGTTCGCGGACGTGCCGAACCTGATCCTGACGCCGCACATCGCCGGCGTGAGCCGGGAATCGAACGTCCGCGTCTCGGCGGTCACCGCGCGGGCCGTGCGCCGACATCTCACGGAGCGCTAGGACCATGGCGACCCTGACCCTCGCCGCGGCGGAGACGCTGGCGGCGGACGCCCTCGCCGCCTGCGGCACCGCCGAGCCCGCCGCCCGCAGCGTCGCCCGCGCCCTGGTCGGCGCCGAGGCGGACGGCCTGAAGGGGCACGGCCTCTCCCGCGTCGCGCCCTACGGGGCGCAGGTGCGGGCCGGCAAGGTGGTCGGCGACGCGGTCCCGCGCACCGAGCGCCCGCGGCCCGGCCTGCTGGCGGTCGATGCCGGCCACGGCTTCGCCTACCCGGCGATCGACCGCGCGCTAGCCGCGCTGCCGGCGATGGCCCGCGAGCAGGGGATCGCGGCCGCCGGCATCCGGCGCTCGCACCATTGCGGCGCCGCGGGGCGGCCGGTGGAGGCCCTGGCCGAGCAGGGCTGCGTCGCGCTGCTCTTCGCCAACACCCCGGCGGCGATGGCGCCCTGGGGCGGCCGGCGCGCGGTCCTCGGCACCAACCCGCTCGCCTTCGCCTGCCCGCTGCCGGGCCGCGCGCCGATCGTCGTCGATCTCGCCCTCTCGAAGGTCGCCCGCGCCAACATCGTCGGCGCGCACAAGCGCGGCGAGCCGATCCCCGAGGGCTGGGCCCTCGACGCCGACGGGCGCCCGACCACGGACGCGAAGGCGGCGCTCGCCGGCACGATGGTGCCGCTCGGCGACGCCAAGGGCACGGCGCTCGCCCTGATGGTCGAACTGCTCGCCGCCGGCCTCGTCGGCGCGCGCTTCGCGGGGGAGGCCTCCTCGTTCCTCGACGCGGCGGGCGACCCGCCCGGCACCGGGCAACTGATCCTGGCCCTCGACGCGGGCGCGCTCAGCCCCGACGCGCCCGAGCGCTTCGCGGTGCTGGCGCGGGCGATCGAGGAGCAGGACGGCGCCCGCCTGCCGGGCGCCCGGCGGCTCGCCCTGCGCAACCGCGCGGCCGAGAGCGGGCTCGACCTGCCCGACGCCCTGGTGGCGGAGATCGGGGCCCTGCGGGACGGATCGCCTGTGCGGGGCGCGAACCCGTGATTGCCCCGGCCGGTGGGCCAACGTAAGCCGGAGGAGGGAGCGGTGCTGGACACGTCCTTCGACGCTCTGCCCGCGGGTGGGGCGCAGCGTCGTCGCGAGATGGAACGATCGGGCGAGGGGCAGGCAGGGTCCGGGCGCGGTGCCGCGGGCGGCGCGGTCGGCTTCCGGCCGCTCTACCGGCAGGTCTACGACACGCTGCTGAAGCGCCTCGCCGACGCGGTCTGGCAGCCCGGCCAGATCCTGCCGAGCGAGGGGCAGCTCGCCGCCGAACTCGGGGTCAGCCAGGGCACGGTGCGCAAGGCGCTCGACGCGCTGACCGCCGACAGCCTGCTGGTGCGCCGCCAGGGCCGCGGCACCTTCGTGGCCGACCACGACGACCAGCAGAGCGTCTTCCGCTTCTTCAAGCTGCGGCCGGACGGCGAGGGAACCGGCGTGCCGACGAGCCGGGTGACCGCGATCGCCGAGGCCGCGGCCAGCGCCGACGAGCGCGGACGCCTCGACCTCGCCCGCGCGGCGCGCGTCGTGCGGATCGAGCGCGTGCGCTCGGTCGACGCCAGGCTCTGCGTGATCGAGGCGATCAGCGTGCCCGCCGATCTGTTCCCGGGCATCGCCGAGATCGCGCTGCCGAACACGCTCTACAGCCTCTACGCCGCGCGCTTCGGCATCACGATCGCGACCGCGAACGAGCGCCTGAAGGCGGTCCTGCTCGGGACCCGCGAGGCCGGCCTGCTCGAGGCGGCGGCGGGCACGCCGGCGCTGGAGATCGACCGCGTCGCGATCGACCTGGAGGAGCGGCCGGTCGAGTGGCGCCTCTCCACCTGCCTGACGCACGACATCCATTACCTCTCGGTCCTGCGCTGACCGGGATTTTTCGTGGGTGGGGTCGCGCCCCGCCGGAGGCGTCGCGGTCCCGATCCTCGCGCCCGGACGCGGCCCTGCGCATCGATCAGGTCGATATCGGTTATCGATGCGATTTCTTTGAATGATGGTGCGCCGCAACGTAAATCATCCCTCGAAGCCGGGGCCGACCCGGACCATCCAGAGGGACCAGCACCATGACCCGTCGCACCGCCTTCCTCGCCGCTCTCACCGCCGTCACGGTGATCGGCTCCGCCCGCGCCGACGAGCGCATCGACGTCACGCCGACGCTCTACCGCGATCAGGCCCGCGCCACGGCCGCCGTCCGGCCCGCCTCCGAGCTCGGCACCACGCCGCGCCTGGTTCCGGCCGCGCCGACGGGTCCGCGCGTCGTGGCGGAGGCCGCCGCCCGCTGACGGGGCCGAGGGCCATGAGCTTGGGGCCATGAGCCTGGGGCCATGCCGCGGACCGGCAACGACAGCCCCGGCCCCGCGCCGGGGCTGTTCCGTCCGGTGCCCGCGGTGATCGCGGGCCGGCGGCCCGGTCCCCGCACGGTCACGGCTGGGCGGCGCGGACATGGGCGAACAGGCCGCGCCCGCCGCGCTCGATGTCCTCGCGGACCGCGTCGCGCGCCGTGTCCGCGTCGCCGCGGCGGATCGCGTCGATGATCCGCCGGTGCGGGTGCGGCTCCCAATCCGGGAGGCCGTCGTCGTAGAGGTGGGAGAGGATCGGGCCGCAGCGCACCCAGAGGAGCTCGACGATCTCGTACAGGATCGGCATCCCCCCGAGTCGGCACAGGGCGAGGTGGAACTCGGTGTTGAGATCGACCGCGCGCGCGAAGTCGCCGCTCGCGTGGCACGCCGAGATCTGCCCGTGGATCGCGTCGAGACCATCGATCCCGCCCGCGGGCGCCTCGATCGCCGCGGCGGCGGCGCGCCCTTCGAGGTCGGTGCGGATCGCCCGGATCTCCAGGAGCTGGTCGAGCGTCAGCCTCGGCACGACGACGCTGCCGCGCGCGTCGAGCGCCAGGGCCTTCTCCGAGACGAGCCGCAGCAGCGCCTCGCGCATCGGCGTCGCGCTGATGCCGAACCGGGCCGACATCGGCCGCAGCCGCAGGCGCGTGTCCGGCCGCAACTGTCCGCGCATCAGCGCGACCCGCAGCTCGCGATACGCGCGCTCGCTCAGGCTCTCCTTCACGATCGGACGCACCCAGTCCGGCGGGTTCTCGCCCGATCCGGGTTCCGACGGCGCGGCGCTTGACATGGACCTCCCCGTGGTCTGTAACTTGTTATAACAAATTACACGATGCGTCGACGGCTCCCGCCGCGGCGCCGGCCGCCGGGCTTCGAGACCCGGCGGCCGACAGGGGACGGAAATGCTCGCGTTGCGCAAGGCGACGGCCGCCTTCGGGGCGGATCTCGTCGAGGTCGAGGAACCGGCCGCGCCCGGACCCGGGCGCGTGACCGTCGCGGTCGCGGCGGCGGGCATCTGCGGCAGCGACCTCCACGCCTTCGCGTGGACGCCAGGCTACGCGTTCATGACCGCGTTCATGCCGCTCACGCTCGGCCACGAGTTCTCCGGAACGATCCGCGCGGTGGGAGAGGGCGTGACCGCCCTTGAGGTCGGCGACCGCGTCACCTGCTGGCCGACGGTCCCGTGCGGGGCCTGCCCTGCCTGCGCCGCGGACCGGCCCCAGGATTGCCAGGCCCGCGCGATCGTCGGCCTCCACGCCGACGGGGCCTTCGCCGAGCAGGTCGTGGTGCCCGCCGCCAATTGCCGCCGCCTGCCGGACGGCCTGCCCCTGCCGGTCGCGGCGCTCGCCGAGCCGCTCGCGGTCGCGGTCAACGCCGTGGACGTGGCGGGGATCCGCCCCGGCGACCGGGTCGCGGTGCTCGGGCCGGGCCCGATCGGCCTGTGCATCGCCTTCGTGGCGCAGCAGCGGGGCGCGCGCGTGCTCCTGGCCGGTCTCGACGATGCGGTCCGCCTCGAACGCGCCCGCGCGCTCGGGATCCACCGCACGGCCGACCTCGCCGGCGCCAGCCTGGAGGACGCCGTCCGGCAGGCCTTCGACGGGCAGGCCGACCGGGTGATCGAGGCGACGGGGGCGGCCCGCTCGGTCGCGGACGGACTGGCCGTCCTGCGTTCGGGCGGCGTGATGACCGTGGCCGGCATCCATTCCAGGTCCCTCGACCTCGACCTGACCGGCTTCGTGCGCAGCAAGAAGCAGATCCGCGCGGCCCACGACACCACGGCCTCCGCCTTCGACGAGGCGATCCGCCTGCTCGCCGCGCACGCCGACGCCCTCGGCACCCTGATCACCCATCGCCGTCCCCTCGGCGCAGCCCTCGAAGCGTTCGATCTGGCGCGCAGCCGGCGGGCGGTGAAGGTGCTGCTCGTGCCGGGCGCGGCGGACACGGCGGGAGACGAGCGATGAGCGCGACCATGCGGGCGGTGACCGCCCCGAATCCGGGCGGCCCGGACGCCCTCCGGATCGTCGAGCGCCCGCGCCCGGTGCCCGGGGAGGGGCAGGTGCTGGTCCGCGTCGAGGCCGCGGGCATCAACCGGCCGGACGTGATGCAGCGGGAGGGCCGCTACCCGCCGCCGCCCGGCGCCTCCGACGTGCTCGGCCTCGAACTCGCCGGCACCGTGGAGGCGCTGGGGCCGGGGGCCGGTCGCTACCGGCCCGGCGACCGGGTGATGGCGCTGGTGCACAGCGGCGCCTACGCGGAGTGGGCGGTCGTCGACGAGGCGGTGGCGCTGCCCGTGCCGGACGGCGTGTCCGCAGTCGAGGCGGGGGGCATCCCCGAGACCTACTTCACCGTCTGGAGCAACGTGTTCGAGCGCGCCCGGCTGCGGGCGGGGGAGACCCTGCTGATCCACGGCGGCGCGTCGGGCATCGGCACCACGGCGATCCTGCTGGCCAAGGCGTTCGGGGCCCGGGTCCTCGTCACCGCGGGCTCCCCGGAGAAGTGCGCCGCCTGCCGCGACCTCGGCGCCGACGCGGCGATCGACTACCGGCGCGAGGACTTCGTCGCGCGGGCGCGGGCGGAGACGGACGGGCGCGGGCCCGACGTGATCCTCGACATGGTCGGCGGCCCCTACATCGCCCGCAACCTCGACGCGGTCGCGGTCGACGGCCGCATCGCGCAGATCGCCTTCCAGCAGGGCTCGCGGGCCGAGGTCGACTTCCAGCCGCTCCTCATGAAGCGGGTATCGCTGACCGGCTCGACGCTGCGGGCGCGGCCCGTCGCCATGAAGGCACAGCTCGCCGACGCCCTGGCCGAGCACGTCCTGCCGCTCCTCCGCGAGGGCCGGGCCCGGCCGCCGATCGATTCCGTGTTCCCGCTGGAGCGGGTCGCCGAGGCCCACGCCCGGATGGACGCGAGCCTGCATGTCGGGAAGATCGTCCTGTCGATGAGCGGGACCGAGGGAGGGAGCCGCTGATGCCCGAGACCTCAGAGCGCGCCAACATGACCGGCGCCCACGCCCTCGCCGCGGCGCTCCGGCGGCACGGGGTGCGCGACGTGTTCGGCCAGAGCATCCCCTCGGCCCTGTTCCTGGCCGCCCCCGACCACGGTATCCGCCAGATCGGCTACCGCACCGAGAACGCGGGCGCGGCGATGGCCGACGCCTACGCCCGGATCTCCGGCCGCGTCGCGGTGGTCGCCGCGCAGAACGGCCCCGCCGCGACCCTGCTGGTGCCGGGGCTCGCCGAGGCGCTGAAGGCGTCGGTGCCGGTGGTGGCGATCGTCCAGGACGTCCACCGCCGCTTCACCGACCGCAACGCGTTCCAGGAACTCGACCACCTCGCCCTGTTCGCGGGCGTCGCCAAGTGGGTCCGGCGGGTCGCGGTGGGCGAGCGCCTCGACGACTACGTCGACATGGCGTTCACCGCCGCCGCCTCCGGACGGCCGGGGCCGGCGGTGCTGCTGGTGCCCCTCGACCTCCTCGACGAGCGCCCCGACTTCGACGCCGCCGCGCCGCGCCGCGCGGCGAGCCTCGGCACCTACCCGCTCGACCGCACGGTCGCCGACCCGGCCCGGGTCGCGCAGGCCGCGGACCTGATCGCCGGGGCGCAGCGCCCGGTGGTGATCGCGGGCGGCGGCGTCCATGCCTCGGGCGCCGGCCCCGAACTCGCCGCGCTCCAGGCGCTCGGGCTGCCGGTGGCGACGACGGTGATGGGCAAGGGCGCCGTCTGCGAGACCGACCCGCTGTCGCTCGGCGTGGTCGGCTACTTCATGGCGCCGCGGGGCCGTTCCTCCCACCTGCGCGAGGTGGTGACCGGGGCCGACGTGGTCCTGCTCGTCGGCAACCGTACCAACCAGAACGGCACCGACAGTTGGTCGCTCTACCCGGAGGGCGCCCGCTACATCCACCTCGACGTCGATGGGGGCGAGGTCGGCCGCAACTACGAGGCGCTGCGCCTCGTGGGCGACGCCAAGCTGACGCTCTCCGCCCTCGCCGCGGCCCTGCGCCAGCGCGACCTCTCGGCGCTGGAGGGCCGCCGGGCGGGCCTCGAAGAGACGGTCGCCCGCGCCCGCGCCGCCCACGCGGAGGACATGGCCCGCCTCGTCGACATGGACGCCGCGCCGATCCGGCCCGAGCGGATCATGGCCGAGATCGACGCGGCGGCGACCCCCGAGACCGTCGTCGTCGCCGACGCGAGCTACGCCTCGATCTGGATCGCCAACTTCCTCACCGCCAAGCGGGCCGGCCAGCGTTTCCTGACGCCGCGCGGCATCGCCGGGCTCGGCTGGGGCCTGCCCTTCGCCCTCGGCGCCAAGGCGGCCCGGCCCGAGGCGCCGGTGATCTGCGTGACCGGCGACGGCGGCTTCGGCCACGTCTGGTCGGAGTTGGAGACGGCGCGGCGGATGAAACTGCCGGTCGTGGTCGTTGTCCTGAACAACCAGATCCTGGGCTACCAGAAGCACGCGGAGCTGAGCCTGTTCGGCGGCTTCACCGATGTCTGCGACTTCGAGGCGGTGGATCACGCCGCCATCGCGCGGGCCTGCGGCTGCGCCGGGACGCGGGTGGAGCGGCCCGCGGATCTCGGCCCCGCCCTGCGCGAGGCCCTCGCGAGCGGGACCGTCACGGTGCTCGACGTGATCACCGACCAGCGCGCCTACCCGCCGATCACCAGCTTCGAGGGCAAGGACGCCCTCGCCTACTGAAGAGAAGGGCGTGCCAAGCGCCGGAACGACGAACGCCACGGGAGGAACACCATGAGAGTTCTGGCACGCACCCTCGCCGCCGCCCTCGCGCTGGGCGCCGCGGCCGTCCACGCGCCGGCGCGCGCCGCCGACGTGACGTTCGGCGCCCTGTTCCCCTTCAGCGGACAGCTCGCGCTGCTCGGCGAGGAGAGCGCCCGGGGCGTCGAGATCGCCGTCGACGAAGTCAACGCCGCGGGCGGCGTCCAGGGCCGGAAGGTGGTGCTCGCCCGCGGCGACGCAGTCGACAACAACCAGGCGATCGGCGAGGCGCGCCGCCTGATCTCCCTGGAGAAGGTGGTGGCGGTCTTCGGCTCCTACTCCTCCGCCCGCTCGATCGCCGCGAGCCAGGTGGCTGAGCTGTCGGGCATCCCGTACTTCGAGCTCGGCGCCGTGGCCGAGGAGGTGACCGGGCGCGGCCTGCAATACCTCTACCGCACCAACCCGACCGCCGAGGACATGGCCAAGCTCGCGGTGGAGATGATCGTCAACAAGGTCGCCGCCGGCCTCGGCAAGAAGCCCGAGGACCTGAAGATCGGGATCATCTACGAGGATTCGAGCTACGGCACCTCCGTGGCGAACTTCCAGAAGAAGTTCGCGGCCGGCGCCAAGCTCAACGTCGTCACCGCCCAGGGCTACCCCGCCTCGACGGTCGACATGTCGTCCCTCGTCCTCGACCTGAAGCGGCGCGGCATCGACGTGCTGCTCCAGACCTCCTACCAGAACGATTCGGTCCTGTTCCTCCAGCAGGCCAACGAGGCCGGCTTCAAGCCCGGCGCCATCATCGGCGGCGGCGGCGGCTACTCGATGCAGCCGACCGCCGACGCGGTCGGCCACAAGGTGATCGAGGGCGTGCTCGACACCGATTTCACCCAGTACCTCGTCAACACCAAGTACACGCCCGGCATCGAGAGCTTCGTCGCGGCCTACCAGAAGAAGTACGGCGGCCTGCCGCGCTCGGGCCACTCGCTCAACAACTACGTCGGCGCCAAGCTCATCCTCCAGGCGATCGACAAGGCGAAGGGCTTCGAGCCGGACACGATCATCAAGGCGGTCAAGGGTATCGACGTGGCCGACGGCGTCACCGCGGTCGGCTACGGGTTCAAGTTCGGCAAGAACAACCAGAACGAGCGTGCCGCGATGATGGGCATGCAGTGGCAGAACGGCAAGCTCGTCACCGTCTATCCCGACAGCGCCGCCGTCGCGCCGATGGAGATGCGCAAGTAGCGCGGCCGCCGTACCGGAGATCGGGGATGGACGTCTTCCTGCAGGTGCTCGCCAACGGGGTGATGCTCGGCGGCCTGTTCGCCATCGTCAGCGTCGGGCTGACCCTGATCTTCGGCATCGTGAAGGTCGTCAACTTCGCCCACGGCGAGTTCCTGATGGTCGGGATGTACCTGACCTACCTCGCCGTCACCGGGCTCGGGCTGCACCCGTTCGCGGCGGTGATCCTCGTCGTGCCGGTGCTGTTCCTGATGGGCGCCCTGACGCAGCGGCTGCTGATCCAGCCGCTGCTCGCGGCCGGCGACCACCACATCCAGATCTTCGCCACCGTCGGCCTGTCGACGGCGCTGATCAACCTCGCCCTCCTCGTGTTCGGGGCCGACATCGCCAACACGCCCTCCTCGGGCCTGCGCCAGCCCGTGGAGATCGGGCCGGTGCGGGTGCTGCTCGGGCAGGTGGTGATCCTCGGGGCGGCGATCGTGCTGGTGGCGGGGCTCCAGCTCTTCCTGGCGCGCACGCGCACCGGCCGGGCGATCCGGGCGGTCGCCCAGAACCGCGCGGCGGCCGAGCTGATGGGCATCGACGTGGACCGGATCTACGCCCTGACCTTCGGCATCGGCGCCGCCTGCGTCGGGGTGGCCGCGGTGCTGATCGCGCCGCTCTACCCGACCTCGCCCAACAGCGGCACCTACTTCGTGCTGATCGCCTTCGTCGTCGTGGTGCTCGGCGGGCTCGGCTCGATCCGCGGCGCCTTCGCCGGGGCGATCCTGATCGGCCTTATCGACAGCGTCACCGGATTCTACGTCGGCGCCGACATGCGCGAGGTCGCCGTCTTCGGGGTCTTCCTGGCGATCCTGATCCTGAGGCCCTCGGGCCTGTTCGGCCGGCAGCTCCGGCTGTCCCACGTCTCGCCGTGAGAGCCCGCGCGATGACCGACATCCCGATCCCCGCGCCGGCCGCAGCCCCCGTCCCCCGCGCCGTCCCCCGCCTGAGCGCACTCGCGCTGGCGATCCTGCTCGTCGCGCTCGTCGCCGTGCCGGTGGCGGTCGGCAACCCGTTCGTCTACCACGTCTTCATCACGATCTGCGTGTTCGCGGCACTCTCGACCGCCTGGAACATCGTCGGCGGCTTCGCCGGGCAGCTCTCGCTCGGCCACGGCATCTTCTACGGGCTCGGCGCCTATTGCGGGATGCTGCTCGTCGGCGCCGGGATCAGCCCGTGGCTCGGGATGTTCGCCGGTGCCGGCCTCGCCGTGCTCGTCGCGCTCGCCATCAGCTATCCCTGCTTCCGGCTGCACGGGCCGTTCTTCTCGCTGGCGACCATCGCCTTCCTCGAAGTCTTCCGCGTGCTGGCCCTGCACTTCCGGGACCTGACCGGCGGCGCCACCGGCCTGATGATCCCGCTGAAGTTCGGCTGGACGTGGATGGTGTTCCGCGACCGCTGGCCGCCGCTCGCCATCGCCTTCGGCCTGCTGCTGCTGACGCTGGCGATCGCGTGGTGGATGCGCGGGCACCGGATCGGCTTCCACCTCGTGGCCACCCGCGAGCGGGAATCGGCCGCCCGGGCGGCCGGCGTGCGGACCGTGGCCGTGCGGCTCGTCGCCGTGTCCGTGTCCGGCGCGCTCACCGCGATGGTCGGCACCTTCCACGCCATGTACCTGACCTTCATCGAGCCGGCGGCGATGTTCTCGCTGACCCTGTCGATCCAGATCGCGATGTTCGCGCTGATCGGCGGCCTCGGCACGGTGTTCGGGCCGCTGCTCGGCGCGGTCCTGCTGGTGCCGATCACCGAGCTCGCCCGCGGCTGGCTCGGCGCCAAGGCGCTGGGGCTGCACGGCCTCGTCTACGGCCTCGTGCTGATCCTGGTCGTCCTGTTCCTGCCCAACGGCCTGATGGGGCTCGCCGCCCGCTTCACCCGCCCCGGCAAGGCCGCCCGCGGCGTGCAGGCCGCGACGGTGGCGGCCGCGCCGCGGACGGCGGAGCGGCCGCCGGTCGGCGACGACATCGTGCGCGTCGAGGGCCTTCAGAAGCGCTTCGGCGGCCTGCACGTGACCAACGATGTCGGCTTCACCCTGCGCGAGGGCGAGATCCTCGGCCTGATCGGCCCGAACGGCGCCGGCAAGACCACCGTGTTCAACATGATCTCGGGCTTCCTGCGGCCCGATGCCGGGAGCGTGAGCGTGCGCGCCCCGGACGGGACGTGGCAGCACCCGAGCCGGCCCGCGGACTACGCCGCCCTCGGGGTAGGCCGGACCTTCCAGATCGTGCAGCCCTTCGCGGCCATGACGGTCGAGGAGAACATCATGGTCGGCGCCTTCCACCGCCACCGCGACGTGGGGGAGGCCCGGGCGGTGGCGCGCGAGACCGCCGAGCGGATGGGGCTCGCCCCCTGGCTCGGGGCGGAGGCGCGCGGCCTCACCATCGGCGGGCTGAAGCGGCTGGAGGTCGCCCGCGTGATGGCGATGCGCCCCCGGGTGCTGCTGCTCGACGAGGTGATGGCCGGGATCAACCAGACCGACGTGCGCCGCGCCATCGACCTGATGCTGTCGATCCGCGATACCGGCGTCAGCATCATCGCCATCGAGCACGTGATGCAGGCGGTGATGGCGCTGTCCGACCGGGTGATCGTCCTGAATTCCGGGCAGATCATCGCGCAGGGGCGCCCGGAGGACGTGGTGCGCGACCCCACCGTGATAGAGGCGTATCTCGGCAAGGAGTTCGTCCACAAGGAGCTCGTCCATGCTCGCGCTTGAGGGCGTGGACGCCGGCTACGGCGCGACCAGCATCCTGCACGGCGTCTCGCTGGAGGTGCGCGCGGGCGAGGTGGTGACGATCGTCGGCGCCAACGGGGCCGGCAAGACGACGACGCTGCGCACCATCGCCGGGCTCGTGACGCCGACGCAGGGGCGCATCACCTTCGAGGGCGAGGACGTGACCCGGCTCTCCGGCCACCAGATGGTCGAGCGCGGTGTCACCCTGATCCCGGAGGGGCGCCAGCTCTTCCCCGAGATGACGGTGCGGGAGAACCTGCTGATGGGCGCCTATCGCCGCGCGGCGCGCGGGCGGCAGGCCGAGACCCTCGCCGAGGTGCTGGACCTGTTCCCGCGGGTGCGCGAGCGCCTCGACCAGAATGCCGGCTCCCTCTCCGGCGGCGAGCAGCAGATGGTCGCCATCGCCCGCGGGATGATGGCCCGCCCGAAGCTCCTGATGTTCGACGAGCCCTCGCTCGGCCTCGCGCCGATCGTGGTGGCCCAGGTGTTCGACGTGGTCGACCGGATCGTGAAGACCGGCGCCACGGTGTTGATCGTCGAGCAGAACGTGTTCCACACGCTCCAGGTCGCCGACCGGGGCTACGTGCTGGAGAACGGCGAGATCGTCCTGGCCGACGCCGCCAAGGCGCTGCTCGACAACGACCACGTGCGGCGCGCCTATCTGGGGATCTGAGATGACCGAACGGGAGACCAACCCGGACGCGATCGTCGGGCGCCCGAGCCACGCGGGCCGGCGCGTCCTCGTCACGGGGGCGGGCCGCGGCATCGGCCGGGCGATCGCGGAGGGGTTCGGGCGGCGCGCGGCGCTGGTCGGCGTCGCCGACGTCAACCCGGACGACGTCGCCGCGACCGTGGCGGCGATCGAGGCGGCCGGCGGACGGGCCCTGCCGCTGCAACTCGACGTGGCGGATTACCCGGCGGTCGAGACCGCCCTGTCCGGGGCAGCCGAGGCGATGGGCGGGCCGTTCGACACGGTCGTCAACAACGCCGGCATCTCCCCGAAGCACGACGGCGCGGCCCACCGCGTCTGGGAGATGGACCCGGCCGAGTGGAACCGGGTGCTCTCCGTCAACCTCACGGGCGCGTTCAACACCGTCCGGGCGCTGGCGCCGGCGATGCGCGCGGCCGGGCGCGGCTGGATCGTCAACCTGTCCTCGGTGGCGGGCAAGACCTACTCGCCGATCGTCGCCTGCCACTACGCGGCGTCGAAGGCCGGCCTGATCGGCCTCACCAAGCACCTCGCGGCCGAACTCGGCCCCCACGGCATCCGCGTCAACGCCATCGCCCCGGGCCGCATCGAGACGCCGATGGTCCGGGCGGTGGGCAGCGCGGTCAACGACGAGCAGGTCCGCCTGACGCCCTTGGGCCGCCTCGGCGCGCCCGCGGAGGTCGCGGATCTGGCGCTCTACCTCACCTCCGCCGAGGCGAGCTTCGTCACCGGTCAGACGGTCGACGTGGCCGGCGGATTGTACATGACGTGAGCGGGCGAGGCGTGCGGATGGGCGGTCAAGTGGCCATGGACGGGACGAGCAGGACGGCGGCCGGGATCACCGGGCGGACCCGCGTCTACGGGATCGTGGCGGACCCGATCTACCACGTGAAGGCCCCGGAGGTGATGGGCGCGCTGTTCGCCCGCCACGGGATCGACGGCGTGCTCGTGCCCCTGCACGTGCCGCCGGACGGGCTGCCGGCGCTGATGGACGGCCTGCGGCACCTGCGGAACTTCGGCGGCTTCATCGCCACGGTGCCGCACAAGACGGCGATGACGGGTCTGTGCGACGCGATCACCCGTGAGGCCGAGCAGATCGGGGCGGTGAACTGCGTCCGGCGCGAGGCCGACGGGCGCATGGTCGGCACGATGCTCGACGGCGTCGGCTTCGTCGAGGCCCTGCGTGCCTCGGGCGTCGAGCCGCGCGGGCGCAGTGCGGCGCTCGCCGGGGCCGGCGGCGCGGCGAGCGCCATCGCCTTCGCGCTCGCCGAGGCCGGCGTCGCGCGCCTGACGATCCTGAACCGGACCGCCGACAAGGCCCGGGCCCTGGCCGAGCGCCTGCGCGCCGCCTACCCGGACCTCACGGTCGCCGCCGAGGGCGCGCAGGCGGACCACGACCTCCTCGTCAACGGCACCTCGCTCGGCATGCGCGCGGGCGACGCGGCGCCGTTCGACCTCGCCGCGCTCCACGCCGGCCAGTTCGTCGCCGAGGCGATCATGGATCCGGAGACGACGCCGCTGCTCGCCGCGGCGTCGGCGGCGGGCTGCCGCGTCCAGAAGGGGCTGCCGATGCTGGAGTGCCAGATCGCCCTGATGGCCCGCCACATGGGCGCTCTCTCGGGCGCGCTGCCGGACGCGGGTTGAGGGCGGGGCTTTGGCACGGATCGACATCGACGCGGTCGAGGCGGGCGCGTTCGACGACGTGATCGTCGGCGGCGGCACGGCCGGCTGCGTGCTGGCCGAGCGGCTGAGCGCGTCCGGCACGCGGCGGGTGCTGCTGCTCGAAGCGGGCGGCCGGGCGCGCAGCCCCTGGGTCGCGGTCCCGGCGGGGTTCAGCCGTCTGCTCCAGCACCCGGCCTACAACTGGCGCTTCCGCACCGAGCCGGAGGAGGCGACCGGGGGCCGGGTGATCTCGGTCCCGCGCGGCAAGGGGCTGGGCGGCTCGACGCTGATCAACGGCATGATCTACGTGCGCGGCCAGCCGCAGGATTACGACGCCTGGGCCCAGGCCGGGTGCCGCGGCTGGGGTTTCTCGGACGTGCTGCCGTATTTCCGCAGGCTCGAGGATTACGACGGGCCGCCCGACCCGCTGCGCGCCCGCGGTGGCCCGCTGCCGCTGACCGAGGTCGCCGAGCGGCCGGTGCTCGCCGAGGCGTTCATCGCCGCCGCGCAGGCCGCCGGCCACCCGCGCAACCCGGACTACAACGCCGCCACCCAGGACGGCTTCGGCTATTATCAGGTGAACCAGCGCGGCGGCCGGCGGGTCAGCGCCGCCGACGCCTATCTGCGTCCGGCGTTGCGGCGGCCGAACCTCGCGGTCGTGACCGACGCCCACGTCCTGCGCCTTGCATTCGCGGGCGCGCGGGCCACCGGCGTCGTCGCACGGGTCGGCGGGCGGGAGCGTCTGTTCCGCGCCCGCGGCGCGGTGATCCTCGCGGCCGGCGCCGCCCAGACCCCGCAGATCCTGGAGCTGTCCGGCATCGGCGATCCCGCGATCCTCGCCCGCCTCGGAGTGCCGGTGCGCCGGGAATCCCCGGGGGTCGGCGCCAACTACATGGACCATTACTGCACCCGCATGAACTGGCGGGTGCGCCGGCCGGTGACGCTGAACGAGCAGACCCGCGGCTTCCGCCTCGGCCTCGCGGCGGCCCGCTACCTCGCCACCCGGCGGGGCATCCTGACGCTGGGCACCGGCCTCGCCCACGGCTTCGTGCGCACCCGGCCGGGGCTGGACGGGCCCGACGTGCAGTACTTCTTCATGCACGCGAGCTACGCCAACGCCGCCGAGCGCAAGCTCGACCGCCTGCCCGGGATGACGATCGGCGTGACGCAGTTGCGGCCCGAGTCGCGGGGCACGATCCACGCGGTCTCGCCGGACCCGTTCCAGCCGCCCGCGATCCGCCCGAACTTCCTCGCCACCGAGGCGGATCGGCGGGCGATGGTCGAGGGGATGAAGATCGCCCGGACCATCGTCGAGGCGGCGCCGATGGACCCCTACCGCGGGGCCGAGCTCAATCCCGGCCCCGAATGCCGGACGGACGCGGACTGGCTCGATTTCGCCCGCCGCGACGGGCAGACCATCTACCACATCTGCGGCACCTGCCGCATGGGCGGGGATCCCGGCGCGGTGACCGATCCGGAACTGCGGGTGCGCGGGGTCGACGGTCTGCGGGTGGCCGACGCCTCGGTGATGCCGAGCATCGTCTCGGGGAACACCCAGGCGGCGGTGTTCATGATCGCCGAGAAGGCGAGCGATCTCATCCGCGCGGCGGCCTGAGGCCGGATCCCGGCGCGCGGTCCGACGCCGGGCCGGGGCTGCCAGGGCGTCGGCGTGCCCGCGCGCGGGGCGGTCCGGGCTCGTCCCGTCCCGGTGCGCGCGATCGGCCGCCTGCGTCCCGTGATCTGCGCGGCCGAACTGGATTCCCGTTCATCCGAAGAACGCCAATTCTGCGATCGGCAGCCGTTCTCTGTCTTGACAGGCCCGTATCGGCTCGGACCGACCATTTTGCGGCTGGCGAATGCGCGTCAGATCAGTATACGTCCCGCGGCGCTTTCGATGCCGAGGGTTGGGATGAAACGACTGCTCGCCTGTGCCGCCCTGTTCCTGATCGCGGCCGGTCCCCCGCCCGCGCGGCAGGCCGCGCCGCCGCTGAAGGCCGGCGCGATCCCGCCCGGCGACGCGCCCGGGGCGCGCGATGCCGCGGTGCTGCCACGCTACGCCGGCGGCATCCTGCTGGAGAGCAAGGCCAGCGCCTTCGACGAGATCGCGCTGCCGAATGCGAAGCTCGAACGGCGCCCCGACAAGGCGGATGCCCACAACAACGACCTGTACCTGCCCCCCGAGCCGCTCACCGTCGAAGGGCGGGTCACGCGGATGGTCTACCTGCAACCGGAGGGCCGCTCGGCGCTCGAGGTCGTGCGCGGCTACCAGCAGGCCGTGAAGGACGCGGGCGGCAGCGTGCTGTTCGAGTGCAACCGCGACGAGTGCGGCGGCTCGTCGACGACCTCCGCGCGCTCGGGCGGCAGCAAGACCGGCCTGATCCACATGCTCTACCCCTACGACATGATCGCCGGGCCCTGGACGGAGTGCGCGCTCCAGGAGGACCGGTCGGGGCAGCGCTACACCCTGCTCGACCTGCCCAAGGGCGGCGGCAAGGCCGCGGTGCTCGCCTGGAACGTCGGCGACGTGTCCGCGGGTTCGAACTGCAAGGCCTGGGTCGGGCGGCTGGTGACGCTCGTCGTCACGGCGGAGACGGCCGCGCGCGAGCAGCGCATGGAGACGGTCGCCGCGAGCGCCATGGGCCAGGGACTGGCACGGGAGGGTCGCGTCGCGCTCTACGCCATCCAGTTCGACACGGCCAAGGCCGACATCAAGCCCGAGAGCCAGCCGCAGCTCGCCGAGCTGGTGAGCTTCCTGCGCGGTGCGCCCGCGACCAAGGTGCTGGTGGTCGGGCACACCGACAATCAGGCCGGCCTCGACTACAACCTCGATCTCTCGCGCCGCCGCGCGCAGGCCGTCGTCACCGCGCTGACGGGCGCGGGGATTCCGGGCGGGCGCATGACCGCGCAGGGCGTCGGCATGGCCGCACCGCTGGCGAGCAACGACACCGATGAGGGACGCGCCAAGAACCGGCGCGTCGAACTCGTCAAGCAGAACTGAGGCGCCCTCGACCATGCGCGGGCTCCTCGCCGCCCTCCTCCTCGCCCTCGGCCCGGAGGCGGTGGCCGCGCCCGTGCCGTCCTTCATCGCGGACAGCGCCGGCACGTGGCTCGTCGCCACCGACGACGGCAGGCCAGGCTGCCGGGTTGCGCTGGCGGCCGAGCGCGCCGGCAAGGCCTGGCGCGCGACCCCGGACGCGGCGTGCGCGGCGCGCCTGCCCGCCGTCGCGCGGGCCGTGGCCTGGGAGTACCAGGGCGGCGTCCGGCTCCTCGGCCCGGACGGCAAGGTCCTCCTCGCATTCGGGGAGGACGAGACCACGCTCCTGAAGACCGCGTTCGAGACCCCGCCGGTCCACTTCATGGTCCGGGCCAGGGCCGGCGTGGAGCGGGCGCCCCACGCGCCCGCGCTGGTCGGCGCGTGGGCGCTGCGCCGCCCCGGCGGGCCGGTCCTGTGCCCGCTCACCCTCACCAGGGGGGCGAAGGAGGGCGAGACCGAGCTGAGCCTGAAGACCGGCACCCCGTGCGACCCGGCGGTCGCCCGGCTCAGGCTCGACACGGCCCGCGTCGAGGACTTCACGCTCATGCTCTACGGCAAGCCCGAGACGTCCCTGAGCTTCGAGCCTTCGGGGGCCGAGAGCTACGCCAAGACCGGTGGCGGCAAGCCGCTGGAGATGGTCCGGGCTCCCTGAGACCGCGTCCGGCTGAGGCGCTCGGATCGACCTCCCGCCGTCATCGCGAGGCGGAGCCGAAGCGATGAAGCCGAAGCGATCCGGCGCCACCTGCGGGTAGCGCGCGACGCCTGCGTCGCTTCGCCGTCGTTCGCGAGGACGAAGCGGCCGACCGCGCGGTTCAGCCGGACGGGGGACGAGACATTCGGGACCGCTCAGACACCCCCGAATCAGGTGCTCGCGAATCAGGCAGTCGCGAACGGGATCCGGGCGATCAGGCGGAACGGCTCCGCCCCGTCCTGCCGCAGCAGACCGAGCGCGTCGATCGTCAGCGGCTCCGGCCCGGCGGCCGCGTAGGCCGCCGCGAGGCGCGCGTGCCACGCCGCCCGGGTCGCCTCGGGCAGGGCGTCGGTGAGCGTCATGTGAAAGCGGAAGCGCTCGAACACGTGCGGGTAGCCCCAGCGGTCGAGCAGCGCGCGCTCCCGGGCGTCCAGCCGCTCGGGCCGGCGGCGGGCGCGCTCGGCCTCGGTCGGCGGCGCGCGCAGAGGGTCCAGGGCCGCGACGCACTCCGCCGCCAGCAGGCCGAGCGCCGGGGGCGGCGCCTCCGGCACCAGGGCGAGGAAGGGACCGAGGGCGGCGATCCGGAGCGGCCCGACCGCGACGGGGGGATGGCCCGCGGCCAGCCGCTGCGCCTCCGCGACCAGATCCGCCTCGCCGTGCCCGGGGGCGAGGCGCATCGGCGCCTTCAGCGTGGCGTGGAAGCCGTAGACGCGCGGGGACCCGGTCACCGCCGCGAGATCGTCGAGGCCCGGCGGGTGCGGCACGGCCGCGCCGTTCGCGCTGTCGTAGCCCAGCACGGCGCGCCCGAACGCGTCGAGGGCGGAGCCCGGCGCGGGCAGGGCATAGACGGCGTAGCGGCGCATGGGCGCTCCGGCGACGGGCGGCCCGCCCATGCGCCGGGCCGTGCCGGAGCGCAAGCCTGGGCGCGCCCGTTAAGCGCGGGTTCAAGTCGCGCGGCCGAGATTTCGTCAGGCGCGCCCGAGCGGCCGCCGGACTCCCCGGAGAACCCCCATGGCCTCCATCCTGGCCCCGACCACGACCGCCCGCGCCCTGCGCGCCCTCGCCCTCTGCGCGGCGCTCAGCGCGGCGCCCGCCCTGGCGCAGTCCCCCGCCCCGGCGCCCGCGACGCCGACCGCCCCGGCGGCGCCCGCCAAGCCGATGGCGCCGAGCGCCCCCGTCGCCGGCAGCCCGAACGCGGCCAAGACCGCCCTGGTCGACCTCAACAGCGCCAGCGCCGAGGAGCTCGACAAGCTGCCGGGCATCGGCGCCGCCCGCGCCGCGGCGATCGTCAAGGGCCGCCCCTACCGCGGCAAGGACGAGCTCGTGTCCAAGAAGATCATCCCGGAATCGGTCTACGACGGGATCAAGGACAAGGTCATCGCCAAGCAGAAGTAGCCGCCCGGCGGCGCCGGGGACCGGCGCCGCTCACTCGCCGATCGCCCCCTGGGGCATCGAGAAGCCCGCGGGCGTCTTCGCGCCGCCCTCGCGGCCGGCCGCCCGGTTCGGCCTGCCCTCCTTGCCCGTCTTGCCCTCCCCCTTGCCCTCCCCCCTGCCTTTGCCCTTGGCGGCCTGGGGCGGCGCCTTGACCGCGGGGGGCGCCTCGCAGGCGCGGAAGTCGAGCTGCCCGAGCGACGCGCCGTCCTCCCCGACGATCGCCAGCCCGTCCGGCAGGGCCGGGAGCTCCGCCTCCCAGCGGACGGGGCCGCCGAGCAGGGCCTCGACCGCGGCCGGGGTGCCGCCCCGGCGCAGCGTGGCGAAGTCGGCTCCGTAGGCGGTGGCGACCTTGCCGCCGATCACCACCTGCAGCACCCGCGTCACCTCGGGGGTGAGCGGCCGCAGCGGGTTCTCGACCCGGACCTGCCCGAGCCGGGTGACGATCAGGACGAAGCCGCGCCCGTCCTCGTAGCGGGCGGCCTGGGTCCGGCAGGCGACCGGCCCGTCCGGCCCCGCCGCCGGGGTCGGCAACGCGGCGGGCGGCTCGGCCGGGATGGGGTTCGGGTCGGTCTCCGGCGTGGGCGGCTGGACCCGCGCCTGGCCTGGGCCGCCCGCCGGCGCCGCGACGCCCGCACCGCCCCCGCCGCCCCAGGCGAGCAGCGCCGCCAGCAGGAGCCGACCGGAGCCGCGGCCCCGCCGCGGGCATCGCCGCGCCGCGCCGCTCATCGGCCGCCCTCCGCCCCGGGATCCGGCCGCGCCGGGTCGGGCGGGGACCCACCCGCCTGCCGCCGCTGCTCCAGCCGGCGCAGGGGTTCGCTGATCTCGCGCTCCACCACCCGCGCGTCCAGGATCTCGGCCGAGCGGTCGATCGGGCTCGCCGGCGCGCCGATCCGTCCGAGGACGAGGGGCTCGTCCGCCTCGTCGACGTCGTGGTCCATGCGCAGGGGTGGCCGCTGGCTGCGCGCGCGCATCGCGATGACGGACACGCCCGCGGCGACGCCGATCAGCACGGCCAGGATGATCAGCAGACGCTCCATCAGACCGGCAGAGATAGCCCGACGCGCCGGGCCGCGTCACCCCATATCGGCCCGATCCGGCATCGACATCCGGCATTGACCTTCGGCACCGCACACGGCACCGCCCGGGCGGAACGCGCCTTGCGTGCGCCCGGTCCGGGCGCGGGTGCGCGGGTACGGGGCGGGGCCGATCATGCAGGATGAGCAGACGCGCGGCCCCGAGGCGCTGGAGGCCGACCTCCTCGGCCTCGTCGAGAGCGCCCGCGAGCAGGCGAGCGAGGACCCGTTCCGCAACCCCGTGCTGGCGGTGACGCTGGCGATCACCCGCCGCTTCGACCGGGGCGAGATCGCCGCGGGCGACCTCGAGCCCCTGTTCGCGCGGCTGCGCGCCGCCGCCCTCGCCGCCCGGGCCGAGCGCCTGCGCGCCTATGTCGGGCTCGACGGGCGCGAGGCGCCGGAGGGGGCGATGCCGGTCCGCCTCGTCGCCGCGGCGCCCGACCGGGCCGGCGGCTTCGAGGCCTTCGCCGCCCTCGTCCACCGCACCGCCTTCGCGATCGTGTTCACCGCGCACCCGACCTTCGGCATGCCGCGGGCGGTGGCGGCCCTGCTCGCCCAGGCCGCGAGCCTGCCCGAGGCGGGCGCCCGCGCCGACCTGATCGCCCGCGCGGCCGCGCTCTCGACCCGGCCCGACGCGCCGATCAGCCTCGACCTTGAGTTCGAGCAGGCCTGTGCGGCCGCCAACAACGCCCGCCTCGCCCTCGACGGCTTCAACGGCGCCCTGCTCGACGCAGCCCGCGCCCGCTGGCCCGAGGCTGGCTCCGAATCTTGGACCGCGCTGACGCCCCGCCCCTTCGCCGTGGCGAGTTGGGTCGGCTGCGACACCGACGGGCGGACCGATATCGGCTGGTGGGACACCCTGCGCTACCGGCTGATCTCGAAGCGCATGCAGTTCGACCGGGTGATCGCCGGGCTGCCCGCCATCCCCAGCGCCCGCGCCGCGCGGGAGCTGGCCGAGGGCGCCCGCGCCGCGGTGGAGCGCCAGCTCGCGGTGGCGCCGCGGCTCGGCGACCAGCCCGCGCTGGAGGCGGTCCACCGCTTCGCGCTGGGCCTGATCATCGAGCGCGACCGCGCCCAGACCGATGCCGGCCCCCTCGTGGCCGCTCTCACCGAGGCGATCGCCGGGGCCGGGGACGACGCCGACCGGCGGGCGCTGCTGGTGCTGCGCGCAGGCGTGGCCACCCACGGCCTGTCGAACGCGCTGCCGCATTTCCGGCTCAACGCCAGCCAGATCCACAACGCCGTGCGCCGGGTGATCGACCTCGAAGGCGAGCCCACCGACCCGGCCCGGCGCCGCTCGCACCTCGCCGCGATCCACGCCCTGCTCACCGACGTGCGGCCGGTGGCGGTCGATTTCGGGGCGCTCGCCGCCGAGCGCGCGTCCGCCGCGCGGCTGATGATGACGATCGCCCAGATCCTCAAGCACGTCGACGGCACCCACCCGGTGCGCTTCCTGATCGCCGAGACCGAGACCGGCTACACCCTGCTCGCCGCCCTCTGGCTCGCCCGGCACTACGGGATCGGCGACCGGCTGGAGATCACCCCGCTGTTCGAGACCGCGAGTGCCCTGGAGCAGGGCATCCGGGTGCTCGACGACGCCCTGCGCAGCCCGCACTGGCGGGCCCATCTCAAGCGCATCGGCCGGCTGACCGTGCAGTTCGGCTACTCGGATTCCGGCCGCTACGTCGGCCAGCTCGCCGCCACCTTCTGGATCGAGCGCCTGCGCCTGCGCATCACCGAGATGATGGTGCAGAACGGCCTCGCCGACGTGGAACTCGCGATCTTCGACACCCACGGCGAGTCGATCGGCCGCGGCGCCCACCCGACATCCTTGCGCGACCGCCTCGCCTACCTCGCCCCCGAGGACGCCCGCGACCGCTGCCGCAAGGCGGGGATCCGCACCCGGCTCGAATCGAGCTTCCAGGGCACCGACGGTTACCTGCTGTTCGGCACGCCGGCGCTTGCCGACGCCTGCGTCGCCCGGATCGCCGAGCACGTCTACGCCCTCGACGCCGCCGAGGAGGAGGCGTTCCCCGACTACGCGCTCGGCGATCCGGCCGAGGCGCGCGCCGAGGACCCGATCTACGCCGAGCCGGACTTCGCCCTGGAGTTCTTCACGGTCGTGCGCCAGGAGATGGAGGCGCTGGTCGACGATCCCGGCTACGCGGCACTGCTCGGCACTTTCGGCCCCAGCCTGATCGACCGCACCGGCTCGCGCCCGGTGGCGCGCCAGAGCGACGACGGCGGACCGGCGCGGATCACCCACCCGCGCCAGATGCGGGCGATCCCCAACAACGCCATCCTCCAGCAGCTCGGCTTCCTGGCCAACTCGCTCCACGGCCTCGGCCGGGCGGCGGGCCGCGGCCCCGACCTGTTCCGCGACATGCGCCGCGACTCGGTGCGCTTCTCCCGCGCCTTCCGGCTGGTGCAGCACGCGGCCTCGGTGGGCGACCTCGACGTGCTGCGCGCCTACATCGACACCCTCGACCCGGCGGTGTGGCTGGAGCGGGCGCGGCGGACCCAGAAGGATTTCCGCCGCGACGAGCTGGTGGTGATCGCGGGCGCCCTGGAGCGGCTCGACCTCGCCCCTGCCCTGCGCAGCCTGTTCGGCCGCCTCACCCGCGACTGGCTCAGCCTGCGCGCCGCCGCCCCCGACCTCATCGCCATGCCGGCCCGGCTGACCCTGCTGCACGCCCTGCGGCTCGCCCTGGTCCACCAGATCTGGTTCCTGGCCGTGCACATCCCCGGCTTCCGGCCCCAGGCCGGGATCACCCGCGAGCAGCTCCTGGAGCGCTTCCTGCGCCTCGACATCGACGGCAGCCTGAAGCTCCTCGACGACATCTTCCCCGTCACCCCCGACCCGACGCTCGGCCTCAATTTCGGCGAGCCGACGGGCCCGCGCGACGTCGGCACCTACGAGGCCGAGCACCGCGACCTGTTCGCGCCGATCGCCGCCCTGTTCGCGGGGGTGCGGGAGATCTCGGGCATGATCCAGCACGAGGTGGGGGCGTTCGGGTAGCGCGCTCCTTCGCCGACGCGGAGTTTGCCGATGCGGAGGCCGGTTCGGCGAAGGGGCGCGGCACACCCCGGAACAGCGGGAGCGCCGGGAGCATGCCCGCCGCGGCCACGGTGAGCCAAGCGACCGGTGCCGACGGCGCCCTCGACACGTCGAGCGTCGGAGGTCGGTGACCGGTTCGTCCGCCGCGGCCGTGCGCGGGTGGCGGCCACGGGCTTCCGGCCGCCACCCTGCGCGCGCTTCGCCTCACTCCGCCGGTGCGGCCTTCGCGGTCTGCGCACGCTCCAAGTCCCGGCTGACCTTCAAGGTCATCGCGACGATCCCGCCCGCGAGGGTGCAGCCGCCCAGGACGAGCAGCCCGGCCGTGAAGTTGCCCGTCATGTCCCTGAGATAGCCCATGACGAACGGCCCGAAGAAGCCGGACAGGTTGCCGATCGAGTTGATGGCCGCGATCCCGGCGGCCGCCGAGCTGCCGGCCAGGAAGGCCGTCGGGATCGGCCACATCAGCGGCGGCGTCGCCGACACGCCGATCTGGCTCAGGCAGAGCAGTCCGAGCACCAGGATCGGGTTCGAGGTCAGCGCGGCACCCGCGAGGCCGACGGCAGCGAGGATCATGGCGAAGCACAAGTGCTCGCGCCGCTTCAGCGTGCGATCGGAACTGCGGCCGAGGAGGACCATCCCGACCGCGCCGAACACGAAGGGCAGCGCGGAGAGAAATCCGGTCTGGAGGTCGCTGACTCCGAACCCCTTGACGATGGTCGGCAGGAAGAACGCGACGCCGTAGCTCGCCGCGTTCAGGCAGAAATAGACGAACGAGCAGGCCAGCACCCGCGGGTCGGCGAGCGCCTTGCCGATGCTCAGGTGCCCGACCGCGGTCTTCTCCTGGCGCTCCGTGTCGAGACGCGCTTCGAGCCACGCCTTCTCGTCATCGCGCAGCCACGACGCCAGCACCGGCCGGTCCGTGAGGTAGAAGACGACGACGAAGGCCAACACGATCGACGGCACGGCCTCGAGGAGGAACAGCCAGTGCCAGCCGTCGAGCCCGGCGCCGGTGATGTTCAGCAGGGCGCCCGAGATCGGCGCGCCGACGATCGAGGAGAAGGGGATCGCCAGCATGAACAGCGCCACGACGCGGGCCCGGTAGACGGCGGGGAACCACAGCGTGAGATAGAAGATGATGCCCGGGAAGAAGCCCGCCTCGGCGAGGCCGAGCAGGAAGCGGAGGATGTAGAACACCCACTCGTTCGAGAGCCCGGTCGCCCGCGCGATCGGAGCGATGAAGGCGAACAGGGCGGAGATGACGCCCCAACTGAACATGATGCGGGCGATCCAGAGCCGCGCTCCGAACTTGTTCAGGGCGAGGTTCGACGGCACTTCGAGCAGGAAGTAGGCGATGAAGAACAGCCCCGCCCCGAACCCGTAGGCCTCATCCGAGAGCCCGAGCGCGGCATTCATCTGCAGCTTGGCGAAGCCGACGTTGACGCGGTCGAGATAGGCGACGAAGTAGCAGAGGATCAGAAACGGCACCAGCCGCCACATCACTTTGCGAATTGTTCGGCTCTCGATCTCTTCCATGGCGCATCTCCCGTCCTTGAGTTGTGTTGTTTCGAAGTAACAACTCCTAATTCATCTGATCATGAGGGGAGTCGCGACTTCCGGTTCTGCTTATCAGAAGGATGCGCGGTGAGGAGGCCGAAGCGCGATATCGGCCCATGCCGGGGTTTCGAAGCGATGACCGATGTGTTCGACACCGGCGGCGCGGAGGCGGCTCGGTCGCGTGCGAGACGCCGACCGCCTCCCGGCGACGGTGGCGGGACGTCTCTCCGATACTCACATCGAAGAATTGGCCGGGTCGAGACTGGGGCTCTCGCGAGGCCCCGTCTCGGCCCTGGACGGTGGTCCGGCGCGGCTCGCCGACCACGACGCGATCCCGGCCGACAAGCCGCCGCGTCGCGGACCCGAGCCCGGCGCGCTGGGCTGCGGCCAGGGAGTCCTGCCTCGGGCTTCCGCGATCGCCGGACGTCTGTCGGACCTTGCAATCCGATCGAAGGACTTTCGGCGTTATGAAATCTTCAAAGTCTCATAGTATTTATGTTCTATGATGCTTCCGTTCTCGATTTTCCTATAGCGATGTGAGTAAAACACCCACTTCTTCCCTTCCTTCACGCCGAACGTCAGTGCGGACACGTCATAGTTTTTCTTCCAGAGATACCCCCGCGATCGGTAAGCGGTCGGCTCGAACAACTTTGCCCGAGGTCCGAGTCTGGCCAAGGTGCTGTCTTTCTGCGCCTGGATCATCGGCGCATGATTTCCGCGTTGATCCATATTCTGAGCGTTCGCGTGGGTGACCGTGACGCTGCCATCGCTCGCGGCATGACCCACGCCGAATGTGCAGCCGTCCATCATCGCCGTGAACATGTAGTCCGCGTCCAGGGTCAGCGTCGTATACCGCGTCCTGTTGTGCTCGTAGGGACACCAGTAGGCCCGCACACGGTCTCCCGGCGCTCCGTCACGTGCCGGATCTAGGCGATAGAGATTCTTGGCTCGCCCATTCTTGTCATAGCATTTCAACATATCGGCCCGTTCGCTCGTGAGAACGGCCGAAAACTCGAAAATTCCGCCTTCATCGTTTCTGTTCAGAGGATGGAAGGCCAGACCGTCTGGCAGGAAGAAATCCGTCTTCGGATCGAACGGCATCTGCATGTCCCCAACCGGCGGTGCACAGTTCCGGCACCAAGAGATTCTTCAAGTTTTGTTGGCCTTCTCGTTTACCGAGACGTGCGCCGCAGATCGTTAAAAGTATATCGACGCGCAGGCTTATTTTATCTTACGATCGCGAAATGAATTCTGATAGTTTACAAAGCAATAATTAATGCCTTTCGCTCCATATGATCGGCAAGCCGGCGAGACGGACTGCAAAAATAGCCGCCTTGCATCATAATATGTCCGGCAGAAGTACTGTGGATGCTGTTGCCCACACGACGTCCCGGGCTACCGGCCGCCCCGCGTCCGCGAACGTCCGGCTGACGTGTCGTGGCCCGATTGCGTCGCAGCCCTCGACGCACCGCCGGATTCGGCCGGCCCTTGTCTCGGCTGTCGACGATCGGGGCGATGCCTTCCGGGATGATGTGGCGGGAGCGCTGGACGGCCCACGCGTCGTTCCGACCCAGCAGCCCGCGCGAGCTGCACCACCAACAGGGACACGACCCGTCTGCGCCCGTCGCACCGCCTCGGCAAGAAACGCAAGTGTACACGGAACTCAGAGTAAAGGGTTGCTTCCGGTCTGCCATCGGAACCCTCCTCCAGGAAGAGAGCTCTCCACCGGTGCGGAGCGAGTCCAGTTTCGTGGAGGCATGAGGACGGTGCCCTCATCCCTCGGCCACGTTCCTCTCGGCGGGATTGTCGTCGCCCATGAGGCCGCGCAAGGCGGCGGTCACGAGCAGGCGCGTCATGCGCGGCACGTCGTCCGGGGAGATCGGACCGAGCCCGTTCGTCTCGCCGAGATGCACCATGCCGTGGACGCTCGCCCAGAGCGCCTTCACCGCCACCGGGATCTCGGCGGCCGGGATCCTGCCGGTGTCCTCGAGCACCCTGCCGATCAGCCCGAACAGCGCGGCGATCTCGCTGGCGATCTCGGGCGGCGCGTCCGAGACCCGGGGCGCCAGCATGGCGGTCCAGGCGTTCCGGCGCATGCGGGCGAACCCGGCGTAGGCGTCGGCCAGCGCGACGAGCCGCTCCGTGGCCGACGCGCCCGCGCTCCGGGCGAGGGAGGCTTCGAGCACGCGCCTGAGATCGCCCATGGTGATGGCGTTCGCCTCGATCCGCAACGCCTCCAGATCCCCGAACGCCTTGTAGATGGCCCCGACCGACAGGCCGGCGCGCTCGGCCACGGCGCGCGCCGTGAGCGCTTCCAGACCGCCGCGCTCGATCAGTTCGAGCGCGATCCGGGCGAGGGCGAACCGCTCCTCGTCCCGGGTCCGGTCGGATTTCGACGGCCTGCCCAACTTTTTTGGAACAACGTTCATGAAAGGCCTTGCGCGTATCCCGGGAGGGGCATACCTATTTCATGAACGGTGTTCAAGTTAGTCCGCGAGGCGGACGAAGCCGTTCCCGAGAGGGGTTATCGCATGTTGAAGACCCTGAGCGACCTGCTGCGCGGGGCGGCGGCGGACCAAGCGCAAGCCCTCCACGACGCCAACGCCGTCGTCCTCCTTCGTCAGCAGATCCGCGACGCGGCCGGCGCGCTGGCGGTGGCGCGGCGCGAACTCGCCATCGCCATGGCCCACCAAGCCGGAGAACTCCGGGCCGTCGAGGCCCTGACCGGGCGCGCCGCCGGCCTGGAGGCGGCGGCGGCCAAGGCCCTGGCCGACCGGCGGGACGACCTCGCGACCGAGGCCGCGATCCGCATCGCCGCCCTGGAGGACGAGGCCGCGGACCGGCGGGCGGCGCTCGACGCGTTCGAGGCGGACGTGGCGCGCCTGCGCCGCTTGGTGGGGGACGGCGAGGGCCGCCTCCGGGATCTGGACCGCGGCCTCCAGACGGCCCGGGCCACCGAGGCCGTCCGCCGGGCCGGCGCCAACGGCCGGCGCGGCATCGCCCACGCCTCGGGGGCGCTCCAGGACGCCGAGGCGACGCTGGCCCGGCTGCGCGACCGCCAGACCGCCGGCGCGGACATCGACGCCGCGCTCGCCGCGCTCGACGGGGTCCCGCGCGACATCGAGGCACGGCTCGACGCGGCCGGCTACGGGAAACCTCGGACCGATCCGGCCGCGATCCTCGAGCGCATCCGCGCCAGGGCCGCCTGACCCCGCCGCACTCCCGATCCACACCTGAAGGAAGACGCCCATGACCCCCCAGATGCCCCACACGCCCGCCTGGAAGGCGTTCACGTTCATCAGCTTCGCCGTCGCCGTCGGGATGCTCGCCATCGGCGTGTTCTTCGCCTCCGTCGACGTCTGGACGAAGGGCTATCTCGCCATGGCCACGCTGCTGTCGCTCAGCTCGGCCTTCACCCTGGCCAAGACGCTCCGCGACGAGCACGAGACGAGCCGCCTGATCAACCGCATCGAGAACGCCGAGACCGAACGCACGCTGCGCGAGGCGATCCCGAGCCGCCTGTGAGCCGCCCTCCGGCCTGATCCGCCCGTCCGGTGGTTCAGGCCGTGCGCTGGCGGAGGCCCGTCAGCGACCGCCATGCCGGCGTGAGAATGAACTGCGTCAGGGGGATCAGCAGACCCCCGACCACCAACCCGATCACGCCCGACGCCGTGGCCGTGACCAGCCATTCGACGAGGCCCTTGGCGAACGGGACGTACGACGCCGCGGCGACCGCGGCCTCGTGGGTGGCGTGCGCGGGCGCCGACACGCCGTAGCCCTCCAGCCCGTGCATGAGAATGCCGCCGCCGACCCAGATCATCGCCGCCGTCCCGATGACGGCGAGCAGCTTCAGGAGGATCGGCATGCCCTTGACCACGCCGCGTCCGAGCCCGCGGATCAGGCTGCCGAGCGGCGGCTTGGCGGTGCTGCGGGCGAGGGCCAAACCCGCGTCGTCGGCCTTCACGATCAGCGCGACCACGCCGTAGACCCCCGCGGTGATCCCCACGGCGACGACGGCCAGCACGGCCGCCCGCATCCAGAAGCTGCCCTCCGGCAGTGCGGCGAGGGTGATCGCCATGATCTCGGCCGAGAGGATGAAGTCGGTCTTGATGGCGCTCGCGACACGACGGTCTTCCAGGGCCTGGTCGCCCCCCGGGCCGCCCTGGCCGTCGGCGTCGTCGGCGTGGGCATGGTGGGGGACGAGCGACTCGTAGACCTTCTCGGCGCCCTCGTAGCAGAGGTAGGCCCCGCCCAGCATCAGGAGCGGGGTGATCGCCCACGGCGCGAAGGCGCTGAGCGCGAGGGCGCCGGGCAGCAGGAACAGGAGCTTGTTGCGCAGCGACCCGACGGCGATCTTGCCGACGATGGGCAGTTCCCGCTCGGCCGCGAACCCCACGACGTAGCGCGGGGTGACGGCCGCATCGTCGATCACGACGCCCGCCGCCTTCGTTCCGGCCCGCGCGGCCTGGCCGGCGACGTCGTCGAGGGACGCCGCCGCCGCCCTGACCATGAAGGCGACATCATCGAGCAAAGCGATCAATCCGACGCTCACGCGGCCTCTCCTCGTCGGTCGCAGATCCCCCACACAGACGATTTCCGGCGCGATTTGATCCGCCGAACGCCGAGATCGGGCGCGCGGCCGGACCCGAGGGCCGGGCAGCCGGGCTACCTCCAGCGTGTCCGCGCCTCGTTCAACGCGCGGCTGCCCGGGAATCCGGTCGCCAGCGTGACGACGGCCCGCTCACCGTTCTTGTACCGGATCCCGAGGTCGAACCACGCTCTCCCGAACAGCAGGTCCTCGTTCCGCTTCACGTCGTCCGGCGAGGACGAGAGCCCGATCAGGAACTCGTTGTCGCGAAGGCGCACGGGCCGGCCGGAGACCGGAGCGCCCTTCTCCACCGCCTCGTTCTTGCCCTGGATCAGGCCGATCTCCTCGACGGTGCGCCGCTCCGCCTCGGGGCCGGAGGCGCTGAAGCTGAAGGCGAGCGTGTGGGCGGCGGCGCCCGCGTCCCTGTCGCGCTTCATCGTCATCGTCAAGGTCAGGCCGGCGTCCGGGACAGTCGCGGTCGCCACGAGCGCGACGTCGGGCGGCCGGCCCGCGTCGTCGGTGTCCGCGGCGAGCGTCCAGACGACATGCCCGGACCGGACACGCGGCGCCGTTCCCCCCGCACCCTGCTCCGCGAGAAGGACCCGCTGCGTGCTGGCCAAGCTGTCCGCGAGCCGCGCGCGGCCTTCCGGTGCCGCCTCCCCCGGCTTTCGCGGCACGGCCGCGACGGCGGCGCCGGGCGCGGGGGCCGACGCCTGTCCCGCGGGCGGGGGAACCCGGAAGACGAACCGGTCATCGGGCAGCGATTCGTAGGTGGCGGGCTCCTGCCGCTGATGGGTCGCGCGCAGCACCTCCGAACGGACGCGGCGGAAGAACAGGTTCACCTCGACATCGGGCGTCGCCAAGTGCTTCACCAGCGCCGTCACGTAAGGGCTGTTGACCTGACCGTCCTCCCCGTCCGAGGCCGTCTGGCCGGCCGCCGCGGAGTAGGCCACGAGCGAGCCGGATTGCGGGAGGTCCGGACGCGCGAGCCCGCGCCCCACCGAGCGCGTGGCAAGGGTCCGCTTCATGCCGGCGAGGAAGGGATTGTCGCGACAGGCATCCAGGATGACGAGGCGCAGCTTGGCGGCCCCTTCGAGGCGCTTCTGCACCTGGCTCAAGGAGACCGTCTCCTCGTCCACGTCCCGATCGCTCCTGAGGCGCGCATCGGTCGGCACGAGATAGTTGGTGCCGCCGACCTCGATGCCGTGGCCCGCGTAGTAGACGAGAGCCCAGTCGGCGGTATCGGCGACCCGCTCGAAGCGGCGCAAGACAGCGATCAGCGTGTCGCGATCCAAGTCCCGCTCGACCTGAACCTCCTGAAAGCCGGCCTCCCTCAAGGCCTGGGCGAGGCGTTCGCCGTCGCGCACGGGATTGTCCAGGCGCGGAACGGTCGCGTACCGGCCGTTGCCGATGACGAGGGCGACGCGCCGCTCGTCCGACGCCGCGCTGTTCGCGACGAGGACGGTGGCGAGAACGATCGCGGCTCGTAGCATGCGAAAGCGCGCTCCACGGATCTCGGCTGCGCTTCCGTCTGCGCGATGTGGAACGACCCGGCAAGGCCGGTCCGCGGCGCGGCACCGGCTCGGACCGGCGGCGTATCAGACGCGGAGATAGCTCCACCCGGCCTCCTGGAGCGTGACGAGACGGACGGCGCCCGCGCGAACCACGCCGACACGGGGAAGCAGCTCCAATTCGCGCCCCTCCGCCTGCTCCATGGCCTTGACGGTGTTGCCGCAGGCCGAGAGGACGATCTCGGGGACGCTCTCGGTGACGGAGCGGATCCGGGCCTTCACCGGCGAGGTGTCCGCCCGGACCATGTGCAGGCCCGGACCGTAAGCGACGATCTCCACCGCAAGCTCCTCGGCCAGGTCGCCGTATTCGCGCGCGAGATTGACCGCGTTGTTGAGGGCGAGTTCGAACACGCCCGCGTCGTTGGAGCTGACCTGCATCGCGACCCGGTGCGTCTTCGGGCTGGCCGCGGCCGCCCGGTCGATCGCGAGTCCGGCCATCAGCGCGGCGATCCCGGACACGCCCCTGCGCGACAGCACCATGGCCTCATCTCCCGTGTTCGGTCGCGCCGATCGCCGCGTCTCGACGTGACCCCACGTCTAGAGCCGCGCCCGATCGCGTTGCAATCGTGCGCGGCTCGAAGCCTTTGTCTCGACGCGCTCTCTTTTCGCCGAACCGGCATCCACTTCGGCGGAGAGCGCTTCAGCAAGCCGTGGCGCGCCGTCGCTTCAGGTCTGCGTGAAGCGATAGGCGTCGCCCGACCGCTCGACGCGCCCGATGCCCGAGCCCGGCAGGTGGAAGCCGACGAGCGTAGTCCGCTCGTTCGCCAGACGGTCGAGCAGCTCGAGCCGCGTGCGCGCCGCGAGGTCGCGGTCGAGGTCGCTTCCGAAGGCCCAGGCGGGGCGGCGGAAGGAGATCACCGCGTGGCTCAGGGCATCGCCGCCGATCAGCACCTGCTCCCGTCCCGCTTCGACGAGGACGGAGGCGTGACCGGGCGTGTGCCCCGGCGTCGCCACGTAGCTGAGGCCCGGCGCGATGCTCTCGCCGGGCCTGCGGCGCTCCATCTTCGCCTCCAGGCGCCGCAGCGTCCGCCGCGAGCCGACGGAGAGACCCTTGAGCCAGTCCGGCACCAGGGTCTCGACGTCGTCGCGGGTCCAGAAATCCCATTCCGCCGCGGGCACGACGTAGCGGGCATTGGGGAAGCGCTCGCTGTCGTCGAAATCGTCGATCGCGCCCCAGAGATGATCGGGATGGGCGTGGGTGAACACGACCTGCGTGATCGCCTCGCGCGGGACGTTCCGGCCCTCCAGCGTGTCGGCGAGCTTGCCGGCCGTCGGCTGGAAGGAGGTGCCCGAGCCGGCATCGATCAGGATGACGTCCGCGCCGGTCCGCACGAGGCTCGCATGCGTCGGGATCGGGCTCGCTTCCGCGGGCTGCCCCTCGGCCCGGAACGCGGCCTCCACCGCGTCGCGGGGCGTGTCGGGCAGCATGAAGGCGAGGGAGGACGACAGCGTCCCGTCGCTCGCCGTCTCCACGGTGGTCCCGCCGACCGTCAGCGCCGCCTGCCCCGCCGCCCCGCCGGACGGCCACGCGCCGGCGACAATCGCCGCGAGGCCGGCCACCAGCGTCCGCCGGTCGCAGCGCGGTCCCGGGGGTGCCGCGCCGGCCGTCATTGGACCGGCGGCGCCTTCTTCGCCGCGTCGGCCGCCTTGTCGGGCGTCACGTCGAGGATGCGGGCACGGCCGGTGATGACGGCCGCCTTCGGCAGGCAGTCCGTCATGCAGGGCTTGGCCGTCCAGAACGCCTTCTCCGCCGTCTCGCGGTCGTCCATGAAGAAGTTCTTCTCGTTCGGCAGGCGGATCGTGGCGAGGTTCTTCTCGTTCACCTCGAAATCCTGGTCCTTCAGAATGTCGTTGAGGTAGAGGAGGTAGGCCGTGACCGCGTAGGTCTCGTCCGGCGTCAGCGTCTGGGCGGCGCCGAAGGGCATGGCCCGGTGCACGAAGTCGAAGACGGTCGAGACGTAGGGCCAGTAGGACCCGATGGTCTTGACCGGGCTCTCCGATTTCAGCGTGCCGGCGCCGCCGGCGAGTTCCGGCCACCGGCCCGCGCCCTCGCCGAACTCGCCGTGGCAACTGGCGCAGCGATCCTGAAAGATCGTCTCGCCCAACGCCGCCGTGCCCTTGCCGACCGGCAGGCCTGTCCCGTCCGGACGCACGTCGATGTCCCAGCCCCGGATCTCCTCGGGCGTCGCGGCGCGCCCGATGTTCAGGCGCTCGGCCGCCGCAGGCGTTGCCGTGAGAAGGACGGCCGCGAGGACGGCCGCAAGCCCGCTACGCGACCTCGACATTCTCGATCTCCCCGCTGGGCAGCACGTGCCAGGTCTGGATACCGTTGTTGTGGTAGATCGAGTTCAGGCCGCGATGCTGGCGGAGCGCCGCCTTGGTCGGCTGGACGTAGCCGGTCTCGTCGATGGCCCGGGATTGCAGCAGGAGCGGATCGCCGTTCCAGTCGAACTCGTAGTAGAAGCGCGTCAGCGCCTTATCGAGCACGGGGCCGTCGAGGCGGGCCGCGCGCCAGTTGCGGCCGCCGTCGAGCGAGACGTCCACGCCCCTGATCGCGCCGCGTCCGGACCACGCGAGGCCCGAGAGCACCGTGAAGCCCTTGCCGCGCAGGGGCGCCTGCGGGCTGGGATCGGTGATCACGGACTTCGCGTCCATGGCCCAGGTGAAGCGCCGCGCCTGTCCGTCCGGCAGCAGGGCGGTGTATTTCGAGGTCTCCTCGCGGGTGTGCCACGGCTCGTCGCCGACCTTGATCCGGCGCAGCCACTTCACCCACATGTTGCCCTGCCAGCCGGGCAGGACGAGGCGCAGCGGGTAGCCGTGCTCGGGGTAGAGCGCCTCGCCGTTCATCGCGTAGGCGACGATGGCGTCGTCGAGGGCCTTCTCGATCGGCACGGAGCGGGTCATCGCGGCGGCGTCGGCCCCTTCGGGCAGCAGCCACTTGGCGTTGGTCCTCAGCCCCGCCTCCTCCAGGAGGCGCTTGAGCGGCACGCCCGTGTACATCGCGCAGTGGATCATGCCGTGGGTGAACTGGCAGCCGTTGAGCTGCGCGCCCTTCCACTCCATGCCGGAATTGGCCGCGCATTCGAGGAAGGCGATCCGGTTGACGCGCGGGAAGCGCTTCACGTCCTCCAGCGTCAGCATCAGCGGCTTCTCGACGAGGCCGTGGATCATCAGCCGGTGCTCGGCCGGGTCGATCTCGGCGATGCCGCCGTGGTGGCGCTCGAAGCCGAGGCCGTTGGGGGTGATGATCCCCTCCAACCGGTGCAGCGGCGTGAAGCTGACCGAACTCTGCCGCGAGGCGGTCAGCCACTCGACGTCGCGGCGCACCACATCCGCCTCGAACTTCGACGGGCGGCCGTAGGGCCGGCTGACGACGCCGTCGCCGAGGGTCTGCGACCAGTCCGGCACGTTCGGCGGGAGGTTCTTCGCGTCCGGCGCGGCCGCCGCCCGACCCGCGAACGCCCCCGTCCCGACCGCCCCGCCGAGGGCGAGGCCCGTGCGCAGGAAGGATCGGCGGGAGGTGGGCCCCGGCGGATCGGGGCGCCGCTTCGGTTCAGACATGGGTCTCTCCGAACTGTTTCATGTATAGCAATGTATGAATATATACGGGACGACTACGCGCCGCGGACGGTGACTTGAGCGGGCGTCGGATTCACCGTGCCCTTGCGCTGGATATGCGCGGCGACGACGTCCCAGATCGGCGGGCCTTCGGTGCCCTCGTTGACGCTCGCCCAGCCCGCCGCGGTGTAGGTCGTCCCGGCCTCGATGGGCTTGCCGGTGCGCAGCAGGGTGAGGTCGGAGATGCGGCTGCCGGCGGGGCGGGCGACGTCGATCGCGTAGGACACGCCGCCGACCCGCACCATGTCGCCGCCCTGCTGGTAGTAGGGATCGGCGTTGAAGAGGTTGTCGGCCACGTCCTCCAGCACCTCCTTCAGCCGGGCGCCCGTCATGGGCATGCGGTAGGCCGCCGGGTAGGTGATGGCGGTGGCGTTGTAGACGTCCTCGCGGGTGATCGGCTGGCCGGGCAGCACGGTCGTGCCCCAGCGGAAACCCGGGGACAGGGCGATCTCGGCCTCGCGCTCGGCGAGCAGCGCGTCGCAGATCAGGTCGTCGAGGGTGCCGTTGAAGTTGCCGCGCCGGTAGAGCAGACCCTCGGTCCGGCCGAGTTCTTCCCTCAGCATGGCCTCGTGGGGCTCTCGGATCGCCTGGATCTTGGCCGCCATCGCCCTCTGCGGCGCGATCACGTCGGAGAAGATCGGGATCAGCTTCGAGCGAAATCCCTTCACCGCGCCGTCGCGCACGTCGAGATCGACGCGGGTGAGGAACTTGCCGTGGCTGCCCGAGGCGATGAGCAGGGTGTTGCCGACGGTGACCGCCTGCGGCAGCGCGTCGTGCGTGTGGCCGGTGAGGACGACGTCGATCCCCTTCACCCGCGCGGCGAGCTTCCGGTCCACGTCGAAGCCGTTGTGGGAGAGCAGCACAACGAGGTCGGCGCCGTCCTTGCGGGCCTTGTCGACGCTGCCCTGCACGTCCTCCTCGCGGATGCCGAAGGACCAGTTCGGGATCATCCAGCGCGGGTTGGCGATCGGCGTGTAGGGGAAGGCCTGCCCGATCACCGCGACCTTCGCGCCGCCGCGCTCGAACATCCGCGTCGCCTCGAAGGCCGGCTCGTTCCACTCGGCGTCGCGCACGTTCTGGCCGAGGAACGGGCAGCCGAGCCCGTCCACGATCTCCTTGACCCGGTCGGTGCCCAGCGTGAACTCCCAGTGGCCGGTCATGGCGTCGGGCTTCAGGAGCGCCATGCAGTCGACCATGTCCTGGCCCTTGGTCAGCATCGACGTGTAGCTGTTCTGCCACGTGTCGCCGCCGTCGAGGAACAGCACCCTGTCGCCGCGCTCGGCACGGATCGCGTCGAGCACCGTGGCGATCCGGTCGAGGCCGCCCATGCGGCCGTAGCTGCGCGCCAGGGCGACGTAATCCTCCGGCGTCAGCGCGTAGGCCAGCGGCGAGCCGCCGGGGATGCCGTAGAGGTCGAGATAGGCGCGTCCGGTGACGTGGGGGACGAGACCCCGCGCCTCGCCCACGCCGAGATTGGTCGAGGGCTCGCGGAACAGCACGGGCCGGAGCTGCGCGTGGATGTCCGTCAGGTGGACCAGGGTCACGTTGCCCATGGGTTCGAAGGCCAGGAGGTCGTCCTGGGTCAGGCGCTGCTGGGCGAAGGCGCGGGTCCAGCCCGTCGGCACGAGCGCCGCGGTGGCGGCGGCGATCTGGAGGAAGTCGCGGCGTGAGGTCATCGGGAGAAGCGACGCTCAGTTGCGCACGGCGGGCGTCTCGACCGGAAGGCCGAGGCCGCGCCACGCGACGTAGGTCTCCAGGGCGAGGAACTCGTCGGAGAGCGGCTTGAAGGGGGTGGCCCGGACGTCCTGCATGCAGCCCTCCATGCGCTCGTGGAGCGGCACGAGCCGCTGGTCGCGCAGGCGGTAGACGGGGAAGCCGTTGCTCTGCCCCTGGCTGAGGAAGTCGGCCCGGAGATACTTGCCGTGGTTCTTCTCGTGGCAGCTCGCGCAGGCGAGATCGAGTTGGCCGTTCCGCTGGTAATAGAGGGCCTTGCCGCGCTCGAACCACGGCGTCATCGGCCCGTCGACCTTGACGGCGACCGGCATGCCGCGGGACTGGTTGCGGATGTAGGCCGTCATGGCCGTGAGTTCGGGCGAGCCGAAGGCCCAGGGCTCGGCCTTCAGGGCACCGGTGCGGCAGATATCGATCCGCTGCTCCAGGTTGACCGGCTTGGCCAACTTCCCGTTCCACTTCGGATAGGCGGCCGCGACACCCTTCATCGAGGTCGACGCCGCGTCGTGGCAGCTCGCGCAGGACTTTCCCGCCGCGCCGTCGACCTTCGACCAGAGTTCCTCGCCCTGCTCGACGGCGAGGAAGCCCGGGTTGTTGAAGTCGTCCGCCTGCATGTCCTGCGTCTCCTTGGAGCGGAAATACAGGCCCGAGACGACCTCCTCGAACGGGGAATCCGGGCTTTGCGGCTTGAGGCCGTGCGCCTGCCAGGCCGGACGCTCGGACGCCTCCTTCGCGCTCGGCGCGGCCGACGGCATGTCCTGCGCGTGCGGCGCGACGGCCAGCGCGACGAGCGCGATCGCGGTCAGGGCGAGAGGATAGGGGTGGACCATCATGGCAGCTCCGGCTCGGCGTGGAGAGGCGCCCCGGGGCGGCCGGCCCCGGGCGCGCGTCATGCGACCTTGATCTGCTCCGTGGCCTGGATCTTCGAACCGTCGTCGTCGGTCCAGGTGAAGGTCAGCGTGCCGGATTCCTCGGGCCTGATCTTGAACTGGAAGTAGGGGTTGGCCGAAACCGCGCTCTCGAGGTTGGCGCTGAAGAGCGTCTTGCCGTTCAGGTCGCAGGTGAACGTGTTCAGGATCTTGCGCGGGATCGTCTTTCCGTCCTTGTCCTTGCGCTGCCCGGATTCCATCGTGTGGGAGACGAGGGTCTTCACCTCGATGACGCCGCCCTGGGCGACCTCCTTCTTGTCCAGTTTGATCCGCGGCTTCACGTCGGCCATGTCGTCCTCCCGTCCTCGTTCGATGCTGGCGCGTGCGGGCTAGAGCGCTCTGCGCCGGAGTGGATGCCGGTTCGGCGAAAGAGAGCGCGTCAAAACAAGGGCTTGGAGCTGTGGACGATCGCAGCGCGATCGGCGACAGCTCTAGCCGCCGCAGCCGCCGATGGTGACCTTCACCTGCTTCACGTCGCTGAAGACGGAGCCGTCGTTCATCCGCGCCACCGCGATGACGTTCTGCGTCTCGGCCAGACGGATCCGCGTGTTCGCCTCGGCGACGCTCGACGGCGTGAAGTGGAAGCTGATGACGCCGGGGTTCGGATTGCCCTCCGCGACGATCATCACCTCCTCGACGAAGCTGTCCTTCGTCATCGGCGCGTCGACGCTCACCGTCATCGGCACGGTGTTGCCGTTCTCGGCGATCTCGGGAAGTTCGAGCTTGACCTTGCCCCGCACCGGCTCCCTGCCGCGGGTGAAGGCCTTGATGGCCTCGTCGGTCGCGGCCTTCGCGGCGAGCGCCGGGCCGGCGCGGAGACCCAGGGCGGCGGCCGCGACGGCACCGGTGCCGAGGGCCAGGGCTTGGCGGCGGTTGAAGGGAGAGGTCATCGGGAGCGGCTCCTCCGCTGGGTCACTTCAGGGTCGTGAGGTAGGCGACGACGTCCTCGACCTGCTGGGCGGTCAGGATCGGCTTGCCCTGGAACTCGGAGCGCACGCGGCTCAACCCGTCGACCCGGTAGAAGGCCGGCATCACGGTCGCCTCGGTGAAGACGTGCTTCGGGTTGACGATGATCATCCGCAGATGCGCCGCGTCCCACCGGCCCGCCACGCCGTCGAGGGCGGGGCCGACCTCGCCGTGAAACGACTCGGCCTTGAGCGACGAGATCTGATGGCAGCCGAGGCAATTGCCCTGGCGCCGGTTGACGACCACCTTGGCGCCGGCGGCGGCGTCGCCCGGCTTGCCGGTGAGCGGGTCGGGAATGGCGTCGCTGCCGTCGACGGCCACGATCCGGAAGGGGGCGAGCCCGGTCGAGGCGGTCTCGGCTCCGGCGGCGGTCGCGAGGACGCAGAGTCCTGCGAGCGCAAAGGCGGTGATCGGCCTGCGCATCTGGCGTTTCCTCGGTGCGCCGTCTCTGCGGCTCGCGCGCCCGGTCCGGGCCGCGCGCCATGCCGGCGGGCGGACCCATCGACATATGCGAATTATTGCAAGTCTGACGCGGATCGCGCCCGAGTCAAGCTGGAATCGTTCTGCGCGGCGGTCACCGCGTCCCGGCTGTCAGCCCTTCTGGGCCGGATCCGGGGCGCGCAGGTACTCGCGCAGGCTCGTCCGCTCGTAGGCCCGCTCGGCGACGAAGGCGAAGGTTCGGCGGAAATCCGCGGGCGCCACGTAACCCTGCATGCGCAGGACCTCGCGCTCCCGGGGACGCTTGCCCGCGAGCGAAGCGTCCTCGGTCGGGAAGAACTGGAGGCTCGGCGTGAAGCGGATGCCGTACTTCTCCGCGAAGCGCTTCTCCGTGAGCGTCTCGCCATCGAAGTCGGTCACCTCCCGCGCGCCGATGATGTTGAGTTGCAGGATTTCGAACCGCTCGCGGATGAAGGCGCTCGCGACCGGGTCCGCGAAGTTCACCAGATGCATCTCCTTGCAATAGGGGCAGCCCTTCAGCTCCCACAGCACGGCGAGGCGCTTGCCGTGCTCCCGCGCGGCCTTCAGGTCGTCCGGCAGGTCGAGGAAGCTTTCGAGGAACCAGGGCTCGCGATAGAGGCCGTCATCGCCCTGAACCGGGCCCTGGACCGGTTCGGCCAGGGCCGGGAGCGGCAGGCCGAGCGCCAGGGCGCCCGCCAGGAACCGGCGCCGGGTAGACATGGCGTCCCCTCCAAATATTCTGGTTCATGCATGTGTAGGGCGCTTCGTCGGCGCCTGGCAATCCGTGGGACGCCTTCCGTGCCTCAGCGACGCGTGACATCCGCCCTGCACCGTGCCGGCCTCTGCGCTTGGCTCGTCGCGCAGTCGGCCGCGGCACAGTCTCCCGGGACGGGTGCGATCCTCGAACGCCTTCAGGCGGAGCGGCGCACGGTCCTGGCCTATCTCGCGCGCGACAACGCGGATCTCGCCCTGACCGCCCTCGACCGCTGGCGCGCGCGCCTGCGCAGCGAGGGCCGCACGCTCACGGCCGCCGCCGACAGCACCGCGCTGCGACCGATCCTCGACGCGCTCGACGCAGCGCTGACCGAGGCGACGCAGGCCCTCGAAGGCGGGGACGGCGCCCGGGCCGCCGGGATCGTGGAGACGGCGCTCGCACCGCTGGACGCGTGGCGACGGTCCGGCGGCCTGCGCCTGTTCTCCGATTGCGTCACGGATCTGTCCGGCCGCTACGGTGCCCTCGACCGGTATCGCCACGCCGCTCCCGACCTTGAGGACGCCGCGGTCCGGACGCGGATCGGCACGGCCGCGGCGGACGCGCTGGCCGCCGTGAACCGTTGCGACGCCGAGGCCGGCGCCAGCATCCGGTCGGATCCGGAGTTCCGGCGCCTGGCCGACGGGATGTCCGCGAGCCTCGGCAAGGTGCCGACCGCCCTCGATTCCCGCGATCCGGGATTGCTGCATCGCCTGCTGATCGAGTTGCGGGCCTTCGAGCGCCTCCTGGCGTTCCGCTACGGGTAGGACATCGGACCAAGCAGCGCGTCCGGCCGACGCCCGCCGCCCCGCACCCGCGGGGACAGCCGGCGATGAGGCGGCTTCATCGCCGGCCGGTGTCAGCCGACGCGACCGAGCGCGGGCACCGCATCCGTCAGCCACGCGCCGACGAGGGGCATCCAGCCGCCGAAGATGACGAGGCCGGTGGCCACGAGGGCGATGCCCATCGTCGCCTCGACGGCGCGGACATGGCGCCTGAACCGGCCGGCGAGCCGCAGGAACGGGCCGGTGAAAAAGGCGGCGGCGATGAAGGGCAGGCCGATCCCGGCGGCGTAGGCGGCCAGCAGCCACGCGCCGCGCGCGACCTCGTCCTCGCCGCCCGCGAGCAGCAGGATGGAGGCGAGGACCGGGCCCACGCAGGGCGTCCAGCCGAAGGCGAAGGCCAGCCCGACGAGGAAGGCTCCGACGACGCCCTCCGGCCGCGCCTCCACCTGGAACCGCACGTCGCGCAGGAGCGGCATCCAGCGGAAGACGCCGACCATGTGCAGCCCGAGCCCGACGATCACGATCCCGGCGATACGGGACAACAGGCCGACGTGATCGGTGAGGAGCTGCCCCACGGCCGAGGCACTCGCGCCCAGCGCGACGAACACCGCGGCGAAGCCGAGCACGAACGCGCCGGCGCGGGTGACGGCGCGGCGCGCCAGGGCGCGGTCCGGCCGGTCGACGAGCTCCTGCAACGAAGCCCCCGCCAGGAAGCAGAGATAGGGCGGCACCAGAGGCAGGATGCAGGGCGAGAGAAACGAGAGCAGCCCCGCGCCGAACGCGGTCAGGATCCCGACATCGGCGGCCACGGCGCTCCCCCCTCGAACATATTCATGTTTAGCGATATTATGATGCGTGGTCCGGCGCTTGGAAAGGCCGATGCGGGGAACGAGGCGGTCGATGATGGCGGGGGCGTGGGGGCTCGTCCTGTTGCCTGCCGCCGCGGATGCGGCCGAACTGGTCCTGTTCGAGCGGCGCGGATGCCCGTGGTGCACGGCGTGGGACGCGGCGATCGGGCCGATCTATCCGAAGTCGGATGTCGGCCGGCGGGCGCCGTTGCGCCGTGTCGATCTCGACGCAGGGCCGCCGCCGGGACTCACGCTCAAGCGCCCGATCCGCTACACACCGACCTTCGTCCTCGTCGAAGACGGGTCCGAACTCGACCGGATCGAGGGCTATCCGGGTGAGGATTTCTTCTGGGGACGGGCCGAGCGGTTGCTCGATCGGCTGCCAGCCTCGCCCTGAACGGCTTCGGACGGCCAGCGGCCCGCGAACGAACGGCGAGGGAGAGGGTTGAGATGATGCCGTTGCAGCCGGTGGAGCCGGGGGCGCGCGTCGAGGCTCCGGGCAGCCTCGACCTGGACCTGTTGCTGGCCAATGCCCGCGATGCCAGCGAGCTGCTGAAAGCCCTCGGCCACGAGGCGCGGCTCGTCATCCTCTGCCTGCTGGTCGAGGGCGAGCGCTCCGTCTCGGAGCTGGAGCAGTTGCTGAACCTGCGCCAGCCGGCGGTGTCCCAGCAGCTCGCGCGCCTGCGGGCCGACGATCTCGTGGAAGCGCGCCGCGACGGCAAGAACATCTACTACGCGCTCGCCCGTCCCGAAGTCCGCGAGATCATCGCGGCCCTGCACCGCGCCTTCTGCAACGGGCGGACACCGTAGGTCCCGCCGCCCGTCAGGTGTGCCGGTCGACGAGGTGGTAGAGGCCAGCGCGGGCCCCGACGAGGATGGAGCCGAGGGCGAGCATCGAGCCGACCGACAGCGTCGAGAGCCCGCTCAACCCCTGGCCGATGGTGCAGCCGAGAGCGGTCACGCCGCCGGTGCCCATGAGGAATGCGCCGAGGAGGTGTCGCTTCACCTCGCGCGCGTCGTCCGGCGCCTCCCAATGGAATTCCCCCGCCCGGCGCGCCGCGGCGAAGGATCCGAGAAGCACGCCGAAGACCGAGGCCACGCCGAAATCGATCGTCGTGCCGCTCGCGAGCATGGCGTAGAGCAGCGTATCGCCGACCGGCCGCGCGAAGCTGAACGAGCCGACCGCGCGCGTCTCGAACGCGTCGAAGCCGGCGCTTCCGTTGGTCCACCAGCCGGCGACGATCACGCATCCGATGACGACGGCGCCGACGAGCAGCCGCCGGCTCTGCCGGAATTCGCGGCCCGTCAGCGCCACGATGCAGAGGATGGCGCCCGCGACGAGGCTCACGGCGATCCGGCCGTTCCGGTCGAGACCGAGGAGCGCCCCGAGCCGCTGCGCGCCGAGGTCGAGGCTCAGCGATTGCGTGAGCGTCACGCGCGCGAGCGCCGTGATGCCGCTGATCGCCATGTAGGCCGAGAGGCCGAGCACGAGCAGCACGAGGAGGGCGCGCAGGTCCCCGCCGCCGAGCCGCAGGAGCGCCCCGAAGCTGCAGGTGCCGACGAGCGCCATCCCGAGGCCGAACATCGTTCCGCCGAGGATCAGCGCCCCCCAGTCCAGGCGCGGCCCCGTGTAGATCGACCGAGCCAGGTCGAGGCCGTCGCCGGTTTCCAGAAGCTGCGTCCCGAGGACGGCGATGCCGGTCGCCAGCAGCCACGCCCGGGCACGGCGGGTGTCGCGCGCGTAGACGGCATCCTCGATGGCGCCCAACGTGCAGAAGCGACCCCGCCGCGCGACCATGCCCAGCAGCGCTCCCAGGACGAGGCCGAGCGCCGCCCGGATGAGATGTGCGGGGACCATATCCAACATCGGCTGAGGTTCGCTCATCCCGGGGGAGCGATGTCAAACGGCCACGTCCGCTCCGCCGTTGAGCGTGACCGGAATGGTCAGGTAGCGGACGCCGTTCGCCTCGGCCGGCGGGAATCGGCCGGCGCGGATGTTCACCTGGATCGACGGGAGCAGCAGGCGCGGCGCTGCGAGGGTGGCGTCCCGGGCGGTGCGCATCGCGGCGAACGCCTCCTCGCTCACGCCCTCGTTCACGTGGACGTTGCGGGCGCGCTGCTCGCCCACCGTGGTCTCCCAGGCATACACGTCGCGTCCCGGAGCCTTGTAGTCGTGGCACAGGTGCAGCACCGTCTCCGGCGGCAGCGCGAGCAGCTTGCGGATCGAGCGGTAGAGGGTGCGCACGTCGCCGCCGGGGAAGTCGGCCCGTGCCGTGCCGAAATCGGGCATGAACAGCGTGTCGCCGACGAAGACGTGGTTGCCGATCCGATAGCAGATGTCGGCCGGCGTATGGCCGGGCGTGTAGAGCACCGTGACGGGGAGGGTGCCGATGTGGAACGTCTCGCCATCCGCGAACAGACGGTCGAAGTCGCTGCCGTCGGTCTTCAGGTCGGTGGCATTGAAGACCGGGCGGAAGATCCTCTGCACGTCCTTGATGTGCTCGCCGATGCCGATCTTCGCACCGGCCTTCGCCTTCACGTAGGGCGAGCCGGAGAGGTGGTCGGCATGGGCGTGGGTCTCCAGCGTCCAGACCACCGTGTACCCTGCCTCGGCGGCGGCATCGAGCATCGCCTCGACGGAGCGGGTATCGACGCTGCCGCCGTTGTGGTCGTAGTCGAGCACGGGGTCGATAAAGGCGGCCTGCCCGGTCTCGGGATCGGCCACGATGTAGCTGACCGTGTTGGTGGGCTCGTCGAAGAAGGCGCGGATGACGGGCTCGGCCATGGGGTTGCTCCTGTCCGTGTGCGGCGTGTCGGGGGGCAGGCGCCGGGGCTCCGGCGGCGGCCGGTGTCGAGGCCCCGAAGGCGGGCGGCCGGGGCGAGGCCGATCGGCGCGGCCACCGCGCCGATGCCGACGGCGGCGCAGGCCCGGACGTCCTCGAGCGCCGCGAAGCCGGGCACGGCGCGTCCGGTGACGAGGAGGATCCGGTCGGTGCCGCCGACAGCCGCGGTCAGGGTCGTTCTCCCGAACGGTGCCGGCGGGGAGCGGCACCGGGCGCCCGATCTGCCGGGGCTCACGGGGGCGCGGCGAAGGCGCCGGCATTGCGGTAGAGCATGTAGCCGGCGACACCGAAGATGACGCTGGCGAACACCGTGTTGAGTGCGCCCCTGAATCCGGCGAGGCGGGTCGCGAGCCGCATCCCGAGGACGCCTCCGAGAAAGCCGCCGGCGATGAACTCCCCGGCGACGACCCAGTCGACCATCCCGGACAGGGCGTAGTTCAGCGCCGTGGTGAGGCCGAAGGCGCCGACGGCCAGCAGCGAGGTGCCGACCGCCGTGATGAGCGGCATGCCGGTGGCGAAGACGAGGCCCGGCACGATCAGGAATCCCCCGCCGATCCCGAAGAAGCCCGCCAGCACGCCGACCGCGAAGGCGACAGCCAGGACCTTCCCGCTCGGCACCGGGCCGCAGCCGACCGGCTCGCTCGCTCCGCCCGGGGCCGTCCGGCCGCGCAGCATGTGGATGCCGACGACGACCATCAGCAGGGCGAAGAGGAACAGCAGGCGCCCTCCGTCCACCGCCTTGCCGAGAGAGGAGCCGACGAGGGCGCCGCCGATGCCGGCGAGGGCGAAGACCGCAGCACAGCGCCAGCGCACATTCCCTGCCCTGGCGTGGCCGGCGAGCGTCGAGAATGCGCTGGCCGCCACCGCGAGCGCCCCCGTCCCGATGGCGTGGTGCGGCTGGGCGATGCCGACGACGTAGAGGAGCAAGGGCGTCGCCAGGATCGAGCCGCCGCCGCCGATCAGGCCGAGCGTGAAGCCGACCCCTGACCCGGACAGAAGGGCGGGAAGCGCGCTCATCGGCTGGGTTTCTCCGAACTCTGCGGTGCAGCGCCACGCGAATTGGCGAGATCGCCGCATCGATTCATTAATAAATGAATCGATGCGGCGTCCACGACGGACGTCAGCAACGGATACGCCCCTTGAGCGGCCTGTCAATATGTGTTCAGTTGAGTGAACTCATTCATGCAATAATTTTATAAATCGAGGAGAGCGCCGTGGATGTCAGACGCCTCAGCCAGGATCTGTCCGTCGCAGGGCAGGTCGTGCCTGCCGATCTCGCGGAGGCCGCCCGTGCCGGCTTCCGGGCCGTGATCTGCAATCGCCCGGATGGGGAGGGGGCGGACCAGCCGCGCTTCTCGGAGATCGAAGCTGCCGCCCGTGCCGCGGGGCTCGATGCCCGCTACCTGCCGGTCGCGTCGGGCGCGGTGTCCGACGCGGACGCGGCCGATTTCGCCGCGGCGCTCGCGGCGCTGCCCAAGCCCGTGCTCGCCTATTGCCGCACGGGCACGCGCTCGGCCACGCTGTGGTCGCTGAGCGAAGGGGCCGGCGGCCGCCCTCTGCCGGAGATCCTCGCGACGGCGAAGGCCGCCGGCTACGACCTCTCCGGCGCGGTCCGGCGCATCGCCTCGGGCGGGCGCGTCCCGACCGAGTCGGCCGGCCCGTTCCACAGCGTCGTCATCGTCGGAGGCGGCGCCGGCGGCATCGCCGTGGCGGCGAGCCTCAAGGCGCGCGAGCCCGACCTCGACATCGCGCTGATCGACCCCGCCGACATCCATTACTACCAGCCGGGCTGGACCATGGTCGGCGGCGGCATCTTCGCGCCCGCGACCACGGCGAGGACCATGGCGTCGCTGATCCCGGACGGCGTGCGCTGGATCAAGGCGGCGGTGGTGGCCTTCGAGCCCGAGCGCAGGACGGTCGTCCTGGAGGGCTGCCGGGCGGTGCGCTACGATCGCCTCGTGGTCGCGCCCGGCCTGAAGCTCGACTGGGCCGGCATCGAGGGCCTCACCGAGACCCTCGGGCGGAACGGCGTCACCTCGAACTACCGCTACGACCTCGCACCCTACACCTGGGACCTCGTGCAGAACCTCCGCGCCGGCCGCGCCCTGTTCACGCAGCCGCCCATGCCGATCAAGTGCGCGGGGGCGCCGCAGAAGGCGATGTATCTCTCCGCCGACCACTGGCTGCGTCAGGACCGGCTCAAGGACATCACGGTCGAACTCTACAATGCCGGCCCGGTGCTGTTCGGCGTGAACGCGTACGTCCCGGCGCTGATGGCGTACGTGGAGCGCTACGGCGCGCACCTGAACTTCCAGCACACGCTCGCGCGGATCGACGGCCCGGCCCGGCGCGCGTGGTTCTCCCGCAAGACCGAGGATGGCGAGAGCGAGACGGTCGAGACCAGCTTCGACATGATCCATGTCGTGCCGCCGCAACGGGCGCCCGACTTCGTCCGCGCCTCGCCGCTCGCCGATGCGGGCGGCTGGGTCGAGGTCGACCCGGCGCGCCTGCGCCACACGCGCTTCCCCGAGATCTACGCCCTCGGCGACGCCTGCAATGCCCCCAACGCCAAGACCGCCGCCGCCGCGCGCAAGCAGGCGCCGGTGGTGGCCCACAACCTCCTCGTCGAGATGGGTCACCTGCGCGGGGCCGAAGTTGCCTATGACGGCTACGGCTCGTGTCCGCTGACGGTGGAGCGGGGCAAGATCCTGCTCGCGGAGTTCGGCTACGGCGGCAAGCTGATGCCGAGCTTCCCCGCATGGCTGATCGACGGGACGCGGCCGAGCCACATGGCGTGGCTCTTGAAGGAGCGGATGCTGCCGTCGATCTACTGGAAGGCCATGCTCAAGGGCCGCGAGTGGATGGCCAAGCCGCGACCGGCCGACAAGGCCGCCTGAGCCGGAAAGCCGCGCCTGCCTCTGCGCCGGGGCGGGACTGTGGTTCTGGCATCTCCGGTGTACGGGCTCGCCGGACGCCCCGGGGTGACCCGCCATCCTCCACGGCGCGCCGCCGGTCCGAGCCGGCCGGCGATGCGGCCGTCGGCCCGGGGCGGATGCGCTGCCGAGATGCCGATCAGGGCGCCGCCCGCGCGGGGAGCGAGGTCGGTCTCACGGCTCGTCTCCGGTCTGCCCGAACATCGCGGCTTGACCGAGGGCCCGGGCGCGCGCGTCGGGCGGGCGCGCCGGCAACCGCCGCTGCGGCCGGTTGAGGATCAGGATGTCCTCGATCGCGTCGAGCAGCGCGCGCATGCGCGGGTCGGTCAGGCTGTAGAACACCACCTTGTGCTCCCGCCGGGTGGTGACGACCCCGGCGTTGCGCAGTTCGCCGAGTTGCTGCGACAGGGTCGGCTGGCGGATGCCGAGGCGCTGCTCGATCTCCGAGACCGAGCACTCGCCCTCGACCAGCAGGTAGAGGATGCGCAGGCGGTTCGGGTTGGCGACCAGCTTGAGCAGGTCGGCGGTGCCGCGGGCCTGCGCCTCGTCGATGCCGGGCGCCATCAGGCGCTTTCCAGGCGGTAGTACCAGTCGGGCCCGCGGGCGCCGACCTCCTCGCTCGTCATCGGCGGGTTCGCCAGCACCGGCTCACCCGGGTGCCAGCCCTCCGGCGTCGAGACGTCGCCCGCCTCGGTGGCCTGAAGCGCCTGAACCAGCCGCCGGATCTCGGCGACGCTGCGCCCCACCGTCAGCGGATAGGCGATCGACGCGCGCACGATCCCCTCGGGATCGATGACGAACGTGGTGCGCACCGTGGCGCTCGATGTCGCGCCGGCGGGCAGCATACCGTAGGCTTGCGCGATCCCCATGGCTGGGTCCTCGACGATCGGGAACGGCACCCGGACGCCGAAGCGTTGCTCGATGCTCTGCTGCCACGCCAGATGCGAGGACAGGCTGTCGACGGACAGGGCGAGCAGATCGCAGTCCAGGGCCAGGAATGCCGCGTGAGCCTGCGCGAAGGCGACGAATTCGCTGGTGCAGACGGGCGTGAAGTCCGCCGGATGCGAGAAGAACACCAGCCATCGGCCCCGGTACGACGAGAGCGTGCGCACGCCCATCGTGGTGCGCGCTCGGAAGTGCGGCGCCGCGTCTCCGATGATGGGGGGGCAGGCCGGCGGCGCGCCTGCGGAGGCGTCATTGTTTTCGGAATTCATGAAGCGACGCCCTCGGAAACAGGCTGGCGTTGTCGAACCTGCTGCAACGCAACCTCGATATCGCATTCTGGAACACGAGCAAGGGCGCGAAGAGAAATGTGGATTGGCGCGTCGGCCCGAGATGCGCTCTCGCGCATCGGTCCGATCGACGGTCGCGCAGCTCACCCCCGGCAGGGATCGATCCGATTCTACCTGTCCATCTTCCGCGCGCGACCGCATCCGCAGGCCTTTTGCATTCGCGGTCGCTCGACACGTCCTACTCGCGCCTCCCATGCATGGTCCCGAGATCAAGTAGAAGGGCAGGGTTCCCGAAGGGCGACACCCTTTGGCGGGATGCCGGGGCGGAGCCCCGGCGATCGTCCGCCGTGGACACGCCGCCCCCCGGCCATACCTGTCTGTCCGGAACAGGGAGGGATGCCATGACCGGGGCGAAGGCGGGTTCTGCGTCACTTTGTGTGGTGGCACGGAGTGAGCGGGAGCGGTCGCGCTTGGCTGGGATTCGGATGGGGAGAATGCTGTCCCCGAGCTACCCATGCCCAAGCGCTTGCTCCCCTTCATCCCCTCCTCGCTGCGCGTCGTCGCTGTCACGGCCGAGCCCGAGCACGTGACGGTGCTGGCGGTGCCGCGCTCGGCGGCGGCGTGTTGTCCGGTCTGCCGGAGG
>NZ_JAUYZI010000027.1 GCF_030700245.1 Methylobacterium amylolyticum
GCCACCCTTGTATCTAGGAGGCGGCCCTGTGATGTGCTGAGATTGGGGCTGCGCCGGGTGGGGTGGCCACCCCACCCGGCGCGCGGCGTTTGGCGCCCGCCCACCCTCCGGCCACAACCGTGGGAGAGCTTTGGGACCGAACGCCGCCTCGTCACGCACGACCGGACAGTCGCTCGATTGCCGCTCGCATGGACAAGGCAGGTCACCGTGACACGCATCCTCTGTGGCGTCGACATCGGCGCCGACACCCTGGTCGCCCGCCTGGGCCGGGACGGGCCCGAACACACCTGCCGCAACACGCCGGAGGGTCTGGCCGACCTCGTCGCCTTCTGCCGGACGCATCGGGTCGACGTGGTGGCCATGGAAGCCACCGGCGGCTACGAGCGCTTGGCGTTCGGCCTGCTCTGGGGCGAGGGCCTCGCCTGCGCGCTGCTCAACCCGCGCGCCGTGCGCCGGTTCGCCGAGGGTATGGGCGTGCTGGAGAAGACCGACCGGATCGATGCTGGGCTGATCGCTTGGTACGCGCAGGTCAAGGCTGTCCGGCCCACCCCGCTCGCCTCGGCGGCGCAGGCCCGGCTGACCGCCCTGGTGACCCGCCTGCGCCAGCTCACCGCGCTCAAGGTCAGCCAGAGCAACCAAGCCCGTCTCGTCACCGATCCGGACGCCCTGGCCTCGTTCGCGCCCATCCTGGCCGCGGTCGCGGCGCAGACCCGGCGCCTGGAGGCGCTGATCGCCGAAGCGCTCGCCGCCGACCCGCTCTGGGCGGCGCTGGAGGCCGAGTTCCGCACGATCAAGGGCGTGGCGGGCCGCACGGTGGCGCTGCTCATGGCCGAGATGCCCGAGATCGGCACGCTCTCGGGCAAGGCGGCGGCCAAGCTCGCCGGCCTCGCCCCCCTGGCCAACGACAGCGGACGCCGCACCGGCCCGCGGCCGATCCGGGCCGGGCGCGCGAGCGTGCGCGGCATCCTGTTCGTGGTGGCCGAGATCGTCCGCCGCCATGAACCGGACTTCCAAGCCTTCCATCAGCGGTTGAGCCAAGCCGGCAAGCCCAAGAAGGTCATCCGCGTCGCCCTCGCCCACAAGCTGCTCGTGCGCCTCAACGCAAAAGCCCGAGATCTCCGTGCCGCTCTGCCCCAACCCGCTTGACACCCCAGACAGTCGCTCCCCCGCAGAGGGGAGAGGGAACCCGCGGTTACCCCTTCCCCCGCACCCGCACCCCCAGCAGCGCCTCGAACGGCAGCACCATCGCGCCCTTGTCGCGCTCGCCGTGGCCCTGGCGGAGCGCGGTCTGGTAGGTGGCGGTGGCCGCCGCCGTCACCGGCAGCGGGAACCCGCCCTCCGCCGCCACCGCGGCGGCGCTGACGAGGTCCTTGTAGGCCTTGCCCATCGGGTAGCCCTCGTCGAATTCCCCCCGCAGGATGCGCGGCACGAAGTACTGCGCGGCGTAGCTGCGGCTGGTGCCGGTGGTGACGACCTGCCCCAGCGTGTCGGGGTCGAGCCCCATCGCCACCGCCATCGGCAGCACCTCGGCGAGCGCCGCGATGGCGATGTCGTAGAGCACGTTGTTCACGGTCTTGGTGAGCTGGCCCGAGCCCGCCGGCCCCATGTGCAGCACGGTCGTGCCGAACCGCTCCAGCAGCGGGCGCGCCGCCGCGAAATCCGCCGCCGCGCCGCCGCACATCACGGTCAGCGTCCCGGCCTCGGCCCCGGCCGGCGCTCCGGAGACCGGCGCGTCGAGGCCCCGCCGGCCGCCCGCGTCGAGCGCCCGGTGCAGCGCCAGGGCCTGCCCGTGGTCGATGGTGCTGAGATCGACCACGAGCGCCCCCGGCGCGAGGCGCTCCGCCACCCCGTCCGGCCCGAACAGGGTCGCCTCCACCGCGTCCCCGTCCGGCAGGCACAGGAACAGGACCTCCGCCCCCGCCACGGCGGCACGGTCGGTCGTAGCCACGACCTCCGCCCCGCCGAGCCCCGCCAGCCGCGCCGGATCGGCATCCACCGCCACGATTGTTTCCGACGTGTCCGCGCGCTTCCCGGCGAGGTGGCGGGCGATCGGGTGGCCCATCGCGCCGAGGCCGATGAGGGCGATTGTCTGGGTCATGCCGACCGTGCTCCCTGATGCGCGGGGAGCGTGGCAGGGGCAGCCAGTCCGTTCAAGGGAGTGCCGTTCGGTCGATCGGTCATGCTCCTGGGCTGACAGACCCGGTGAGCAGAGTGGTTCCGGACTGCGGAGCGGAGGAATACTCACACGTCACGGAGGATTTTCCTTGACAATGTTCCTTCTTTGTGCTCATTGTCCCTCACTCGCCGCCCGGCGCCGAGGGAGCGATCCCAGGGGCGTCCAGCAGGGATCCGCGCTGGACTGAGCGCGGGTTTGGGCGGCGGGGCGGTGCCCGCGGGGTCAGGCTTCAGTCGGCCGGCCACCCGGGCGGCGCGTCCGGTGCGGGACGGCTCGGGTGCGGGCATGGAGGCAGGGGCGTACGCGCCCGGCGCGGCACCAAATGAGCCGCGCCCGGACCCCATCCTGGGCCGATCCTGAGGTAAGACTGCGGGCCCGCATGCCACTACGGGCACGGGCCGGGCTGCAAAGCCCCAGCGACGATGCGGGTTCCGGGGGCGCGAGCCGGGAGCAGCGATGCTTCCTGGGCCGGGCGCCCCGTCAGAGACCGCTCACGTGCGGGCGTAGACCGGGCGGGCTGTCAGACACCGCGACGACAAGATGGCCGGCGGCCCCGGTGACGGGGGCGGTCGGCCACGGGGCGCCGCGGGGGCCGGCTTCCGCGTGTGTCACACGACCAGGGCTCCCGCGGCGTCCCGCGTCCCCTGTATCTCTTGGGCCATGTCCCCGGCGCGGAAGCGGGTGGGGGCGAGAACGCGTGTCCGGAGGGCGGGCCGCGGCGCAACGCCGGCCGACTCGAAAGAACCCGATCCTGTTTCCGGTTGAGCGCTTCGGGCGCGGCTCTCTCCGTCTTTGCGAGCGGAGCGAAGCAACCCAGCGGCGCCACATCGACGGGCGTCGCGCAGCCCTGGGTCGCTTCGCCTACGGCTCGCGATGACGGCGTGGGCCCGGATCCCCGCGTGGTTCGGAGGGAAGCGCTATGAGGTGTCTGCGAACTGCCCTCGAAGGCGGGCTCCAGCCGGCCGCGCGATCCCTGGAGGGCTCCTTCGAGGCCCGCTGCGCGGGCACCTCAGGATGAGGGGGGTTGGTGGGAGGACGCTGGTGGGAGGGGGCCGGTGGACGGGCGTCGGCGAAGGCGCGGGAAACGCTCCGCCCCTCGCCCGGCCACCCTCTCTCTCCGCTACCGCGACCCCGAGTGCCAAAAAAAAGAAATTTGACGTGGGGGCGGGGGGGTGCGATCCGCCCGGCCGGCGTGCCTGCACCGGCGACACCGCGAGTCCGAGAATCCATGACCGACCTCATCGAGACGATCCGCCGGACGCTCGTGCCGATCCACAAGGAGGGCTACCCCTTCATCCTGATCGGCATCGTGCTGACGGTGCTGGCCGGCTACTTCTCGCAGTTCTTCGGGTGGATCTTCCTGATCCTGACCCTGTGGGTCTGCTACTTCTTCCGCGACCCCGAGCGGGTGGTGCCGGTGGCCGACGGGCTGGTGGTGTCGCCGGCCGACGGGCGGGTGAACCTGATCGCCACGGTGCTGCCGCCGCCGGAGCTCGACCTGCCGCCGGTCCCCACTCTGCGGGTTTCCGTGTTCATGAACGTGTTCGACTGCCACGTGAACCGGATGCCGGTGGGCGGGCGGATCGGCCAGATCCACTACACGCCGGGGCTGTTCCTCAACGCCGAACTCGACAAGGCGAGCGACGACAACGAGCGCAACGGCATGGTGATCGAGACCGAGCACCGGGGCGAGCCCAAGCGCGTCGGCGTCGTGCAGATCGCGGGGCTGGTGGCGCGGCGCATCGTCGGCTTCGTGGCGGCGGGCGACGCGCTGGCGGCGGGCGAGCGCTTCGGGCTGATCCGCTTCGGCTCGCGGGTCGACGTGTACCTGCCGGCGGGTTCCAAGGTGCTGGTCGGGCTCGGCCAGAAGGCGGTGGCGGGGGAGACCGTGCTCGCCGACCTCGGCGGCGGCCCGGACCGCGCCTTCCGCCGGATCTGAAGCGAGGCGCCCGTGGACGACCTGTTTCCGCCCTTCGCGCCCGACCCGAACGAGCCGCGCCCGCGCCGGTTCAAGCCGGTGCCGTTCCGGATGATCGCGCCGAACATGATCACCCTGATGGCGCTGTGCCTCGGGCTGACGGCGATCCGGCTCGCCTTCGAGGGCAAGTTCGAGCCCGCCGTCATCGCCGTGGTGGTGGCCGGCGTCCTCGACGGGATCGACGGGCGGGTGGCCCGGCTCCTGAAGGGCACCTCGCGCTTCGGGGCGGAACTCGATTCGCTGGCCGACTTCGTCAATTTCGGCTGCGCCCCGGCGCTGATCCTGTACGGGTTCTCGCTGTTCCACCTGAAGTCGGCCGGCTGGATCGTCGCGCTGATCTTCGCCATCGCCATGGCGCTGCGGCTCGCGCGCTTCAACGCGATGCTCGACGATCCGGACCGCCCGGAATGGAAGAAGGACTACTTCGTCGGCATGCCGGCCCCGGCCGGTGCGCTGACCGCGATGCTGCCGCTCTACCTGCACTTCCTCGGCTTCAGCTTCGAGGGCTGGGCGGCGCCGGCGATCCTCGTCTACGCCCTGTGCATCGCGCTGATGGTCGTCTCCACGGTGCCGACCTTCTCGGGCAAGACCATGGGCAAGCGGGTGCCCCGCGCCTGGGTGCTGCCGATCTTCCTGCTCGGCGTGGCCGCCTTCGGCATCCTGATCAGCTATCCCTTCGAGGCGCTGGTGGCGGTGAGCGGGGCCTACCTCGCGACCATCCCGGTCGGCGCCGCGCAGTACCGCCGCCGCGCCCGGGCCGACCTCGCGGCGCCCCCGGCCGCCCCTCAGGCCGCCCCTCCCGCCGCTCTCCCGGCCGCCGCTCTCCCGGCCACCCCGCCCGAGGCGCGGCCGGCGCCGGAGACCGGTGGAAAAGGGACGGCCTGAGTCTGGCTCGACCCCGGCGGCGCCCTATCGTCCCCACGGGTGCCCCGGAGGCGCTCACCGGGTCGGATCATGCTGGAAGAATTCAAAAAATTCGCCCTGCGGGGCAACGTCGTCGACCTCGCGGTGGGGGTGATCATCGGCGCGGCGTTCGGCGCCATCGTCACCTCGGCGGTGCAGGATCTGTTCATGCCGGTGATCGGCGCGCTGACCGGCGGGCTCGATTTCTCGAACTACTACCTGCCGCTGTCCGAGGCGGTGAAGACCGGGCTGCCCTACGCCGAGGCCAAGAAGCAGGGCGCGGTGTTCGGCTACGGCCAGTTCCTGACCGTGTCGCTCAACTTCCTGATCGTCGCCTTCGTGCTGTTCCTGGTGATCCGGGCGATGAACCGGCTCCAGAGCGCGCAGGCCGACAAGCCGGAAGCCGCCCCCGCCGTGCCCGCCGACGTGAAGGTGCTCGTCGAGATCCGCGACCTGCTCGCCGCCCGGCCGAAGGCCTGATACCGCATCCGCTCGATCGGAGCGGATGCGGTATCGGCAAGCCCGCGCGGCGCCTGAGCGAAGCCGAACTCCGCCATCCCGAAGGGATCGATCGGAGTTCGCATGAGCCTCAGCCGCGGCGCGGCTCGTCCGGGTTGACGCCCAGCGCGTCGAGGATCTTGTCGAGCGCCTGGCCGACCGCTTCGGTGCCCTCCTCGTGGGTCTTGAGGCGGGTCTCCAGCCGGCGGAGCTGCGGGGCGAAGGTGTCGTCCACCGGCGCGTCGCCGAGGAAGCTCGGCTTCTCCGCCACCGGCAGGGCGCCGCGCAACTGCTGGCCGAGATGGTCGCGGACCGGCTCGGGCAGGCTCGCCCCGCGGTCGTCAGGTTCCTGGATCATCGGATCGCTCCCGTTCGCCGCCCGTCAACGAGGATGCCCGGCCAAGCGTTGCGCGCTCGGAGTGTTGCGCGCTCGGCGTTGCGCACGCCCCGGTGCGCCTCGCGTCCGGGCATCCCGACACGAAAAAGGCCCCGGAGCCGGGCTCCGGGGCCTGTCGGGCGGGCCGGCCGGGCGCCGGCCCGGTGACGCACTCAGTCGATGACCTCGACGATGCGGTGGCCGCGGTCGACCAGCACCGGGCGGTCGTTGACCACGGTGTAGCGGTAGCCCGGCTGCACGCGGTACTCGCTCGGCACGTCGTAGTAGGTCACGCCGGACGAGGGCAGGGTGCTGCCGACGACGACGCGGCCGTCGTAATCGTAGGAGCGGACGTTGCGCTCGCGGACGTAGCTGCGGAAGCGGGGCGCCATGTCGACGCCGAGGATGCCGCCGACCGTGCCGGTGGCCGCGCCGACCGCGCCGCCGACGATGCCGCCGATCGGGCCGCCGACCTCGGAGCCCGCCGCCGCGCCGCGCTCGGCGCCGGGGATCGTGCCCTGGGCCTGCGCGGCCAGCGGCAGCGACAGGGCGAGGGCGGAGGCGGCGAGGAGGGTCTTGATCGTCATGCGCAACAATCTCCGTTCCGTGTGTTGCGCCGCAGCGCAGCGGCGCGTTCGGCCCAGTAACGCGCGCCCCCCGGAAACGGATGCATGTTTTTTTCGACGCCGCCCGCCGGCCGTCCCGGGCCCCGCCGGGCCTCGGGTTCAGGCGTCGGCCTCTGGCGTCGGGCTCAAGCGTCCTTGGGCATCGCCGACTGGATGAAGCGGTCGGAGCCGAGATCCTCCTCGTCGTAGCCGAGCAGCTCGGCGAGCCGGCCGCGGGCGCGGCTGACGCGGCTCTTCACGGTGCCGACCTTGCAGCCCATGATGGTCGCCGCCTCCTCGTAGGAGACGCCCTCGGCGCCGACCAGCACCAGCGCCTCGCGCTGGTCCGGGGGCAGCTTGGCGAGCGCGGTCTGGAGATCCTCGACGTCGAGCCGGTCGCCCTGATGCGGTGCGGTGGCGAGCCGGGCGGCGTAGGAGCCGTCCTGATCCTCGACCTCGCGCACCCGCTTGCGGTGATCCGAGTAGAAGATGTTGCGCAGGATCGTGAACAGCCACGCATTGAGGTTGGTGCCCGGCTGGAACCGGGCGCGGTGCTGCCAGCCCTTCAGCAGCGTGTCCTGCACGAGGTCGTCCGAGCGGGCCGGGTTGGAGGTCAGCGACAGGGCGAAGGCGCGCAAGGACGGCACCGCGGCGAGCAGCCCGTCGCGGAACTCCGGCTCGATCGCCTCGCCGCGGGCCCGCAGCGCGCCCTCCAACTGCTCGATCAGCTCGGCGAACCGGGCGGGCAGGGCGTCCTCGCCGATCCGGTCGTAGACCGTGCGCAGGTGCTCACCGAGATGGGTGCGGATGGAGGAGGACAGGTTCGGGCGGCCATCCTCCCGAAGGCCGTCCTCGCGAAGGCCGTCCTGCGCGGGCGGCGGGACGGTGTCGATGTCGTCGCGGGTCATGCTCGTCGCACTCGTCGGCTCGTCAGGGCTCGACCGGCGGTCCGGGTCGGTCGAGGGGGATCGCTTGACGGCCGGAATCCAGAGAAAGTAAGGCCGCTGCGGTCCTGTTGCTCGCAAGTCTAGCGCATCGGGCGCTCCGGCGCACCCTCCGCCCGGGTCGCACGCGCCGGCCCCTCCGCCCCCCTCAACAGGCGGATCGCCCCGTCCCGCAGCGTGAGCACGTCCCCGCGGGCGAGGTCGGTCCAGCACTCGTCGCGGGTCAGCGCCTGGGTGGCGATCACCGTCACCACGTCGCTCTCGGTGGTCTCCCGGGCGAAATCGACCTCCCAGTCCTCGTCGATCAGGGTCGCCCGGCCGAAGGGCGCACACCGGGTGAGGTAGCACAGCCGCTTGCCGCAATGGGCGTAGAGGGTGCGGCTGTCGGTCATCAGCATGTTGAACACGCCGAGCCCGTGCAATTCGGCGCACAGGTCGGCCACCGCCCGATCGAGGGTCTCCGGCCGCGGCAGCGCCCGGAACCGGTCTTGGAGCCGGCCGAGCATCCAGCAGAAGGCGTGCTCGCTGTCGGTGGTGCCGATCGGCGTGAACCCGCCGAGCGGCAGCCGCTTCACCCCCTTGAGCTGGCCGTTATGGGCGAAGGTCCAGCGCCGGCCCCACAGCTCGCGCGAGAACGGGTGCGTGTTCTCCAGGCTGACGCGGCCCCGATTGGCCTTGCGCACGTGGGCGACGACGATGCGGCTCTTGATGGCGGTGTCGCGCAGGAGCCGCGCCAGCTTGGAGCGGGAGCTCGGCTCCGGCTCGTGGAAGCTGCGGCAGGTGCGGCCCTCGTAGAAGCTGATGCCCCAGCCGTCGGCGTGCGGGCCGGTCTCGCCGCCGCGGCGGGCGAGGCCGGCGAAGGAGAAGCGGATGTCGGTCGGCACGTTGGCGCTCATGCCGAGCAGTTCGCACATCGGGGAAGCCGGGGCGTGACGGGAAGGCCGCCGATTTAGGGGCCTTCGGCCGCCGGAACAACGGGTTTCCGGCCGGTCAGCGCCCCAGGAGTCAGCGCGCCAGCACGTCGGTGAGCGTCATGCCGACGAGGATCGCCACCCAGAAGAAGCCCAGCGCCGAGAACAGGCGCACGAGGGGCGGCTCCTTCCGCACCTCCATCGAGACGAGCAGGATGATCGCCACCATCACCGTCACGACGGCGAGTTCGACGATCCAGACACGGGCGAAGGGCAGGGTGGCGCCCAGCGCGACGTTGACGGCGAGCAGGCCCAGCAGCGCGAGGAAGGTGAGCAGCGGCGCGCGCAGGTGCCGCTTGAGGAGCGCGCGGTCCTCGGGGCTGAGGGCGGCCCAGCGCCCGGGCCGGCTCATCGGTCGGTCCCGGCCATCGTCATGTCCGCGCCCGGCCGCAGGACGATGAGGGCATCCCGCGCGGCCTCGGCCGCCTCCGGATCCGCCCCGGCCGCGAGCGCGGCGAGCGCGGCGACGGCCCGGGCGCGCGCCTCGGGGCCGCTCTCCGAGATCCGCCCCGCGTCCAAGAAATGCAGGGCCTCGGCGCGTCCCTCGAACGAACCGCGCCGGAGAATGTTGACGAAGCTGTCGAGCGGCAGGCTGGCCCCGAGCTCGTCCAAGGCGAACAGCAGCGTTCCCGACTGGGGCGCGACCTCCGGCCGTTCGAGAACCTGCCCGATCCGGGCGGCCGCACCGGCCGCGCCGAGATCGGCGAGCGCCAGCGCCGCGGCGTTCCGCAGCCGAAAGGACGTGGTGGTGTCGAGGATGCGCTCGATCTCGCGGGCCTCCATCGGCGGCGTCCGGCCGTGCCGGTCGCGCAGCAGCGCGATCACGCCCTCCTCGTCGCGCGGATCCAGCCTCGTCCAATCCCGGTGAGCGACGACCATGCTCAGGACCTTACACGATTCCGGCCGGATGTGATCCAGGCCTCGTACTCGGCAAAAGCCTGCTCCCGGCCTTCGAGGTCGCGGCCGCCGGCCTCCTCCTTGCCGACCCGGTGCCACCAGCGTCGGAACGCCTCGAAATCCGGTCGCTCTTCGAGCCCGAACCAGCGGTCCCGCCGCGCTTGTCCCCCGCCCCGAAAGCGCCCGCCCGGCTCCCGCGACATGGGGCGTCAGCTCGACCGGTTGACCACGTAGAGGATCGGGAAGGCCAGGATCCAGACGAGGTCGATGAAATGCCAGTACAGGCCGTAGACCTCGATCCAGTTCTGGTGGCGGGCGAGGAAGCCCGCTCGCGCCGCCATCCAGGTCATGCCGAGCAGGATCAGGATGCCGGTGAGCAGGTGGACCGCGTGGAGGATCGTGGCCACGTAGTAGAGGTTCACGAACAGCCGCGCGGCCGGCGTCTCGGCGAGCGCGAACGGGCGGTCCGCGAGGAACGGCATCATGTGCTCGTCCCAGTCGGCGTAGTACTCGTAGCCCTTGAGCACCAGGAACAGCCCGCCCAGGGCCGCCGTGGCGAGCATGGCGCGGACCATCGCCCGCTGCCAGCCCATGCGCGAGAACGCGATCGCCATCGACATGGTCAGGCTGGAGCAGATCAGCACCACCGTGTTGGTCGCGCCGATCCAGAACTTGAGGTGGCGCGCCGCCGCGATCGTCGCCTCCGGGTGCTCGATCCGGACCACCAGCGCCACGAGGAACAGGGCGGAGAACAGCAGCAGTTCGGTGATCAGCCACGCCCAGATCCCGAGGGTCGCCGCCTGCCGCTGCTGGGCGACGGTCTCGAAATGGGCGACGCGGGCGACGCCGACGCCCTCGACCGCCCCCTCGGGCACCGGCGCGCTGCTCATCGGTGCTGGTCCCGGGTTTCCTGCGCCTGGATCGGGTAGTCGTAGGGGATCCGCGGCACCTCCGGCGGCTCCAGGAAATTGTGGGCGGGCGGCGGCGAGGCCGTCTCCCACTCGAGCCCCTTGGCGTTCCACGGGTTGGCCGGCGCCCTGCGGCCGAACCACAGGGAGTAGACGAGGTAGAGCATCGGGAAGAGGTAGCCCGCCGCCAGGATCGTGGCGCCGGCCGAGGACAGGACGTTGAGGAGCTGGAACTCGGGCGGGTAGGTCGCGTAGCGCCGCGGCATCCCGAGATAGCCGAGGATGAATTGCGGGAAGAAGGTGACGTTGAAGCCGAGGAAGATCAGGAAGGCGGACACCCGCCCCCACGCCTCGACGTACATGCGGCCGGTGAATTTCGGCCACCAGAAGTGCAGGCCGCCGAGGAAGGCCAGCACCGTGCCGCCGACCATGATGTAGTGGAAATGCGCGACCACGAAGTAGGTCGCGTGGATGTGCTGGTTGATGGCGAGCGTGGCCAGGTACAGGCCGGTCAGCCCGCCGAGCACGAACAGGCCGATATAGCCCATCGCGTAGAGCATCGGCGTGTCGAGGCGCAGGCTGCCCTTATGGATCGTCGCGGTCCAGTTGTAGACCTTGACCGCGGACGGGACCGCCACCGCGAAGGACAGCACCGAGAAGACGAGGCTCGCCAGGTCGCTCTGGCCGTTGACGAACATGTGGTGGCCCCAGACGAAGAACGTCACCGAGGCCAGCCCGATCGAGGCGTAGGCGACGAACCGGTAGCCGAACAGCTTCTTCTGGGCGAAGGCCGGGACGATCTCCGAGATCACCCCCATGCCCGGCAGCACCATGATGTAGACGGCCGGGTGCGAGTAGAACCAGAACAGGTGCTGGAACAGCACCGGGTCGCCGCCGTAGGCCGGGTCGAACACGCCGATGTGGAAGGCGCGCTCCATGATCAGCAGGATCAGCGCCGTGGTGATCACCGGCGTGGCGAGCAGGAAGATCAGGCTGGTGGCGTAGTGCGCCCAGACGAAGATCGGCAGCTTGAACCACGTCATGCCGGGTGCCCGCATGGTGTGGATCGTGACGACGAAGTTGAGCCCGGTCAGGATCGAGGAGAAGCCGACGATCGTCACCCCGATCAGCGCCGGCAGCACCCAGGTGTTCGAGAAGGCGGTCGAGAGCGGCGCGTAGAAGGTCCAGCCGGTGTCGACCCCGCCGAGCACCACCGAGACCAGGGTGAACAGGGCGCCGCCCATGAACACGTACCAGCTCGTCAGGTTGAGCTTGGGGAACGCCAGATCCTTCGCCCCGATCATCAGAGGGATCAGGAAGTTGCCGAAGGTCGCCGGGATCGACGGGATCAGGAAGAACCACACCATCACCACCCCGTGGATGGTGAACGCCTTGTTGTAGGTGTCGTTGGTCATCACCGCGCCGTTCGGCACGATCAGCGCGAGGCGCACCACCCCCGCGGCCACCGCCCCGATCACGAAGAAGCCGGTGATCGACGCGAGGTAGAGGATCGCGATGCGCTTGTGGTCGGTGGTGAGGAACCACGAGCGCAGGGTCGATTCCGCGTGCAGGTAGTCCGGCTTGCGCCCGAGCGTCGATTCCGGGGCGTGCGGCTCGCGGCGGGCGGTGCCGCCGACGCTGCCCGTTGCGCTCATCGCGTCGCCTCCGCGGATTCGCCCGCCCCGGACGCGCCGGCCCGGGCGCCGGCGGTGTCGTAGGCCTTGATGAAGTCGATCACGCGGCCGAGGTCGTCCGCCGGGATCCTGCCCGCGAAGCTCGGCATCACCTGCTTGCCCCCGCCGGCCAGCCGGTCGCCGTTCGGGTTCAGGATCTTTTCGCGCAGCCACGCGTCGTCGGCGACCACGGTGCGGCCGTCCGCGAGCCTGACCTCGGAGCCGTAGAGGCCGGCGAGGCCCGGCGCCTTCACGGCCGAGCCCGGCTCGTGGCAGCCGGCGCAGCCGTAGGCCTCGTAGAGGACGCGTCCCGCGGCGACCTTGCCCTGCTGCGCGCCGGCATGGGTCAGCCAGTCCTGGTAGTCGCCGGGGTTCATGAAGGTGATCTTCCCCTCCATCACCGAGTGGTCGGTGCCGCAATATTCCGAGCAGTAGAGGTGGTAGGTGCCGGTCTTGTCGGCCTTGAACCACAGCTCGGTGTAGCGGTCGGGCAGGGCGGCCACCTGCATGCGCACGGCCGGCAGGTAGAGGGCGTGGATCACGTCCTGGCTGATGATCCGCAGGCGGATCGGCTGGCCGATCGGCACGTGCAGGTCGTTGATCTCGGCCTGCCCGGTGGGGTGCTGGAACTTCCACATCCACTGGCGGCCGACCGCCTCGATCGTCATCGCGTCGGGGGGTGGGTTCTTCGAGAGGACGAACAGCCGCGCGCCCCAGACGAAGAACACCAGCGTCAGCAGGAACGGGATCAGCATCCAACTGATCTCGATCAGGTTCGAGCGGATGCCCGAGGGCTGCCGGTCGGCCTGCGAGCCCTCGCGGTAGCGCAGGGCGAAATAGGTGATCGCCAGGAAGACCGGCACGGTCAGCAGCAGCGTCAGCACCGTGAAGGCGAGGATCAGCACGTCGGTCTCGACCGCGTTGGCGGAGACGGCGGCGGGCCAGAGCTGGAGGGCGGCGTGGTCCGGGGTCATCGCGCGCCCGCGTCCAGGGGCCGGCCGACGCTGAGCTGCATCGCCCGGTCGATCGGGATGCGGGCGCGGGTGCGCGCCGGGTCGAGGTAGCCGTAGGCCGAGAGCGCCCGCTCGGCCGAGGCCCGCTCCCGGTCGAGGTCGGCGTAGGGGTCGGGCTGGAGGTGCGGGGGCGGGGGCCGCAGGCGGGCCGTCTGCTGCGGGGTCAGCGTCGGCAGCGCCGCGCGCTGGCTCGCGGCGAAGGCGCCCATCAGCCAGATCATGATCCCGATCGCCACGAGCGCCGCGCCCGCGAGGCCGGCCATCGCCAGGGCGGTGTTGCGGACGTTCACGTCCTCGGTCTCGTGGCCGGGGCCGGCCGGCCGGTCGGGCGCGTCCGCCCGCGCGGGCGTCACCGGCACGGCGCCGGTGCGGCGCAGGAGGAGGCCGGCGAGCACCGCCGGGATCAGGCCGCGGGGCGTCGTACCGCGGGGAGTCCGGCCACGGGTGCTCATGCCGGGCTCCCGGCGCGGGCGCCGCCCGGCGTCGCCCGCGCGGCGAGCGGCGCGAGGACCGGGCGCAGGGCGGCGGCGAGGGCGGCGAGGGCGAGGGCGGCGAGCGCGTCGGACCAGCGGATGACGAAGCGGTCGCGCAGGGCCGGGGTGACGAGCCAGGACATCTCCAGGGCGTGCACGCACAGGGCCGCGCCGGCGAGCCAGCGGGTGATCACCCGCCCGGGGCGCAGCGTCGCGAGCCCGGCGAGCGCCACCACCGCGCCGCCCGCGAGCGCCAGCCCGCGCCCGAGCGCCCCGCCGCGGGCGAAGTACCAGGACACCTCGGGCGGGAGGTTGGCCGACCACACGATCAGGAACTGGACGAAGTGCATGTAGGCCCACAGGCTCAGGAGCACGACCAGCGGGATGAGCCGGCCGCGGCCGGGGACGGTGCGCCCGCGCCCGATCGGCTCCGGCTCCTCCCAGGCGAGCAGGATCGCGGCGGCGAAGGCCAGCCCGCTCCAGGCGGTCGGCACCAGCAGGCCGAGCAGGGCGGAATCGAGCCGCGGGTCGAGGGCGGCGATCACGTCGATCACGAACAGGGTGGCGACCACCGCGTGCAGGCCGACCGCCGGGACGGTGCGGGCCTCGCCGGGGGCGTCGTAGGCCTTGGCGAAGCGCAGGCACAGCCACGTCCAGGCGGCGAGGTAGGCGATCACCCGGGCGGCGAAGAACGGCGCCGTGAACCACAGGGCGGCGAGCGGCGTGCGCGGCGGCGCGTCGGCCCAGGGGTAGAGCAGGGGGCCCATGGCGAGCACCGGCAGGCCGAGCAGGGCGGCGGCGGGCATCAGCCCCATCAGCCGGCGCAGGGCGGCGAGCATCTCGACGCCGCCGCGGGCCCGCACCCGCTCGCCGAAGCGCTCGGCCACCACGGTGATCGGCATGGCGCCGACCGGCAGGGCCAGCAGCACCAGCCACGCGGCGAGGTAGGAGCCGGCCGCGCCGCGCCAGCCGGCGACGAAGACGCAGAGGGCCAGCGCGGCGAGGCCCGCGGCGGCGAGGAGCAGGGGGCGCCTCATCGGCGCGCCTCCAGCCGGGCGCGGTCGGCCTCCGGCAGGTCGGCCACCGCGACGTCGCGGCTGAGCTGGAGGGCGCGCAGGTAGGCGACGATCGCCCATCGGTCGGCGGAGGGGATCATCTGCGCCATGCCGAACATCGTCCGGTAGCCGTCGGAGATCGTGCCGTAGAGGTCGGCGGCGCTCGCCCGGCGCAGCTTCTCCGCGGCGAGGTCGCCGGCATGGGGGAAGCCGCGGGCGACGACCATGCCGGCGCCCCGCCCGTCCGGCCCGTGGCAGGGGGTGCAGAACACGCCGTAGCGCTCCTGCCCCCGCGCCAGCAGGTCCGCGGTGATCGTCGCGGGCTGCGGCGCCGGCCGGGCCGGGTCGGCCCGCGGCACGGTGCCGGCCACCGGATGGCGCATGGTCGATTCGCGCGGGAAGAACGCGTTGCGGTCCCAGGTCTCGGCGCGCGGCTGGTCGGCCATGTTCGCCTCGCCGCAGGCGCCGAGCGGCAGCAGGCAGAGGAGGGCGAGGCAGGGGGGCAGCGCTCTCACCGCGGGATCCGCCGGATCTCGAGGGGCCGCCCGGCCTCGGCCGGCAGGGCGGCGAGCCGGCGCTCGATCCGGCCCGCGTCGAAGCCGTCGCCCTGGGCTTCGGCCGAGAGGAAGAAGCGGTCGTCGGAGGCGCGCAGGAAGCCGGGGATGTTGAAGGCCGGGTGGTTCAGGCGCGGCAGGCGGTTGAGCACGAGGAGCGCGACGTGGATCGCGAGGCAGCCGGTCATCATCGCGCAGGACACGCTCGGCACGACGAAGGACGGCCAGGAGAAGCGCGGGCGCCCGCCGATCAGGAACACGTAGTCGTAGGCCGTGGCGTAGACGCACAGCGCGTAGAAGGCACCCCCGCCCAGCAGCGCCCCGGCCAGGGCGTAGGGCAGGATCGAGCGGCCCTCCAGACCGAGCGGGCGCAAGGCGCGCGGCATCGGCACCGGCCCGTGGCCGTCGAGGTGCACGTCGCCGCCGCGCATCCCCGAGAGCGCCTGGAGGGCGGCGGCGAGGTCGGCCTGCGTGGCGAAGGCGGCGGCCACCCCCCAGAGCGGCCCCGCGTGCGGCTCCGCCTCCGGCCGGCGGACGCCGCGGGCCGCCTCGGCGGCGCCCGCGGCCGGGGCCTGCGCCAGCGCCAGCCGCCGGGTCTCGGCGATCGACACCGCCGGCAGGTAGCGCAGGAACAGCAGCAGCAGGGTCAGGAACAGGCCGACCGAGCCGGCGAAGGTGGCGATCCCCCAGGCGTTCTCGGCGTAGGAGAGGCGCGCGGCCGGCAGGAAGTCCTGCGTCAGGGTGACGACGAGCACCATGACGTGGTCCGCGTAGGCGCCGGCCGCCGCGAGCAGCCCGACCGCGGCGATCGCCAGCGGCGACACCCGTGCGCGGGCCGACCACAGCACCTGCGGCGCCCCCACGAGGCAGATCACCGCCGTCCAGAAGGCCGGCGCGTGCGCCCCGGTGAAGCGGCGGATCAGCACCGCCCGTTCGGGGGCGTGGCCGTTGAGGAGCGTGCCGAACGCCTCGGCCGCGTAGCAGTAGGCGCTGGCGCAGCCGAGGCAGAGCATCAGCCGGCCGAGCACGTCGAGGTGGCGGGCGGTGATCAGGGCGTCGAGACCGTACACGACCCGGACCGTCACGACGATCGCCGCGGTGACGCCGACGCCGGACAGGACGGCGTGGACGAGGAAGCTGATCGGCAGGAGCGTGCCGTGCCAGCCCGGCATCAGCGAGCCCGCGAGCATCACCGAGGCGCCGGTCTGCACCGAGATCACGAGCAGCACCCCGAGCAGGGCGACGGTGCGGTAGGCCTGCCCCCAGATCTGCCAGTGCGCGGCCGAGCCCCGCCAGCCCGAGGCGACGATGCCGTAGACCTGGGCGCGCAGCAGCGCGACCCGCCGCGTCGGCGCGCCGACCTCGCGCTGGCGCATCGCCTCGGCATGCGCCCGGTCGCGCAGGGTGGCGAGGTCGGGCAGGAGGCCGATGTACCAGAGGCTCAGGGCGATCACGAGGAAGGACACGATGTCGATCGCGTCCCACAGGAGCGGCGAGCGGAACTGCGGCCACAGGTCGTAGGTGTTGGGATACGGCAGGTTCCAGAAGAAGAACCACGGCCGCCCGAGATGGATGATCGGGTAGAGCCCGGCCGCGGCGGTGGCGAGCAGCGCCACCGTCTCGGCGATCCGGTTCACCGCGCCGCGCCACTCCGCTTCGAGCAGCATCAGCACGCCGGAGACGAGCACGCTGCCGCAGGCCACGCCGATCCACCAGTCGTAGCTGGCGATGTCGAGCGCCCAGACGACGGCGTTGTTGTTCCCCCAGATTCCGGGCCCCGCGTAGAGCAGATAGCCGAGCGTGAGGGCGAACACGCCGAGCAGCGCCAGCGCCGCCGCGAAGGCGATCCACCAGCGGCGGTTGCCGGGATGGGTGAGCGGGATGGCGGAGACGGCGCCGCCGATGTCGCGCAGGGTCTCGCCGGAGGCCAGCAGCGGGCCGAAGCGCGGACCCAAGCGCGGCGCGGAGCGCGGACCGGGGGGCGATCCGGGGGGCGGGCCGCCGCGGCGGGTGCCGGACATGCTCAGCCCTCCCGCCCGGACGGCGCCGGACCGGGCGCCGCATCGGGCCCGGGCGCGAGGCCGGCGAGGTAGGTGGTGCGCGGCCGGGTGTTCAGGTGCCCGAGCAGGGCGTAGTTGCGCGGATCGCGCTTGGCGGCGGAGACGCGGGCCCCCGCGTCGGCGACGTTGCCGAAGCTGATCGCCCGGGTCGGGCAGGCGCCCTGGCAGGCGGTCTCCACCGCCCCGTCGGGGATCGGGGCGTGGGCGTCCTTGGCGGAGGCGATCCGGGCCGCGGTGATGCGCTGGATGCAGTAGGTGCACTTCTCCATCACGCCGCGGGCGCGCACGGTCACCTCGGGATTGTTCTGCTGCTGGCGCACCGGCGGCAGGTCGCCCGTGTAGTCGAGGTAGTTGAAGCGCCGGACCTTGTAGGGACAGTAGCTCTGACAGGTGCGGGTGCCGACGCAGCGGTTGTAGACCTGGAGGTTGAGGCCCTCGCTGTCGTGCAGCGTCGCCTCCACCGGGCAGCCCAGCTCGCAGGGCGCGCTCTCGCAGTGCATGCACGGCACCGGCTGGAAATGCGTCGCCGGCGCGTCGAGGGGTCCCTCGTAGTAGCGGTCGACCCGCAGCCAGCCCATCCACCGCCCGCGCGCCACCTCCTCGCGCCCGACCACGGGGATGTTGTTCTCCGCCTGGCAGGCGGTGACGCAGGCGTTGCAGCCGGTGCAGGCGTCGAGGTCGATCGCCATGCCCCACTGCGCGGCGACCCAGCGGTCCTGCGAGGCGGGCGGCGGGTAGAACGAGGCCGGGGCGGGGGCGCCCTGCGGGTCGCCCACCGGCGCGCCGCCGACCGGCTGGACCCGGACGATGTCCGCGCCCTGCATCGTGCCGAGGTCCTGGGTCGTCACCGGCATCCGGCGCGCGCCGGTCTTCGTCAGCCGCGCGCCGGTCAGGTGCCAGGGGGTGCCGGTGGGGCGCAGCGCATTGGCGTCGTAGCCGAGGCCGCGGGAGAGGTGGTCCGGCACGTCGCGGCCGTAGCCGAGACCGAGGGTGACGGTCTCCGCCGCCTGCCCGGGGGTGATCCAGGCCGGCCCCTCGACATGGCGCCCGTCCGCCTCGATCCGCACCACGTCGCCGGTGGCGATCCCCATGCGCTCGGCGAGGCTCGGGCTCACGGCGACCGTGTTCTCCCAGACCACCTTGGTGAGGGGCTTGGGCAACTCCTGGAGCCACGCGAGGTCGGCATGCGTCCCGTCCCACAGGGTCGGGTCGGGGCGGAACACCACGTCGAGGCCGGAGGGGTCGGGCGCGGCCGGCGCGGCGGGGGACGCCGTGCCGGTCAGGGCGACGGCCTGCGTCGGCGCGGCGCTGCCGGGCAGGAAGCCGGCGCGCAGGGCGTCGTCGAACCGGGCGTCGAAGGCCGCCGCGTCCTCGCCGTCGCGGCGCCACTGCCGCTTCAGCAGGGCGAGCCCGTCCTCGGCCTCGGTCTCGCCGCCTTCCAGGAAAGCCAGCATCTCCGGCAGGGTGCGGCCGTTGTAGAGCGGCGCGACCGTCGGCTGGATCAGCCCGACCGTGCCGTCGAGGGAGCGGGCGTCCCCCCAGGATTCGAGGGGATGGGCGAGCGGCAGGTGCCAGTCGGCGTGGGCGCCGGTCTCGTCGTAGTAGAGGCCGGCGTGGACCTTCAGGGGCACGCGCGCCATCCGCGCGGCGAAGTCGAGGGCGCCGGGCGCCTCGTAGACCGGGTTGGCGCCGAGCACGACCAGCGCCGTCACCGCGCCCCGCCCCATCGCCTCGGCGAGTTCGGCGAGCGTCCCGGCCCCCTGCCCGGCGGCGGGCTCCGTATGGCGGAGCGTCGCGCCGGTGTTGCCCAGCGCGCCGTTGAGCCGGTGGACCAGGGCGTGCAGTTCCGGACTGCCGGTCAGCCCCGCCGTGACGATCCCGGCGCCCCGCGCCTCGACGAGAGCCTGCGCGGCCCGCCGGAACCAGCGGCCCGCGGGATCGTCGGCCGTCGGCATCGCGCCGCCCTCCGCGAATCCCAGAAAATCGCGGGCGAGGGCTTCGAGGCGGGCGGCGGGGACCGGGACGGCGTGGTCGGCCTTGGCGCTGGTCAGCGTCGGCGACGGCGCCGCGGCGTGCAGGGCGAGCAGGCGCCCGTCCGCGTAGGCCGCCCGGCGCGCGTCGCTCCAGCGCCGCGACAGGCCGACCTGCCCGGGCCCGAGGTCGAGACAGTCGCCGTCGAGGGAGACGACGACCCGGGCCGCGGCGAAGTCGGGCACCGTCTCCAGCGGCCGGCCGTAGGCCCGGCGGGCGCCCTCGTACAGCCCGTCGCGGCTGGCCCCGGCGCTCGCGTACCAGCGCAGGTCCGGGTAGGCGGCGCGCAGCCGGGCGAGGCCGGCGGCCACTGTGGGTGAGGTCATCGGGCCGGTCAGAACCGCCACGCCCGCGCCGCCGCCCGCGCGCCACGCCGGGACCTGCGCCAGCATCGCCGCGCGGAACCCCGCCCAGGAATCCGGCCGGCCGAGATGCTGCACCGCCTGGCTGCGGAACGGATCGTAGAGCCCGAGCACCGAGGCCTGCCCGATCACGTCGGTGCCGCCGCGGCTCCACGGGTGGTCGGGGTTGCCCTCGATCTTCAGCGGCCGGCCGTTGCGGGTGGTGACGAGGATCCCGTTGGCGAAGCCGTCGAACAGCGCGCAGGAGGCGTAGGACAGGGCCGCGCCGGGCAGGATCCGCTCGGGCTGGTCGACGTAGGGCACCTCGTAGGCGCGCCCGTCCTCCCGGCCGCAGGCGGTCAGCCCGCCGAGCGCGAACGAGGCCGCCATCAGCTTGAGGAAGCCGCGCCGGCCGGGCGCCGCCGCGAGCCGGGCGGCGGCGGGGAACTCGGCGCCGAGATAGGCGCGGAACTCGGCCGAATCCGCCACCGCGTCGAGGCTGCGCCAGAAGCGCGGCCCGTCGCCGCCGGAGAGTCTCGCGCGCAGGGCCGCGATGTCGGGGGGGCCGCTCATCGGTGGCAGATCCCGCACTCGGTGAGGCGGGCGCCGCCGCGGATGTGGTTGCGCGCCACCAGCTCCGGCCCGCGGGTCGCCTGGTCGGCGGGCGGGGTCCAGGTCATGTTCCAGACCTGATCGGGCTCGCGCACGTACTTCTCCGGCGCCCGGTGGCAGTCGAGGCAGAACTGCATCTCGAAGGCGTTGGCGCGGTAGGTCATCTGCATGCTCGTCACGTCGCCGTGGCAGGTCGAGCAGCCGATGCCCTTGGTCACGTGCACGGAGTGATTGTAGTAGACGTAGTCCGGCAGCCTGTTCAGCCGGACCCACCGGAGCGGCTTCTTCTCGTCGTAGCTCTCGCGGACCGGCTTGAGCATGTCCGAGCCGGTCCAGATCTGCGAATGGCAGGTCATGCAGGTGTGGGTCGGCGGAATGCCGGCGGTGGCGAGCCGCTCCACGCCGGTGTGGCAGTAGCGGCAGTCGATCCCGAGCTCGCCCGCGTGGTGCTTGTGGCTGAACGGAACCGGCTGGGCCGGGGCGATCCCGACGCCGGTGACGTAGCTCGACCGCACGATCCCGGCGGCCACCACCGGCACGGCCACGAGGCAGGCGAGGCCGGTCATCAGGGCGAGCCTGTAGAGGGCGTCGGCGCCGGGGGCGAAGAGCTGCGCCATCAGGCGGGCCGCAGGCCTGCACGGCGGTGGTCGGCGTCCAACGGCATCCCCTTCGCCAGCGCCCCCCGGCACGGCGGCACCCTAGAGCCGTTCGCAGGAGGCGGCCAGACCCGCGCGATGCCGCAGATGCCGCGCCCGCGCATCCGTGCCGCCCGCGCGAACCGCCTTCCCCTGCGCGGGGCGGCGCACTAAGCCCGCGCGGGCCCTTCTCCGCGCCGGAGCCGCATGGAATCCGATCCCGTCCTCCTGACCTGGCGCGCGGCGCGCCGCCTGCACGCCGCCGCCGTCGCCCTGGCGGTCGGCCTCGGCGGGCCGCTCTGCGCGGTGACGCTGCTGTGCCTGCGCGACCTGCTCGCGGTGCTGCCCCGCGACGAGGCGCCGAGCCTGCCGTTCCTGCGCCTCGCGCTGGACCTGCGCGGCGGCGAGCGGGTGCTGGCGCCGGGCTTCGCGCTGCCGCCGGCCGAGCTGGAGCTCGCCGCCTTCCTCGGGATCAGCCTGTGCGCCCTGGCGCTGGCCGGCCTCGGCTGGGGGGTGGCGGCCCTGTGCTTCCGGGCGCAGAACCGGGCCGGCGACGCGGTGCGCGAGGGGGTGATCCGGGCGATCCTCGACGCGCCGCCGGGGGTGCGCGACGAGGCGCGCGGCCTCGCCCGCCTCGTCGGCGAGGTGCTGGGGCGGGGCGACCGGCTGCTCGCGGCGGGGATCGTGGTGCCGGCGATGGCGGCCGCCGCGGTGCTGCTCGCCCTGGCCTTCGCCGGCCTCGCCGCGCCGCGCCTCGTCCCGGCGGCGGCGGTCGGCCTCGCGGCCGCGGGGCTGGCCTTCGCCCTGATCCTCCAGCGGGCCCGGGCCCGGCAGGAGATGCGCACCCGCACCGGCACCCGGGTGGAGGCGGGGCTGGCCGAACTCGTGCGGCGCATGCCGGCGGTGCGCGGCCACGGCGCCGCCGCCCTGGAGCGGGCGCGCATCACCGCCCGGGTCAGCGCGAACCGGGCCAAGGTGGCCCGCGCCGAGGCGCGCCTCGCCTATGCCCGGGCCCCGGCCCTGGCGCTCGCCGCCATCCTGCCGGCGGTGGCGGTCGGCACGGCCCTGTGGCGCGGCCCCGACGCGGACGGCCCGGCGGTCCCGCCCGTCGACCCGCCGGCCCTGGCCGCCGCCGCCGCCGCCTTCGGCATCGCCGCGTGGCTGATCGCCGCGAGCGCGCGCCTGTGGGCCGAGCGGGCGGCCCTGCGCCCGCGCCTGCGCGACCTCGCGCGCACCCTCGCGACCCTCCAGGGCCGGCGGCCCCGAGGGGGGAGCGCCGCCCCGCCGCCCCTGCCGCGAGCGGGCGACCTGGCGGCGCGGGGGGTCGGCGCCTTCGACCCGGCCACCGGCGAGCGCCTCGTCGGCGTCGACGTGGCGCTGCCGATGCCCGGGCACGTGGCGATCACCGGCGGCCGCGGGGGCGGCGCCCGGGCGCTGGCGGCGCTGCTCGCGGGGCAGCTCGACCCCACTGCCGGCCGCGTCACCTACGCCGGCACCGACCTCTCCGCCTTCGATCCGGCCGAGCGCGCCCGGCGGATCGCCTTCGTGGCCGGCGAGGCGATCCTGACCGAGGGCAGCCTGCGCGCGAACCTGCTCTACGGCACAGACCCCGCCGCCGCCCCGGACGACGTGGCGCTCGTGGGGATCTGCCGCCTCGTCGGCCTGGACGCCTTCGTCTACGAGAGCGGCCTCGAAGGCCGCCTCGACCCGGCGGCCGAGCCGCTGCTCGCCGCGGCTCTGGTCTCCGCCCGCCGCACCATGCGCGCGGCGCTGGCCGCCGAGGGCGCGGAGCGCCTCGTCGAGCCGTTCGACCCCGAGCGCTACAATCATCAGGCGAGCGTCGGCGAGAACATCCTGTTCGGCGAGCCGGTGGGCGGCGCCTTCGCCCCGGGGCGCCTCGCCCGCCACCCCTACATGCGTGCGGTGCTGGAGGCGGAGGATCTGGTCCGCCCGCTCACCGAGATCGGGCTCTCGGTCGCCCGCAGCACCGTCGAGATCTTCGCCGACCTGCCGGCCGACCACCCGCTGTTCGACGCCTACTCGCTGTTCCCGGCCGCCGAGCGGGGCTTCTTCGAGGACCTCGTCGTGCGTCTCTCCACCGCCGCCGACCTGCGCCGGGGACCGGCCGGCCAGCGCGACCGCACCCGCCTGATCGGGCTGGCGCTGCGCTACAGCGAGACCCGCCACCGGTTCGGCCTGATCGACGCGGCCTTCGAAGAGCGGCTGGTGCAGGCGCGGCGCTCCTTCGCGCGGATGCTGCCGGAGCACCTGCGCGGCGCGGTGGAGTTCCACGACCCGGCCCGGCTGAACCGGGCGGCGAGCCTGGAGGAGAACCTGCTGTTCGGCCGCATCAGCCAGGGCGAGGCCAACGCCGCGCCGCGGGTGCGGGCCCTGGTCCGGCGGGTGCTCGCCGACGAGGGGCTGGAGGTCGCCGCCTACCGGCTCGGCCTCGACAGCCCGGTCGCGGCCGCGGGCGGGGCCGCCCTGGCCGACGGGGCGGTCGGCGCCCGCGAGCGGGTGGCGATCGAGCTGGCCCGCTGCCTGGCCCGCGAGCCCGACATCCTCGTCGTCGCGACGATGATCGACCTGCGCAAGGCGGACGACCTGCGCGAGCGCCTCGACCGGCTGCGGCGGGCGCGGGCCGGCCGCGGGCTGATCGTCTGCCTGCCCGGCACCGAGCTGCCGGAGGGAGCCGCCGCCTTCGACGCGGTGCTGACGGTCGAGAACAACGCGGTGGTCGCGCCCCCGGCGCCGCCCGCCGGGCCCGGACCCGGGCCGGGGCCTGAGGCGGCGTCCGAGCGCGAACCCGAGCCCGAGCCGGGCACCGCCGGCTGACGGCGCCCGCCGGGCCTCACCCCCGCCGCAATACCGCGTCAGGGGGGACCGCCGTGCCCGCGGCCTCCTCCCCGCCCCCGACGTCTTCCCGCCCCCGACGTCTTCCCGCCCCGACGCGGACGCGCATGCCCCTGCCGATCCCGAGAGCCCTCCTCGCCGCCTGCCTCACCCTCGCCGCCGGCGAGGCCGCGGCGCAGGCCGGCAAGGCGCTGGAGCCGATCCCCGCCGCGACCCTGGCGCTGATCGCGCAGAAGGGCGCCTCGGCGGCCTCACCGGTCCTGTTCCGCGCCTTCAAGAAGGAATCGGAGATCGAGGTCTGGAAGCGGGGGCCTTCGGGCTACGTCTACATCAAGACCTTCCCGATCTGCCGCTGGTCCGGCCAGCTCGGCCCCAAGCGCCGGAACGGCGACCGGCAGGTGCCGGAGGGGTTCTACGCGGTGGGCAAGGGGCAGATGAACCCCAACTCGCGCTACCACCTGTCCTTCGACGTCGGCTACCCGAACGCCTACGACCGCGCCCACGGCGGCACCGGCTCGGCGATCATGGTCCACGGCATCTGCTCGTCGATGGGCTGCTTCGCGATGACCAACGGCACGGTGGGCGAGATCTACGCCATCGCCCGCGACGCGCTGGCGGGCGGGCAGGCGGCGTTCCAGTTCCAGGCCTACCCGTTCCGGATGACCGCCGAGGCGATGGCCCGGCACCGCACCGACCCGAACTACCCGTTCTGGCGGAACCTGAAGGAGGGCTACGACCGCTTCGAGGCCACGGGCGAGGAACTCCAGGTCTCGGTGGTCGCCGGGCGCTACGCCTTCGCGCCGTCGCGGGACCCGGCGCGGGAGGCCGCCGCGGTCACCCGCCGGGCGGTGGAGGAGGCGCGGGTCGAGGCCCTGGCGGAGGCCGGCGCGGCCGCGGTGCGCACCACCTATTCCGACGGCGGGCAGAACGCGTTCTGGGCGGCCTACATCGCCCGCGGCGGCGCGGTCGGCGACGTCAGCCGGCCCGAGGCGCTGGCCTATGCCGGGCAGGAGGTCGTCACCCTCGCGGGCCACCGCGCCCCGGCGCCGGTGCCCGAGGCGACCTGGTCCGCCTGGATCGCCTTCGGCTCACCGCTGGCCCCGTCCCGCGCCCCGGGCTTCGTGCCCGCCTACGAGCGCCGCCACGACCCGTTCGCGCCGCTCGCCGCGCCCCTGCCGGCGCGCTACGCCGACGGCCTGCCCGCGCTCCTGGCCGCGGACCTCTCGGCAGATCTCTCGGCGGATCCGGCCGGCGCCCGGGCCGCGCCCGCCACCCGCCCGGGTCCGGTCGCTCCAGGTCGCCTCGCTCCGGGTCTTCTCGTTCCAGCTCTCCTCGTTCCAGGACTTCTCGTTCCCGGCCCGGTCGCGTCGGCGGAGCGCCGGTGACGGCGGAGGCGGGGCGTCGGGACCCGGACGGGTGTGCGCCCCCGCACATCGCGACGGCCGCGCGCTCCCCAATTCATTGTGTGTCAGGGATGGAACGCTAGTCCTGTCCCGATCGTCTGCCCTAACCCATCGATCGTTTCGAAGCGACGGCGGGGTCCCGATGGAACCGATCGGGGTCGTCCGTCCTGAACACTCGTGATCGCCATGTCCAACAGTTCGGTGCCGAGCACCAGTGCGGCGGACGGGGACCTCGTCCTGCGTTTCTGGGGCGTCCGCGGATCCACGCCGGTCAGCGGTCCGCAATACGCGGAGTTCGGCGGCAGCACGCCCTGCATCGAGGTCGATTGCGGCGGCCGCATCTTCGTCGTCGACGCCGGGACGGGCATCTACAATTTCGGGCAGAACCACCGGACGGACCTGCCCCGGGAGATCGATCTCCTGTTCAGCCACCTCCATCTCGACCACACCGCGGGCCTGCCGTTCTTCAAACCGGCCGTGCTCGACGGCGAGCGGACGATCAACACGTGGTGCGGCAATCTCGGCGGCGCCTCCGCCGGCCCGACCCTCGACCGGCTGTTCGCGCCGCCGCTGTTCCCGGTTACCCTCGACGCCTTCCCCTGCACGTTCCGCCATCACGGCTTCGAGGCGGGGCAGACGCTGGTCTTCGGGGACGGGGCGCGGGTCGACACGATCCCCCTCAACCACCCGCAGGGCTCGGTCGGCTACCGGTTCGAGCACGGCGGCCGGCGCCTGTGCCTGATCAGCGACATCGAGCACAGCGACCCCTGGCCCGACCCGGATCTCGCCCGGTTCGTGGCCGATTCCGACCTGATGGTCTACGACGGCATGTTCACCGACGGCGAGTACCCGACCTGCCGCGGCTGGGGCCACTCGACCTGGCAGAAGGGCGTCGAGCTGGCCAAGCTGGCCGGCGTGAAGGCCCTGGCGATCTTCCACCTGCACCCGGCCCATTCCGACGCGGTGCTGCGCGACATCGAGGCGGACCTGCGCGCCGAGATGCCCACCGCCTTCATCGCCCGCGAGCGGCAGAGCATCGTGGTCGGCGCCCGCCGCCGCGCGATGCGCCGGGCGGGCCTGCGGCAGGCCGCGGCGGGCGAGATGCGCCGCCGCATCCGGGTCGCCTGAGCGGGGCCGCCCGCCCCGGGTTCCTCGGATCGAGCCGCCTGGACCGGCGCCCTCAGACCGAGCGCCGCCGGCGCCGCGCCCGCCGGTAGAGGTTGTAGGCGAAGAACACCATCAGGGCGAGGCCGATCAGCAGGATGCTCCAGCCGTAGGGGCTCACGAGTTGCGCGTCGATCGGGTGGCCGATCAGGCCGAGCGCCACCATCAGGCCGAAGGCGGCCACCGCCGCGGAGATCAGCAATCCCAGGATCATCGTCGCCTTCGGCACAGCGCGCCGGGCCGGCGCGGCATCCGGAGGAAATGCGCGCCGCATGCTGCCGTTCCCTCCGCGCGCGCCTTCTCGTTTTGCACTGGGGCGGGAGGGCGATGGAGGATGGAAAGCTTCCGGCCCGCTTTAGGGGCGAGAAAAGGCGGAAGCCGCCTTTCCGTCACTTGTTATGTGCCGACAGGCTGTTATGGTCAAGGTGACGACGGTAAAGCATTTGTCCGTCGCTGATGTCGCCTTTTGCGGAATTGATGGGCTCGGCGATGGCTTTGATCGACCGATACGTTCCAGACCCGCAGTATAGCGAACTTCACAGCGCAAGCGTTCAAGCGTCTGGCGACATCGTTCTCGCCGCCGCAGCGGCCTATCGAACCGAGAACGATCCGTTCTTTCGACGGATGATCGCGTTGCGTGAACTGCCGATGCGGGCAGGACAGATTCTCAAATGCCAGCATGGGGAACCGCTGCCGCCCTTCGGCATCGACAATTTCACCTTGCTGGAACGTGGCGAGAGAGAGGTCGTGTTCGGCTTGGCGGGCCGCTTCTGGCGGCCGGACTTCGATCTGGCTCCCCTGAGCGATGGGAAGGATTTTCTTGATCTGAAAGAGCCCGGGATCGCGAAGCTCGCTCTGAACTTCGCAGTTCGAGCGGGCGCGGCAGGCGTGACGATCCTTTCGACGGAAACGCGCGTCGTCTGCGTAGATCGTGCCGCGCGCGTGAGATTTGCCCCCTATTGGTATCTGATCCGCCCGGTGAGCGGTCTGATCCGCCGCCGCACCCTGAACATCATCCGGCGGACATGCGAGGACAACGTCGCACAGGCGGCTTGAGCTTTCCCTGTCTGCTGTCGCGCAAGTTAAAGAATGGGTTGAGCGGCTTAGTACCCTTCCGCCGGGCCCTCCCGCAATGCCCGGCCTCCCGCAATGCCCGGCCTCCCGCAATGACCTGCCTTCCGCAATGCTCTGCCCCATCCTGATCCATCCGGCTCCCATGCCGCGAGCAGGTAGGGTAAGGAGGCCGGACACGGCGCCTGACGGGCGCGGCGAGGAGCCCGAGACCACGGCGATGACCGGCCCAGAGACCACCCAGCGCGACGCCCAGACCGCCACGCCGCCCGCCACGCCGCCCGGCGAGGCGCGGAGCGTCGCCGCCGCCGCGCACCCGACGGCGCAGCTCGTGACGATCTTCGGCGGCTCGGGCTTCCTCGGCCGCCACGTGGTGCGGGCGCTGGCCAAGCGCGGCTACCGGATCCGCGTCGCGGTGCGGCGCCCCGACCTCGCCCTGTTCCTGCAACCGCTCGGCAAGGTCGGCCAGATCGTGGCGGTGCAGGCCAACCTCCGCTACCCCGATTCGGTGGCCCGGGCCGCCGAGCGCTCGGACGTGGTGATCAACCTCGTCGGCATCCTCCAGGAGAGCGGGCCGCAGCGCTTCGCGCGGCTCCAGGCGGAGGGCGCGGCCTCGATCGCCCGCGCCGCCGCGCGGGAGGGCGCCCGGATGATCCACGTCTCGGCGATCGGCGCCGACCCGGCCTCGGCCTCGGCCTACGCCCGCACCAAGGCCGAGGGCGAGGCCGGGGTGTTCGCCGCCTGCCCGGACGCGGTGGTGTTCCGGCCCTCCCTGGTGTTCGGGCCCGGCGACAGCTTCTTCAACCGCTTCGCCGCCCTGGCGCGGGCGCTGCCGGTGCTGCCGCTGGTCGGCGGCCAGACCCGGTTCCAGCCGGTCTTCGTCGGCGACGTCGCCGAGGCGATCGCCCGCGCCGTCGACGGTGCGGTCGAGCCGGGCCGGGTCTACGAGCTCGGCGGCCCGGAGGTGGCCACGCTGGAGCACCTCGTGCGCTACATGCTGCGGACCATCCAGCGCAGCCGCACCGTGATCGACCTGCCGCTGCCGCTCGCCAGGCTCCAGGCGCAGGCCCTGGAGATCGCCGACACCCTGACGCTCGGCCTCCTGCCCGACGGGCTGAAGCTGACCCGCGATCAGGTGACGCTGCTCCAGAGCGACAACGTCGTGTCGGAGGCGGCCCGGGCGGAGGGGCGCACCATCGAGGCGCTCGGCATCGCGCCCACCGCCGCCGAGGCGGTGGTGCCGGGCTACCTCTGGACCTTCCGCAAGGCGGGCCAGTTCGCCACCGGCCGCGGCGACGAATCCATCGCCGCGGTGCCGGACCTGATCGCGCCCGAGCCCATGACCGCCCCCTCCGGGCACCGGCCGGAGCGGGCCGCCGGCCCGGCGATCGGCGCGGATGCCGGCGGCCAGCCCGGCCGCAAGGGCACGCGCTGGGGCACCCGCGACCCGCGCTGACGGCGCCCGTGCCCGCCCCCCCGCACCCTCGCGTCACGCCCGCTCCGCGCGCGGGCGGGCACCGGAGCTGACATGCGCCGCATCCTCGTCACCGGCGCGGCGGGCTTCGTCGGCGGCCACGTCCTGCCGCTGCTGGCCCGCGGCCCCGGACGCGGCGGTCGCGTCGCGGGGATCGGGCGCGGCCCGGCGCCGAGCCTGCCCACGGGGGTCGCCTACGCCCGGATCGACCTCCTCGACGCGGAGGCGCTCGCCGGCTTCGTCGCCGATTTCCGCCCGACCGCGGTCCTGCACCTCGCCGGCCTCGCCTCGGTCGCCGATTCCGCGAGCGGCCCGGCGCAGACGTGGCGGGTGAACGTCGACGGGCTCTTGAACCTCGTGGCGGCGATGCGGGCGGCGCCCGGCTGCACGCTGTTCTTCGTCAGCACCGGCGAGGTCTACGGCAGCGCCTTCCTCGCCGGCCACGCCCTGACCGAGGACGCCGAGCCGCAGCCGCGCAACACCTACGCCCGCTCGAAATGGGTGGGCGAGCAGGTGCTGCACGACCTCCTGCCGCGCATCGGCGTCAAGCTCGTGGTGCTGCGCCCGTTCAACCATATCGGGCCGGGCCAGGACGAGCGCTTCGTCGTCGCCTCCTTCGCCGGGCAGATCGCCCGGATCGAGGCCGGCCGCGCCCCGCCGCGCCTGGAGGTGGGCAACCTGACCTCGCGGCGCGACTTCCTCGACGTGGCCGACGTCGCCGACGCCTACGCCCGGCTGATCGACCGGGCCGACGACCTCCCGGACGGGAGCGTGTTCAACATCGGCTCCGGCTGCCCGCGAACGATCGCGAGCGCCCTGGACGGCCTGCGCGCCGTCGCTCGAACGCCGTTCGAAATCCACGTCGCCCCCGAGCGCGTCCGCCCTGCCGAGATCCCGCTGGCGGCGGGCGATTCCGGGCGTCTGCGCGCGGCGACGGGCTGGGCGCCGCGGGTGGCGTGGGAGGCCTCGCTCGCGGGCGTGCTGGACGACGCCCGCGCCCGGCTCGCGGCCGCGCCCTGAGGGGTCAGCGCTCCCCGCTCCCGTCTCCGCGGCCCCGGATTTCGTCCATGATCTCGGCGCTCGAACCGCCGAGCCCCGGCGGCATGCGGCGGACGATGAGGCGGCGCCCGTCGAGCCGGTAGGGCGGGGCGAGGACGTGGGCGTTCTCGGGCCCGCCGACCACGAGGCCCGCCTCCCGGGCCCGCGCCCCGGTCAGCGCCTCGCGCAGGCCCAGCACCTCGCCGCAGGGGATGCCGGCCTCCTGGAGCCGGGCGATCAAGTCCGCGCGCGTCCACTTCGCCAGCTCCGCCTCCAGCACCGGCACGAAGGCGGCGCGGTTCTTCGCGCGGTCGAGGTTGGTCGCGAAGCGCGGATCGGCGCAGAGGTCGGGGCGCCCCAGCACCGCCTCGCAGAAGCGGCGGTACTGGGCGTTGTTGCCGACCGTGATCACCACCGGCCCGTCGCCGGCCTCGAACACCCCGTAGGGCACGATCGAGGGGTGGGCGTTGCCGTAACGGGGCGGATCCTCGCCGCGCGCCAGCGCCTCCAGGCCGTAGTAGGAGGTCAGCGCCACGCCGCAATCGAACAGCGCGAGGTCGATTTTCTTGCCTTTCCCCGTGCGTTCCCGCTGGAAGAGGGCGGCGAGCACGGCCTGCGCGGCGTACTGGCCGGTGAACAGGTCGACCGCCGCGACCCCGAACTTCAGCGGCGGCCCGCCGGCCTCGCCGTTGAGCGCCATCACCCCGGACTCGCCCTGCACCACGAGGTCGTAGCCGGGCCGGCTCGCCTCGGAGCCGTCCGACGCGTAGCCCGAGACCGAGCAGTAGATCAGCCTCGGGTTCTCCGCGACAAGTGCCGCGTAGCCGAGCCCGAGCCGGTCGGCGCCGCCGGTCTTGAAGTTCTGCACCAGCACGTCGCTCTGCCGGGCCATGTCGCGCACCAGCGCGAGCCCCTCGGGGGTGGCGAGATCGACGCCGATCGAGCGCTTGTTGCGGTTCACGCTGTCGAAATACGAGGTGTTGCCGGGGCTGGTGCGCACGCCCCAGTCGCGGGTGTCGTCGCCGCGCTCCGGGTGCTCGACCTTGATCACGTCGGCGCCGAGGTCGCCGAGCACCTGCGCGCACCACGGCCCCGCCAGCACCCGCGACAGGTCGAGCACGCGGATGCCGGCGAGCGGCAGATCATGCGACGAGTCGTGCGTCGGATCGTCCGGCTGCGCGTCAGATTGCACGTCGGTCATCCCCAAAACATCAGGCGCCCATCACGCCGTCGAGGCCGCGCACCGCCGCGATCAGCTTAGGGCGGGCCACCTCCAGCAGGAAGCCGGGGTCGGTGACGACGCGCGGCGCGCCGCAATTGACCGCCATCGGCGGCAGGCCCCCGCCGGGGTGGAAGCCGACCGCGATGGCGCAGACCGTCTCCTGCCAGTCGCCGAACGAGGTGCAGCAGCCGATCTCCCGGTGCTCGGCCACCGCCCGGTCGAGGCCCGCCCGCAGGGCCGGCCACGCGGCGGTGTCGCGCGCCGCCAACGCGGCGTAGATCGCCTCCCGCTCCCGCTCGGCGCAGACCGCCACGTAGGCGCGGCCCATGGCGCTGCGGGCGAGCGAGATGCGCGCGCCGGTGTCGAGGTTGAGCGAGATCGCCGCCGGGCCGCGCTGGCAGTCGACGTAGCGCATGCCGAGCCCGTCGCGCACGCCGAGCCCCACCGAGGCGTTGGCTGCCTCCGCCACGGCGCGCAAGCGCGGGCGGGCGATGCCGCGCAGGTCGAGGCCGCCGAGCGCCGCCGAGCCGAGGGCGATGGCGGCGTGGCCGAGCCGGTAGCGGCCGGCCTCGGCCACGTGCTGGAGGTAGCCGAGCTTGGTCAGGGTGTAGGTCAGGCGCGAGACGGTGGAGCGCGGCAGGCCGCAGGCGGCGGCGATGTCGTGGTTGGCCAGACTCGCCCGGCCCGGCCCGAAGCAGGCGAGCACCGACAGGCCGCGGGCCAAAGCCGTCACGAAGTGCCGGTCCTCCTTGGCGCCGTCGGGCTCCTTCGCCCCCTCGAAGTCGGGGGCGTCGAGGATCTCCGCCGCGCTCACCGGGCGAGGAACCGGGCGAAGGCGGCCTGCGCCTCCGGCCCCCGCCGCAGGGCGTGGAACACCTCCGCCTCCTCCGCGAGCGTCCGGTCCACCGCCGCGTCGAGGCCGCGGCGCAGGGCGCGCTTCGTCGCCGCGATCGAGGCCGGGGGGAGGGCGGCCAGCGCCCGCGCCCGGTCGAGGGCCGTCTCCAGGGCCGCCCCCTCCGCGACCACGGCGTTGACGAGGCCGGCCTCCCGGGCCGCCTCCGCGGTGAAGGGCTCGCCGAGGAGCAGCAATTCGGCCGCGCGCTTCGTCCCGGCGACCAGCGGGAGCAGGTGGCTCGACCCGCCCTCGGGGCTGAGGCCGAGCGCCGTGAACGGCAGGCGGAAGCGGGCGCCGGCACCCGCGTAGGCGAGGTCGCAGTGCAGGAGCAGGGTGACGCCGATGCCGACCGCGTGCCCCTCCACCGCCGCGACCACCGGCTTCGCGCAGGCCCGCAGCGCCCGCAGGAAGGTCAGGCCGGGGCTGTCGCCCTCGGTCGCCGCATCCTTGCTCTCCACGTCCCGGAAATCGGCGATGTCGTTGCCGGCGGTGAAGCAGCCCCCCGCGCCGGTGAGCACCACCGCCCGCACGCCCGCGTCCCGGTCGGCTTCCGCGAGGGCCGCACCGAGCGCCGCGTAGGTCGCCCGGTCGAGGGCGTTGCGCCGCCCCGGTCGGTCGATCGTCAGCAGGCGGATCCCGGGCTCCGGATCCGAGACCTGCAAGCCTCCGCGCGCGGGCGCCCCGCTCACGGCGCGTAGCCCGCCGACAGGCCGGCGGTCTGGGCGCGGGCCGCGGCGTAGTCCCGGGCGAGGCGGGCGACGAGGTCGGCGACCGGGGGCATGTCGTCGATGCTGCCGACCCCCTGGCCGGCGCCCCAGACGTCGCGCCACGCCTTAACGGAGGCGCTGCCGAAGTTCATCGCGGTCTTGTCGCGCACCGGCAGGGCGTCGGGGTCGAGCCCCGAGGCGCGGATGCTCGGGGTCAGGTAATTGCCGGGCACCCCGGTGAAGTAGGGCGTGTAGAGGATGTCGGCGGCGGACGACCCGGTGATCATCTCGCGGTAGCCCGGGGCGGCGTTGGCCTCCCGGGTGGCGATGAAGCGGGTGCCCATGTAGGCGAGGTCGGCCCCCATCGCCTGCGCGGCGAGGATCGCCGAGCCGGTGGTGATCGCCCCCGAGAGGATCAGCGGCCCGTCGTAGAAGCGGCGCACCTCGGAGACCAGCGCGAAGGGCGAGAGCGTGCCGGCGTGCCCCCCGGCCCCGGAGCAGACGAGGATCAGCCCGTCGACGCCGGCCTCCAGGGCCTTCTCGGCGTGGCGCACGGTGGTCACGTCGTGGAACACGACGCCGCCGTAGGCGTGGACCGGCCGGATCACCGCGTCGGGCGCCCGCAGGGAGGTGATGACGATCGGCACGCGGTGGCGCACGCAGGCCTCCACGTCCCCGGCGAGCCGGTCGTTCGAGGCGTGGACGATCTGGTTGACCGCGAACGGCGCGATGCGCTTCGAAGGATCTGCGGCACGGGCCTCGGCCAGCGTCGCCGTGATCCGGGTCAGCCAGTCGTCGAGCACCCCGGCGGGCCGGGCATTGAGAGCCGGGAACGAGCCGACCACGCCGGCGAGGCACTGGGCGATCACGAGATCGGGCCCCGAGACGATGAACATCGGCGCGGCGATCACCGGCAGGGCGAGGGTGCCGCGCAGCACGGCCGGCAGCCGCCCGTCGGGAGCCGGGGCTTCGGGTCCGTCGCTCACGGCGCGCTCCCCGCCGGCCGGTCGCGATGACGGCGCGGGCCCGGATGACCGAACGATTCCGTCGGACTTCGTATCACGCACGATCCTCCCTCGTCGGCGCCGTGACCCGGACGGCAACCGTCGCGCCGAGCGCGGGTTGTCTGTCGGTTCGTCCGCTGCGCGGATCGGGGCTGGATCACACGGGCGCGCGAAGACTGTCAACGGCCGGCCTCACGCGTTCCGCAATGCAGAACGCCGTTCAGCGGGCGGGCGTCCCGCCCCGACCTTGACAAAGTCAGGGCGCGGGCAGCATCTCGCCGCCGAAGACCGAAAACAAATTCTGCATTGCAGAACTGAGGGAACGCCCGCTTTGGTACGCAACGAGGTCGACGGCGGCGTCGCCGTGCTCACCCTCTCGAACCCGCCGGTGAACGCGCTCGGCGCCGACCTGCGCGCCGCCCTCGACCGGGCGCTGGCCGAGGCCATCGCCGACGCGACCGTGCGGGCGATCGTGATCGCGGCGGAGGGCAAGGTCTTCGTCGCGGGTGCCGACATCTCGGAGTTCGGCAAGGTCCGGCGCCGGCCGCTGCTGCCGGAGGTGCTGGCGCGGATCGACGCGAGCCCGAAGCCGGTGGTCGCGGCGATCGGCGGCGCGGCGCTCGGCGGCGGCCTGGAGCTGGCGCTCGCCTGCCACGCCCGGATCGCCGGACGGCACGCCAAGCTCGGCCTGCCGGAGATCAAGATCGGCATCATCCCGGGCGCGGGCGGCACGCAGCGCCTGCCGCGGCTGATCGGGCCGGAGACCGCCTTCGCGATGATGCTGTCGGGCGAGCCGGTGGGCGCCGACCGGGGTGCGGAACTCGGGATCGTCGACGCAGTGGTGCTCGGCGACCTCGTCCCCGCCGCCCGGGTCCGGGCGCTGGAACTGGCCGATGCCGGCCGGCTGCCGCGGGCGGGCGACCGCGACGACCGGCTGGATCCGGAGGCGCGGGCAGCCTTCGAGGCGCGGGCCGCGGACGCCGTGACGCGCGAGCCCGACGCCCCGAACGTCCGGGCGCTCGCCGAGGCCGTGCGCGCCTGCTTCGACCGGCCCTTCGCCGAGGGGCTGGCGGCGGAGCAGGCGGCGTTCGCGCCCCTGGTGGACGATCCCCGCGCGCGGGCCCTGCGACACGCCTTCTTCGCCGAGCGCGAGGCCGCGCGCGTCCCGGGGCTCTCCAAGGACACCCCGCGCCGCCCGATCGAGACGGCGGCGGTGATCGGCGCCGGCACGATGGGCGGCGGCATCGCCATGTGCTTCGCCAATGCCGGCATCCCGGTCACGGTGATCGAGACCGAGGAAGCGCCGCTCCAGCGCGGCCTGGAGCGGGTGCGCGGCCTCTACGCCGGCTCGGCCAAGCGCGGCTCGATCACGGAGGCCGAGCGGGACGCGCGGATCGGCCGGATCACCGGCGCGGTCGGGCTGGAGAACGCCGGCAGCGCCGACATCGTGATCGAGGCGGCCTTCGAGGAGATGGGCGTCAAGCGCGCGATTTTTTCGGAGTTGGACCGCATCGCCAAGCACGGGGCGATCCTGGCCACCAACACCTCCTACCTCGACGTGGACGCCATCGCCGCGGTGACGGGCCGGCCGCAGGACGTGCTCGGCATGCACTTCTTCAGCCCGGCGAACGTCATGCGCCTCGTCGAGGTGGTGCGGGCGGAGAAGACGGCGCCGGAGGTGCTCGCCACCGCCCTCGATCTCGGCAAGCGCCTGAAGAAGCTGCCGGTGGCGGTGGGCGTGTGCTTCGGCTTCGTCGGCAACCGCATCCTGGAGCGGCGCAGCCGCGCCGCCGAGCGCCTGCTGCTGGAGGGCGCGCTGCCGCACGAGGTCGACGCGGCGGTGACCGCCTTCGGCTTCCGGATGGGGCCCTTCGCCATGTCGGACCTCGCCGGCCTCGACATCGGCTGGCGCTCGCGCAAGGATTTCGGCGGCCGTGCCCCGGTCGCCGACGCGCTCGCCGAGATGGGCCGCTTCGGCCAGAAGACCGGCCGCGGTTTTTTTGTCTATCCCGACGGTGCGCGGGCCGGGCAGCGGGACCCCGAAGTGGAAGCCCTGATCGCGCGCACGGCGGCCGAGCATGGCATCGCCCAGCGCAGCTTCACGCCGGAAGAAATCGTCGCGCGGCTGATGTACCCGATGGTCAACGAGGGCGCGCGGATCCTGTCCGAAAAAATCGCGAGCCGGCCCGGCGACATCGATACGATCTGGATCAACGGCTACAACTGGCCGGCTTGGCGCGGGGGGCCAATGCACTGGGCCGACACGGTGGGCCTGAAGACGGTCGCCGCGGATCTGGAGCGGTTCGCCCGCGAGACCGGCGACGACAGCCAGGAGCCCGCGCCGCTCCTGAAAAAGCTCGCGGAGGAGGGTGGCAGCTTCGGCGCCCTCAAGGCGGCGTGACCGGAGAGGTGCTGTGACCGGAGGGATGCCATGACCGAGGCCGTCGTCGTCTCCACCGCCCGCACGCCGATCGGCAAGGCGCATCGCGGCGCGCTCAACCTCACCCGCGGCGCCGATCTCGCCGCCCACGCCATCCGCGGCGCCCTCGATCGGGCGCGGCTGGAGCCCGAGGCGGTGGAGGAGGTGGTGCTGGGCTGCGGCTACCCGGAGAACGCCACCGGCGGCAACGTCGCCCGGCACGCGGCGCTGGTCGCCGGCATCCCGGTCCAGTCGGCGGGGGTGACCGTCTCGCGCTTCTGCGCCTCGGGGCTGGAGGCGATCGCCTCGGCGGCCCGGCGGATCGTCCTCGACGGGGTGCCGGTGGCGGTCGCGGGCGGGGTCGAATCGATCAGCCTCGTGCAGCCGCGGGTGCAGCGGGAATTGACCCGCAACGCGTGGCTCGAAGCGCACCTGCCGGCGATCTACATGCCGATGATCGAGACCGCCGACATCGTCGCCGAGCGGTACGGCATCTCCCGCGCGGCGCAGGACGCCTTCGCCCTGGAGAGTCAGCGCCGGACCGCCGCCGCGCAGGCGGCGGGGCTGTTCGACGACGAGATCGTGCCGATGAGCGCGGTCATGGCCGTCACCGACAAGGCGACGGGCGAGACGCGCGAGGTCGAGACGCGGCTCACGAAGGACGAGGGCAACCGCCCCGACACGAATGCGGAGGGGCTCGCCAAGCTGAAGCCGGTGCGGGGGGAGGGCGCGTTCATCACCGCCGGCAACGCCAGCCAGCTCTCGGACGGGGCCTCGGCCAGCGTGCTGATGGCGGCGGGGGAGGCCGCCCGGCGCGGCCTCGAACCGCTGGCCACGTTCCGCGGCTTCGCCTCGGCCGGCTGCGGGCCCGACGAGATGGGCATCGGCCCGGTCTTCGCCGTGCCGCGCCTGCTGGAGCGGCACGGGCTCACCGTCGGCGACATCGACCTGTGGGAGCTGAACGAGGCGTTCGCCTCGCAGTCGGTCTACTGCCGCGACCGGCTCGGGATCGATCCCGAGCGGGTCAACGTCAACGGCGGCGCCATCGCGGTCGGCCACCCGTTCGGGATGTCGGGGGCGCGGCTCGTCGGCCACGCCCTGCTGGAGGGCCGCCGCCGCGGGGCGCGCTACGCGGTCGTCACCATGTGCGTGGCCGGCGGGCAGGGCTGCGCCGGGCTGTTCGAGATCGGGGGCTGAGCATGGACCTGCGCTTCACCGCCGAGGAGGTCGCCTTCCGCGACGAGGTCCGGACCTTCCTGCGGGAGAAGATCCCGGCGGAGATCCGGCGCAAGGTTTCGGAGGGGCGGGGGCTCGCCAAGGACGACATCGTCGCGAGCCAGCGCATCCTCAACGCCCGGGGCTGGGCGGTGCCGCACTGGCCGCGGGAATGGGGCGGGCAGGACTGGACGCCGATCCAGCGCTACATCTACACCGAGGAGATCTTCCAGGCCGCCGTGCCGCTGCCCCAGCAGTTCAACTGCTACATGTTCGGGCCGGTGCTCGCGACCTTCGGCCGGCAGGACCAGAAGGAGCGGTTCCTGCCCCGCGCGGCCAACCTCGACGACTGGTGGTGCCAGGGCTTCTCCGAGCCCGGCGCCGGCTCCGACCTCGCCTCGCTGAAGACCCGGGCCGTGCGCGACGGCGACCACTACGTCGTCGACGGCCAGAAGACCTGGACGACGCTCGGCCAGCACGCCGACTGGATCTTCTGCCTCGTCCGCACCGACACCGAGGCCAAGAAGCAGCGCGGCATCTCCTTCCTGCTCATCGACATGACGAGCCCCGGCGTGACGGTCCGCCCGATCCTCACCCTGGAGGGCCGGCACGAGGTCAACGAGGTCTTCTTCGACTCCGTCCGCGTGCCGGTGGAGAATCTGGTGGGCGAGGAGAACCGGGGCTGGGACTACGCCAAGTTCCTGCTCGCCAACGAGCGCACCGGCATCGCCCGCATCGGCCTGACCAAGGAGCGGATGCAGCGGATCAAGCGGCTGGCCAAGGCCATGCCCGCCGGGCCCGGCACGATGTGGGACGACCCCGATTTCCGCGCCCGGGTCGCCGAGGTCGAGGTCGAGCTGAAGGCGCTGGAGATCACCCAGATGCGTGTCGCGGCCAAGCAGGGCCGGGCGGACTCGACCCAGCCCGACCCCGCCTCCTCGCTCCTGAAGATCCGCGGCTCGCAGCTCCAGCAGGCGGCGACCGAGCTGCTGGTCGAGCTCGCCGGCCCGTTCGCGCTCGCCGCCCCGGACCACGGAGCGGGCGCCAACAACCCGCCCGGCGGCTTCGACTGGGTGGACGCGGCCGCGCCGAGCTACTTCAACAACCGCAAGGTCTCGATCTACGGCGGCTCGAACGAGATCCAGCACAACGTCATCGCCAAGGGGATCTTGGGGTTGTGAGCGCCGGCGGCCGGTGATGGCCGCGATGCACCGCCAGCCCCATCCACGCCCTCATCCTGAGGTGGCGCAGCGAAGCGGAGCCCTCGAAGGAGACTTCCAGGGATCGCGGCGTCCTCTGGAATCCTCCTTCGAGGCCCGCTGGCGCGGGCACCTCAGGATGAGGGCATGGGTGGGACGGGCCGCAACGGAGCCGCACCCTACTGTCGATCCGGTCCCGGAGAGGAACGCCCGATGGATTTCGACCTGAACGAGGACCAGTCGCTCCTGCGCGACAGCGTCGAGCGGCTCTGCGCCGACCTCTACCCGTCGCTGGAGGCGCGGCAGGCGCGGCTCAAGGCGCAGCAGGGTTTCCCCGAGGAGGGCTGGCGGCACTTCGCCGAACTCGGCGTCCTCGGCCTGCCGTTCTCCGAGGACGACGGCGGCCTCGGCGGCGGCCCGGTCGAGACGGCCCTCGTGATGGAGGCGGTGGGGCGCAATCTCGCCGTCGAGCCGCTGCTGGCGAGCCTCGTGCTCGGCTCCACCGCCCTGCGGCTCGGCGGCAGCGCGGCGCAGCGGGCGCGCCACGTCCCCGGCGTGATCGACGGTTCGCTCCGGCTGACGCTCGCCCACACCGAGCGGCAGTCGCGCTACGATCTGGAGGACGTGGCGACGACCGCCCGACGCGCGGGCGACGGCTTCACCCTGAACGGGGCCAAGTCCGTGGTGCCGAACGCCGACGCCGCCGGGCTGCTGGTGGTCTCCGCCCGGGTGTCGGGCGAGCGGCGCGACCACCGGGGGATCGGCCTGTTCCTCGTGCCCGCCGACGCGCCGGGGGTCGCGGTCGAACCCTACCCGACGCAGGACGGCGGCCGGGCGGCGGAGGTGGCGTTCACCGACGTGGCGCTGCCCGCCGACGCGGCGCTCGGCGACCCCGAGGGCGGCCTGCCGCTGCTGGAGCGGGTGGTGGAGCACGGCATCGCCGCGCTGGCCGCCGAGGCGGTCGGATCGATGGACGCGCTGCACGCGCTGACGGTGGAGTACCTGAAGACCCGCAAGCAGTTCGGCGTGCCGGTCGGCTCGTTCCAGGCGCTCCAGCACCGGGCGGTCGACATGCTGATCGCCCTCGAACAGGCACGCTCGATGGCGCTCTACGGGGCGATGATGGTCGAGGCGGAGGATGCGCAGGCGCGGGCGGCGGCGCTCGCGGCGGTGAAGGTGCAGGTCAACAAGGCCTGCCGGTTCGTCGGCCAGGAGGCGGTGCAGCTCCACGGCGGCATCGGCATGACGCTCGAATACGTCGGCGCGCACCACTTCAAGCGGCTGGCGATGATCGAGTACCAGCTCGGCGACACGGCCCACCACCTGCGCCGGATCACCCGCTCGGAGGGCGGCCTGCTGGCGGCGTGAGGGCGTCGGCCGTCAGGCGGCCGACGGTGATCCCACCCGCGCCCTCATCCTGAGGCGCCGCAGCGCAGCGGCGGCCTCGAAGGAGACCTCCAGCCGGCCGCGCGATCCCTGGAGCCCTCCTTCGAGGGCCGCTGGCGCGGCCGCCTCAGGATGAGGTCGTGGATGGGACAAGCCTCGCCTCAATTGAACAGCGAGCCGACGCCGCCCTGGACGCGGGACAGGCCGGAGCGGGCGACCGGGTTGTTCGGGTCGATCACCGAGGCGCGCTGGTAGTTCTCCATCGCCTCCTTGCGCTGGCCCGACTTCTCGTAGGCGAGGCCCCGGTAGGCCCAGGAGGTGGCGTCCTTGTTGTTGACGTTGAGCGCCGCGTTGTAGTCCTCGATCGCCTTCGGGTACTGGTTGGTGGCGATCAGGCTCTGGCCGCGGGCGGCGTAGGGCGCGCTGACGAAGGGGTTGCGGTCGATCGCGGCGTCGAAGTCGGCGATCGCCTGGGTGTCCTGGCCCTGCTTCTGCCGCACGAGGCCGCGGGCGTGGTAGGCCTCGGCCGATTCCGGCATGAGCCGGATCGCGACGTTGAGGTCGTTGAGCGCCCCGTCGAGGTTGCCCTGCGCGCGCTCGACGTTGGCGCGGCCGATATAGGCCGGGCCGTAATTCGGGTTGGCGGTGATCGCCCGGGAGAAGTCCTGGAGCGCGGCGTCGTTGCGGCCCATCTGGCGGTAGGCGAGCGCCCGGTTGTTGTAGGCCGAGGCCGAGTTCGGGTCGATCTGCACCGCCTTGGAGAAGTCGGCCACCGCATCGTTGAACTGGCCCGCCCGGGCGTAGGCGGCGCCGCGGGTGGTGTAGGCGCCCGCATCCCCGGGATTGCGTTGGATCACCTCGGTCAGCGAGGCGATGTTGGTGGAGGTGGCGCCCGTCGTGTCGGTCTCCAGCACCGCGTATTGCCGCGCGCTGCTGGCACTGTCGACGGAGATGCAACCGGTGAGCCCGGCGCCCGCCAGCATCAAAGCCGCCGTCAGCGCCGTCGTCCGGACGAGCCCGTTCCGTTCCGTCATGCCCCACTCTCCCCGGGACGCCCTCCGCGCCCTGCGCGCGTCGCCCCGCCCTCGCTCCACGTCCGTCCGGTCCGCGCCGCGTTCCGGCCCGCTCGGGACCGGGGGACGTTCGCGCATCGCGGTGAATCCCGGCTTAAAGACCCGGCCCATCCGGCCCGCCCCGGGCCCGTCCGGGCCGGTGCGGCCGATCGGCGGCCGGTCGTGATGCCGTGGAAGCGGCGGGATGTGGCGAAGGTATGGCCCGCGGCCCGGCGGGCGCGGACGGGCCGCCCCGGCGCGTCCGAGGACGGCCGGGTGTGTCGCCGGGGCCGCAGGTCGACGACCCCGGGACGATTGCCTCAGGGGCCCAGGCGGGTGACGTGGCCCATCTTGCGGCCCGGCCGGGCCTCGCCCTTGCCGTAGAGGTGCAGGTGCGCGCCGGGCTCGGCGAGCAGCGGCCGCCACCCGTCGGCTTCCGCGCCGATCAGGTTGCGCATCTCCACGGGCAGGCCGCCGACCCGGGCCGGGTCGCCGAGCGGCCAGCCGCAGACCGCCCGGACGTGCTGGGCGAACTGCGAGGTCAGCGCCCCCTCGATCGTCCAGTGCCCGGAATTGTGGACCCGCGGCGCGATCTCGTTGACGACGAGGCGCTCGGCGCCCTCGCGCACCAGGAACATCTCCACCGCCAGCACGCCGACATAGTCCAGCGCGTCGGCGATGCGTTTCGCGATCTCGACGGCGGCCGCCGCCGTCTCCGGCGCGACGTCCCGGGCCGGCACCCGGGTCAGTGCCAGGATGTGGTCGCGGTGCTCGTTCTCGCAGAGGTCGAAGGCGGCGAAGCCCCCGTCGGCGCCGCGGGCGGCGACCACCGAGACCTCGCGCTCGAACGGCACGAAGCCCTCCAGGATCAGCGGCGCGCCGCCGAACTCGGCGAAGATCGCGTTGCGGTCGCCGTCGCCGGGCTCGCGCAGGATGCGCTGGCCCTTGCCGTCGTAGCCGAAGCGGCGGGTCTTGAGCACGGCCGGCAGGCCGAGCGCGTCGAGTGCCCGGGCGAGGTCGTCGGGCGTGTCGACCGCGCGGAACGGCGCGGTCGGGATGCCGAGCCGGTTGATGAAGTCCTTCTCCGCGAGCCGGTCCTGGGTGGTCGCCAGCGCCTCGGCGTTCGGGTGCAGGGGCGCGTGCCGGGCGAGGATCTCGGCGGTGGCGCGCGGGATGTTCTCGAACTCGTAGGTCACCGCGTCGACGCTGGCGGCGAAGGCGGCGAGCGCGCCCGCGTCGTCGTAGGCCGCGCAGGTCGTCGCCGCGGCCACGTCGAAGGCCGGGCTGTCCGCGTCGGGGGCGTAGACGTGGGTCCTGAGGCCGTGATTCGCCGCCGCGAGCGCGATCATGCGCCCGAGCTGGCCGCCGCCCACGATCCCGAGGGTGGAACCCGGCCCGATGATCCTGTCCGTCACGGCGCGTCCGCCTCCGGCCGCTCGGCCACCGAAGCCGTCTGCCGCGCCCGCCACGCGTCGAGGCGCTCCGCCAGCCCAGCGTCGGCCAGGGCCAGCACCGCCGCGGCGAGCAGGGCGGCGTTGACCGCCCCCGCCCGGCCGATCGCCAGCGTGCCCACGGGGATCCCGGCCGGCATCTGCACGATCGACAGCAGGCTGTCCTGGCCCGAGAGCGCCTTCGACTCCACCGGCACGCCGAACACCGGCAGGCTGGTCATCGCCGCAGCCATGCCGGGGAGGTGGGCCGCCCCGCCCGCGCCGGCGATCACCACCTTGAACCCGGCCTCCCGCGCGCCCTTGGCGAAGGCCACGAGCCGGTCCGGGGTGCGGTGGGCGGAGACGATACGCGCGTCGTGGGCGACCCCCAGCGCGTCGAGGGTCTCGGCGGCGTGCCGCATGGTCGCCCAGTCGGACTGGCTGCCCATGATGATCGCGACGGGGGGCGCCGACATCGTTCAATCCGGTAAAAGAGGGCGCTTACCCTCGGGGGCCGTCCGCGGCAAGGCGCGGGCGGCGGGCATCCACCGGCATCAGGCGATGATGTCCGGCGTGAGCTGGTCCTCGATGTGGAAGATCCGGTCGCGCAGGGTGAGCTTGCGCTTCTTCAGGCGCTGGATCTGGAGCTGGTCGCCGGCGACGCTGCGCTCCAGCGCGTCGATTGCCCCGTCGAGGTCGCGATGCTCCTCGCGCAGCCGCGCCAGCTCGGCCAGGAGGTCGGACGCCGGGTCGGACGCCGGGTCGGACGCCGGGTCGCCCCCCGGTCCGGAAGCCGGCTCGCCCCCGGCACGCTCACCCGACTCTGCCGTCATCGCCACCCGGGACGTCACAGGGAAAACAGAAGGCCCTTCGACCGTGCGGAGCATGCGTCACGCCCTTGCGGTGAGCAAGCGCCGGGCGCGCATTCGTGAGGGCGGCCCGGCGATAAACGCTTCGACAGGTGCGGCGACCTGTGCCAGTCTCAAGCCGTCGGAACGATGACAGGAGACTCGCTTCATGTCGCTGCAGACGCATCTGAGCCAACTCACCCGGAAGCACGAAGCCCTGGAGCGTGAGATTCAGGAGGCCATCCACAGGCCCTCGGCGAGCGACCTGCACATCGCGGAACTGAAGCGCCGCAAACTCCACCTCAAGGACGAGATCAACCGGCTCCAGCAGGAGGCCGACACCGTCCACTGAGCCCGGACCGGGCGCGCCCGGCCTGCCCGCCGGGCCCCCCGGAGGCCGCGCCGTCCCCGACGGCGCGGTTTTTTCATGCCCGCTGACGCGTTCGGGCCGCATCTGTTAAGTCTCCACCGAAGACGGCCTGAAAGGCCGCCGGACCTGATTTCCGGGGAAACGCCATGCCCTCGCCCGAGACCACGCCCGAGCCCGGCCCCTACAGGCGGGCCTACGCGGAGGCCGCGGGCGACCCCGAGGCGTTCTGGCTCGCGGCGGCCAGGGCGCTCGACTGGGACCGCCCCCCGGAGCGGGCCTTCGACGGGACCTCCGGACCCTACGGCCGCTGGTTCCCCGGCGCCCGGCTCAACGCCTGCCACAACGCCGTCGACCGGCACGCGGACGGGGCGCGGCGCGACCAGGCCGCGATCCTCTACGATTCCCCCGTCACCGGCACCAAGCGGACGATCACCTACGGCGAGCTGAAGGCCGAGGTCGCGACGCTCGCCGCCGTGCTGGCGGGCCTCGGCGTCGGGCCCGGCGACCGGGTGGTGCTGTACATGCCGATGGTCCCGGAGGCGGTGTTCGGGATGCTCGCCTGCGCCCGGCTCGGGGCGGTCCATTCCGTGGTGTTCGGGGGCTTCGCCGCCAACGAGCTGGCGGTGCGGATCGAGGACGCCGCGCCCAAGGTCGTGCTCGCCGCCTCCTGCGGCGTCGAGCCGAGCCGGGTGGTCGCCTACAAGCCGCTGCTCGACGCGGCGCTCGACGCGGCGGCCCACAAGCCCGACGCCTGCCTGATCCTCCAGCGCCCGCAATGCGCCGCGGCGCTGACCGCGGGCCGTGACCGGGACTGGGCCGAGGCGGTCGACGCGGCCCGGGCCGCCGGCGCCACCGCCCCCTGTGCGAGCGTGGCCGCCACCGACCCGCTCTACGTGCTCTACACGTCCGGCACCACGGGCAAGCCGAAGGGCGTGGTCCGCGACGTCGCCGGCCAGCTCGTGGCGCTCGCCTGGACGATGCCGAACCTCTACGGCGTGCAGCCCGGCGAGACCTACTTCTGCGCCTCCGACATCGGCTGGGTGGTGGGGCACTGCTACATCGTCTACGCGCCGCTCGTGCACGGCTGCACCACCGTGCTCTACGAGGGCAAGCCGGTGGGCACCCCGGACGCGGGCGCCTACTGGCGGCTCCTGTCGGAGTACGGCGTCGTCTGCCTGTTCACCGCGCCGACCGCCCTGCGCGCGATCAAGAAGGAGGACCCCGGCGGGGACCTCGTCGCGCGCTACGACCTGAAAAAATTCCGGTCGCTGTTCCTGGCCGGCGAGCGGGCCGACCCGGACTCGGTCGCCTGGGCCGAGCGGGTGCTCGACCGGCCGGTCATCGACCACTGGTGGCAGACCGAGACCGGCTGGCCGATCGCCGGCAACCCGATCGGATTGGAGACCCTGCCGGTCAAGCGCGGCAGCACCTGCGTGCCGATGCCGGGCTACGACGTGCAGGTGCTCGACGAGGGCGGCAAGCCCGTCCCCGCCGGGACGATGGGCACGATCGCGATCCGCCTGCCCCTGCCGCCCGGCTGCCTGCCGACCCTGTGGGGCTCGGACGAGCGCATGCGCCAGAGCTACCTCAGCACCTTCCCGGGCTACTACGACACCTCGGACGCGGGCGTCATCGACGCGGACGGCTACATCACCGTGCTGGGGCGGACCGACGACATCATCAACGTCGCCGGCCACCGGCTCTCGACCGGCGGGATGGAGGCGGTGCTCTCCGCCCACCCGGACGTGGCCGAGTGCGCGGTGATCGGCATCCGCGACGCGCTGAAGGGCGAGGTGCCCTGCGGCTTCGTGGTGCTGAAGGCGCGGGTCGAGCGGGACCCGGCCGAGATCGAGCGGGAGCTCGTGGCCAAGGTCCGCGCGGAGATCGGCCCGGTGGCCGCCTTCAAGCTGGCGCTGACCGTGCCGCGCCTGCCCAAGACCCGCTCGGGCAAGATCCTGCGCGCCACGATGAAGCGCATCGCCGACGCCGAGCCCTGGACCATGCCGGCGACGATCGACGATGCCGGGGCGCTCGACGAGATCGGCGCGAGCCTGAAGGGCCGGGGGATCGGCGCGGGCTGAGCGCGGGGTCGCCCTCCCGCGCCCGGCGGGATCACTCCGCGTCGTCGTCGTCCGCGTCGACGGCCGCGGGCTCCTGCTGCGTCGGCATCGGCTGCACCGCGCCGGGGGCGGGATCGACCCGGGTCGCGACCACCGTCGGCGCCGTCCGCGGGGGAACCGCGGCGACGGGCGCCGAGGGGATGACGGTCGCGCCCGCGGCGACGAGGCCCGCCAGCGCGCGCAGATCGTCCGGCTGGCGCGCGTCGCGGGAGATCAGCTCGGCCTCCTGCTGGAGGCGGAGGTTGCACCCCGGGGACGGCAGGCCGCCGGTCGGGGTACAGGCGTCGTGGCGGGCGCAGGCCGCGTCGAGGGCGTCGACCGGCGGCAGCGGGGCGTTGTTGCCCGGCCCGCAGTAATTGCCGTGGATCAGCATCTTCGGGCCGCCGAACGCGGCGGGCTGGGCGAGCGCCGGGGCGCCGCCGGCGGCCAGGAGGATCGCGGCGGCCAGCGCGGGGAGCGTCCTGGCGCGGGGGCGGGCACAGGCTCGGGCAGGGGAGAGCGTCATGGCAGGACCTTCACGGCGACACACCCCCTCAGGCGGTTCGCGTCGGGCGCTGCAGTGCAGCAGTCAGGCCGTCAAACGGGCGGGCGGCGGGCGCGGTTCCCCCCGCGGTTGCGCGCGGGGCCGTCCCGCAACCCGGTGCTGGCCGCCGCGCGCGGTCCGCGCCAGATAGGCAGCGCACCCTTCGGAGCCGCCGATGACCGCCCGCCTGTTCGAACCGCTCACGCTCGACGCCCTCACCCTCGAGAACCGCATCCTGATCGCGCCGATGTGCCAGTACTCGGCCCGGGACGGGCAGGCGACCGACTGGCACACGATGCATCTCGGCCAGATGGCGATGTCGGGGGCCGGGCTTCTCACCCTGGAAGCCACCGCCGTCTCGCCGGAGGCGCGCATCACCGCCTGGGACCTCGGCCTCTACGACGACGGCTGCGAGCGGGCGCTCGCTCGGGTGCTCGCCGCGGTGCGGGACTACGCCCCGGTCCCGGTCTGCATCCAGATCGCCCATGCCGGCCGCAAGGCGTCGAGCGAGGCGCCCTGGCGCGGCGGCCAGCAGATCGCGCCGGACCACCCCTACGGCTGGCGCACCGAGGCGCCCTCGCCGGTGCCGCACGGGGAGGGCGAGGTGCCGCCCCACGCGATGGACGCGGCCGACATGAAGCGGGTGCGCGACGCCTTCGTGGCGACCGCCAAGCGCGCCGTGCGGCTCGGGATCGAGGCGGTGGAGCTGCACGGCGCCCACGGCTACCTGCTGCACCAGTTCCTCTCGCCGATCGCCAACAAGCGCACCGACGCCTACGGCGGCAGCCTGGAGAACCGCATGCGCTTCCCGCTGGAGGTCTACGACGCGGTGCGCCAGGTCGTGCCCGCAGGCGCACCGGTCTGGCTGCGGGTCTCGGCCACCGACTGGGTCGAGGACGGCTGGGACGTGGCGGACACGGTCGAGCTCGGCCGCGCCCTCAAGGCGGCGGGCTCGCCGGCTTTGCACGTCTCGACCGGCGGCGTCTCGCCCAAGCAGGCGATCACCCTCGGGCCGGGCTACCAAGTGCCCTACGCCGAGCGGGTGAAGGCCGAGACGGGGCTCACCACCATCGCCGTCGGGCTGATCACCGAGGCCGCGCAGGCGGAGGGCATCCTGGCGGAGGGCCGCGCCGACGCGATCTCGCTCGCCCGGGCGATGCTCTACAACCCGCGCTGGCCCTGGCACGCGGCCGCCGAACTCGGCGCCCAGGTCCGCGCCCCGAAGCAGTACTGGCGCTCGCAGCCGCACCAGTTCAAGACGCTGTTCAAGGACACCGCCTTCGGTCAGCGCTGAGCCTGTGATCTCAATCTCGGCAAAACGTGTAACCGATCCGAAATAAGCATCGGTCAATTTTTATTTGTAATGATAGAATTAATTATCGTACTAACCATCTCAGATTTCAATAATGAAATCTCCTGCACGCTAATGCCAGTCTTATTTGAAATTGATCTCACTGAGTTATTATCTGACAAAATCTCCTCAAGAATCGAAATAATTCGATCATTGCGGAAGAACAACCTGCGGAGATCGTCCGCATACGCGTAGCGTCGTTGGCGTGAGTCTGGAATCGGTAGGTTGACCCGCTCTTTCTGTCGGGACAACCTGTCTTGCTTGCCTTTATGCTCGATCCGAGCTCGAATGATATGCGTTACGTCTGATTTAAGATCTTTCATAATATTGTCTAACTCAAAGCTTTTGAGATTCCTTGCGACATAACGTATAATAGCGTCTTTCGCGATGTCACGGATTACGTGATTGGCAGATAAAGTCATAATATCTTTCTTAAAAATCTGTGCTGCGAAAAAACTAAGCCGCCTTTGAACGGTATGCCACGGAAATTTCGACGTGGAGATGACATCAAGCGTCGCCGAAAGCGCAAAACACTTGATGAAATAACGTGTGAAATCGTGCTGTGCTTGACCGAGTTCGATATCGAAGCGAGCCGCTTCACCGATCAAGATCGCCTCGATAATGAATGACCTTGCTGATTCTCGCTGAACTTCTAAATTAATATCGCTTTCTTCGAGTATTATGTGGTGTTTTTGATAGAAGGCGCGCGCAACCGAAATATAACCGTACCGCGTCAATGTCTGACGTAACCAGTGGTTAGCAACGTCGTTGCCGTAGTTTCTCCGAAGGTAGGCAAGTGCCATGTTTCCGATGCGGATTGAATTTGCACTATCCCACGAACCAACAATATCGAACAAAGTTAATGGCAAATCGGAAGATATTTTATCAATTTTGCTCTCTATCTGATTGTATATAGAATATACGCTGCCGATAAATACCTGCTTCCTCCAAAGAAAAATGTCTATCCATTTGCTTCCCGGCTCAACGGCGATCGCTTTAATCCTTTTAATAGCGTCCCTGTCTGCCGATATGGGCTCGAAATCTACAATCGTGCCGGCGTGATCGCCTGGTACCGAACAAATCGCAATATAAAAATCATTGTTGCTGTTTATAATCTCGAAGATCGGCAGCGTAAATCCGTTTCCCATGAGCGGATAGAAGCCGACTAGTCGCGCATAAGGCAATCGTTCTGGGCAATGTCTCACGATACTATCCTACAATGCTCCGACGCAATCGAGAAATCTCTCGAGCTCCGCCTGGATCTCACGATGAAAATCCGATGGCATACGATTTGGTTGCCAGTCATATGAGCAATAAGAGCATTCGGAAGTGCTTAAAAATCCATCGACGTCTCCGTTGATGGCATGCTTGTCCTCAAGAAATTGCTTGGGAAATATCAAGTGATGCACATGAGGAACGAGGGGAACGTGCTCACTGAATGCGACTTCAACCGCCGAAGCTCGCGAGTCAGGCCGGTTGTGTCCAGCTTGCGCGAGTTTGGCGATCTTGAGAAATGTCGCAGGCGCGGCCATCCATACTGGGATGTTCTCGTGAAGCCCCGGAATTAGCACTCCGTGGTAATAGTTTTTGCGCGATGAAAAAGCCCAGTCGACATGCCCTAGCGCTGATGAAAAGTTCGGCTCGAGTTCGAAGTCATCGAGCGCTAAATACGGATTATAGGCCTCATTGAAGGCTCCACTGTGCGCCCCGCCGGAATCAAACGGATATACATGGTGCGGCTCGGGCAATTTCGATGCATTCAAGACGATTGCTGCAGGAAAAAAATCCAGTAGGTCACTTTTTTCTTCGCTGCTCTTCGGCTTATACGCAGCTTTCAAAAGAAAAAAATAATTTAATTCTCTTTTAAATACACGACATCCGTTCGTGATTATCTTCCGCGTCCTTATTATTTCGCGAAGTGCGCCAACGTTACAAATATGCACTAGATAGATTTCGTGCGTCTCGTCGACCTTATTCTGTCTGATACTCCGATCCGGAATGCCGCTTTTGCGCAACTCAAAGCCCTTCTTGCGCATCATTCCCTCAAAAAATAATACAGGCACCTATCCTACTTGACCGCTATCATAGAAAACAATGCGCGCCAAATCAAAATTTGGCGTCTGACAGTTTTCGTTGTCAACCGAAGCTGAGTTCACTCCAGCCATCGCAGAAGCGATTGCAGATTCGCTGAAGGGGTGATTCCGCCTGAGAGGCTCATCACCGCGCCTTGGCACCGACCAACGGCCCGAGCGGGCGGCTGATGTCCGAGCGGTCGAGGTTCGGCGCGTAGAGGCTCGACACCGAGCCGTCGAGGAACAGGGCGTTGCGGCAGCCGAGCGCGTCCTTGAACAGGCGGGCGAAGGCGCCGAACGTCACCGGCCGCTCGGAGATCGCGAACACGGCGGTGCGGCCGTCGTCGCGTACGCCGACCCCGTTGCGGATCTTCTGCGACGGGCCGTCGGCGGAGATCTTCGGGTGGATCTGCCCGTCGATCACCAGCATCGGGCCCGATTGCGTGGCGAAGTCGGGCCGGACCTTCGCCCGCTGGTAATGGGCCGTGTCGAGCACCCCCGCCCGCTCGCCCTTCACCCAGAACACACCGTTGGGCTTGAGGTGGAAGTTGCCCGGACCGTCCGCGGTGGACAGGCCCTTCAGCTCGCGCCCGCCCTCGACGTAGAGCCCGACCGGCGCCTGATCCTTGTCGTACATGCCCGCGTTCATCGCGAAGCTGAGGCCCGTGCCCTCGGCCTGCGCCAGCGCCCCGAGGGAGCCGTAGGGCAGCCCGTCGGCGCCGCGCCAGAACAGCCGCAGCCGCTGGCGCCGCAGGTCGAGGGTGCAGACCGTGTAGCTCTCGCCCTCCGCCTGCACCGCGCGGCAGGGCCCCGGCTCGGGAGACGCCGCCCGCGCGGGGGCGCCCGCCAAGGGGCCCGCCATGGCGACGAGCGCGATCAGCAGGCCGTGGACCGGGCGGAGGGGCATCGGCGTGTCCGGGTGCGCCGAGAGGCGCGGAGCGCGTCCGCTCGCCCAGGAAAGCGGCGAATTTTGGCGCCCGGGCCGGGGCAGGGCGGGCCGGCGCGGCCGTGGCGCCCCGCCGCAGGACGGACCTGAACCGTTTCGGGACACCGGACGTTTCACGAAGCAGGGGTGCGCGGTCTAGTCTCGGAGATGGTGCGATGAAGGGTGCGTTGCTCGGTTCCGCCCTGCTGGCGGCGGGAGCCCTGGTGCTGGCGCCGGCGAGCGCCGACGCCGGCGGGTTCGGCGGCTTCCGCGGAGGGGGCTTCGGCCACGGCGGGTTCGGTCACGGCGGCTTCGGCGGCTTCCGGGGCGGGTTCGGCGGGTATCGCGGCGGCTTCGGCGGCTTCCGCGGGGCCGGCTTCTACGGCGGTCGCGGCTTCGGCTGGCGCGGCGGCTACGGTGGCTGGCGCGGTGGCTACGGCGGCTGGCGCGGCGGGTACGGCTACGGCCTCGGCGGCCTCGGTCTCGGCGTCGGCCTGGGTCTCGCGGCCGGCGGGCTCTACGGCGGGTACGGCGGCTACGGCTACCCGGGCTACGGCTACGGCGGCGGCTACGCGCCGGTGGGCTACGGCGGCTACTACGGCCCGGCCGCCTACGGCGGCGGCTGCTACACCGTTCCGCGGGTGCGCTGGACGCCCTACGGCTACCGGCGCGTGCTGGTGGAGCGCTGCTACTGAGGCGCTCCCTCGCGACGGTTGTGGAGAAGGCCGCCCCCGGGCGGCCTTTTTCTTTGCCCGGTCCTTGCCCGGCCGCCCCGGCCGCGGTTGGACAGCCCCGGCGCACCCGCCGATAACGGGCGGGGCGATGGCGGAGACGGCGATGCGTGAGACACCCGGGCCAGGCGCGGCGGCCGCCGAGGCGGTGGAGATCCGCGACCCGAGCCTGTCCGCCTTCTACCGGGCGATGACCCCGCCGGAGCGGCACACCTTCTGGGCCTGTTTCATGGGCTGGGCGCTCGACGGCATGGACTTCATGATCTACCCGCTGGTGATCGGCACGATCATCGCGCTGTGGAAGGTCGATCCCGGCACCGCGGGCCTCGCCGCGACGGTGACGCTGCTGGCCTCGGCGCTCGGCGGCTGGATCGCCGGCTTCGTCGCCGACCGGATCGGCCGGGTGCTCACCCTCCAGATCACCATCCTGTGGTTCTCGTTCTTCTCGCTGGTCTGCGCCTTCGTGCAGAACTTCGAGCAGCTCCTCGTCGCCCGCGCCCTGCTCGGCCTCGGCTTCGGCGGCGAGTGGGCGGCGGGCGCCGTGCTGATCGGCGAGACCATCCGGGCCGAGTACCGCGGCCGCGCCGTGGGCTCGGTGCAGTCCGGCTGGGCGATCGGCTGGGGGCTCGCGGTTCTGGCGCAGGCGATCCTGTTCTCGGCCCTGCCCCCCGAGAGCGCGTGGCGCTGGATGTTCGTGATCGGCGCCCTGCCGGCGCTGCTGGTGTTCTACCTGCGCCGGCACGTGAAGGAGCCCGAGGTCTCGGTCGCGACCCGGGCCGCCGCGGCCGCCTCCGGCGACCGCCCGCGGATCTGGGAGATCTTCTCCGGGCGGATGCTGGGCACGACGATCCTCGCCTCGCTGGCGGCGGCCGGCTGCCAGGGCGGCTACTACGCCATCACCACCTGGGTGCCGCGCTTCCTCACCACCGAGCGCGGCCTGTCGATCGTCTCGTCCACCGGCTACCTCGCGGCGCTGATCGTCGGCTCGTTCGCGGGCTACCTCGTCGGCGCGTGGCTCGCCGACCGGCTGGGACGGCGCCCGCTGTTCCTGATCTTCTCGCTCGGCGCCATCGCCGTGATCCTCGCCTACACGCAGTTGCCCCTCTCCAACAGCGTGCTCTGGGTGCTGGGCTTCCCGCTCGGGTTCTTCGCCTCGGGCTACTTCTCGGGGATGGGCGCCTTCCTGACGGAGCTCTACCCGACGCGGCTGCGCGGCTCGGGCCAGGGCTTCTGCTACAATTTCGGCCGCGGCATCGGCGCCCTGTTCCCGGCGCTGGTCGGCTACCTCTCCGCCCAGGTCGGGCTGGCCTCGGCCATCGCGATCTTCGCGGCCATCGCCTACGGCGTGTTCTTCGTCGCCGCCTTCGCCCTGCCCGAGACGCGGGGCCGGGTGCTGCACGCGGACGCCTGAGCCAGAGATCGATCCCCTGGAGCGAGTCTGAGGAGCGAGCCCGATGCACGAGGTCCCGAAGACGGTCCGCGACTGCCCCGCCCCCGACCCGCATCCCGCCGGCCCGACCCGCTACGCGGTGCCGCCGGGGGCGGTCGACACCCACGCCCACGTCATCGGCCTGCCGCCCGACCACCCGTTCGTGGAGGATCGCAGCTACACGCCCCCGGCGGCGCCGGCCGAGCGCTACCTCGCGATGCTCGACGCCACCGGCATGGCGCACGGGGTGCTGATCCAGGTCAGCGTCCACGGCACCGACAACCGGCTGATGCTGGAGACCCTGCGGGCGAACCCCGCGCGGCTGCGGGGCGTGGCGGTGATCCCGCTCGGCCTGCCCGACCGGGAGCTCGCCGCCCTGTCGGAGGCCGGGGTGCGGGGCCTGCGCCTCAACGTGCTGTTCGGCGGCGGCGTCGGGCTCGACGCCCTGGAGCGCTACGGGGCGCTCGCCCGCGAGATGGGCTGGCACCTCCAGTTCCTGCTCGACGCCCGCGACCTGCCGCCGATCGCCGAGCGCCTGTCGCGGCTGCCCGTGCCGATCGTGTTCGACCACATGGGCCACATGCCGACCGCGGCCGGCCTCGACCACCCGGGCTTCCAGGCGCTCCTCGGGCTGGTGCGCGACGGCGCCTGGGTGAAGCTGTCCGGCGCGTTCCGCGACTCGACGCAGGGCGCGCCCTACGCCGACACGGTCCCCTTCGCCCGCGCCCTGAACGACGCCGCGCCCGGGCGCTGCCTGTGGGGCTCGGACTGGCCGCACGTGGCCGCCTGGGACGGCCCGCCGAAGCTGACGGCGCTGCTCGACCTGATGGCCGATTGGGTGCCGGACGCGGAGCGCCGCCGGATGCTGTTCGTCGACAACCCGCACCGGCTCTACGGCTTCTGATCTTTTTTCCGGCCGATCGCCTTGTTCGGCCTCCGCGCCTTTCCCCTCTGCGGGGGAGGGGGCCCTCGCGTGAGCCGGGCCCGGACGAACCGCAGCCGCGCCCCGACATCGACGTCCCGATCGTCCCCCATCCGTGCCGGCCTGTTTCGGATGTTGCGGATCCCGCAACAGCGGCGGCCCCTGCGACACCTCCGCAAGGGTTTGCGGGCGCGCAGAAAAGGACTTGGTGCGCGCCCCCCGAAGGTGTCCCCTCGCGCGAGCCGCCCTCCACGGAAGCCCCGCCCGATGACCGACCACCCGCTGCGCAACACCCCGTCGCTGGACGCCTTCTGGATGCCGTTCACGGCCAACCGCCAGTTCAAGGCGGCCCCGCGCCTGCTCGTGGCGGCGCAGGGCATGCACTACACCGCCGACGACGGCCGCAGCGTCCTCGACGGCACGGCCGGGCTGTGGTGCGTCAATGCCGGCCACGGGCGACGGGGAATCGCGGCGGCGGTGGAGCGCCAGCTCGCCACCCTCGACTTCGCCCCGACCTTCCAGATGGGCCACCCGGTCGCGTTCGCCTTCGCCGAGCGGCTCGCCGAGATCGCCCCGGGCGGCCCCGAGGCCGGGCTCGACCGAGTGTTCTTCACCAATTCCGGCTCGGAATCGGTCGACACGGCGCTGAAGATCGCGCTCGCCTACCAGCGGGCGATCGGGCAGGGCACCCGCACCCGGCTGATCGGGCGCGAGCGCGGCTACCACGGCGTCGGCTTCGGCGGCATCTCGGTGGGCGGCATCGTCTCGAACCGCCGGGTCTTCCCGCAGCTCCCCGGCGCCGACCACCTGCGCCACACCCACGACCCGGCCCGCAACCGCTTCGTGAAGGGCCAGCCCGAGCACGGGGCCGAGCTCGCCGACGACCTGGAGCGGCTGGTCCAGCTCCACGGGGCGGAGACCATCGCCGCCTGCATCGTCGAGCCGGTGGCGGGCTCGACCGGGGTGCTGATCCCGCCCAAGGGCTACCTGGAGCGCCTGCGCGACATCTGCACGCGCCACGGCATCCTGCTGATCTTCGACGAGGTGATCTCCGGCTTCGGCCGTCTCGGCGCGCCGTTCGCCACCGACTTCTTCGGCGTCGTGCCCGACCTCGTCACCGCCGCCAAGGGGCTCACCAACGGCACGGTGCCGATGGGGGCGGTGTTCGCGAGCCGCACCGTGCACGACGCCCTGATGCGGGGCCCGGACGGGATCGAGCTGTTCCACGGCTACACCTATTCCGGCCACCCGATCGCCTGCGCGGCGGGGATCGCCACCCTCGACATCTACCGGGAGGAGGGGCTGCTCACCCGCGCCGCCGACCTCTCCGACGACTGGGCGGCGGCGATGCACGACCTGCGCGGCCGGAAGCGCGTGACCGACATCCGCACGCTGGGTCTCGTGGCCGGCATCGAACTCGAATCCCGCCCGGACGCGCCCGGCCAGCGCGCCTACGACGTGTTCGTGGACTGCTTCGCCCGGGGCCTCCTGACCCGGGTCACCGGCGACATCATCGCCCTGTCGCCGCCGCTGATCGTCGAGCGGGGGCAGATCGCCGAGATGGCCGCGGTGCTGGGCGACGCGATCGACCGGGCGGCCTGAGGCGGGCGCCCTTGCGGGGCGCAGGCCGCGTCCGCATCTCGCCGGGATACGGAGGCGGAGTACCCCATGGCCAGGACAGCCCTGATCGTCGGCGCGAGCGGGATCGTCGGCAGCGCGGCGGCGGCGCTGCTGGCGGGGGAGGGCTGGCGCGTCGCCGGCCTCGCCCGAAACCCGCCGCAACAGCCCGGCGTCGAGCCGGTGGCGGCCGACCTGCTCGACCCGGGCTCGCTCGGTCCGGCGCTCGCGGGCCTCGCTCCCGATCTCGTGGTGTTCGCGACCTGGCAGCGGCGCGCCACCGAGGCGGAGATGATCCGCGTCAACGGCGCGATGGTCGAGAACCTGCTGGCGGCCGTGCCGCCGGGCCCGCGCCACGTCGCCCTGGTGACCGGCCTGAAGCACTATCTCGGGCCGTTCGAGGCCTACGGGCAGGGGGCGCTGCCGCAGACGCCGTTCCGCGAGGAGCAGGGGCGGCTGCCGATCGACAATTTCTACTACGCGCAGGAGGACGCGGTCTTCGCCGCCGCCGAGCGCGACGGCTTCACCTGGAGCGTGCACCGGCCGCACACGGTGATCGGGCTCGCGGTCGGCAACGCCATGAACATGGGCACGACGCTCGCCTGCTACGCCACCCTGTGCCGGGAGACCGGCCGGCCGTTCGTGTTCCCGGGCTCGGCGGCGCAGTGGGCCGGTCTCACCGACATGACCGACGCCCGGCTGCTCGCCCGGCAGATCCTGTGGGCGGCGACCGAGCCGAAGGCGGCCAACCGCGCCTTCAACGTCGTGAACGGCGACGTCTTCCGCTGGAGCTGGATGTGGGGGCGGATCGCCGACTGGTTCGGGATCGAGCCCGTCCCGTTCGACGGCACCCACCGGCCGCTGGAGCCGCGCATGGCCGGGGACGGGCCGGCCTGGGCCGAAATCGCCGCCCGGTACGGGCTCGCCGAGCCGGACCTCGCAAAGCTCGCCTCCGCGTGGCACACCGACGCCGATCTCGGCCGGCCGATCGAGGTGGTGACCGACATGAGCCGCAGCCGGCGCCTCGGCTTCACCGCCTACCAGCCCACCGACGACGCCTTCTTCGACCTGTTCGCGCGGCTGCGGGCGGACCGGCTGATCCCCTGAACCCTCAGGCGCCGGCCTTCTCCAGCCCGCACCATTCGGCCACGAACAGCGCCATCGCGGCCGTGCAGCGTTGCACCGAGGCGAGGCTGACGCGCTCGTCGAAGCCGTGGATGTTCTCGGCGCGGGGGCCGTAGCAGAGCGCCGGCACCCCCTCGTAGAGGGCGTGGACCCGGGTATCGAGGTAGCTCGGCGACATGAAGCTCTGCAGGGGCGCCCCGAACACCCGCGCGTGGGCGCGGCCCAGCACGGCCTCCGCCTCCGAGCCCTCGGCGAGGACGTAGCCCTCCGCCCAGAACCCGTCGAAGGTCACGCGCGGCGGGCTGTCGGCCAGGAACGGGTCGCCCCGCGCGAACGCGGCCACCGCCGCCGCGATCTCGGCGGCCGCGTCGGCCGCCCGGACCCCGGGATAGAGGGCGATGCGGCAGCCGACCCGGCACCACGCCGGCACCGAGGAGTTCCAGTCGCCCCCCGCGATCCGGCCGATGTTGAGGTTGATCGGGTGGTCCTCCGCCGCGAAGTGGCGGTGGCGGCTCCGCTCGGCGTTCCAGCGCGCCTCGACCTCCCGCAGGGCGCCGACCACCCGCCACGTGGCGTCGATGGCGTTGGCGCCCGCGCCCATCTCGCGCACGTGCACCGGCCGGCCGCGCACCTCCAGGGTGAACCACAGCACGCCGGTATTGGCGCGCACCAGCTTCTCGTCCTCCGGCTCGGGGATCAGCACCGCGTCGGCCCGGTATCCGCGCAGGTGGGCGGCGAGCGCGCCGTTGCCGGTCGATTCCTCCTCGACCACCGAGAGCAGCGTCACCGACGCCGCCGGCTGGAGGCCGAGCCGCCGCAGGGCGTCGAGGGCGAACAGGTTGGCGGCGTGGCCGGCCTTCATGTCGCCGGCGCCGCGCCCGTACAGCCAGTCGCCGTCCACCGTCGGCGCGAAGGGCGGGCGGGTCCAGAGGTCGAGGGGGCCCGTCGGCACCACGTCGACATGGGCCTGGAGGATCAGCGAGCGCCCGGTCTCGGTCCGCGGCCGGTGGTGGGCGGCGACGACCGGCGCCTCCGAATGGGCCGCCGCGTGGTCGGAACTCCGCCACGCCTCGGCGCGCGCGCCGCCGGGATGGGCTTCGAGCGCCGCCCGGTCCATGGCGAACCGCTCGGTCGCGTAGCCGCGGGCGCGGAAGGCGCCGAACACGTGGTCCTGGCAGGCGTGCTCGGCGCCGCGGGTCGAGGCGAAGCGCACGAGGTCCTCCGTATGCGCGACCTGCCCCGGAAACCCCGCCGCGACGGCGGCCTCGATCTCGGCGGCGAGGGCGGGGTCGAGGGGCATGCGGGCTCCTGTCTGCCGCGATCCGGGCCCGGATCGCCGGCCGCGCATCGGAGGCCGCACCGGGCGGCCTGTCAACGCGGGGGGCCGCATGGCCAGGGCTCCGACCTCGGGTTAACGCAGGCATGGCATCGGTGTTTGCGAGAGGCCCCGTCATTCCGGGACTGCGCAGCAGGGCCCGGAATCCAGAACCGCCCCGGCGTGCCGGGCATGGCGCAAGACGCGGCGCGCAAGACCCGGCACTGTCGGCGGTTCTGGATTCCGGGCTCGCCTGCGGCGCCCCGGAATGACGGACTGCGTGTGAGAGAGGGGATTGCATCTCCCACAGGTTGCGGTTCGTTAACCCGAGTTCCGAACCCTGGCCGTACGGCGCGCCGCCGGATCCCCCTCCCACCAGCTTCCTCCCACCAACCCCCCTCATCCTGAGGTGCCCGCGCAGCGGGCCTCGAAGGAGCCCTCCAGAGATCGCGCGGCCGGCTGGAGCCCTCCTTCGAGGGCCGCTGGCGCGGCCACCTCAGGATGAGGTCGTTTTTGGGATGGGCCGGGGCGATGCCGCAGCGCGCGGCCTCCGGACATGGCGGATCGCCCCCACCCGCTTCCGCGCCGGGGACATGGCCCAAGAAGAACAGGGGACGCGGGACGCCGCGGGGACCCTGGTCGTGTGACACACGCGGAAGCCGGCCCCCGCGGCGCCCCGTGGCCATCAGCCCCCGTCACCGGGGCCGCCGGCCATCTTGTCGTCGCGGTGTCTTCCAGCCCGCCCGGTCTACGCCCGCACGTGAGCGGTCTCTGACGGGGCGCCCGGCCCAGGAAGCATCGCTGCTCCCCCGGCTCGCGCCCCCGGAACCCGCATCGTCGCTGGGGCTTTGCAGCCCGGCCCGTGCCCGTAGTGGCATGCGGGCCCGCAGTCTTACCTCAGGATCGGCCCAGGATGGGGTCCGGGCGCGGCTCATTTGGTGCCGCGCCGGGCGCGTACGCCCCTGCCTCCATGCCCGCACCCGAGCCGTCCCGCACCGGACGCGCCGCCCGGGGCGGCGACGACCGAAGTCGCCGACGCGGGCACCGCCCCGCCGCCCGAACCGCCCCGGTCGGTCACCGGGGGGCTCCCTGGGCGGGGCGAAGTCCGAAAAGACCCCGCCCCGCCGGGCAGCGGATGGCCCATCAGAACCACGCATCAGGACAAAAGTCAATGTTTTTGTTTTTTTTCTTTGATCCGCCCGCAACTCTACCGGCCGTCGGGGTTTTAGTTCGCTCCAGAGTTGCATCGCGTGCAGATCGGTGGGGAACAAGCTGATCGCGCGCGCTTCCCGCCCTATCTCTCCGGTCCATGCCCCGTCGCGTCTTCTACAGGATCGCGGACAGGCCGGACGGCCTGTTCGACGCCGTCGTCAGGATCGAGCCCGACCGGGTGATCCGCCGGGACGGCTTCGCCTCCCTCGCCGAGGCGGAGACCTGGGCCGACGGCCTGCGCGCGCTGATGGCGGCGCTGGGCGCCCCGCTGCTGCACGAGGCCGTGCCGGACACGCGGGCGGAGGCCGGACCGGCGCGCGGCCCGGAAGCCGCGCCGATCCTCGACGGCGACGGCACGGAGCCCTGACGCCCGGGTCGCGTCCGGCGCCGGCCATTGTCATCCTCGGCCCCGGGCCTAGCTGCCCTCACGCCCCGGCGGCGCCGGCTCGGTTCCCCCGGGTGCGCGATCCACAAGAACGAACCAACGGACGGAGACCCCCACATGCGGCGCACGATCTGCCGGACCCTCGCCCCGGCCGCCCTGGTCCTTCTCGCCGGCACGGCGCCGGGCCTCGCCCTGGAGGTGACGAGCGCGGTCGACATCGCCGCCCCGCCGGCCAAGGTCTGGCAGACGATCGGCGATTTCTGCGGCATCGGCACGTGGCACCCGGCGGTCGAGAAGTGCACCCCCTCCGAGCAGGACGGCAAGAAGATCCGGACCCTCAGCCTCAAGGGCGGCGGCACCCTCAAGGAGGAGCAGCTCTCCCGCGACGACAAGGTGATGAGCTACACCTACACCATCCTGGAGGGCCCGCTGCCGGTCTCCGACTACAAGTCGACGCTCGCGGTGGCGCCGGAGGGCTCGGGCTCGAAGGTGACGTGGAGCGGGACCTTCGCCGCCAAGGGCGCGCCGGACACGGTGGCCAAGGACGCGATCCAGGGCATCTACGATTCCGGCCTCAAGGCGATCGCCGAGAAGGCCAAGTAGACCCGCCAAGTGGACCGGCGACGGAGGCCGGCGCCCGGGGCGATTGACCCACGGCCAAGCTCGGCCCAGAACCTTCGGCGTGGCCCCCGCGCCGAAGGGAATTTCCGCGTGACCCCGTCCCGTCTCTGCCTCGCCCTCCTCGCCGCCGCCGCGCTGGGCGCCTGCCAGCCGAAGGCCGCCGCGCCGACGGTGGCCGCGCCCCCCGCGCTGCCCCCCGCCCTGCCGACCGGGAGCGGCTGCGGGCCGGAGATCGCCCGCACCCAGGCGATCGTCGACAGCGACGTGGCGACCGGCAACCTCAACAAGCCGGTGGGCGACCGCTTCGGCGCCGACCTCGCCCGCGCCGCATCCGCCTGCGCCGCCGGCCGCAGTGCCGAGGCCCAGGCCGAACTCGCCGCCGCCAAGGTCCGCTACGGCTATCGCTGAGCGATCGGGGCTCCGCCCCGAACCCCGCCGAAGGGACTCGTCCCTTCGGGATCCCCGGTGTCAGACCACGAACAGCAGGTTCAGGCCGGCGCGCTTGAACCCTTCCTCGGCGATCTTCAGGTCGAGGCCGTAGGAGGCGATGTCGTCGGCCACGGGGTCGAGATCCACGGCGCGGTGCTGGTGCAGGTGCTTGATGGAGCTGTGGCAGGCGGTGCAGGTCTCGACCTGCACGTCCTTCGAGATCTCGTCGAGACCGTAATAGCTGATGCCCTCGCCCGAGCCGCAGGCGGTGCAGCGGATGCGGACGTGGTTCCACAGGGTGCCGCACAGCGAGCAGCTCAGGTAGCGCGCCTTGTCGGCCGGGGTCCAGCCGACGATCAGGCTGGCGGTCGGGGCGCCGCCGCAGGCCGGGCAGACGCCGTCGGCCACCGGCTTGAGCGCCCTGGGGTCGAGCCGCGCCGCGCGCCGGGCGAGGCAGACCTGGAGGGCGGCGGAGACGTACAGGCACTCGGCCACCCGCTCCAGCGGGATCGCCCCCTCGAACACCTGCACCGCGAGGTCGAGCCGGTCCTCCGGCGCGGCGGCCTCCAGGGCGGCCCGGGCGGCCCGGGCCTCCTCCGGCGCCTCGGCGAGGTCGAGGGCGGCAAGCAGCGCGGTCAGCGCGTCCTGGAAGGTCGGGTCGGTCTCGATCACGTGGCGCGACAGCGGCGGCATGCCGTGCTCGATCCGCACCGCTTGGTCGGCCGGCGCCTCGCCGCCGAGGTCCCAGCCGGCCGCGCCGCGCGCCGCCTCGACCGCGGCCTGGGCCTCGGCGACCCGGGCCACGAGCCGCAGGTAGGCCTCCAGCGGGTGGCCCGGGGCGAGGGCGTTCAGCCGCGCGGCCCGGGCGCGGAACAGGGCGCCGGGATCCGGCAGGCGCACGAACGGGACGGAGCCCGAGATGCCGATCTTGTCGGGATCGGGCTTGATCGCGTCGAAGGCTGCCTTGCGCGGGCTCTGCGTGGACGAGTCGGACGTGGGCGTCACCTTGGAGGACGCCTTGGCGGCCGCACCCGCGGGCGCGGCCGAACGCTTGAAGAACTGTGCCACGCGATCAGGACCCGCGCTTGTCGACCGAGCCGCGCCGCATCTTCGTGCCGGCGAGCTGCCGGAACCACTTGCGGTGGTGGCGGTAGGCCCAGCCGCCGGTCACCGTGCCGCGCACCATCGCCCGGCCGGTGCCGCGCACCCAGATGCCCGCGTAGATGTGCACCACGATGATCGCGATGGCGATCACCGCCGCCAGCGAGTGGCCGAGCAGCGCCCAGCGCTGCGTCTCGATCGAGGTGTAGCCGCCGAAATAGGTGTTCCAGATCACGATGCCGGTGACGAACATCACCGCGATCAGCACGGTCTGGCCCCAGAACACCATCTTCTGACCGGCGTTGTACTTGCCGAGTTCGGGCAGCCGGTCCTCGCGGTTGGTGACCACGTCGCCGATCTTCATCGACCACTCGACGTCGTCCTTGTTGGGGATGTTCAGGCGCCAGAAGCGCACGAACAGCAGCGCGAAGCTGACCACCAGGGCGACGCCGAACCAGGGATGGATCGCCCGCGCCGCCTGCCCGCCGCCGAACAGGCCGGTGAGCGAGAACAGGTAGGGCGAGAACATCGCCAGCCCCGACAGCGTCAGCAGCGTGAACAGGATCGCGGTAATCCAGTGGTTCACCCGCTGGAGGCCGGTGTAGCGCGGGACGTAGAGGATCTCGGGCACCTCGTGCCGCGCCTGATGGAGCGGGCGGGTCTCTCCGTCGCGGATATCGGTGTGGATCGTCATCGGCGTTCACTCGACGGACGGGTTCGGGGTGCGGCGGGGCGGGCTTGGGCCCCGCCGCCCGGGATGCGCGTCCCCCGCCAGGGCGGGGGACGGGGTCGTCACAGGGTCGTCAGTGCGGCCGCGCCTCGGTGCCGCCGGCCTCGTGGCCGGTCTCCCGGCCGCCCTCACGACGCTTGGCCTGGTCGAGCTCGACCGCCTCTTCCTCCTCCTCCGGCACGACCTCGTTCGGGCCGGCGGTGACGTAGTGGAAGAAGCCGGCGACCGCCGCGAAGCCCATCGCCGCGAGCCCGAACACCTTGGCGCCGCCCTTCCAGAAGGCCACCAGCGGCGAGATCTTCGGGTCGTTCGGCAGGCCGGAGTAGAGGCTCGGCTGGTCGTTGTGGTGCAGCACGTACATCACGTGCGTGCCGCCGACGCCGGCCGGGTCGTAGAGCCCCGCATGCGCGAAGCCGCGCGACTTCAGGTCGTCCACGCGCTCGTGGGCCTGCTCGATCATCGCCTGCTTGGTGCCGAACATGATCGAGCCGGTCGGGCACGCCTTGGCGCAGGCCGGGGCCTGCCCCACCGCCACCCGGTCCGAGCACAGGGTGCACTTGTACGCCTTGTGGTCGGTCTGGCTGATGCGCGGGATGTTGAACGGGCAGCCCTTCACGCAGTAGCCGCAGCCGATGCAGTTCTCCTCGATGAAGTCGACGATGCCGTTGGAGTACTGCACGATGGCGCCGGGGGCCGGGCACGCCTTGAGGCAGCCCGGCTCGGTGCAGTGCATGCAGCCGTCCTTGCGGATCAGCCATTCGAGGTTGTTCGTCTGCGGGTTGTCGTATTCCGTGAACCGCATCAGGGTCCACGTCTTCGGCGTCAGGTCGTGCGGGTTCTGGTAGGTGCCCGTGTTGACGCCGACGTCGTCGCGCAGGTCGTTCCACTCCTCGCACGCCGACTGGCAGGCCTTGCAGCCGATGCACTTCGACACGTCGATGAGCTTGGCGACCTCCACCTGGCGGCGGATCTCCGGCGGCGTCTCCGTGGAGGCGGAGCGCTGCCGGATGTCGAGGGAGCTGTAGTCGGCCATGGTCTACCCCTCCCTCAAGCGACCGCGTCGGACGGCGGCGTGGTCGGCTCGATGTTCACGAGCCAGGCCTTGAACTCCGGCGTCTCGGTGTTGGCGTCGCCGACCACGGGCGTGAGCGAGTTCGGGTGCCATCCCTTCTTGGTGTGCCCGATGAAGCCCCAGTGCTGCGGGATGCCGACCACGTGGACGGTCTTGCCCCCGCAGTTGAGCGGCTTGATCCGCTTGGTCACCACGGCCTTGGCCTTGAGCGAGCCGCGCTTCGACCAGACGCGGACCCAGGAACCGCCCGCGATGCCCTTCTCCTTGGCGAGCTGCTCGGAGATCTCGACGAACGCCTCCGGCTGGAGGATCGCGTTGATCCGGGCGTGCTTGGTCCAGCCGTGGAAGTGCTCGGTGAGCCGGTAGCTCGTGGCCGCGTAGGGGAACTCCTCCGAGGTGCCGAGGTCGGCCAGGTCGTCCTTGAAGATGCGGGCGGCGGGCGCCCCCTTGATCTTCGGGAAGGCGACGTTGGCCACCGGCGACTCGAACGGCTCGTAGTGCGCCGGGAACGGCCCGTCGCGCATCAGCCCGCGCGTCCACAGGCGGGCGACGCCCTCCTGGTTCAGGATGAACGGGCCCACGCCCTTGTCGGGCGCCACGGTCACGCCGTAGTCCGGCACGTCGAAGCCGACCCACTGCTTGCCGTTCCACTCGATGAGCTTCTTCTTCTCCGACCACGGCTTGCCGTCGGGGTCGCACGAGGCGCGGTTGTAGAGCACGCGCCGGTTGGCCGGCCACGCGAACGCCCAGTTCGGGGCGATGCCGCGGTCGCCGGGATCGGTGTTGTCCCGGCGGGCCATGGTGTTGCCCTTCTCGGTGTAGCAGCCCGAGTAGATCCAGCACGCGCAGGCGGTGGTGCCGTCGTCCTTGAGTTGGGCGAACCCGTCCACCTGCCGCCCGGCCGGCATCGTCTGGCCGTTGAGATCGGCCGTCGGCGCCACCGTGTAGCCGTTGAGCTCGCGGGCGAGCTCGACCGCCGTCGGCGCGTGCTCGATCGCGTAGTCCCACTTCAGGTTGACGATCGGGTCGGGGAACGCCCCGCCCTCGTGCTGGTACATCTCCTTCATGCGCAGGTGCAGCGCCGCCATGATCTCGATGTCGGAGCGGCACTCGCCCGGCGGCTCGGAGGCCTGCCAGTGCCATTGCAGCCAGCGCGAGGAGTTGGAGAGCGAGCCCTCCTCCTCCACGAACAGGGTGGTCGGCAGCTCGAACACCTCGGTCTGGATCTTGGCCGAGTCCACGGGATTGTACTCCCCGTGGTTCTCCCAGAATCGGGCGGTCTCGGTCTTGAGCGGATCCATCACCACGATGAACTTCATCTTGGAGAAGGCTTCCGTCATCTTGGCGCGGTTCGGGAACGACAGCAGGGGGTTGAAGCCCTGGATGACGTACCCGGTCATCTTGCCCTGCTTGGCGAGCTCGAAGCCGCGCATCACGTCGTAGGTCGGCACGTCGAGCTTGGGCAGGTAGTCGTAGGCCCAGTCGTTCTCCTTCTGGGCCTTGTCGCCCCACATCGCCTTCTGGAACGAGACGAAGAACTTGTTGTAGTTCTGCCAGTAGCTGGTCTGTCCCGGGCGCAGCGGCTTGAACTGCCGCTTGGCGATGTAGCTGCCGTAGTCGGGCTCCTTCTCCACGGGGATGTTGAGATAGCCGGGGATGAGGTTGCTCATCAGCCCGATATCGGTCAGCCCCTGGATGTTGGAGTGGCCACGCAGGGCCTGCATGCCGCCGCCGAGCATGCCGATGTTGCCGAGCAGCGTCTGCACGATGCACATCGCGCGGATGTTCTGCGAGCCCTTGGAGTGGTGCGTCCAGCCGAGCGCGTAGAGCGACGCCATGGTGCGCTCAGGCGACGACGTGGTCGCGATCAGCTCGCAGACCTTCAGGAACGTCTCCTTGGGCGAGCCGCAGATCGTCTCCACCATCTCGGGGGTGTAGATCGCGATGTGCTGCTTCAGGAGGTTCATGACGCAGCGCGGGTGCTGCAGCGTCTCGTCGACCACGGCGTAGCCGTCGGGGCCGATCTCGTAGTCCCAGGTGGTCTTGTCGTAGTCGCGCTTGTCCGCGTCGTAGCCCGCGAACAGCCCGTCCTGGAAGTCGTAGCCCTCGCGCACGACGTAGCCCGCGTTGGTGTACGCGTTCACGTAGCGCTTCTGGATCTTGTCGTTGTCGAGCAGGTACTTGGCCACGCCCGACAGGAACGCGATGTCCGAGCCCGGGCGGATCGGGCAGTACAGGTCGGCCACCGACGCCGTGCGGGTGAAGCGCGGGTCGACGACGATGAGCTTGGCGTTGTTGTGCGCCTTCGCCTCAACGACCCACTTGAAGCCGCAGGGGTGGGCCTCGGCGGCGTTGCCGCCCATCACGGTAATCACGTCCGCGTGCTTGATGTCCATCCAGAGGTTGGTCATCGCACCGCGTCCGAAGGAGGGCGCCAGACTGGCGACCGACGGACCGTGTCAAACCCTGGCCTGATTGTCGAAGACCAGGGCTCCGGTGCTTCGCACCACCTTGTAGGTGAGCCACGCCGTCTCGTTGGTCGTGGCCGACGCGCCGAGGAAGCCGGTGGTGACCCAGCGGTTGACGGTCAGGTCGCCGTTCTTGGCGACGAAGTTCCTGTCGCGGTCCTCCTTGAGGAGCCGCGCGATCCGGTCGAGGGCGAAGTCCCAGGACACGCGCTTGAACTCGCTCGCCCCCGGCGCCCGGTGCAGCGGGTACTTGGTCCGCGTGTCGGCGTGGATGAAGTCGAGCAGCGCCGCGCCCTTGGGGCAGAGCGTACCGCGGTTGATCGGGTGATCGGGATCGCCCTCGACGTGCATCACCGACGAGCGGGCGTTCTTCGACCGGTCGCCGAGGCTGTAGAGGATGACGCCGCAGGCCACCGAGCAGTAGGGGCAGGTGTTGCGGGTCTCGCGCATCTGCGCGAGCTTGAACGGCCGCACCGCGGCCGCCATGGCGGGTTCGAGCCCGCCGAAACCGAGCGCGCCGAGCGACCCGCCGGCGAGGCCGGCGCCGACCCCCCGCAGCAGACCGCGCCTCGAGACCTGGACCGTCATCTCCGCTTCCCTCACAAGCGATCTGGTATAATTCCAGTGTGTCCCAGGAATGCACGCACGAGGCAAGTGCGCCCGCGTGACACATCCGGAGGGGCTGTCGCGCCGGGCCCGGCGCGGTCTTCCGAATGTTTTAATCCGCCGCCCCGAAACATTTCGGGATTGCGGGCTTACTTGCTGGGCGCGGCCGGATTGCTGCCGGACGGCGACGCCGTGCGGTGATCCAGCGGCGCCTGGGGCTCGGTGGCGCTCGACCCGGTCGGGTTCGCCCCCGGGACCGGGCGGTCGCGGTTCTCCTGGATCGAGTTGCCGCCGGGGTTCGGCGCGTCCTTGGCCGCGGATTCCTCGCGCGGCACCGGCGCCTGGCTCCACCCGTCCTGGGCGCTGCGCGCCTTGTCGCCCATCGCGTCCATGCCCTTGATCTCGCCGGGCTTCGTCTGCGCGCCGCACGGCGTGGCGGCGAGGACCAGGGCGAGGGCCGCGGGGACGGCAAAGGGCGCGGCCAGCAGGGCGGTCAGAGAGTCGGCGAGGCGTGGGGACGGGCGCGGCAAGGTGCACTCCGGGAGGACGGGGAAGGAGCGGGGAGGGGGCGGCGTATCCTGCGGTTGCAACGTGATCCCGCGCGCGGCAGTTCCGGGGGGCGCCCCCGGATCGCCCCGCAGATCGGCCCCTCGGCCGGTGACAGCTCCTTAACCACGTCCTGGCATCGTCGAGACCTCACCCGGGAGGGACAGGTCGCATGCCGAAGCCGCTGCCGGAGCGCCTGTCCGCGCCGCCATCCGCCGCGCCGCCCGCCGCCGCGCCGGGCCTGAGCCCCACCGTGCGGCGCCACCTCGGCCAGAACCTGCGCAGCCTCTACGCGGAGACCCTGGCCGCGCCGGTGAGCCAGCGCCTGGAGGCGCTGATCGCGCAGCTCGACCGGCCGAAGCGGTAGGACCGCCCCCCCGGGGTGCCGGCCGGCGCCGCTCCCCCGTGCCCGCGGGCGCTCCACCGCGGATCATTCCCCCGCGGTCCCTTCACCCCTGGTCCATTCACCGTCCCGATGCCGTGTCGCGCGCGCTCCGCGCCGTCATTCCGGGGCGCCGCAGGGCGAGCCCGGAATCCAGAACCGCCGTCGGGGCAGGATTGTCGCGCGCCGGCGGCTCTGGATCCCGGGCTCCGCTGCGCGGCCCCGGGATGACGGGGTGAAGCGGCGTTGATGATCTGCGTCGATGGTCTGCAAGGGAAAGGGGACAGGGCGCTCGATCCGCCCCCCGGGACGGCCCCGTCCATCGACAGGCCGATGTGCGGCAGCGCACATCAGATCGTTCTTTCTTCGAAACCCGCCGCGGCGACGGTTTTCTTCCCGGCCCGCGACGCTCCGGAGAAGATCGCCACCCTTCCGCTCCGCCCGCACCGCACCGCCCTTGCCCACCGGGCGCGCCGACCGATATCGCCCGGGCCGGACCGCCGCGACCGCGCTTGACTTCGTTCGTTAAAAAGAACGATTTCGACCCGGTCGCAGGCTGGGCAAGGGCTCGCTGCCGGTGCGGCAGGAGGACGGACGGATGCGGAAGACGACGGCGCGGATCCCGAGCCCGCGCAGGCGCGACCTGCCCGGGCTGGCGCTGGCCGCCGCCCTCGCGGCCGGCCTCGCCTCCGTGGTCGCCGGCCCCGTGCCGGCGACGGCGCAGACCGCGCTCCTCAACGTCTCCTACGACCCGACCCGCGAGCTCTACCGCGAGATCAACGCCGCCTTCATCGAGGACTGGAAGGCCAGGACCGGCGAGACCCTGACGGTGCGCGCCTCGCACGGCGGCTCGGGCGCCCAGGCCCGCACGGTGATCGACGGGGTCGACGCCGACGTGGTGACGCTCGGCATCCCCTCCGACATCGACGCCATCGCCAAGCTCACGAAGAAGATCCCGGCCGACTGGCGCGGCAAGCTGCCGAACGAGTCCCTGCCCTACACCTCGACGGTGGTGTTCCTCGTCCGCAAGGGCAACCCGAAGGGCGTCAAGGACTGGGCCGACCTCGCCAAGCCCGACGTGAAGGTGATCACCCCGAACCCGAAGACCTCGGCGGGCGGGCGCTGGAACTTCCTCGCCGCCTGGGGCACCGCCTACGGCCAGGACAAGGACGCGGCCAAGGCCGACGCGTTCGTCGGCCAGATCTACAAGAACGTGCCGGTGCTCGACACGGGCGCGCGCGGCTCCACCGTCACCTTCGCGCAGCGGGGCTTAGGCGACGTGCTGCCGACCTGGGAGAACGAGGCCTACCTCGTGCTCCAGGAGTTCGGCGCGGACAAGTTCGACATCGTGGTGCCGCCGACCTCGATCTACGCCGAGCCGCCGGTGGCGCTCGTTTCCGGCAACACCGAGCGCAAGGGCACCACCAAGGCGGCGCAAGGCTATCTCGACTTCCTCTACACGGACAAGGCGCAGGCGATCTTCGCCAAGCACCACTACCGCCCGTTCAAGAAGGACGCCGCAGCCGGCGCCGGCCTGCCGGACGTCAAGCTGTTCAGAATCGAGGATTACCAGGGCTCCTGGGACGACATCCAGGCCAAGAACTTCGACGCGGGCGGCCTGTTCGACCGGCTGAGCCGCGCCGGCCGCTGAGGGTCCCCCCGCCATGGCCGCAACCTCCAGCCCCGCCGCGGGCCCGCTCGCGCCGCCGCGCCCCCCCTGGCGGTTCCGCCGCCCGAGCGTCATCCCGGGCTTCGGCCTGAGCTTCGGCTACGCGATGACCTGCCTCGCGCTGGTGGTGCTGCTGCCGCTGGCCGGCCTCGTCGCCAAGGCGTCGGGGCTCGGGCTCTCGGGCATCTGGCACGTGGCCACCGACCCGCGGGTGGCGAGCGCCCTGCGGATCAGCTTCGGCATCTCGCTGCTCGCCGCGCTCGCGGCCTCCGTGTTCGGCTTCGTCGTCGCCTGGGTGCTGACCCGCTACCGCTTCCCCGGCCGCAAGATCGTCGACGCCGCCGTCGACCTGCCCTTCGCGCTGCCCACCGCGGTGGCCGGCATCGCGCTCGCCTCCCTCTACGCCCCGGACGGGCTCGTGGGCGCGCAGCTCGCCAAGCTCGGGATCCAGGCGGCCTACACGCCGCTCGGCATCTTCATCGCCATGGTGTTCATCGGCCTGCCCTTCGCGGTGCGCACCGTGCAGCCGCTGATCGCCGAGATCGACCGGGAGGTGGAGGAGGCCTCCGCCACCCTGGGCGCGTCGCGCGCCGCGACCCTGACCCGGGTGGTGCTGCCGCCGCTGATCCCGGCGGTGCTGACCGGCTTCGCCCTCGCCTTCGCCCGCGGGGTCGGCGAGTACGGCTCGATCATCTTCATCGCCGGCAACCTGCCCTACGTCTCCGAGATCGCGCCGCTGCTCATCGTCATCAAGCTGTCGGAGTTCGACTACGGCGGCGCGGCGGCCATCGCGACGATCATGCTCGGGATCTCGTTCCTGACCCTGCTCGCCATCAACCTGATCCAGGCCTGGAGCCGGCGGAGGTTCGGCTATGTCTGAGATCTTCTCCCCCGTCTCCGTCCCCGCCGCGGCGGCGCCCGCCACGGGGGAGGGGCCGGGCGTGCGCGCCCTCCTGATCGGGATCGCGGTGGTCTTCCTCGGCCTGTTCCTGGTGCTGCCGCTGTTCGCGGTGTTCGCCCAGGCCTTCTCCCGCGGGATCGACGCCTATCTCGACGCCTTCCGCGAGCCCGACGCCTGGAGCGCGATCCGCCTGACGCTCACGGTCGCGGCCATCGCCGTGCCGTTCAACCTCGTGTTCGGGATCGCGGCCTCGTGGTCGATCGCCAAGTTCGAGTTCCCCGGCAAGTCGCTGCTCATCACCCTGATCGACCTGCCGTTCTCGGTCTCGCCGGTGGTCTCGGGGCTGATCTACGTGCTGCTGTTCGGCAGCCAGGGCCTGTTCGGCGGCTGGCTCCAGGCCCACGGGATCCAGATCCTGTTCGCCCTGCCCGGCATCGTGCTGGCGACGATCTTCGTCACCTTCCCGTTCGTCGCCCGCGAGCTGATCCCGCTGATGCAGGAGCAGGGCTCGTCGGAGGAGGAGGCGGCGCTGACGCTGGGCGCGTCGGGCCTGCACGCCTTCTGGACGGTGACGCTGCCCAACATCCGCTGGGGCCTGCTCTACAGCGTGCTGCTCTGCAACGCCCGGGCGATGGGCGAGTTCGGCGCGGTGTCCGTGGTGTCGGGGCACATCCGCGGCCTGACCAACACGATCCCGCTCCACGTGGAGATCCTCTACAATGAGTACAATTTCGTCGCCGCCTTCGCCGTCGCTTCGCTCCTGGCCGCCCTTGCCCTCGTCACCCTCGTCCTCAAATCCGTCCTCGAATGGCGCTACGCGGGCGACCTCGCGGGCGGGCGGGCGCACTGACGGGCGCAGCGACCGGCCGTCCACCGCGATCCGGGTCGAGGGGGTCTCGAAGACCTTCGACACGGCCGCCGTGCTGCACGACCTGTCGCTCGACGTGCGGGCGGGCGAGCTGCTCGGGCTGCTCGGCCCCTCGGGCTCGGGCAAGACGACGCTGCTGCGGGTGATCGCCGGCCTCGACGCGCCCGATCGCGGCCGCATCCTGTTCGGCGGCGACGACGCCACCGGCCTGCCGGTGCAGGAGCGGGCGGTGGGCTTCGTGTTCCAGCACTACGCCCTGTTCAAGCACATGAGCGTGGCCGACAACATCGCCTACGGCCTCAACGCCCGCCGCCGCGCCGACCGGCCGGAGAAGGCCGAGATCAAGCGCCGGGTCGGCGACCTGCTCGACCTGATCCGGCTGTCGGGCTTCGGCGACCGCTACCCCTCGCAGCTCTCGGGCGGCCAGCGCCAGCGCGTGGCGCTCGCCCGGGCGCTCGCCGTCGAGCCGCGCGTCCTGCTCCTCGACGAGCCGTTCGGCGCCCTCGACGCGCAGGTCCGGAAGGACCTGCGCCGCTGGCTGCGCGAGATCCACGACCGCACCGGCCAGACCACGATCTTCGTCACCCACGACCAGGACGAGGCGCTGGAGCTGTCCGACCGGGTGGCGGTGCTCGACCGCGGCCGGCTGGAGCAGGTCGGCACCCCGGACGAGGTGCAGGAGAACCCCTCCTCCGTCACCGTGCTGAAGTTCCTCGGCGACTCCATCGAGGTCGAGGCGCTCGCCGACGGCGGCCGCGTGCGGGTGCGCGGCCGGGAGACCCCGGTCCGCGCGCCCGACGGGGCGATCGGCCCGGTGCGCCTCTACGTCCGCCCCTGGCAGCTCCAGCTCGTCGACCTCGACGCCGCCCACCTGTCGGGGGTCGTCCGCTCCTCCTACCGCAGCCAGGGCCGCCAGCGCATCGAGGTCGAGGAGGCCGGCGGCCGGGTGCTCGCGGTCGAGGATTTCGACGGGGCCCGCTACGCCCCCGGCCACCCGGTGGGCCTGCGCATCAACGGGGGGTACGTGTTCGCCTGAGGCGTGGGACGGACCGGGAAGGCGGCGGTGTCAGGCGCCGGGGCTCGGCGCCGCGGGAGGGTCGATCCGGTCCCGGAACAGGCGGATGCAGGGCGCGAGCGATCCGGCGAGGCGCCGCGCCGCCTCGATCGAGGGCGCGGCGCGCTGGGGCGCGAAGCTGTCGTAATCGTGGGCGGCCCGATGGCGAAACCGGCGCGCCTCGTCCACGTCGGCGGCGACGTCCGGCGTCAGGATCGCCGGACGGAAGCGGCCGGGCAGGGTCACCGCCCGGGACAGGCGCTTGACGAGGTCGGCGTGCGAACTCGGCCCGGTCGGCACCTCCTCGCCGAGGATGTCCAGCACCCGGTGGAGCGCGCCTTCGAGCGACGTGTACCCCGCCTGCATCGCGTGCTGCAGACCCATCCGCGCGCGGTATCCGTCGAGGTCGGGATCGTCGAACCCGCCCGCGTCGTACAGGCGCGCGGCGTTCCCGAAGTGGTGCACGGCCGCCGCGAGATCGTCCTCGACATCCGTCCAGCGCGCGTCGGTCACGGCAGGTGCAGCCCGGTCGCCTCGACGCGGGCCACGAAGGCGGGCTTCGTGGTCGCGCGGTCGAACAGGTCGAGGTCGAGGCCGTGCTCGATCCCGAGGTCTTCGAGGAACGCCCAGGCCGCACGGCGCCCGTCGCCGTCGGCGTCGATCAGCACGTCGAGGTCGCTGTCGTGCCGCATGCGCGCGCCGACGAACGAGCCGAACACCACGAAGCGGCCGCCCTCGCGCCGGGCATACGCGGAGAGCCGCGCCACGATCGCCTCCGCCGCCCGGACGCGCCGGTCGCGCTCGGCCGCCTTGCGCTGGTCCACCGTGGTGATCGTCGCGTCGGTCGAAGGCATCGCGGTCGCAGGCATCGCGGTCGATGGTATCGCGGTCGAAGGCATTGCGGAGATCCGGGCTCCGGGCTTCATAGCAGGCCAGCGGCCGTCCGGTGAGCCTTGTCCACCACCCGCAAGCAGACCGAACCGGAGACACGACGCGTGCCCGACGCCCATCCCGACATCCTCTCGGCCGTCGGCGACACGCCGCTGATCCGCCTGCGCCGCGCCTCGGAGGAGACCGGCTGCGAGATCCTCGGCAAGGCCGAGTTCCTGAATCCCGGCCTGTCGGTGAAGGACCGGGCGGCCCTGGAGATCGTGCGCGACGCCGAGGCGCGCGGGCTGATCCGGCCGGGCGGCACCATCGTCGAGGGCACCGCCGGCAACACCGGCATCGGCCTCGCCCTGGTGGCGAGCGTGCGCGGCTACCGCACGCTGATCGTCATCCCCGTCACCCAGTCGGAGGAGAAGAAGCAGACCCTGCGGCTCGCGGGCGCGCGCCTCGTCGAGGTGCCGGCCGTGCCGTTCGCCAACCCGAACAACTACGTCCACGTCGCCCGCCGCCTCGCGGAGACGATCGCGGCGCAGGACCCGGCGGGCGCCTTCTTCGCCGACCAGTTCGACAACACCGCCAACCGCCGCGCGCACGTCCTGGGCACCGGCCCGGAGATCTGGGCGCAGACCGGGGGCAAGGTCGACGGCTTCGTCTGCGCGGCCGGCACCGGCGGCACGCTGGCAGGCGTCGCCGAGGCCCTGCGGGCGCGCAGCCCGGGGGTCCGGATCGCCCTGTCCGACCCGGAGGGCTCGGCGCTCCACGCCCACTACACCGACGGGGTCCTGAAGGCCGAGGGCTCGTCGATCACGGAGGGGATCGGCCAGGGCCGCGTGACGGCCAACCTCGCCGGCTTCACCCCCGACCTGTCCTTCCGGATCCCCGACGCGGAGGCGCTGGGGATCGTGTTCGGGCTGATGCGGGAGGAGGGGCTGTCGCTCGGCGGCTCGTCCGGGATCAACGTCGCGGGGGCGATCCGCCTCGCCAGGGCGCTCGGGCCCGGCCACACCGTGGTGACGATCCTCTGCGACGGGGCGGCGCGCTACGCCTCGAAGCTGTTCAACCCGGCCTTCCTGGCCGAGCGCGGCCTGCCGGTGCCGGCCTGGCTCGGGGCGCCGGAGGAGCCGCTGCCGGACTGGCACGCCTGACCCGGACCGGTCATCCCGGATCCTCCTCAGAAAAGCGCGGGACGGCGTTGAACGGAACAGAATGTCGCGGCGTTTGAACGGTCACGCTCGCCCCCGCGACCGTCCGGAGACCCGCCCATGTCCCTCGTCACCATCCTGCTCATCATCCTGATCGTCCTCGCCATCGGCGGCGGCGGCTTCTACGGCGGCGGCGCCTATCGCGGGCCGGGCTTCGGCCTCGGCGGCATCCTGCTGATCATCCTGATCGTACTGCTCGCCACCGGCCGCCTGTAAGCGTTCCGGGTTTCCTCCCGCGCCGGCCGGGAGGGAACCCGCCTCTCGGGCCGGCAGTCCCGTGATCCCCCGATCACCGGACTGCCGAGTCCCGCCCCCCACGCTCCCGCTCTCTCCCCGCTGCGCTCGGATGTTCACATCCGGGGACTGCTACCCCCCCGCCATCCCGGGGCTCGCCGCAGGCGAGAGCCCGGAATGACGGGGAGTTCCGGATCCGAATGTGCGAATCCGACGGCCCGGAGGGGGCAGGCACGTGCGCGGGTCCCCCCTCAGCGGCAGGTGACCGCCACGATCGCCGCGGCCGCCGCCCCGGGCCCGACCGCGGGTCCGGTCGGCGCGATGCCCCGGCCGGCGAGGAAGGCGGACAGCGCCGCCGCGGACACCACCGGAAAGCTCTGCGGCGGGGCCACCCCGGCGATCAGCCGCGGGGCGGCGGGATAGCGCGCGACGAGCCCCGCCAGACGCCCCGCCCGGTCGAATACCGGCGCCCCGGCCGACCCGGGCTGGAGCGGCGCCGTCACCGCCCCGGCGGACGCCTCGCCCGGTGCCAGGACCGCCCCGTCCGGCCCGGCGGCCAGGGCGCGCACGGGCTCGTCGCCGAGCGGGTCCGGCCGCAGCGGCGGCAGGGCAGGGGCGGGGGCCGAGGGGGCGTCCAGCAGGGCGAGGCCGGCCGGATCAGTGGCCAGGACGCGCGCCGGGCCGCCCCCGACCCGCGGCTCGGCGCAGCCGTCCAGCGCCGCCGCGGCGGTGAGCACCCGCCCCCGCACCACCGCGAGGCCGGTCCCCGCCGGCCGCGCCGCGGCGGCGGAGAGGGCAGGGCCGGCCGCCGGGCGGGGCGCGGGGGTCGCTGTGGCGACGGACGGGGCGGCGGAGGACGGGGTTGGCGACGCGGCCGCAGACGGCGTGGGTGACGGGGCCCGCGCCGAGGCCGGCGCCGCAGCGGGGAAGGGCTCGAAGGCGTTGGCCACCGCGATGACGAGCCGGTCGACCTCCGGGGCGAGCGCCCGGTCGTAGCCCACGAGGAACCCGCGCAGGCCCTCCGCCCCGGCGGCGTAGCGGGTGTAGGACAGGCCCGCACCGGTCTCGGCGGTGACCACGAAGAAGTCCGGCCGGCGCAGCTTGTAGGTCACCTTGCGGCCGTTGAGCGGGGCGATGGCGCGCTCGAACAGGGTGTCGAGGCTCTCGGGGCCGGGCGGGTAGGCGCGGGTCTCCAGGGTCACCCGGCCGTCGGCGCTCTGCCAGCGCGTGCCCGTGGGCAGGTCGGTCCGCCGCGGCAGCAGCGCCTCCGGCACGCCGATCACCGCGCCGCTGCCGCGGTCGGCCGCGACCCGGAAGCGCGCCGCCTTCCGCGCCGCCTCGCCGGCCGCCAGGATCGCCGCCCGGCCGCGGGGGGCGAGGGGGTCGCCGCCGCCGGCCCGGGCCTGGAAGGCGGTCAGCGCCTCGAAGGTGCGCCGCCCGAACGCCCCCGACACCACGGCGTTGAAGTCGCCGGTCCAGACCATGGCGTCCTGCAACGCCTTGCGCTCCGCCTCGGGCAGCGCCTCGAACGCCGCGCGCATCCCGTCGAGGGCGGGATCCGCCGGAGCAGGGTTGGCAGGCGCGGGCTTGGCAGGCGCGGGCCTGGCCGGGGGCGCCTGGGGCCGCGCCGGCCCTTCCTGCGCCGCGGCGGGCAGCGCCGCCAGGACGAGGCCGAGCACCGCCCCCCGCGCGCCCCGGCCCGCCCGCCGCCCGTACCCTGCCCCGACCGAGCCCATGCCGGCCCTCCCCGAATCCCGGGCGAACGTGGCAGAGCGCGGCGCCGGGCGCCAGCCTCGCGGCCCTGTCCGGCGGGCCGGAACGTGCTATCTCCGCGCCGAGTCAACGTGCCGTGTCACGGAGATCCGCGATGGCCGAGGAGCGCGACACCTTCAAGAAGGCGCCGAAGCGCAAGCCCAACCGGGGCAAGAGCGTCGCCGTCTCGCCGGAGATGCGGCAGGCCTACGCCGACCTGATCCGCGAACGGCAGGAGAAGCAGGAGACCTACGGGCGCCACCTGCCCTCGGACCCGCCGAAGGGGCGGTAGGCGCCCGGCGCCGGGGATCCCGCCGATCCCCCTCGGCCCGAGGCGCCGGGCGGGACGGCCCTGTCCCGGCCAGCGGGCGGGCCCCGGGCTCCGTCCGCTCGGGTCAGCCGGCGAGGTCCGGGTCGATGTCGCGCGGGCGGACGTAGTGCTCCAGGCGGCCCTGCCCGGGCGCGATCCCCGCCCAGGTCTGCGCGTCGAAGGCGATCACCGCGAAGGCGGCGGTCGGGAACTCGGTGGCGAGCCGGGTGCGCAGCTTGCGCGGGCCGTCCCCGACCAGGGCCGCGGCGAGGTCGCCGAGGCCGGGATTGTGGCCGACCACCATCACCGTTCCGGCCGCGTCCGGCGCGGCGCGGACCGCGTCGAGGATCCGCTCGGCCGGCGCCTCGTAGATCTCCGCCACCGCCCGCATCTCGGGCTCGCCCAGCGCCGGGGCGAGGGCCGCCCAGGTCTCCCGGGTGCGCGCGGCCGCCGAGACCAGGGCGAGGTCGGGGCGCAGGCCCTCGGCGGCCAGCCGCCCGCCCACCGCGGGCGCGGCGCGGCGCCCGCGCCCGTTGAGCGGCCGCTCGCTGTCCGGCACGCCCGCCGGGCGGTCGGACTTGGCGTGGCGCAGGAGGATCAGCCGGCGCATGGAGGATTTTCCGTCTTGGGGGGTTCGTTCCCGGCATAGCCGGAGCCGGCGCCCGACGAAAGCGACTGTGGCCCGGGAACCGTAGCGGTTCAGTTCGGTTCGGACTTCCGGGGCACCCCAATCCCCGCAAGACGTCAAGCCTCGCAGGACGTCACGCCTCGCGGCACATTGCGCCTCGCGGCACGTGACGCCTCGCTGCGCGTCTGCCGGCCCCCGCCCGGAGGACCGTGACCGATGGACCGCTCGCCCCGCGTCTCCGACATCCTGTCCTGGTACGGCGCCGACAATCCCGGCACGCTCACCAACCTCGCCCGCCTCTTGGAGCACGGCCGCCTCGGCGGCACCGGACGGCTGCTGATCCTGCCGGTCGACCAGGGCTTCGAGCACGGCCCCGCCCGCAGCTTCGGCCCGAACCCGCCGGCCTACGACCCGCTCTACCATTTCGAGCTGGCGCTGGCCGCCGGCTGCAACGCCTACGCCGCGCCGCTGGGCTTCCTGGAGGCGGGGGCGCGCGCGTATGCCGGCCGCATCCCGCTGATCCTCAAGCTCAACGACCACGACCTGCTCGCCGACGAGGACGACCCCGACCAGGCGCTGACCGGCTCCGTGGCCGACGCCCTGCGGCTCGGGGCCTGCGCCGTCGGCTTCACGATCTACCCGGGCTCGGCCCACCGCAACGCCATGTACGGCCAGATCCGGGCCATCGCCGAGGAGGCCAAGCGCGCCGGCCTCGCGGTGGTGATCTGGTCCTACGCCCGGGGCTCGGCGCTCTCCAAGGCCGGCGAGACGGGGATCGACGTGATCGGCTACTGCGCGCAGATCGCCGCGCAGCTCGGTGCCCACATCATCAAGGTGAAGCTGCCCACCGACCACATCGAGCAGGACGCGGCCCGCAAGGTCTACGAGACGACCGGCATCCCGATCGGCTCGGCGGCCGAGCGGGTGCGCCACGTGGTGCAGTGCGCCTTCGACGGCCGCCGCATCGTGATCTTCTCCGGCGGCGCCGCGGCGGAGGACGAGACGTTCCTGGACGAGATCCGGGCGATCCGGGCCGGCGGCGGCTTCGGCTCGATCGTCGGCCGCAACGCCTTCCAGCGCAGCCGGGAGGACGCGCTGCGGCTGCTCGGGCGGATCACCGACATCTATTCCGGCGGGGGCGACTGAGGGGCGGCCCGACCACCCATCTCCCACCCGCGCCCTCATCCTGAGGCGCCCGCGTCAGCGGGCCTCGAAGGAGGGCTCCAGGGATCGCGCGGCTTCTGAAGGGCTCCTTCGAGGGCTCCGCTGCGCTGCGCCGCCTCAGGATGAGGGCGCGGGTGGGAGGGACCTTCCTCCCGTCCGCCCCTCACCCGCCGCGCTGCTCGCGCCGCATCATGAAGGCGAGCTTCTCGAACAGGCTGACGTCCTGCTCGTTCTTCAGGAGCGCCCCGTGCAGCGGCGGGATCAGCTTGCGGCCGTCGCGCTCGCGCAGGGTCTCGGGGGCGACGTCCTCGGAGACGAGGAGCTTCAGCCAGTCGAGCAGTTCCGAGGTCGAGGGCTTCTTCTTGAGGCCCGGCACCTCGCGGGTCTCGAGGAACACGCGCAGCGCCTCCTCGACGAGGCGGTGCTTGATGCCGGGGTAGTGCACCTCGACGATGGCGCGCAGGGTCTCGGCGTCGGGGAACTTGATGTAGTGGAAGAAGCACCGCCGCAGGAACGCGTCCGGCAGCTCCTTCTCGTTGTTCGAGGTGATGATCACGATCGGCCGGCGCACGGCCGCCACCGTCTCCCCGGTCTCGTAGACGTGGAACTCCATCCGGTCGAGTTCGGTCAGCAGGTCGTTGGGGAACTCGATGTCGGCCTTGTCGACCTCGTCGATCAGCAGCACCGGCCGCTCGGGGGCGGTGAACGCCTCCCACAGCTTGCCGCGGCGGATGTAGTTGGCGATGTCCGAGACCCGCGGGTCGCCGAGCTGCGAGTCGCGCAGGCGCGAGACCGCGTCGTACTCGTACAGGCCCTGCTGCGCCTTGGTCGTCGACTTGACGTTCCAGACGATCAGCGGCGCGCCGAGCCCCTTGGCGATCTCCTCGGCGAGCACCGTCTTGCCGGTGCCGGGCTCGCCCTTCACCAGCAGCGGCCGTTCCAGGACCACGGCGGCGTTGACCGCGGCGGTGAGGTCGGGGGTCGCGACGTAGGTGTCGGTTCCGGAAAATCGCATCGCGGGCCCGCAGAGCGCTGAGATGGACGGGGCTTACGCGAGGTGCGGAGGCCGCCGCAAGTCGGTGCCTTGCACGTCCTGGCCCCGCACGTCTTGGCCCCGCAACCCGGCGCCTCAGCCGCCGGGCACCCGGGTGCTGCGGGAGTTGAGCCGGCCGACGCTGCGGGCGAGGTCCGCGATCGCCTCGCGGACGGCGTCGGCGGCCTGCGTCCGGCCGCGCTCGCGCAGGGCCGCCTCGGCCGCCCGCAGGCCCGCCTCCAGGGCGCCGGTGAGCACGTGGTCCCCGAGCCCCGACAGGGCGGTCAGCGCGACCCGTTCGAGGGTGGGCAGGAGCGGGGCCGGCGCGTCGGCGATCAGGCCGGCCAGGGACTGGGCGATCTCGGCGAGCACCCGGTCCTGCATCCCCTCGGAGGTGACGACGGCGAGCGATTCCAGCGCCTCGATCGCCTCGCGCACGGGGTCGTCGGCGTAGATCACCGGCGCGGCGGGGTCCTCGCCGGGCGGCTCCGCGTGGATCCAGCGGGCGATCAGGTCGCGCAGGGCGTGGCAGGCCAGGATGCCGGGCTGCGGGTTCTGCTTGGCGGTCGAGGTCGTGGTCCAGCCGATCGCGAACAGTTGCTGGATCCCGTAGCCCGGGTCGTCGTCGAGGGTGCGCCGCGGCTCCAGGGCGACCGCATCGAGGAGGTCGGGGCCGATCCGGTCGCACAGGTCCGCGGGCAGCGGCCGGGCCGAGAGCAGGCGCAGGAGCGGGTCCCGGTAGGCGAGGCGCGCGCCGACCGTGCGCAGCACCTCCACCTCGATCCGGCCGGTGCCGCCCTCCCGCGCCGCCGCCTCCAGCACCCGCGCGATCCGGTCGAGGTCGATCCGCCCGACCACCCCGAAGCCCCCGGCGCGCAGGACGGTCCGGCCGCCGAGGCCGGGGCCGGGCCGGCGCTTGGTCCGCGCCAGCAGGGCGCGGTGGGCGCGGTGGGCGGCGGCCGTGTGCGCGTGGATCGCCCGCACGATCGTGTAGGGCCGCATCTGGTCGATCGTCGCGTAGATCAGGATCACGACCATGCACAGGGCGACGCCGCTGAGCAGCAGGGCCAGCGCCGTGCCGAGCACCGGCCGGTGGGTCTGGCCGGTGGTGGCCAGCGTGATCAGCAGGTAGATGCTCAGGCCGACGAAGAAGCCGAAGTTGAACTTGTTCGACCACCGGCGGATGAACTGGTCGAAGACGTGGTTGGTGAGCGTCGAGGCGCTCTGCTGCACGGCGATCAGCAGCAGCGAGAAGGTGATCGAGGTCACCGTGATCATGCCGGTGGCCACCGTGCCGAGCAGGCTGGCGATGGCGCCGCTGTCGCCCAGGGTGTGGGCGAGCCACGGCAGCGGCGGGTCCGGCGCGCCCACGGGGAAGTAGGCCGCGTCCACGGCGTAGGCCGCCGCGCCGAGCGCGACGAAGCCCGCCACGACCGCGAGCGGCACGCCGAGGAACTCGCGCAGCGCCCGGCGGACGCCGCGCAGGGCCGCCCGCACGGCCGCAGAGGCGGGATTCGACACGGCGGGATTGGACAAGGATGAAAGGCTAGAGCGACTTGCCCCCGTGCCAGACGCAGTTGCGCGCCAGGATATCGAGGTTCACGTCCGACTTCTGCGGCTGCGGCAGGGTCTTGCCGTCCATGGCGAGGTCGATCTTGATCTCGACCTGGCCCTTCGACTCGTTCGAGCGCCGGGAGAAGTAGCAGTACTGCTGGTAGGGGTGATCGGTGCTGTCCTTGAAGTTCCAGCCGGTGACGATCTGGCCGTCGAGGTAGGGCACCTGCTTGAACACCGTGAAGGTGGTGTTGACCGGCGCCTTCGAGGCCGGGGCGGCGTCGTCGCCGAGCTGGGCCTTCGTCGGGGTCGGCGCGCCGCCGACCGCCTTCGGCAGGCCTTCGAGCTTCAGGGTGTTGTCGGTGAGCGTGACCTCGCCCTTGGTCTTCAGGGTCACGTCGGACAGCGCGGCCTGCATGGCGGCGGCGATCTTCTGCGCGGCCGTGTCGAACTGGTTGAGCGTCGCCCAGCCGTAGGCCGCCGCGCCGATGCCGATGCCGGCGAGGCAGGCGAAGGCGCCGAGGCCGAGCGCCCGGAACAGGAAGGCCCGGGCGGCGACGTAGCTCGAATCGGCCCGCAGGCGGGAATTCACCTGCTGGGCGAGCGCGATGTTCTCGGGCGTTCCGGAGGCGACGTAGTTCATGCGCCGGCTCCCGCGGCTGGGACGGGCTGGGCCGGGTGGCCCTGGCCAGGAAGGATCTGCTGGTTGCTCGGGCGGCTCATCGGGATCACCGCCCCGGTGGGCGCGACGGGCCGCGGCAGGGCCGGGTTGGCGCGCAGCGCATCGCTGATCGCGTCGAGCATGAACGGCGCCGCCTCCGGGTTCACCGCGGCGCCGAGGTCGTCCTCGTCCATGAAGGTCCGCCGGGTCGAGACCGCGCAGAGCGCCAGGATCGTCGAGGCGAAGGCGGCGCAGAGCGCGGGCAGGAACACGAAGATGCGCAGGAAGGCGTGGACCTGTTGCTCGGTCACGTCGATCGGATCGACGCCGTAGACCATCGCCGTGAAGGAGTGGAGCTGCGAGCGGTTGACCGCGTTGCGGTAGGCCTGCTCGGCGTCGGCGACCCTCCGGTCGGCGGCGCCGCGGTCGAGGGCGGCGCGGGCCTTGCGGGCCTCCTCCAGGTCCTTGACCAGGGCGGTGCGGTCGGCGCTGGCCTTGGCGACCCCGGCCGAGAGCGCGGCCACCCGCGGGTCGGTCACGCATTTCAGGTTCTGGTACTTCACGCCCTTCGAGTTGGTGCCGAACACCCGCTCGCAGCGCTGGGCCGGCAGGCCGGCGAGCTGCCCGGCATTCTCGGTGGCGCGCCGCTCGATCTGGTCGAGCTCGGCGGTGTACTGGGCGACCCGCGTGTCGGCGGCCTTGATGCGGTCGTCGATCGTCGCCCGGTCGGCCTGGGCGTCCTTCAGGGCGGTCTTGGTGCGCGCCGCCTCCATCAGGCGGGGATGGAACATCATCTCGCCGAGCTGCGACACCGACTTGGTGGTCACGCCCGCGGCGAAGATGATGCCGATGATCGCGAGCCCGCGCACGAAGTAGGAGCGCTGGGTGCGGGCCAGGATGCCGAGCGGCACCCGGCACAGCTCTACCGCCGCGTAGACCAGCGGCGCCAGCAGCATGAAGTAGAAGGCGTGCCAGTCGCCGTCGCTGTACACCCCGGCGAACAGCCACGCGCCCCACAGCGAGGCGCCGATCACCATGAACTCGACGAGGTAGGCGATCGCGACGTAGCCCCACTTGATGCGGTAGCCGCGCTCCACGTGGCGCTCGTGGCGCCACCGGTCGGATTCGATCCGCCACTCGCGGCGCTCGCGCGCCCGGTCGCGGTTCGGAGGCATCGTCGCCCGGGAGAAGATCGACTTCAGGGAGTTCATCGGCCTCGTCACACGCGCCGGGCAGGGCTGAAGGCCGAGCTTAACACTCGGTTAAGTCCGGCGGCTAAGGGCGCATTGTGCCGATTTTGCGCCGTGCCCGGGGCGTCCACGGGAAGTTGAGCCATGGCGAGCCGGGCGTCGCCGAAATGTCACGGCCCGGGCCGCGTCCGGCCCGGCCCGAAAGCGGTTGCCCGCCGCCGCCCCAGGACCCATGATCCCGCGCGACTGATCCTGCACGCATGAACCCGCGCGCCTGATCCCGCTGCGACGATGTCGGGCGCGCGATCATCCCGCGCCGTCCGTCCCGGCGCCGCCGGCCCCGCCCTCCGGTCCGAGAGGTTCCCCCGCGCCGATGCCCGAGGTTCACGCCGGCTCCTACAAGGAAGCGATCCTGTTCCTCGTCACCGCGGGGATCGTGGTTCCGCTGTTCCACCGCCTGCGGATCTCGCCGGTGCTGGGCTTCATCGGCGCGGGCGCCCTGCTCGGGCCGTTCGGCCTCGGGCGGCTGGCCGACACCACGCCCTACGTCCACCTGTTCACCATCGGCAACCGCACCGAGATCGCGCATCTGGCCGAGTTCGGCGTGATCTTCCTGATGTTCATGATCGGCGTCGAGCTGTCCTGGGAGCGGCTGCGGACCCTGCGCCGCCTCGTCTTCGGCCTCGGCTCGCTCCAGGTGGTCTGCTCGGCGCTGGTGCTCGGCGCCATCCTCTACGGGCTGAAGGTGCCGCTCGCCGGGGCGGCGATCGTCGGCATCGGGCTCGCGCTCTCCTCCACCGCCGTGGTGCTGCCGGTGCTGGCCGAGCAGCGCCGGCTGAACACGCCCACCGGCCGGGCGAGCTTCGCGGTGCTGCTGTTCCAGGACCTCGCGGTGGCCCCCGTGCTGTTCGCCATCGCGGTGCTCGGCCGCGACGACGGCGGCGACCGGGGCTGGGCGCTGGCGCTGGCGCTCGGGCAGGCGGCGGTGGCGCTCGTGCTGATCGTGGGGGCGGGGCGGCTGGCGCTGCGGCCCCTGTTCCACCTCGTGGCCCGCACCCGCTCGACCGAGCTGTTCATGGCCGCCTGCCTGCTGGTGATCGTCGCCACCGCGCTCACCGCGGCGGCGAGCGGCCTGTCGATGACGCTCGGCGCGTTCGTGGCCGGGCTGCTGCTCGCCGAGACCGAGTACCGCCGGGCGATCGAGGCGACGATCGACCCGTTCAAGGGGCTCCTGCTCGGGGTGTTCTTCGTCTCGGTCGGCATGAACCTCGACCCGGCCCAGCTCGTGGCGACGCCGGGCGCCATCCTCGGCCTCGCGCTCGCGCTCGTGCTGATCAAGGGCGCCGTGGTGCTGATGGCCGCGCCGGTGCTGAAGATTTCGCGGCCGGTGGCGCTGGAGGCGGCGCTGCTGCTCGGCCCCGGCGGCGAGTTCGCCTTCGTGCTGATCGGCGGCGCGATGGTGGCCGGGCTGGTGCCGGAGGCGGTCGGCGCCGCGGCGCTGATCGTCACCACGGTGAGCATGATCGCCATCCCGGTGCTCGCCGGGCTCGGCCGCCGGATCGCCCGCCGCGCTGCGGGCGCCGCCCGCGCCCAGGCCGCGGCCGAGCCCCACCCGGAGCGGGTGGAGAACCGGGTGATCGTGGCGGGCTTCGGCCGGGTCGGGCGGCAGGTCGGCGAGATGCTCGCCCGCCACGGCATCCCCTACCTCGCCCTCGATTCCGACGCCGCCCGGGTCGCCGAGCAGCGCCGGGCCGGGGCGCCGGTCTATTTCGGCGATTCCGGCAACGTCGAGATGCTGCGCCGCTGCGGCATCGACACCGCCCGCGCCCTCGTCGTCACCCTCGACACCCCCCGCGCCGTCGAGGCCGCCGTGGCCGCCGCGCGCTCCGAGCGGCCGGACCTGACCATCGTCGCCCGCGCCCGCGACGCCCGCCACGCCTCAGCCCTGTACGAACTCGGCGTCGACGACGCGGTGCCGGAGACGATCGAGGCGTCGCTGCAACTGTCGGAGGCGGTGCTGGTCGATGTCGGGGTGCCGATGGGCCTCGTCATCGCCTCGATCCACGAGCGCCGCGACGAGTACCGGGCCCTGCTCAAGCGCCGCGAGGGCGAGGCCAAGCCGGTGTTCCGGGCGCGGCGCACCGTCGGCAAGGCGCTTGGCAAGCCCGCGCCCAAGCCGGCCCCCGCGCCCAAGCCTGCCTCCGGGCCCAAGCCCACCTCCGGGCCCAAGCCGGCCAAGGAGACGCCTCCCCGCGAGGGCGCCCAGACCGCCGGGCGGCAGGGCTGAAGCCAGGGCTGGGGCGCGGAGCGGAGGCGCCCGCGGGACCGGGCCGCCCGGTGCCGCGGATTTGAACGGCTCCAATCCGGACATCGCGCGTTGTCGAGGACGATTGAAGCGCGCACAACCGATTTCGCGCGCTGCCTCAACTGTAAGAAGCAAGGAGCAGCGATGGCCGACCAGAGCCCGCGCCTGACGACCGCGTTCGGCAACCCGGTCCCGGACAATCAGAACTCGCTGACGGTCGGGTCCCGCGGCCCGGTGCTGATGCAGGACTACCACCTGATCGAGAAGATGGCCCACTTCAACCGGGAGCGGATCCCGGAGCGGGTGGTGCACGCCAAGGGCTACGGCGCCTACGGCACGTTCCGCCTGACCAAGAGCCTCGCCGACTACACCCGCGCCAAGGTGCTGACCGAGGTCGGCCGGGAGGTGCCGATGGTCGCCCGCTTCTCGACGGTAGGCGGCGAGTCGGGCTCGGCCGACACCGCCCGCGACCCCCGCGGCTTCGCCCTCAAGTTCTACACGGACGAGGGCAACTGGGATCTCGTCGGCAACAACACGCCGATCTTCTTCGTGCGCGACGCGATCAAGTTCTCGGACTTCATCCGCACCCAGAAGCGCGACCCGCGCACCCACCTCAAGCCGCACTGGCGCCGCTGGGACTTCTGGGGCCTGTCGCCGGAGGCGATCCACCAGGTGATGTTCCTGTACTCCGACCGCGGCACCCCGAAATCCGCCCGGTTCATGCACGGCTACGGCTCGCACACCTTCTCGCTGTGGAACGACCGGGGCGAGCGGCACTGGGTCAAGTTCCACTTCCTGACCAAGCAGGGTATCCAGAACTTCACCGCCGACGAGGCGGATGAGATCGCCGGCAAGGACCCGGACTACTCGGCCGCCGACCTGTCGGGCGCCATCGAGCGGGGCGAGTTCCCGAAATGGACGGTCAAGGTCCAGCTCATGCCCGAGATGGACGCCGACAGCTACCGCATCAACCCGTTCGACCTGACGAAGGTCTGGCCGCACGCGGACTACCCGCTGATCGAGATCGGCGAGATGGAGCTGAACCGGAATCCCGAAAACTACTTCGCCGAGATCGAGCAGTCGGCCTTCGAGCCGTCGAACGTGGTGCCCGGCATCGGCTTCTCCCCGGACAAGATGCTCCAGAACCGGATCCTGTCCTACGCGGACGCGCACCGCTACCGGCTGGGCGTGAACTACCACCAGATCCCGGTGAACCGGGCCAGGAACGCGCAGGTGCAGACCTACCACCGCGACGGCGCGATGCGCACCGACGGCAACCACGGCGCCCAGGTCGATTACGAGCCCAACTCGTTCGGCGGTCCCGTTCAGGACCCGTCCTTCCAGGAACCGCCGCTGCGCATCCAGGGCGAGATCGCCCGCTACGGCTGGCCGGGCGACGACGAGGATCTCTACGGCCAGCCGCGGCTGTTCTGGACGAAGGTGCTCGACCAGGGCGGCCGCGACCGGCTGGTGGAGAACGTCGTCACCTCGATGGGCGACAGCCCGCGCCATATCCAGGAGCGGATGATCGCCCACTGGTACAAGGTCCACGCCGATTTCGGCCGGGGCGTCGCGCAGGGGCTCGGGATCGACACGGGCCGGGCGGCCGCCGAATAATTCTCACGGTCTCCGCAAGGGTATTTTGAATGCACAGGGCGCCGGCCCCGGTCGGCGCCTTTTTTTCGTGCGCGGCCCCGCGTCTTCGACCTTCGGACCACTTGGAGGCCCCTCGCGGGGCCGCTATAGCGCAGGGCCAATGAACCGCGGCCATTGAGAAATACCGCGCGCGAGTGAGGAGAGCGACATGGCTGCGAGCGCTGCCGTCCAACCGGGTCAGGGCGAGGTCAAGGACCTCTACGAGATGGGCGAGATCCCGCCCCTCGGCCACGTGCCGGCCAAGATGTACGCCTGGGCGATCCGGCGCGAGCGCCACGGGCCGCCGGAGCAGTCGCACCAGCTCGAAGTGCTGCCGGTCTGGGACATCGGCGACGACGAGGTGCTGGTCTACGTCATGGCCGCGGGCGTCAACTACAACGGCGTGTGGGCCGGTCTCGGCGAGCCGATCTCGCCGTTCGACGTGCACAAGGGCGAGTACCACATCGCCGGCTCGGACGCGTCGGGCATCGTCTGGAAGGTCGGCTCCAAGGTGAAGCGCTGGAAGGTCGGCGACGAGGTCATCGTCCACTGCAACCGGGACGACGGCGATGACGAGGAGTGCAACGGCGGCGACCCGATGCTGTCGCCCTCGCAGCGCATCTGGGGCTACGAGACCGGCGACGGCTCCTTCGCCCAGTTCTGCCGGGTGCAGTCGCGCCAGCTCATGCAGCGGCCCAAGCACCTCACCTGGGAGGAGGCGGCCTGCTACACGCTGACGCTCGCCACCGCCTACCGCATGCTGTTCGGCCACGCCCCCCACACGGTGAAGCCGGGCCAGAACGTGCTGATCTGGGGCGCGTCGGGCGGCCTCGGCGTGTTCGGCGTGCAGCTCTGCGCGGCGTCCGGCGCCAACGCCATCGCGGTGATCTCGGACGAGTCGAAGCGCGACTACGTGATGAGCCTGGGCGCCAAGGGCGTCATCAACCGCAAGGACTTCGACTGCTGGGGCCAGTTGCCGAAGGTGAACTCGCCGGAATTCCACGCCTGGACCAAGGAGGCGCGCAAGTTCGGCAAGGCGATCTGGGACATCACGGCCAAGCAGGACGTCGACATCGTGTTCGAGCACCCCGGCGAGGCGACCTTCCCGGTCTCGGCGCTGGTGGTGAAGCGCGGCGGCATGGTGGTGTTCTGCGCCGGCACCACCGGCTTCAACATCACCTTCGACGCCCGCTACGTCTGGATGCGGCAGAAGCGCATCCAGGGCTCGCACTTCGCCCACCTCAAGCAGGCGTCGGCCGCCAACCAGTTCGTGCTCGACCGCCGGGTCGATCCCTGCATGAGCGAGGTGTTCCCCTGGGACAAGATCCCCCAGGCCCACACCAAGATGTGGAAGAACCAGCACCCGCCGGGCAACATGGCCTGCCTCGTGAACTCGCCGCGGGCGGGCCTGCGCACGGTGGAGGACGTGATCGAGGCGGGGCCGCTGAAGCGGTAGGGCCTCTGGCGGTGGGCGGCCCGCGCCGCCCGCCGTCACGGAGCCTGTCTGATCCGCCGCTCCAATCGCTTCCCTCATCCTGAGGTGCCGCGTCAGCGGCCTCGAAGGAGGGCTCCAGGGATCGCGGCGACATCTGGAGGGCTCCTTCGAGGCCTCCGCTTCGCTCCGGCACCTCAGGATGAGGTGGATTGGCCGGGCGAGGGGCTTCGATCCGCCACCCCGCTGATCGCATGGGTCGAACGGTGTTTCACGCCACCGGCACCGGCGCGGCGTGGGCCTCCGCCTCGGCGTGGGTGGGCAGCGGCGAGCCCGGCACGAAGCCGTCGAAGGCCGCCCAGAAATCCTGGCGGATCGCGTCGCGCTCGGTCAGGATCTCGTGGCGGGCGTCCGGCAGCACGAGGATGTGCCCGGCCTTGAGGCGGGCGGCGAAGCGCTCGGTGGCGGGCGTGCCGCAGACCGGGTCGGCGCCCGCCGCCACGACCAGCGTCGGCAGGGTGATCCGCGGGGCGGCGCGGGGGTCGCGCAGGCGGCCCATTGCCCGGAACGCCTCGGCGAGCCACGCGATCGTCGGGTCGCCCACCGCCCCGGCGCCGACCTGCTGGGCCGCCGCGGCGTTGCGGGCGTAGCGGGCGGGGTCCAGCGACAGCCGGTTGCCGGAGAACGGCTTGGTGGCGATCGAGACCGGCCCGCCGAACGGCACGTAGCGGTCGCCGAAGCCGAGCCGCTGGAGGACCCGCGCCAGCAGCGCCGCGCCGGCCGGCCAGCGGACCATGCGGATCGACAGCATCGGCGCCACCGTGACGAGGCGCCGGAACGGGATCCAGCCGCCGAGCGCGCAGGTCAGCGCCACGCAGCCGCCCATCGAGTGGGCGAGGCCGTAATGCGGCTCCGGCATCAGCGGCACCAGCACCGTCTCGGCCACGGCGCGCAGGTCGAGGCGGTACTCGTCGAAGCGGGCGACGTGGCCCTTGTGCGGGTCGTCGATCCGGCGGTCGGACTCGCCCTGGCCGCGCCAGTCGAAGGCGACCACGTCGAAGCCCCGGGCGCGCAATTCGCGAACCGTCTCGTAGTACTTCTCGATGAACTCGGCCCGGCCCTGGAGCAGGCACACCGTGCCGCGGCCGGTGCGCGCCGTGCTCCGCCAGTAGGCGGCCCGCAGGGTGCAGTCGTCGGCCGTGCCGACGGCGACCAGGGTGCCGCCGGTGGGCACGGGGTTGCCGGGGGTGTCCCGCAGGGTGAGGAGCGGGGGTTTCCCGCCGACGCCGTCCGATCGTCCCACCGCGAATGTCCTTCCCCGCATCCTTCAACGCCGCGCGATCGACCGCGAATTCGGCCGCGCAATCGCGCGCAAGAAGGTCTTGCAGCCCGCCCGCACCGTCCCGATATCCGGATCGTGCCGGCCTTCGGGCGGCACGAAAAGACCGGTCCGGCCCTCGGGCGGACCAGACAAGCATGTTGCTCTTAACGAGGATATGTCATGCGCCAGTTCGATCTCGCTCCCCTCTATCGATCCACCGTCGGCTTCGACCGTCTGTTCTCCGCCCTCGACCAGTTCGCGAGCGCCGAGACCGCGCCGACCTACCCGCCCTACAACATCGAGCGCACCGGCGAGAACGCCTACCGCATCACCGTCGCCGTGGCCGGCTTCACCGAGGCCGACCTGTCGATCGAGGTGCGGGAGAACGCCCTCACCCTGAAGGGCGAGCGCAAGCCGGAGGCCGACAAGCGCGCCGAGTTCCTGCACCAGGGCATCGCCGCGCGCGCCTTCGAGCGCCGCTTCCAGATCGCCGACCACGTCCAGGTGACCGGCGCCGCGCTGGAGAACGGCCTCCTCCACGTCGACCTCGTCCGCGAGGTCCCGGAGGCGAAGAAGCCGCGCCGCATCGAGATCGCCACGAGCCGCGCCGCCGGCGCGCCGGTGATCGAGGGGCAGGTGCGGACGGACGTGCAGCAGGCGGCGTGAGCCGCGGGCGCCATCGGTAACCCGTCGAGCGTGGGAGCGCCCCGGCCGCGAGGCCGGGGCGTCTCTCGTCGTGACCGCGGGGCGGGCGCGCGCCTGCCCGGTCCACACCGTCCCCGACCCGCCGGTGCCGATCGCGATCACCGGGGCGGGCTGAGCGGGCGCCGCATTCACGATCCCGCGCGAGTGTCATAAAGCCGTACCGGCTTCGTGCTCTCTCTGGCGCCGGGCCTCGGGGAGCCCGGAGTGATGCGCACGATGGTCGCGAACCTGTTCGCCCGGGACGGCTACGCGGCGCTCGGCGCCGGGCTCCAGCGGGGCCTCGGGGCGCCGATCGCCAAGCTCCGCCGCCGCCCCGCGCCCCCCGGCATCGCCGGCCTGCTGCCGGAGGCGGGCGCGATCCGCCTGCCCGAGCCGCTCGAAGGCCGCAGCCTCGGCCGCCTCGGCGACCTGGAGGTGCGCTTGGCGGTGCGGAAGTCCGAGGTCCGGCGGGCGCAGCGCCTGCGCTACAAGGTGTTCTACGAGGAGATGGGTGCGGTGCCCTCGGCGCTCGCCGCCCTGTCGCGCCGGGACGCGGACGCCTACGACGCCCTGTGCGACCACCTGCTCGTCCTCGACCACGCCGCGGCCAAGCCCGCCAAGCCGTTCGGCGAGCCGCGCCCGAAGGTGGTGGGCACCTACCGGCTGCTGCGCGGCGAGGTGGCCGCCCGCGGCCCCGGCTTCTACTCGGAGGGCGAGTACGACCTCGCGCCGCTGCTCGCCGCGCAGGGGGGGCGGCGGCTGCTCGAACTCGGCCGCTCGTGCGTGCTCAAGCCCTATCGCGGCAAGCGCACCGTCGAGCTGCTCTGGGCCGGCATCTACGCCTACGTGCTCCACCACCGGATCGACGCGCTGATCGGCTGCGCCTCGCTGGAGGGCACCGACCCCGACCGGCTCGCCCTGCCGCTCGCCTTCCTCCACCACCACGCCCGCGCCCCCGAGGGCTGGCGCGCCCGCGCCCTGCCGGAGCGGGCGACCCGCATGGACCGGCTGCCCCGCGAGGCGGTGGACCCGAAGGCGGCGCTCCAGGCGCTGCCGCCGCTGATCAAGGGCTACCTGCGCGTGGGCGCGACCTTCGGCGACGGCGCGGTGATCGACCGCCAGTTCGGCACCACCGACGTGTTCGTCGCCCTGCCGGTGGAGGCGATCGGCGCGCGCTACCGCGGGCATTTCGCGCCGGGGGCGTGACGGGATCCGGAAGGCGCCGGCTCAGGCCGCCGCGGGCTCGGCATCGAGATCCAGCTCCACCACGCCGCAATTCTCCAGGAACACGCCGGTGAGGTGGAAGAAGAACGTGCCGTGCCCGACCACGGCGATCGTCCGCTCGGGGCGTGCCCGCAGCCACTCGCGGAAGGCGAGGACCCGCGCGTCGAACAGGTGACGCGGCTCGACCGGCAGGCCGCCGACCATCGCGCAGCCCGCCTCCGCGTGCCACCACACCTCCGGCAGGTGGCCGACATCGAGGTGCGGGAACTCCGCCGAGATCTCGGAGGCGGCGCGGCCCACGTCGCAACTGCTCTCCTGGCACTCCCGGTGCAGCACCTCGACCAGCACCCGCGGCCGGCTCGGGTGCTCGCCGAACAGGATCGACGCGGTCTCGATCGCCCGGGTCAGCGGCGACACCACCACCAGCTCGAACGGGATCGTCCTGAGACGCTCCCGGGCCTCCTCCGCCTGCGCGTGGCCCCGCGGCGTCAGCCGGGCGTCGCGCAGGCCCGGGTCGACCCCGCTCAGGCGGTGGGCGGCGTTGAAGGTCGATTCCCCGTGGCGGATGCAGAGGATACGCGTTTCTTCCGACATGATGCTCGAAGGTGAGGAGGCTGGCACAAACGGTTGGAGACTCAGGCGAAACGGCCGCCGCGCTGGATCACCTCGATCTTGTAGCCGTCCGGGTCGGTGGCGAAGAAGAAGGTCGCGAGCGTCGTGTCGCCGTGCTTCAGGGGCTTCACGTCGGTGACGGTGAAACCCTCGGCCTTGTGCCGGGCGTGCTCGGCCGCGACGTCGTCGACCACGAAGGCGAGGTGGCCGTAGCCGTCGCCGAGATCGTAGGGCGCGTCCCGGCTCTTGTTGACGGTCAGTTCCAGCTCGAACGGCGAGGCCGGGTCGCGCAGGTAGACCAGGGTGAACTCGGGAAAGTCGAACCGGTCCGCCGCCTCCAGGCCGAAGGCGCGGGCGTAGTAGTCGCGGGCGCGCGCCTCGTCGCGGACGCGGATCATGCTGTGGACGGGCTTGGCCATTCGGGGTCGGAGGTGTCTCGGAGCGCTCGGTGCGCTCCATGTGGCGCGGAGCGTCCCGCGGGAAAGGGCGTCAAACCGCCTCCCGAACCGCCCGGCCGCCCCCGGCCGCGCCGTCATCGCGCGTACCCCCGAAGCGGCCCGGGGCGGCGCGGTTCGAGACCGCGGCGCCCCCGGCTCGCCCCGCTCACACAGACGGAGAGGGTCGATCCCGAACCCTGCGGCCGGGCGCCGTACCAGCCCGGCCCCGCGCCGCCGCCCGGCCTCAGCCGGTCATCGTCTTCTTCACCGTCTCGACGAGCTGCTTGAGGCTGAACGGCTTGGGCAGGAAGTTGAAGGTCTCGCCCTCGGGCAGGTTCTTGCGGAAGGCGTCCTCGGCGTAGCCGGACACGAAGATCACCTTGAGATCGGGCTGGTGCTTGCGCACCTCGCGCAGCAGGGTCGGGCCGTCCATCTCCGGCATCACCACGTCGGACACCACGAGGTCGATCGGCTGGCTGCCCTCGCGCACGATGGCGAGCGCCTCCAGGCCCGAGGCCGCCTCCAGCACCGTGTAGCCGCGGGCGGACAGCGCGCGGCTGTTGACCGCCCGCACCGGGTCCTCGTCCTCGACGAGCAGGATGATCCCCTGACCCGTATGGTCGGCGGCGGGCTTGCGCGGCGCGGGCTTCGGGGGCGCAGGCGCGGGAATCGCGGGAATCTTCGCGTCGTCGGGCGGAGCGACAGGCTCGGTGACCGTGTCGCCGACTTGCACGAAGGCGTCGCCCTCCCCGGTCCGTTTCACGGGGGCCGGGGCCGGGACGGGCGGCGGGGCGGGGACCTCCTCCGGTTCCTGGGCGGGGACGTGCCGCGGCAGGTAGATCCGGAAGGCGGTGCCCGCCCCGACCTTCGACTGCACGTCGATGGTGCCGCCCGACTGCTTGACGATGCCGAACACCGTCGAGAGGCCCAGCCCCGTGCCCTTGCCGATCTCCTTGGTGGTGAAGAACGGCTCGAAGATCTTCTCCATCAGCTCGGGCGGGATGCCCTCGCCGGTGTCGCGCACCTCGATCAGCACGTGGTCGCCCGCCGGCGCCCCGCCCCGCCCGTCCGCGGCCGCCGCCGGGCCGGGATCGGCGACGTTCTCGGTGCGGATCATCAGCTTGCCGCCGTCCGGCATCGCGTCGCGGGCGTTGACCGCGAGGTTCACGATCACCTGCTCGAACTGGTTCACGTCGGCCTTGACCGGCCAGACGTCGCGCCCGTGCTTCAGCTCCAGCGCGACCCGCTCGCCGAGCAGGCGCTTCAGCAGCAGGGTCAGCTCGGACAGGCCCTCGCCCACCTGCATCACCTCGGGCCGCAGGGTCTGGCGGCGGGAGAACGCCAGGAGCTGGCGGACGAGGCCCGCCGCCCGGTTGGCGTTCTGCTTGATCTGCATGATGTCCTGGAAGGCCGGGTCGGTCGGCTTGTGGCTGCCCAGCAGCAGGTCCGAGTAGCCGATGATCGCCTGGAGGACGTTGTTGAAGTCGTGGGCGATGCCGCCGGCGAGCTGGCCGACCGCGTTCATCTTCTGGGCCTGGGCGACCTGCTGCTCCAACTGGCGCTGGGCGGTGGTGTCCAGCGCGTAGAGGATCACCCGCTCGGCCTCGTCGGCGGCCGAGGGCTCGGCGCCGTCGGCGGGGCTGAGCCACAGCCGGGCCGAGCGCCCGCCCGCCCCCTTGAGCTGCACCTCGATCGGCTCCGGGTCGGCCAGCCCGGTCGCGGCACGGGCGAGCCCGGCATCGAGCGCCGTCCGGTCGACCACGGAATCGGCGAGGTTCGGCTCGGCGCGGGTGCCGCCTTCCCCCTCCAGCCCGTCGTCCTCCGCCGGCCGCGGCACCGTGCCGAACAGGCGGGTGAAGGAGGTGTTGGCCCGGGCGATCCGCCCGGTGCGGTCGAGGGTGGCGATGGCGATCGGCGAGTTGTTGAGGAACCGGGCGAGCCGCACCTCGGCCGCGCGCTGCGGCTCGTCCGCCTCCGCACCGGCCGAGCGGTTGATGACGAAGGTCCGCGAGGCGCCGGGCTGGCCGTCCTTGCCGAAGGCGACCCGGTGGTAGAGCCGCACCGGCAGGGTGTGGCCGTTGCGGCGGCGCAGGTCGAGGTCGAACCGGTCGGTGCGGACCTCGCCGGGCAGGCCGGCGGTGCGGGCGAGCATCTCCGCGCCCGGCGCGATCTCGGAGAGGTGCGGGCCGCCGGGGCCGACGCTGGCGAGGTCGTAGCCCAGCCACGCGGCGAGCGTGGCATTCATGTAGACGATCGATCCGGCCGGGTTGATCGACAGGAAGCCGGCGGGCGCGTGGTCGAGGTAGTCGATCGCGTGCTGGAGTTCCTGGAAGACGTTCTCCTGCCGCTCGCGCTCGGCGGTCACGTCCGACACACTCCACAGGGCGGCGGCCCGGCGCTGGCGCGCCAGCGGCCGGGTCGTGACCCGGTACCAGCCGAAATCCCGCTCCGCGGCCCCGGGCCCGAGCGGGGGCGCCATCCGCATCTCCTCGGTGTGGGCGCGGCCGTCGCGCGAGGCCTGCGACAGGCGGTAGACCGCCTCCGACACCTCCGGAGAGCCGACGAAGATCCGCTCGACGGGGGCGAGGTTCGAGAAGCTGTCGCCGCCGGCGAGCCGCAGGTAGGCCTCGTTGGCGTAGATCAGCCGGCCGCCGTCCTCCACCACCAGCGTCCCGTCCGGGGCGGCGTCGACGATGCCCTTGGTGATGTCGTCGCGCGCGGCGGCGCCGCTGAGCTGGATCGCCCCGATCGCCAGCGCGAACAGGAAGAACACCCCGGCCATCGCCAGCAGCGCGAGCAGCCAGACGATCAGCGACTGCGCCTGCTCGTTGGCCACGAACGACAGGCCGATCGCCGCGCCGACGAGCAGGCCGGCCAGCACGAGCAGCAGGCCGACCCGGCCGGGCTGCTCGGAGCGGTCGATCGAGCCCGTGACCGGGTTGGGGGGCATCGGGGCCGGGGATCCGGTCGCGTCGGCCATGGTCTCTTTCCAGAACGAGCGCCCGGTTTGGCCCGCGGCCCGGCCTGCGGCAAGGGGTTTGTGGGCTCCGCGCCGCGGGCCCCAAGCCGCGCCGCAGCCTCGCGAAAAAAGGTGGATGAACCGTGGCTTCCGGGTCTCGCTCCGCCCCGGTCCGGGGTTGCGATGCGGGGGCTCCGGCCTCAGGCGGCGCGGCGGCGCAGGCGCAGCACGAAGCCGATCACCTCGGCCACCGCCCGGTAGTGCTCGGCCGGGATCTCCCGGTCGATCTCCACCGTGGCGTGCAGCGCCCGGGCGAGCGGCGGGTTCTCGACCACCGCCACGTCGTGCGCCTTGGCGACCTCGCGGATGCGCAGGGCCAGCGCGTCGACGCCCTTGGCGACGCAGACCGGGGCGGCCATGCCGGCCTCGTAGCGCAGGGCCACCGCGTAGTGGGTCGGGTTGGTGACGACGACGGTGGCGGTGGGTACGGCGGCCATCATCCGCTTCTTCGCCCGCGCCATGCGGAGCTGCCGCAGGCGGCCCTTGATCTCGGGGCTGCCCTCCGTCTCCTTCATCTCCTGCTTCATCTCCTCCTTCGACATCCGGTGGCGGTTGCGCCAGCGCAGCCGCGCGTACAGCGCGTCGGCCAGCGTGATCACGAGGTGGACGCAGAGCATGCCGGCGAGCAGCTTGAGGCTGAGCGAGAGGATCGCCGGCAGGCAGGCGGCGGGATCGAGCCGCACGAACACCTCCAGCCGGTCCCGGTCCCCCCACAGGATCGCACCGCCGACGACGCCCACCGCCACGAGCTTGGCGAGCCCCTTGCCGAACTGGAACAGCGCCTCGACCCCGAGGATGCGCTTGACCCCCGACATCGGCGAGACCCGCTCGAACTTCGGCATCAGCGTCTCGGTGGTGAAGACCAGCGGGTGCTGGAGCAGCCCCGCGGCGAGCCCCGCCGCGACGGCGAGCCCGACCGGCACCGCGACCGCCTGAAGCCACAGCCACAGGCCGCGCTGCCCGGCCGCCTGCATGGCGGTGGCGTCGTCGGGCAGCGCGTGGGCGTTGGCGAGGTAGGCCCGCAGGCCCTGCATCAGGCTCGATGCGACGCCCGGGGCGGCGATCACCAGCGCCAGGGTGAAGGCGCCGAGGATCGCGAAGGTGTTGATCTCGATGCTGGTGGCGACGTCGCCGCGCTCGATCGCCTGGTCGAGCCGCCGCTGGGTCGGCTCCTCGGTCTTGTCTTCCTGCTCCGCGCCCTCGGCCATGTCTTTCGAGACTCAGCGCTGGGGATGGTGGGGGCGGGGGCGGGCCGACGCGAGCGGCGCCGCGGCGCGCCTCACCGCCCGACGAACTCCCCGAGATACCGGCCGAGATCGTCCAGGAAGACGCCCATCATCGCGCCGAGGGCGCCCATCAGGATCACCATGCCGACGAGCACCGAGGCCGGCACCGCCAGGAAGAACACCTGCAACTGGGGCATCAGCCGCGACAGCACCCCGAGCCCGAGGTTGAACAGGATGCCGAAGGCGATGAACGGCCCGGAGATCTGCACCGCCAGCGCGAAGCCGCGGGCGATCGCCCGCAGCGCCAGGGCCAGCGCGTCCCCGAACCCCGGCACCCCGTCCGGCGGCAGCACCGCGTAGCTGCGCGCGATCCCCTCGATGGCGAGGTGGTGCAGGTCGGCGGCGAAGATCAGCGTGATCCCGAGGAGCGCCAGGAAGTTGCCGACCGCCGCCTGCTGGCCGCCCATCGTCGGGTCGACGGTCATGGCGTAGGACAGGCCGAGCTGCTGCGAGACGATCAGCCCCGCCGTCTGGAGCGCGGCCAGGACCATCCGCACGCTCAGCCCGATCACCAGCCCGATGATCGTCTCGCCGAACAGGAGGCCGATCAGCCGCGGGCCGGCCAGCCCCTCGGTGCCGCCGAGCAGCGGCCGCACCATCGGGAACAGCACCAGCGCCACGAGCAGCGCGAAGGCGAGCCGCAGGCGCGGCGGCACGGTCTGCTCGCCCACCCCCGGCATCAGCATGATGATCGTGCCGACGCGGGCGAAGACCAGCAGGTAGGCCGAGGCGATCCCGGGCAGGAGCAGGTTCATGCCCGCCCCTATCGCATGCCGGGCGCCGCGCCGTCTCCCGGCGTCTCCCGGGGCGCATCACCCCCCCGCCGCGATGCGGGCGGCGATGCGGGTCATGTAGCCCGCCATCGCGTCGCCCATGAACGGCAGCATCAGCAGCAGCACGGCGAACACCGCCACGATCTTGGGCACGTAGATCAGCGTCTGCTCCTGAATCTGCGTCAGCGCCTGCACCAGCGAGACGGCGAGGCCGACGAACAGGGCCACGAGCATCAACGGCCCCGCGACCTTGAGGAACACGAAGATGCCGTCGCGGGCGACGTCGAGGATGGCGAGGCCGGTCATTCTTCTCGGAATCTGCGTTGCGGCCGGGGGACGAGCGGACAGCGCGTCGGAGACCATTCAGATCTGCATGCGCATGATCTCCTCGTAGGCGGAGATCATGCGGTCGCGCACGGCGACCATGGTCTGGAGGGCGGTCTCGCTCTCGGCCACGGCGGTGACGACGTCGACGACGTTGGCCTTGCCCGCGGCGGCGGAGACGGCCTGGGTGTCGGCCCGGCGCCCGGCGTCGCCGACGCCCTCGAGCGCCTGGCCGAGGAGGCGGGTGAAGCCGCCCTCGGCCCCCTGCGCCGGCTGGACGCGCGGGGCGGGCCGGGCGCCGGAGAGGCCCTGGACGGCGGCGTAGGCGCCCGCCGCGAAGTTGCTCGTGGCCATCCGCAGCCCCCTACTTCAGGATCGCCAGGGTCTGCGCGACCATCTTGCGCGCGGTCGTGACCATGTTGAGGTTCGCCTCGTAGGAGCGCTGGGCCTCGCGCATGTCCATGTTCTCGATCAGCGCGTTGACGTTGGGCATGCTCACCTGGCCCTTGGCGTCGGCCGCCGGGTGGCCGGGATCGTGCTTGGTGCGGAAGGCCGAGCGGTCGCGCCCCACCCGGCCGACCTCGACCAGCGAGGCGCCGACCTCCCGGTCGAAGTGGCTCTTGAAGGTCGGGATCTTGCGCCGGTAGGGCTCGGCGCCGCCGCGCGCGGGCGCCGAGTCGGCATTGGCGAGGTTCTCGGCGATGATCCGCATCCGGCCGGACTGGGCCTTGAGGCCGGAGGCGGCGATCGCCAGCGATTTCGTGAAGTCCACGGCTCAACCCCTTCCCGCCCGCCGGAGCGCCGGCGCGGCCCCGAAACACTCGGCTCCCGTCGTCAGCTCTTGCCGATGGCGATCCGCAGGGTCGTCAGGCTGTGCTGGTAGAGCGAGGCGGCGAGCTGGTAGTCGGCCTGGGTGTCGCCGGCCTTCATCATCTCGTCCTCGAGGTTGACGCCGTTGCCGCTCGGGCGGATCTCGAAGCCCTTGGCGCGCCGCGCCTCCGTCCCGGGGCCGGCCTGGCCCGCGGGGGCCATGTGGCCGGGCGCCGTCATCGCCAGGCCGGTGCCGCCGACCGGCGCGCCCGTCGCCCGGTCGAGGCGCAGCTCCGCGAGGTCGCGCGGGCGGAAGCCCGGCATGTCGGCGTTGGCGACGTTCTCGGCGATCAGGCCCTGGCGCGCCTGGCTCCACTGCATCCGGGTGCGCAGCATCGCCAGCACGGGCAGGTCGGTGATGGCCAAGGGACGTCTCCGGTCGCGCGCCGCTGCCGCGGGGCGGGCTCGGCAAAAACTGCCGCGCACAGGGTTAACGGCCGGTTAAGCCGGCCGGATTCGTTAACCGTGCCGTGCCCGGTCGTCGGCATGCTCCGCACTCAGAGGAGATCGTTCACCCACGTCACCACCTGGGCGAACGCGTGCCACAGCGTCCAGCTCAGCACCCCGATCCAGGCGACGGTGATGGTCAGGCAAACAACGATGATCGCGTAATACACATTGTTCAAGAACATGGCGACATCGAAGGTGCCCGACCCATATTGGTCGATCGCCTATGTATTATTGGTGTTGAATATTTCAAATGGAGGCTACATTACAGTTTGGTTATCTTCGAGCGGGATGTCGGACGCGCCGCCCGGGCGTCGGCGCCGGGGAGGGCGGGATCGGTCCGGCCCGGCGGGTGCGGACCGTCCGGGACCGACGGACGAAGCATCCCCGACCTATTGCGTTGACAGCGTTAACGATATTTGCCTGTTAACGAAGTCCTAACGGCGTCTGCCCGGCCGGCCAGCCGGCGTGGTATGACGCGGCCGGCCCCCGCACGGCGACCGCACGGCGCTCGCCGCGGCGGCAACGGGCGAGGGCGTAACCTTGCGATGGCTGCACTCCGTGTTCGGCTCTGACGGATCCCCGATCGTCCAGTACGTCGTCATCTTCGCCGTCATCTTCACGGCGCTCGCCGCGATCGTGTTCGTGGTGCGGCGGCTCACCGGGCGGGGCCTCGCCCTGCCGGGACGGGCGGGCGCGCGCGGACGCCAGCCGCGGCTCGGGATCGTCGACGTGTACGAGCTCGACCGCGCCCGGCAGTTGATCCTGCTGCGGCGGGACAATGTCGAGCACCTGCTGCTGGTCGGCGGCCCCAACGACGTGGTGGTCGAGCGCAACATCCAGCGCGGCCAGCGCCCGATGCCCGAGGCGAGCCTGCGCCCGGCGGAGGCCGCGGCGGAGCCGCTGCCGGACCCGCTGGCGGAGGCCGGGCGGCTGCCCGAGCCGCAGCGGGCCCTGGCCGAGATCGGCGCGCACCGGCCCGAGCCGGCCTTCGATCCCGGCCAGGGGATCCCCTTCGCCATGCCCGTGGTGGTGCGGCCGCCGATCCCGGGCTCCGGCGCGGCGCCGCCGGTGACGCTGCCCCTCGACGCGGGCCTGCTCGGCGGCGACGAGCCCGGCCAGGAGATCCCCGCCGAGCGGCGCCCCCCGGCGCCGGAGCGGGCGCCCGCGCCGCCGGAGCGGGCCGAGAAGCCGCCGCGCGAGCCGTTCTCGCCCCGCCGGATCCTCCAGCGGACGGCGCCGCCGCTCGTCGACGCGAAGCCCGAGCCGGCCTCGGAACGGGCCCGCGGCGAGGCCGACCGGCCCGCGGCCGCCGCGCCCCGGATGCCGCCTCCGTTGCCGCCCCAATTGCCGCCTCTGGCGGCCTCGGCCGAGCGCCGGCCCGTGGACCCGGCCGTGCTCTCGGACATGGCCCGCCAACTGCAAGCGGCGCTCGCCCGCCCGGCATCCGCCGTCGTGCCCGCCCCGGCGCCCCCCGAGCCCCCACCCGCCCCGGCCGACGACCTCGTGCAGGCAGCCCCCGTGCAGGCAGCCCCCGTGCAGCTAGCCCCCGTGAAGGCGGACCCTGTGACGGTGGACCCCGTGGCCGCCGCGATGGCCTCCGCCCCGGCGCCCGCGGAGCCGCCGCCTCCGGAGCCGCCCGTCGCCGCGCCGGTCCCGCCGCCCCGCGCGATCCCCGTCCCGCCGCCGCGCCCCGCGGTCGCGCCGGACGCGGCCGAACTCCCCCGGCCGGTGCCGCCGCGGGCGCCGCCGCGCCCGCCG
>NZ_JAUYZI010000028.1 GCF_030700245.1 Methylobacterium amylolyticum
GAGACGAGCACCTGGGGCTGGATGGCCTTGCCGGCGAGTTCGCTCTCGATGAGCGCCTGCACGTCCTGGGGCCGGCGTCCGGCGACGTGGATGCGCCCGGCATAGGGCACGGAGATGGAGCCGTCGCGCCCGACCGGCTGCTCGGGGATGAGGGCGGACTTGGAGCCGGCGGAGAAGCGGTCGGCGACGAGCGGCCCGGAGAACAGGCCGCCGGACCCGGCCTCCCAGACGGAGACGGAGACCATGTCGCCGACGCCGATGACGGGCTCGGTGGAGGGTCTGTGGTCGCCGAAGGAGGCGAGCAGGCTGTCGAGGGGTCGGCCGCGCAGGGCCTCGACGGCGGCGGGGGAGACGTCGATGATCTCGTAGCGGGCGAGCAGGGCGCCGTCGGCGGTGGCGACCTCGGCGCCGGCCTCGATCGCCGAGGCGGTCGGGCCCGCCGCCGGCAGCGCCGTGCAGCCCGCCATCGATCCGGCCGCCAGCGCGGCCATCAGCGCAGCGAGCGCCGTCTTACGCGAACGGAAACCTCGCAAGGTACCTCCCGGGATGAACGAGACTGCGCGGATCGAGCGGTCGGGCTGCGACGGCGCCGCGCGTTCAAGCTCAGCCATATGTCCACTTCGTTTCAAAAGACGTTTTCCAGCGCGGAAACATCGCCGGCGCCCAGGGCGTCGGCGCACGCGTCGAGAACCGGAGCGCGCGGACGGGTCAGCGATCCGGTGCTTGGGCCCAGATTAGGGGCAAGAGCGTGACCATTCAGGCGTTGGGCGGTGACGGGATCCGTTTCTCGGCGCGGTGTGCCCCGGCCGCCACGCACCGCCCGGCCTGGGACGGCCCCGCGCGCGGCGCGGGGTCGCCCGTCGTCCGCAGGTTTCCCGCGGCACGCCCCCTCTCTATAACGCCCGCGGCGCGCGTGCCGCGGCGCCGGGCAGAGACGGGACCCCAGAGCATGGCCGAGCAGGCCTCCGACGACCGGGACGGCGCCGCGCGCCGCAAGTTCCTGCACCACTTCCAGAGTTTCAACGCCAGCATCCGCTTCCCGGCGCCCTACACGGGTTTCGCCGGCAAGCCGATGAAGCACATCGCCGAGCGCGGCTACGTCTACGACCCGCTGGGCTACCGCACCGACGCCCTGCCCGGCCCGCGCGCGGCCGAGGACCTGCGGATCTTCGCGGTCGGCGACAGCACCCTCCTGGAGGGCCTGTCCACCCCCGACACGCTCCCGGGCCGGCTGGAGACGGTGCTGCGGGCGACGCACGGGGCGCGGACCCGCGTCTACAATTTCGGCGCGATCTCCGCCTGCCTCAACCAGATGACCGCGCTGATCACCACCCGACTGATGGACATGGAGCCGGACCTGATCCTCGTGGTCGGCGGGGCCACCGACATCTTCCAGCCCTGGAGCTTCGACCCGCGCGCGGGCTACCCGTTCGACCACTTCGTGACCGAGTGCCTGCAGGACTACTTCTTCGATCCGAAGGACCCGCTGGAGCCGGCGCCGCCGCTCTCCTACGAGAATCTCCAGGCGCTGATCTTCCAGCGGCTCGCCAACCTGCGGGCGCTGACCCTGTGGCAATCCGAGCCGTGGGAGTGGGAGGTGGTGCGCCAGTTCGAGCTGGGGCTGAAGCGGCTCGCGCGCCTGTCGCGCGGCCTCGACATCCCGGTGCGGTTCGTCTTGCAGCCGACGGTGGTGCGCAAGACGACGCTCGTCGGCGACGAGCGGTCGGTCGCCTCGGGCGCGTTCCTGGCCTATCTCGACCGGCAGGTCGAGCGCTTCGCGCGGGTGGTGGCCGGCGTCGGGGACGGCCCGCTCGCCGGCCCGCATTTCGGGGTGCACGACCTGAGCGCGGCGTTCCGCGACGACGCCCGCGCGCTGTTCACCGACATCGTCCACGTCGATTCGTTCGGCCGCCAGGCTTTGGCCGAGCGACTGGCCGCCGACCTCGACGCCGTGCTGCCGCGGCCGGTCCAGGCGGAGGCCTCCGCCTAGTGGACGCCCCCGAGACCGCGCCGCCGGTCGCCGTGCCGCCGATCGTGTTCATCGGCGACTCGATCACCGAGCAGTGGAGCTTCTACCGGGCCGGGACCTTCGAGGCCTACGGGCTGATCCCGCGCGGCGTCTCCGGCGAGACGGCCGGCTGGGTCGCCCGGCGCTTTCGCGGCGAGCTCGAGCGCAGCGGCGCGCGCGGCGTCCACCTCCTGTGCGGGGTGAACGATATCGGCCGCAACGGCGGCGTGTTCGTGTCGACGGACGAGATCGTCGCCACCCTGCTCGGCATGCTCGACGAGGCCCGGGCGCTGGGGGTGAAGGCCTGGGTCGGCTCGATCACCCCCGCCGCCAACATCCCGTGGAACCCCGGGGTGCCGGACGCCCCGGCGATGATCGACGCGGTGAATGTCCGCCTGCGCGCCGAGGCCCCGGCGCACGGGGCGACCTTCATCGACTACTACGCCGTGCTGGCCGACGGGTCCGGCGGCCTGCGCACCGAGTACGGCAGCGACGGCCTGCATCTCAGCCCGGCGGGCTACGCGGCGATCGAGCCGCTGATGCTGACGGCGCTCGGGCGGATCGCGCCGCCGGCGACCGCCGCGACTCCCGCCCCCGCGGCGCCCGAGGCGCCGGCGCGGACGGCGTTCGGTCCGATCGGGCGCACCGGCGCGGCAGCGCTCGCGGCGCTCGCCGCCCTCGTGGTGCTGGTCCTGCTGGCGCTCGCCGTCGCGCGATCCTGAATCGCTCGAACCCGAACCGCCTGCATCCCATCCGGTTGACTCGATCCCGGCCGCCGGCCGGGGACACGGAGTGGGCGGCGATGACGGGCGCGGACGGCCTTCGCAGGCGGATCGATCAGGGCACCGGCCGCGCCGCGGCCGACCTCGTGCTCAAGGGCGGCCGGTTCCTCGACCTCGTCACCGGCGACCTCGTCGCCTCCGACGTCGCGGTCTGCGGCGACCGGATCGTCGGCACGCACGGGACCTACCGCGGCGCGCGGGAGATCGACGTGTCCGGTCGCGTGATCGTGCCGGGCTTCATCGACACGCATTTCCACGTCGAATCGTCGCTGATGCCGCCGCTGGAATTCGAGCGCTGCGTCCTGCCTCGCGGCGTCACCACCGGCGTGTGCGACCCGCACGAGATGGCCAACGTGCTCGGCACCGCGGCGTTCGACTGGTTCCTCGACGCCGCCGGGGCGATGGCGATGGACCTGCGGGTGCAGCTCTCCGCCTGCGTGCCGGCCGCGCCGGGTCTGGAAACCTCCGGCGCCCGGATCGAGGCAGCCGACCTCCTGCGCTTCGCCGGCCATCCCCGGGTGCTCGGGCTCGCCGAGGTCATGAACTTCCCCGGGGTTCTCGCGGGCGATCCGGACCTCCTGGCCAAGCTCGCTGCCTTCCAGGGCCGGCCGATCGACGGGCACGCGCCGCTGCTGCGGGGGCTGCCCCTCAACGGCTACGTCGCGGCCGGCATCCGCACGGAGCACGAGGCGACCACGGCGGAGGAGGCGCTGGAGAAGCTGTCGAAGGGGATGACGGTGCTGATTCGCGAGGGCTCGGTCTCCAAGGACCTGCACGCGCTCGCGTCGATCCTGACCGAGCGCACCGCGCCGTTCCTCGCCTTCTGCACCGACGACCGCAACCCCCTCGACATCGCCGAGGAGGGGCATCTCGACCACGCGGTCCGCACCGCGATCCGCCTGGGCTGCCCGCCCCTCGCCGTCTACCGCGCCGCCTCGTGGTCGGCGGCCCGCGCCTTCGGCCTGCACGACCGGGGCCTCGTCGCTCCGGGCCAGCGCGCCGACCTCGTCGTCCTCGACGATGTCCTGGGTTGCGCCGTCTCGCGGGTGATCTGCGCGGGGCGCCCCGTGGACGAGGCTCTGTTCGCGGACCGGGCGCCCGTCGCCCCGATCGGCCGCGGCAGCGTCCGGGTGCGGCGGGTGACGGAGGCGGATTTCGCCGCGCCGGGCTCCGGGCCCTCGACCCCGGTGATCGGCGTCGTGCCGGGCAAGATCATCACGCGGCGCCTCGACCTCGCCCTCCCCTACCGGGACGGCGAGCGCCGGATCGACCTCGATCAGGACGCGGTGAAGGTCGCGGTGGTGGAGCGCCACGGCCGCACGCCGCCGGGGCTGCGCGGCATCGGCGTCGCCTTCGTGAACGGGTTCGGCCTGAGGCGCGGGGCGATCGCCTCCTCCGTCGGGCACGATTGCCACAATATCACGGTGGTGGGTGCCGACGAGGCCGACATGGCGGTGGCGGTCAACCGGCTCGCCGAGATCGAGGGCGGGTTCGTGGTGGCCGCGGGCGGCCGGGTGCTCGCCGAGATCGCCCTGCCGCTCGCCGGGCTGATGAGCCTGCTGCCGTTCGAGGCGATCGGCCGGGAGCTCGGCGCCCTGCGGGCGGCGGCGCGCGGCCTCGGCTGCACCCTGCCCGAGCCGTTCCTCCAGGTCGCCTTCCTGCCGCTGCCGGTGATCCCGCACCTCAAGATCACCGATCGCGGCCTCGTCGACGTGGACCGCTTCGCGCTGATCGAGGCGTGAGCCGCCGGAACCCGGGGATGGCATGCGCGAGATATCGATTGCGCACAATCGATGTCCGGTCTACCCGTCTTCCCGGGCCGGCCCTAGATGCCGGGTCTCGCCCACAACCGGAGACCGCACGATGTCCGTCGACGTGAAGTACCGCACCACCGCCACCGCCACCGGGGGCCGCGACGGCGCGGCCAAGACCGAGGACGGATCGCTCAGCGTCAAGCTCTCGACCCCGAAGGAGCTGGGCGGTGCCGGCGGAGAGGGCAACAACCCCGAGCAGCTCTTCGCGGCGGGCTACTCCGCCTGCTTCCTCGGCGCCATGAAGGCGGTCGCCCCGTCGCTGTCGCTGAAGGTCCCGGCCGACACCTCGGTCACTGCCACGGTCGGCATCGGCCCGCGCTCCGAGGGCGGCTTCGGCATCACCGCCGACCTCAAGATCAGCCTGCCGGGCCTCGACCGCGCCGACGCGCAGAAGCTCGTGGATAAGGCGCACACGATCTGCCCGTACTCCAACGCGACCCGCAACAACGTCGATGTCGGCCTGACCGTCGTCTGATTTTTTTCGGATTTGGCCGCCGGACGCTCGCGCCCGGCGGCATTTTTTCGCCACCCGTGCCGCCCGCGAATCACGCTCCGGGTTCGGCGCTCGCCCGCATGCAGACGCGCCCGTCCGCGTCGAGGGTGACGCCCTCGAAGCCCGCCTCGGTCCGCCGCCCGCAGACGGAGAAGGTCTGGTTGGCGGTCATCGGCGAGAGGCCGCGATACCGGAAGATCCGCGGCACCCGCCCCAGCAGCGCCGCCGCGAGGTTGACGAGCAGCGTCGCCTGCATCGGCCCGTGCACCACGAGATCGGCGTAGCCCTCGACCTCCGTCGCGTAGGGCCGGTCGTAGTGGAAGCGGTGGCCGTTGAAGGTCATCGCCGAGTAGCGGAACAGCAGGACCGGCGTCGCCGGCACCCGCCAGACCCGCTCGTAGGCGGAGGCGTCGTCGCGGGCCGCCTCGGCATTCGCCCCGGTCTGCGCGCCTGCCGCCTCGCGGTAGACGATGTCCTGCCGCTCTCGGACGGCGAGGCCGCGCGGGCTCGACACCGCGTGCGCGACGGTGACGAAGCACAGGCTGCCGCTGCGCCCGGCCTTGAAGGCCACGTCGCGCACGATCTCGGTGCGCGTCACCCCATCGCCCGCGCGCAGGGCGTCGAGGAACTCCATCTCCCCGCCCGCCCACATCCGCCGCGGCAGCGGGACGGGGGGCAGGAACCCGCCCTTGGCCGCGTGCCCGTCGGGCCCGAGCGCGTCGGCGGCCGGCGTCTCGGGGGCGAGGCACCAGTGCAGGGCCGGCGGCGCCTCGCCCGGGCCGACCGGGGCCAGATGCGGCCCCAGGGTCGCCTGGAACTCGCTCAGCAGCCGGGGGGTGACGAGGTCGGTGCTCTCGCGCGTGCGGCCGATCCAGGCGGTGAGATCGGTGTCCATCGCGCCCGTCTCAGGCCGTGCGGCCGCCGTCGACCGGCAGGTCGATCCCGGTGATGAATTCGGCCTCGTCCGAGGCGAGGAACAGGGCCGCCGCGGCGATGTCCCGGGCCGTCGACATCCGCCCGAGCGGGATCGTGGCGATGAACCTCTGCCGGTTCTCGGGTGTGTCGGGCACGCCCATGAACTCTTCGAGCAGCCCGGTCGCGCCCATCACCGGGCACAGGGCGTTCACCCGGACTTTCCAGGGCGCGAGTTCGAGGGCCAGCGACTTGGTGGCGAGGCTCGCCGCCCCCTTGGACGCGTTGTACCACGTCAGCCCCGGGCGCGGCCGCAGAGCCGCGGTCGAGCTGACGTTGAGGATCACGCCGCCGCCGTTGTCGCGCATCAGCGGCGCGGCCGCGCGCACCGCGTGGAAGATCGACTTCACGTTCACCCGGAAGACTCGGTCGAAGTCGTCCTCCGTCACCTCCAGGAGCGGGCGGTTGCGGTGGGTGGTGCCGGCGTTGTTCACGAGGATGTGCGGCGCCCCGAATCGCGCGCGGGTCTCCGCGACCATCGCGTCCACGTCGGCGGCGGCACCGACATCGGCGGCGAGGGCGATGGCGCTCGGGCCGATCCCGGCGGCCACCGCCTCGGCGGCCTCGCGGCGGATATCGACCACGGCGACCCGCGCGCCCTCGGCCGCGAAGCGCTCGGCGATGCCCGCACCGAAGCCGCCGCCGGCCCCCGTGACGATCGCGATCTTGCCCTCAAGCCTCATCGTCGCCTCCCGATCCATCGCTTCTACGGACGCCCGGAGAACTCGGCGCGGATCCGCGCGCCGTGCTCGCCGAGACCCGGCACCGGCCCGAGCGGCCGCACCGCCCCGTCGATCAGCACCGGCGGAGCCACGATATGCGCGGTGCCGGCCGGGGTCTCCACCGGCGTGCGCTTGAGCGCCGGGTGGGTGGCGAGGTCGACCAGCCCGTTGACGAAGCCGTAGGCGGTGCCGGCGGCCTTCAGCCGGGCGGCGGCGGCGGCGCGGGTCAGCCGCACCAGAACGGCGCCGATGCGCAGGTCCACCGCCGCGCGGTTGGCGACGCGGGCGTTGTTGGAGTCGAACCCCTCCGCCCGCGCCAGCCCGGGCTCGCCCAGAACCGTCTCGCAGAAGAGCGCCCACTCGCGCTCGTTCTGGATCGCGATCAGCACGAGGCCGTCGTCGGCGGTGGGGTAGGCGCCGTAGGGGCTGATCGAGGGGTGGGCGAGGCCGAGCCGCTGCGGCGCCTTGCCCGTGCCCTCGAAGTAGAGCAGCGGCACGTTCATCCAGTCGGCGGCGCCGCTGAACAGGCTGACCGAGAGGGCACTCCCCGCCCCCGTGATGCCGCGGGCGATCAGCGCCTCCAGCACGGCGGCGTGCGCGTCCATCCCGCAGGCGATGTCGCAGGCCGAGACGCCGATCCGCCCCGGCCCGGCCGGGTGGCCGGTGATGGCCGCGAGCCCGCTCTCGGCCTGCACCAGCAGGTCGTAGGCCTTCATGTCGCTGTAGGCGTGGCCCTCGCCGTAGCCCGAGATGTCGACGGTGATCAGCCGGGGATGGCGCGCCCGCAGCTCCGCCGAGCCGAAGCCGGCCCGGGCGGCGGCGCCGGGCGCGAGGTTCTGCACGAACACGTCCGTCCGCGCGAGGATCGCGTGCAGCAGCCGCGCGTCCTCAGGATCCTTGATGTCGGCGACGAGGCTCTCCTTGCCGCGGTTGAGCCAGACGAAGTAGCTCGCCAGCCCGTTCACGGCGGCGTCGTAGCCGCGGGCGAAGTCGCCCTCGGCGCGCTCGACCTTGATCACCCGGGCGCCGGCATCGGCGAGCCGCGAGGTGCAGTAGGGCCCCGCCACCGCCTGCTCCAGGGCCAGCACGGTCAGGCCGGCGAGCGGCCGCGTCTTCCCGGTCTCCGCAGGGCGTTCCGCCGTCTCCACCCGTCCGCCCTCCCGTGCTGCATCCCGTGGCGCGTCCGGTGGCGCCCATCGTCGAGCGACGTGACATGCGGCAAGCCGGACGGCCCGTCCAATATCTCTTCGGCCTACCTTCGATACGAGAATCGTATGGATATCCGCCGGCCCCGGTATCGTCTTTCGAGGGCGGAGGTGCTGCACGTCGCCCGGGCTGCGACCCGGGGCGCGATCGGCGCGTTCCGGGCCGGCTTCACCGCCTCGGCCCCGTTCACACCCCGGTGGTGGGCGCGCCGCCGGACCGGGGACGGAGGCGTGAGCCCTACTCGGCCGCCCGCAGCGGCTTCGGGTGCGCCGCCGCACCGGCGGCGTCCGGAACCGCCTCCGGCGCATCGCGCCACGACAGCCGGTGGGCGAGCCCGTCGAGGTAGAGGTAGATCACCGGCGTGGTGAACAGCGTCAGGATCTGGCTGATCGCGAGGCCGCCGACCATCGCGTAGCCGAGCGGCTGGCGGATCTCGGAGCCGGTGCCGGTGGCGACCATCAGCGGGATGCCGCCGAGCAGGGCCGCCATCGTCGTCATCAGGATCGGGCGGAAGCGCAGCAGCGCGGCCTGCCGGATCGCCGCCTCCGCGCTCACCCCCTCCTCGCGCTCGGCCTCGATCGCGAAGTCGACGAGCATGATGCCGTTCTTCTTCACGATGCCGATGAGCAGGATGATGCCGATCAGGGCGATCAGGCTGAAATCGTAGCCGCCGAGCATCAGCGCGGCGAGCGCCCCGACGCCGGCCGAGGGCAGGGTCGAGAGGATCGTGATCGGGTGGATGAAGCTCTCGTAGAGCACGCCGAGGATCAGGTAGACCACGAACAGGGCGGCGAGGATCAGCAGCGGCACGGTCGAGAGCGAGGCGCGGAACGCCTGCGCGGTGCCCTGGAAGCCGGTTATCACCGTGGCCGGCACGCCCAATTCCCGGTTCGCCCCCTCGATCGCCGCCACCGCCTGCCCCAGCGCGACGCCGGGGGCGAGGTTGAAGCTGATCGTCACCGCCGGGAACTGGCCCTGGTGGTTGATGGAGAGCGGCGCGACGGGCATCGTCGTCCAGGTCGCGAAGGCCGCGAGCGGCACCTGCCCGCCGCCGATCGGCGCGCGCAGGTAGATCCGATCCAGGCTGTCGGTCGCCCCCTGGAGCGCCGGCAGGATCTCCAGGATCACCCGGTAGGTGTTGAGCTGGGTGAAGACCTGGGCGATCTGGCGCTGGCCGAACGCGTCGTAGAGCGTGTCGTCGATCATCTGCGGCGAGATGCCGAAGCGGGCGGCGGCGTCGCGGTTGATCGTCAGACTCAGGGTGGTGCCGCGGGTCTGCTGGTCGGAGGCCACGTCGCGCAGTTCCGGCAGGGCCTGGAGCCGCTGGAGGATGCGCGGCGACCACGTGTTCAGCTCGACGAGGTCCGGATCCTGCAACGTGTACTCGAACTGCGTGCGCGTGGTGCGCGAGCCGGTGCGCACGTCCTGCGAGGCCTGCAGGAAGGTCTTGACCCCCTGAAGGCGCTCGAGCTGGGGCCGCAGCCGGTCGATCACTTGGAAGGCGGTCGCGTCCCGGTGGTCGCGAGGCTTCAGGGTGATGAACATGCGGCCGGTGTTCAGCGCCTGGCCGTTGCCGCCGATCACCATCGCCACCGTGTCGACCGCCGGGTCCGCCTGGACCACCGCGCCGACCCGCTCCTGGTGCTCCTTCATGGCGGCGAAGGAGATGTCCTGGGCGGCCTCGGTGATGCCGACGACGAGCCCGGTATCCTGCTGCGGGAAGAAGCCCTTCGGGATGACGATGAACAGGTGGATCGTCAGGGCCAGCGTCGCCAGGAACGACATCAGGGTCAGGAAGCGGTAGCGCAGGGCGAGGTCGAGCCCGGCCGCGTAGGCGGCGAGCAACCGGTCGAACGCCCGCTCGCTCATGAGGTACAGCCGCCCGTGCCGGGCGGCCCCGTGCGGCTTCAGCAGCCGCGAGGCCATCATCGGCGTCAGCGTCAGCGAGACGAAGGCCGAGACTGCGATCGCCATCGACAGCACGATCGCGAACTCGCGGAACAGCCGCCCGATGATTCCGCCCATCAGCAGGATCGGGATCAGCACCGCGATCAGCGACACCGAGATCGAGACGATGGTGAATCCGATCTCGCCCGCGCCCTTGAACGCGGCCTCCATCGGCCGCATCCCCTCCTCGACGTAGCGGCTGATGTTCTCCAGCACGACGATGGCGTCGTCGACCACGAAGCCGACCGAGATCGTCAGCGCCATCAGGGAGATGTTGTCGAGGGTGTAGCCGAACGGCCACATCAGCGCGCAGGCGCCGAGCAGGGCCAGCGGCACCGTCACGCTCGGGATCACCGTCGCCCAGAAGCTGCGCAGGAAGACGAAGATCACCGCGATCACGAGGGCGATCGTCAGCAGCAGGGTGAATTGCACGTCCTCCACGGAGGCGCGGATCGTCTGGGTGCGGTCGCTCAGCACCTCGACCTTCATCGCCGCGGGCAGCGTCGCGGTCAGCCGCGGGAGCTGTGCCTTGATGCTGTCCACCGTGTCGATGACGTTGGCGCCGGGCTGCTTGAAGATCACGAGGAAGACGCCGCGGCGGCCGTTGGTCCAGCCCGCCTGCTTCATGTCCTCCGGGCCCTGGACCGCTTGGCCGATGTCGCGCACCCGCAGCGGCGCCCCGTCGCGGTAGGCGACGATCACGTCGTTCCACTTGTCGGCCGCGGTGAGCTGGTCGTTGGCGTAGATGGTGTAGCTGCGCCGCGGCCCGTCGATGTTGCCCTTGGGCCCGTCCACGGTGGTGACGGACAGCGGCAGCCGCACGTCCTCCAGCGAAAGGCCCTTGGCGACCAGCTTGGCCGGATCGACCTGGATGCGGATGGCGGGCTTCTGCTGGCCGCCGATGAACACCTGCGCGACGCCCGAGATCTGGCTGATGCGCTGCGCGAGCTGGATGTCGGCCGCGTCGCTGACCTCGGTCAGCGGCATGCTGTCGGAGGTGGCCGAGAGCAGCAGGATCGGCGAATCGGCCGGGTTGACCTTGCGGTAGGTCGGCGGGCTCGGCAGGTTTTTCGGGAGCTGGCCGCCCGCGGCGTTGATCGCGGTCTGGATGTCGCCGGCCGCCGCATCGATGTTGCGGTTCAGGTCGAACTGCACCGTGACCACCGAGATGCCGAGCGTGCTCGTCGAGGTCATCTGCGAGACGCCGGGGATCTGCGAGAACTGGCGCTCCAGCGGCTGCGCCACCGACGAGGCCATGGTCTCGGGGCTCGCCCCCGGCAACTGGGCCGTCACCTGGATCGTCGGGAAGTCGACCTGCGGGAGCGGCGCGACGCCGAGCAGGGGGTAGGCGACGATCCCGAGGAACAGGATGCCGATCATGACGAGCGTCGTCGCGACCGGATAGCGGATGCTGGCGCTGGAGAGGCCGCCCGACATCTCAGTGGGCGCCCGGCTGCGCGCCGCCGCGCGCCTGGGCGGTGCGGGGCGGGTGCGCGTCGGCGACGAGGCTGCCGTCCTGCACCTTGTACTGGCCGGCGGTGATCACCCGTTCACCGGGGGAGAGGCCGCCGAGGATCTGCGTGCGGCCGGCATTCGAGCGCCCCGCCCGGATCGGGCGCTGCTGGGCGCGGCCCTCGGCGTCGACCACGTAGGCGAACAGGCCCTCGGGCCCGTGCTGGATCGCGTCGTCGGGCACCGTCACCGCGTCCGTCACGACCCCGATCCGGGTCCTGGTGGACACCGACAGGCCGGGCCAGAGGGCGTTGTCGCGGTTCTCGAACGTGGCCTTGAGCCGGATGGTGCCGGTCGCGGTGTCCACTTGGTTGTTGAACAGGGCGAGCGTCCCGGCCGAGAGCCGGGCGGTCCCCTCCGTGCTCCACGCCTCGACGGGGACGGTGCCGGCCTTCAGCGCCGCGGTGATCGCCTGGAGCTGCTCCTCGGGGGCGGTGAACACCACGAAGATGGGCTCGACCTGGGTGATCGTCACGATCGCCGATTGCCCCGAGGCGTTGATGATGTTGCCGATATCCACCTGCCGGAAGCCGGTGACGCCGTCGATCGGCGCGCGGATCGTGGCGTAGCCGAGCTGCGTCTGCGCGTTGTCGATCGCCGCCTGATCGGAGGCGACCTGGGCGGTGAGCTGCGCCACCATCGCCGTCTGGGTCTCGAGCTGCTTGCGCGAGGCGTAGGAGCCGAGGCCCGTGTAGCGGTCGAGGTCGAGGCGGGCGTTGCCGAGGTTGGCGACGTCCTGCTCCTTCTTGGCCTTGGCCTGGTCGAGGGAGGCTTGGTAGGGCCTCGGATCGATCTGGACGAGAAGGTCGCCCTTGCGCACCTTCTGGCCCTCGCGGAAATCGACCCGCTGGATCTCGCCGTCGACGCGGCTGCGCACCTGCACGGTGTTGTAGGCCTGGACCGTGCCGAGCCCGTTGAGCACCCGGTCGAAGGCGCCCTGCTCCACGGTCGCGAGGCTGACCGGCACGGGCAGCGGCGCGGGCTTGTCCGCCCGCACCGCGGTCTCGGTCATCCGCGCGTAGCCGTAGGCGCCCCCGGCGACGAGCCCGAGCAGGATCACGAGCGGCAGCGACCGGCGCGCGCGGATGCGCCGCCGCGCGTGGCGCCCGGCACCCGGGGCTTCGACCCGACGCCCGCTAGCTTCGGGCTCGCGCCCGCTCGGCGACTCCACCCGCGGCCTCCCTCACCTCCGACCTTCGGACCCTCGCGGATCCCGGGGCGGTTGATCGAACGCTAACATTCCGGGGACGATCACGCAGCCGTCCGACGCGGCCCGGAGCGGCGCTATCGCCCGACCGTCACAGGAAATGTATTCATTTCGGGTCCCGGACCGCGGACGCGCCCCCGCGACCCGCTGTCGCGGGCGATAACCGCTCCGACGCGGCCGCGGGATACACGTCCGCCGTCGCCCTATGAGCGTGACGGCCGGTCCCGCGGACCGGATCCCGCAACCGGCTGACGTCGAGGACCGGAATGGCCGACAGCGAACTGGACGCGATGCGCGAGGTGCACGCCGCGCTCCTCGAAGAGCGGCGGAACATCGCACGCGCGGTGGCCCGGCTCCGCAACACCCGGCGGCTGAAGGGGACCCTCCTGCCCGGCGACGGAGCGGAATCGGGCGCGCGGATCCTGGAGATCCAGCAGCAGATCGCGGCGGTCGAAGCGATCGTGGCGGCGCTGGCAGGTCCCGGTGTGTGACGCCGCACGTCGCGACGGCGATTTATCCGCAACACCGCGAAGCGGAAGCGTTCAGTAACCGAATGTCACCGGTTCATGCGCCTGAGTTCTGTGGGTCCGCGGCTCAAGCATGGCCCTGGATCTTGAAACCGCGTGCCAAGTCACAAAGATTGTGCACGAATCAATCATCGTCACGAGGAATGCAGGAATGCGCGAGGAAGCGGGCGAGGCGTCGGCGAACGACCGGACGCAGGAGATCACGCTGCTGGCTGGCGACATCGTTTCCGCGTACGTCTCCAACAATTCGGTTCCCGTCGCCGAGCTTCCGGGGCTCATCGCCAGCGTTCACGCGGCGCTCGCACGCCTCGGGTCCGGCATGAGCGCCCAGCCCGAGCCGGAGCCGGTCGAGCAGCCCGGCGCCGCCGAGATCCGCCGGTCGATCGGGCGCGACGGCCTCGTCAGCTTCATCGACGGCAAGACCTACAAGACGCTCAAGCGCCATCTCACCAGCCACGGCCTCGACCCGCGCAGCTACCGGGAGCGCTACGGCCTGCCGGGCGACTACCCGATGGTCGCCCCCGGCTACGCCGAGCAGCGCTCGGCGCTCGCCAAGGAGATCGGCCTCGGCCGTCCGGGGGCGCTGGCCGAGCGGCAGGGCCGCGGGCGCCGCGACGCCGCCTGAGGCCGTCCCCCCGGATCGGGGCCACCGTCCCGGCGGTCGCCCGTGGCGGTTCCGGATGACGTTCGCGCCGGGCTGTCGCCGGGGGACCCGGCGTCCGGGCTGGCCCGCCGGGAACCCGACTGCTAACGGACGCGCTCTCGACCGCGAGGGAGGCGGACCATGGACTCGCTCGATCGCCGCAGGGGCGGCACTTCCGCGGCGGAGGACGCCGAGGCGCAGCGTCGCAGGGACGCGGCGGCCCTCTGGTCGGCGCTCCGGGCCGAGCGACGCTCCGGCGACGAGCGGATCGCGCGGCTGCGCGCGATGCTCCTCGCCGCGGGCGACGACGCGGCGGCCTGACCGCTCAGACTTCACGATCGTCCGACGGGGCCCGGACGCGCTCGGCGAGGGCGAGGCCGGCCGCCAGGGCCATCGCCTCGGCCTGCACGATGAGCGCCGGGTCTCCGAAGCCGCGGGCGGCGTCGAGCAGCGCCAGGGCGGCGCGCCCGAGGCGCAGGTCGGACGCGTCCCCCGACGCGCGGGGGCCGGGATCGCGATCATCCATGGGCGTAGGCCGTGCTGAGGGCGCCCGAGCGCGCGATCCAGGCGGCGGTGTCGGTCACCTCGGCGTAGACGCGCATGATCGCGCTCACCGAGCGGTGGACCGCCTCGCCGGACAGCCCGTCGAGGTCGTGGCTCGCGGAGGCGTCGGACAGGAAGGTCAGGTCGTGTCCCCGGTGGAAGCCCTCCACCGCCGTGGCGAGGCAGGCGGCCTCCCCGGGGAAGCCCGCCAGGACGAGGGATACGTCGGCGCGCTCCATCGCGTCGGCGAAGGCGGGGCTGGCATAGGCCGAGGGGCGGTCGCGGTCGAAGATCGCGTCGCAGCCGTGCGGCTCGAACCCGTCGATCCACCGGGCGAACCGCGATCCGGCCTGGAACAGGGGCGCCCCGATCCAGCGGACGTAGACGACCGGCATCCCGCTCGCCCGGGCGTGATCGAGGGCGCGGCGGCAATTGGCCAGCGCGGGCGCGAGGAGCGGCAGGGCCAGGGGCCGTCCCGCCACCGCGTATTCCTGCTGGAGATCGACCAGGACGAGCACCGGAACCTGCGTCGGCCTGCGGTAGAGCGCCGGATTCAGCGGGCGGGTCATCGCGCGGCCACCCGCGTGTCGACCGAGGGCCGCGTCACCGGACGGATCCGCGACCAGTCGAGCACGCCCGCCCGGTGCCAGCGCCCCTCGGGCCGGATGAGCACGTAGGGGTCGGCGTCGAGGCCGATCGCCTGCGGGTGGGGCTCCGCCTCCAGCAGCATCTCGACGTAGTCGAAGTCCGAGAAGGTGAATTCCCGGGCGCCCTCGAAGACGCGCGCGCCGAACCGGCTCCAGAAGTCGACTAGCCGCCGCTGGGCGTGGCCGTAGATCTGCCGATAGCCCTTGACCCGGGCGAGCTCGATGCCGGCCCGCACCAGGGTAAAGGCGAGGCGCGTGTTGCGGTGCTCGGCGCGGACCGCGAGCCGCTCGATCTTGGCGAAGTCGGCGAAGAACCGGATGCGCAGGCACCCGGCCGGCTCGTCGCCGACGTAGCCGACGAGATGCGTGGCCGAGAGGTCGTTGCCGTCGAACTCCTCGTCGTAGGGGCAGGCCTGCTCGGCCATGTAGACCGAGGCGCGCAGGGCGATGACGCGGGCGAGGTCGTCCATGGAGCGGACCACCGCGACGCTCACGCCGCGCCGTCCGGGGCGGTGGCTGTCGTAGATCGGCGCCGCCTCGGGCGCGGGCGAGCGGGCGAGGTGGTAGAGCGACCGCGCCGCCGCCCCCGGGAGCGTGCCGCGGACGAAGCCGAGGCCGGTCAGCAGGTCGGCGCCCTCGGGCGTGGCGGCCCGTGCGTAGAAGTCGACGCCCCGGTAGAGCGGGCTCGACAGGCGGTCGAAGACGAGGCCGACGCCGCCGGCGAGCCGGCGCCGGGCGTGGACGCCCCAGACGTAGATGGCGGCCGGACGCTCGTGCTGGCCGGCGAGGAGGGCGGCGGGCGGATTGGACGCGTCGAACGCGCCGGATCTCAGCGCGGCGAGGCCGTCCGCGTTCAGCATCAGGCAGGCGACGAAGCCCTCGCCGCGGGGATCGGCCGCATCGAACCGGGCGCGCGGGGCGATCGCGTAGACCGAGTCGGGATTGGCCGTCATGACCCGGCGGACGGTGGCCAGCGACGCGAGGCCCGGGAGGTCGGCGCGGGCCACCGCGATCAGCCGCGCCAGATCATCCGGCGTCGGCGTGAATACGACCAAGTGCCGCGCCATGCGGCCGACATCCATCGTCAGGAGGCCGTGCCGCGGCGCGCCGCCCTGCCGGGCAGCGTCAACGTCAGATATGTCTCTCGGGAGGAACGTCGTTCCCGCGTGATGGAACGTCATGACTGACCTGTGGTCTACGACCTGATTGACCCGGCAATCCTTCGCATCTAACCCTCAGGTTGTATGCCTACATTTTGAAACAGGGGTGTTCCGCTCATGGAAAGGGTCGATGCCGGAACCGGCCCGATGCCCGACTGGCAAAGCCTCTTCGTTTTCCTGGAGCTGGAGCGCAGCGGCAGTTTCCGCGCGGCGTCCGGGCGCCTCGGACTGTCGATCAACGCGGTCCGGCGCCGGATCGAGCTGCTCGAAGCCAGCGTCGGCGCGCCGCTGATCACGCGCCACATCGACGGCATCCGGGCGACCGCCGAGGGCCGCGCGGTGCTCGAAGCCGCGGCGCAGATGGAGAGCGCGGCCTTCGGCGTGCTGCGGGCGCGCGACGCCGCCGGGTTCACCGAGGCCGGCGAGGTTCGGATCGCCGTGACCGAGGGGCTCGGCGCCTTCTGGATCGCCCCGCGCCTCGTGGAGTTCCAGCGCGCCAACCCGCGGCTCACCGTCGACCTGCGCTGCGCGATGGAATCGGCCGACGTGCTGCGGCTGGAGGCGGACGTCGCGATCCAGCTCACGCGGCCGACGAGCCCCGACCTGCGCGTGGTCAAGCTCGGCCGGATGCACGTGATGCCCTACGCGGCCGCGGTCTACGCGGATCTCTACGGCCTGCCCGACCGGGCGGCCGATCTCGTCCGCCACCGGATCGTCGTCCAGTCCGGCGGCCAGACGATCAACCTCTCGGACTACGCCCGCGCCCTGGACGGCTTTCCGGAAACGGTCTCGGTCGCGCTGAAGTGCAATACGAGCAGCGCCTATTACTGGGCGATCGCCCGGGGGGCGGGGATCGGCCTGCTGCCGACCTACGCGAGCCCCAGCGGCGCACGCGTGATCCCGGTGGACAATCTCGGCCATTTCGGCCTCGATATCTGGCTGACCTATCACCCCGACGCCGAGCGCATCGGCCGGGTGCGCCGGACGATCGACTGGCTGCGCGCCTCCTTCGACCCGGTGCGCTTCCCCTGGTTCGGCGACGCCTTCATCCACCCCCGCGACCTGCCCGCCAAGCTGCGCCGCGGGGCGATGCCCGAGCTGCTGCCGGAGTTCACGGAGGTGACGGACTGATCCGCCCGCGCGGCGCTCGGGCGCCGTCCGGATCCGCGTGGCGGAGCGATCCGACGGATCCGCCACGCGCCCTCCCGACGGGAGCGGCGCCGGGCCCCGGCCCCCCCGGATCCGCCCTCCGATTCGCCCGCCGATTCGCCCTTGACCCCATTCCGCGCATGATCCTTGCTCCGCCGCGACGGAACGGGCGAACGGGCGAGACGACGGTGCTGCTGACACCCCGCGAGAAGGACAAGCTGCTGATCGCCATGGCGGCGCAGGTGGCGCGCAACCGCCTCGCCCGCGGGGTGAAGCTCAACCATCCGGAGGCGGTGGCGCTGATCACCGATTTCGTCGTCGAGGGCGCCCGCGACGGGCGCTCCGTCGCCGAGCTGATGCGGGACGGGGGCACCGTGCTCACCGCCGATCAGGTGATGCCGGGCGTGCCCGAGATGATCCACGACATCCAGGTCGAGGCGACCTTCCCCGACGGCACCAAGCTCGTGACCGTGCACCAACCGATCCGCGGCGCGGCCTCCCACGACGTGCCCGGCGCGGTGACCACGCTGCCCGGCGAGATCGTCTTCAACGCCGACGCCGAGCGGACGACCCTGGAGGTCGCCAACACCGGCGACCGACCGATCCAGGTCGGCTCGCACTACCACTTCTTCGAGGTCAACCCCGGCCTCGTCTTCGACCGGGAGCGGGCGCGCGGCCGACGCCTCGACATCGCCCCGGGGACCGCCGTGCGCTTCGAGCCCGGCTCGACGCGGGAGGTGACGCTGGTTCCGCTGTCCGGCTTGCGGGCGGTGTACGGGTTCCGCGGCGACGTGATGGGACCGTTGTGAGCCCTTGCCGGCGATGCGTGCCTCTCCTTACAATCTCGTCGCTTGGTAAGGAGATTGCGGGTGAAGGCGATCGAAGCGACCATCACGTCGAAGGGTCAACTCACCGTACCGGCGGCCCTTCGGAAGGCGCTCGGACTCAAGGCCGGCGACAAGCTCGTCTTCACGCGGGACGCCGAGGGGCGCTTCGTCGTTGACGCCCGCACCGATGCCCTCGCCGACCTGCGCGGCATCGTCGGGTCCGACGCGCCGGGACCGGTCAGCGGCGCGCAGGTGAAAAACTGGATCGCCGAGAGCCGCACGGACCGCTGGAGGCGGGCGGGCGCGGCGGACGAGGACGGGACCGCGTGATCGGCCTCGACACCAACGTGCTGCTGCGCTGGCTCGTGGACACGGCAATCTGGCCCGACGATGCGCCGCAGGAGACGGCGCTGGTCGCCGAGACCTTGGCGCGCCGCGACGCGCGCTTCTTCGTCAACGTGATCGTTCTCGCCGAGACGGTCTGGGTCCTGGCGCGCCCCTTGCGACAGCGCAAGGCGCTCCTCGTGACGGTCGTTCGCCGACTCCTGGGGGCCGCGAACATCGAGATCGACCAGCGCGAGGCGGTGACGCGGGCGCTCGCAGCTTGGGCGACGGGTGCGGGCGACTTCGCCGATCATCTGCTCGGCGCGCTGAACGAGCAGGCCGGCTGCGCGACGACACTGACCTTCGACCGGAAGGCGGCGCGCGCGGGTCCGTTCACCCATCTGGTCCGGGAGACGTGACGGGGATGTCCAACACCCGAAAGCCCGCCGCCCTGCCGCGCTCGGCCTACGCGGCCATGTTCGGGCCGACCGTCGGCGACCGGATCCGGCTCGCCGACACGGCGCTGGAGATCACGGTGGAGCGCGACCTCACGGTGTACGGTGAGGAGGTGAAGTTCGGCGGCGGCAAGGTGATCCGCGACGGCATGGGCCAGTCGCAGGCGACCAACGCCGGCGGGGCGGTCGACACGGTGATCACCAACGCCGTGGTCCTCGACCACTGGGGCATCGTGAAGTGCGACGTCGGCCTCGTGCGCGGGCGGATCCACCGGCTCGGCAAGGCCGGCAACCCCGACGTGCAGCCGGGCGTCGACATCGTGGTCGGACCCGGCACCGAGGTGATCGCCGGCGAGGGCAAGATCCTCACCGCCGGAGGCTTCGACAGCCACATCCACTTCATCTGCCCCCAGCAGATCGAGGAGGCTTTGTGCTCCGGCGTCACCACGATGCTCGGCGGCGGCACCGGCCCGGCGCACGGCACCTTCGCCACCACCTGCACGCCCGGGCCCTGGCACATCGCGCGGATGATCGAGGCGGCGGACGCCTTCCCGATGAACCTCGCGTTTGCCGGCAAGGGCAACGCCTCGCGGCCCGAGGCGCTGGTCGAGATGGTGCGCGGCGGCGCCTGCGCGCTGAAGCTGCACGAGGACTGGGGCACGACCCCGGCCGCGATCGATACCTGCCTCAACGTGGCCGACGCCCACGACGTGCAGGTCATGATCCACACCGACACCCTCAACGAATCGGGCTTCGTCGAGGACACGATCGCGGCGTTCAAGGGCCGCACCATCCACGCCTTCCACACCGAGGGGGCCGGCGGCGGGCACGCCCCCGACATCATCAAGGTGGCGGGGCTGCCCAACGTGCTGCCGTCCTCGACCAACCCGACGCGGCCCTACACCAAGAACACGATCGACGAGCATCTCGACATGCTCATGGTCTGCCACCACCTCGACCCGTCGATCCCCGAGGACCTCGCCTTCGCCGAGAGCCGGATCCGGCGCGAGACCATCGCGGCGGAAGACATCCTGCACGACATCGGCGCGCTCTCGATGATGTCGTCGGACAGCCAGGCGATGGGCCGGGTCGGCGAGGTGATCATCCGGACGTGGCAGACGGCGGACAAGATGAAGCGCCAGCGCGGCGCGCTGCCGGGCGACGCGTCGGGCACCGACAACCTGCGGGCGCGCCGCTACGTGGCCAAGTACACGATCAACCCGGCGATCGCGCACGGCGTGTCGCGCCACATCGGCTCGGTGGAGCCCGGCAAGCTCGCCGACCTCGTGCTGTGGAGCCCGGCCTTCTTCGGGGTGAAGCCCGACCTCGTGCTGAAGGGCGGCAGCATCGCCGCCGCGCCGATGGGCGACCCCAACGCCTCGATCCCGACGCCGCAGCCGGTGCATTACCGGCCGATGTTCGGCGCCTACGGCCGGGCGCCCTACGCCACGGCGCTGACCTTCGTCTCGAAGGCCGCGGTCGAGGACGGGCTGCGAGAGCGGCTCGGCGTGCGCAAGGACTTGGTGGCGGTCGAGAACGTGCGCGGCGGCATCTCGAAGAAGTGCATGGTCCTCAACGACGCGACGCCCGAGATCGAGGTCGACCCCGAGACCTACGACGTGCGCGCCGACGGCGAACTGCTGGTCTGCGAGCCGGCCGAGGTGCTGCCGATGGCGCAGCGGTATTTTCTGTTCTGAGTGCGGTAGGATCGCGCGCTGGCGCGGAGTGATGGCGATGGACGCGAGGCCCGCGGGAAATCTCTACGAGGCCGATTTCTACGCCTGGGGCCGCCGGCAGGCGCGCGCCATCGCGGCCCGCGAGCACCGCGCCTTCGATATCGAGAACCTGATCGACGAGGTCGAGTCGGTGGGGCGCAGTCAGCGGGCGGCGATCGAGTCGCATCTGCGGGTTCTCGTCATCCACCTCCTGAAGTTCCGCTACCAGCCGGAGCGCGCCACGGCGAGCTGGCGCGTCACCCTGCGCGCCCAGAGGCGGGAGATCGAGCGGCTCGTGGCACGAAGCCCCAGCCTGCGCGGCTATCCGGCCGAGATCCTGGGGGAGGCCTACCGCGACGCGGTCCGCGGGGCGGCGCGGGAGACGGGCCTGCCCGAGGACCGATTCCCGGCGTCGATACCGTTCACGCTGGACCAGATCCTCGATCCCGGGTTCGAGCCCTGATGCCGCGCACCCGCGCCGCAGCGGCCGATGACCGGTTCGAGGCCGACCTCGCCGCCTGGGCGGACGCGCAGGCCCGTGCCCTGCGCGAGGGGCGTAGCGCGGATCTCGACGCCGCCCACCTCGCGCGCCTCGTCGAGGATCTGGCGCTGGAGCGGAAGACCGAGTTGCAGGCCCGTCTCGGCGTGATCCTGACGGGTCTTCTGCGCTGGGCGGAGCAGGTCGATCTGCGCGGCCATTCCTGGGCGGCGACCATCGACATCCAGCGCCTTCAGGTGGACGCCATCCTGGAGGAGAGCCCGAGCTTGCGCCCGGCGGTGGCGGACCTGATCGCCGCCGCCTATCCCGAGGCGAAGGCGCGCGCCGTTCTGGAGAGCGCGCTGTTCGACGAATCCTTCTCCGAATCCTGCCCCTTCACGGACGACGAGGTTCTGCGCGTGGGTTTCCTGCCCGATCCCTACGGCGACGACGCCGTCCGCGGCGCGGGATGGTGGAAGCGCCACCCGTGATCCGCGCCACCCGCATCCTCCGCGCCGACGCGCTCACTGGCGGCGAGATCGTCGACCGGGTCGTGCTCGACCACGGCGACCGGCACCGGCGGCGGACCAGCATGCGGGCGGTGGGCGGGCTGGCGTTCCTGCTCGATCTGCCCCGGGCCGTGGTGCTCGACGACGGCGACGCGCTGGTGCTGGAGGACGGCCGGCTCGTCTGGGTCGAGGCGGCGGCGGAGCGGCTCCTGGAGATCCGGGCGCCGAGCGAGCACGCCCTGCGGCGGCTGATCTGGCACATCGGCAACCGGCACATCCCGGCCGAGATTGGCGCGGACGCGGTGTGGATCGCCGACGACCACGTGCTCGCCGAGATGGTGCGGGGGCTCGGCGGCACCGCCGAGCCGGTCGAGCGGCCGTTCCGGCCGGAGGGCGGCGCCTATGCAGGCGGGCACGGCCAAGCCCACGGCCACTTGCACGGTCACGCCCACGGCCATCACCATGACTGACGGCGCGGTCAAGGCGCTGCGGCTGATGGCGTGGCTGTCGCCGGGCTATCCGGTGGGGGCCTACGCCTACTCGCACGGCCTGGAGGCGGCGGTCGAGGCGGGGGACGTGCGCGACGAGGCCGGCCTGAGCGCGTGGCTCGACGACGTCTGCGCGCGCGGGTCGCTGCGCAACGACCTGATCCTCGCCGCCCACGCCCGGCGCGCCGCGGCGGCGGGCGACGCGGCGGGCCTCGACGCGCTGAACGCCCTCGCCCTGGCGCTCGCGCCCTCGCGCGAATTGCACCTGGAGACGAGCCAGCAGGGCCGCAGCTTCCTCGACGCCACCCTCGGGGCGTGGCCCTGCCCGGACCTGCACACGCTCGCGCACGCCCTCGACGGGTCGGTCGCCTACCCGGTCGCGGTCGGCGCGGCGGCGGGGGCGCACGGGATGGCGCCGGGCCCGGTGCTCGCCGCCTACGGGCTCGCCTTCGTCCAGAACCTCGTCTCGGCGGCGCTGCGCGCGGCCCCCGTGGGGCAGGCCGCCGGCACCCGGGTGGTCGCGGCGCTGACGCCGGCCGTGGCCGGTCTCGCCGCCGAGGCGGAGCGCGCCGATCTCGACGCGCTCGGCTCCGCCTGCTTCCGCCTCGATCTCGGCTCGTTCCGGCACGAGACGCAGTATTCCCGCATCTTCCGATCCTGAGGCGCCCGATGATGTCCTCGAACGGCCCCGTCAACGGCCCCGTCAACGGCCCCTTGCGCGTCGGCATCGGCGGCCCGGTCGGCTCCGGCAAGACGGCGCTGATGGAGCAGCTCTGCAAGCGGTTCCGCGACCGCTACGAGATCTGCGCCATCACCAACGACATCTACACGAAGGAGGACGCGCGCATCCTCACCGTGGCCGGCGCCCTGCCGGAGGAGCGCATCCTCGGCGTCGAGACCGGGGGCTGCCCGCACACGGCGATCCGCGAGGACGCCTCGATCAACCTCGCCGCGGTGGCCGAGATGAGCCGGCGATTTCCCCGGCTCGACCTCGTTCTGATCGAATCGGGCGGCGACAACCTCGCCGCGACCTTCTCGCCGGAACTCGCCGACATCACCCTCTACGTGATCGACGTGGCCGGCGGCGAGAAGATCCCGCGCAAGGGCGGCCCCGGCATCACCCGCTCGGACCTGCTGATCGTCAACAAGACCGACCTCGCGCCGCTGGTGGGCGCGGATCTCGCGGTGATGGAATCCGACACCCGGCGGATGCGCGGGCAGCGCCCCTACGTGTTCGCCTCACTGCGCGCGGGCGACGGGGCGGACGCGGTCGCCCGCTTCGTCGAAGAGGCCGGTGGGCTCGGCCGGACCTGACCGTCTCCGCGCCGGTTGGAGCCGTTCCCGATCGCGGTGCACCCGGTCCACGACAGTTCGGAGTTTGCGTCGGCGTTTGCGTCGGCCGATCCCGCCAACCCCCTCATCCTGAGGTGCCGGTGCGAAGCGGAGGCCTCGAAGGAGACCTCCCGCCGGCCGCGCGATCCCTGGAGGTCTCCTTCGAGGCCCGCTCTCGCGGGCACCTCAGGATGAGGATCAGGGTCGGAAACACCCCTCGGTTCGCCGCGCCGTGTACTCTGCGCGTGGCAATCATGCACGGCTCTGATACGGCTTCCGGCTGAAGGGTTCGGGATCGACGCTCTCCGTCTTTGCGAGCGGAGCGAAGCAATCCAGGGGCGCCACCGTCTCAAACCGCGCGCTGCCCTGGGTCGCTTCGCCTACGGCTCGCGATGACGGCGTGGGCCCGGATCACCGAGCGGTTCACCCGGAAACGGTATGAGCCTTCGATTCGACGCGCTTTCTCGCGCCGATCCGGTATCAGCCTCGGCGGAGAGCGCTCTAATGTTCGGCGGAGGCCGAGCGCGCGCGGGTGCTGCGCGCGGTACCCATCAGCGCGTCGAGGCGGCTCATGCGGTTCGCGAAGCGATCCATCGCGGCCGCGCGGGCCTTGACCGCCGGGTTGACCGGGGCGGGCGCGGCGACGCGGGCGGTGTGGCGCGCGGGGCGGGCCTCGGCCGGCCGAAGCGGGACCACGAGCGCGGCGGCCAGCGCGAGAAGGGTCAGGACGCGGGTCATGGCGGGCAATCCCCGAGGGGCCCGCATTCTGCGCGCGGGCGGATCGAGGGAGCTTAAGCGCGGCAGTCGCGGATTCGTGTGCGCCAGCGCACGGCCCGGCGCCCGCACCGGGATGAACCGGGGGGCGGCCCCGGCGTTCAGGCAGATCGGGCCCGCGGGGTCCGCCCGGAACCGCGCCCGATGCAGTCGATCCGGTGGCTCGCCGCCCTGCCGTTCCTCGGGATGCTGGTCGGGCCGTTCTTCCTCAACCGCGTCGAGCCCTACATCCTCGGCCTGCCGCTGCTGCTGGCGTGGCTGGTGGCCTGCGTGGTCGGCACCGCCGCGGTGATGGCGGTGATCTACGTCGCCGATCCGGAGAACCGCCGCCCGGAGGATCGGCGATGAGCGCCGCCCTCGCCATCGTCGCGGCGGGCTTCGTCCTCGCCCTGGCGCTCGGCCTCTACGCCCGGTCGGGCCGCGAGATGGGGCTGGAGCAGTGGACGGTCGGGGGCCGCGGCTTCGGCACAGCCTTCGTGTTCCTTCTGATGGCGGGGGAGATCTACACCACCTTCACCTTCCTCGGCGGGTCCGGCATCGCCTACGGCAAGGGCGGGCCGGCCTACTACATCCTCTGCTACACGACGCTCGCCTACGTCACCTCCTACTGGCTGCTGCCGCCGGTCTGGGCCTACGCCAAGCGCCACGGCCTCTACACCCAGCCCGATTTCTTCGCGCGCAAGTACGACAGCCCCGCCCTCGGCATGCTGGTGGCGCTGGTCGGGATCGTCGCGCTGGTCCCCTACATGGTGCTCCAGTTCAAGGGGCTCGGGATCATCGTCTCGACCGCCTCCTACGGGGCGATCTCGCCGGCCGTCGCGGTCTGGATCGGCGCGGCGGCGGTGACCGCCTACGTCGTGGTGTCGGGGGTGCACGGCTCCGCCTGGACGGCGGTGCTGAAGGACATCAGCATTCTCGGCGTGGTGGTGTTCCTCGGCCTCTACCTGCCGCTGCACTATTACGGCGGCTACGAGGCGCTGTTCCGGGCGATCGAGACCGAGAGGCCCGGTTTCCTGGCGCTGCCGGAGCACGGCCAGAGCCCGGTCTGGTTCTCGACGACGGTGCTGCTCACCGCGCTCGGGGCCTTCATGTGGCCCCACACCTTCGCCTCGCTCTACACCGCCAAGGATCCGCGCGCCTTCCGGCGCAACGCGGCGATCCTGCCGCTCTACCAGCTCATCAACCTGTTCGTGTTCATGGTCGGCTTCGTCGCGGTGCTCCAGGTGCCGGGCCTGACCGGGCCGGACGTCGACCTCGCACTGTTCAAGCTGTCGCTCCAGAGCTTCCCGCCGTGGTTCGTCGGGGTGATCGGCGCCACCGGCGTGCTCACCGCGCTCGTCCCCGGCTCGATGATCCTGATCTCCGGCGCGACCCTGATCGCCAACAACCTCGTCCGGCCGTTACGCCCCAGTCAGGACGACGCGGCCACCGCCCGGCTGTGCAAGGCGCTGGTGCCGGTGATCGCGCTGGTCTGCGTCGGCTTCGCGCTGTCGGGGGGCGACACGATCGTGCAGCTCCTGCTGATGGGCTACAACTTCGTCACCCAGCTCTTCCCCTGCTTCCTGGCGAGCCTGATGCGACGCAACCCGCTCGACCGGCGCGCCGCCGCGGCGGGGATCGTCGCCGGGATGGCGACGGTGGCCGTCACCAGCCTGTCGGGCCTGAGCCTGTCGAAGCTCGCGTTCCTCGGGCCCCTCCAGGACGTGAACGTCGGCGTCGCGGCGCTCGCCGTGAACCTGATCGTCACCGCGGCGGTGGCGCGCCTGCCGGCCGCGCAGCCCCGCCCGCGGGCCGCCGGTTAGCGCATCGTCCTGGATATCGGATCCAGCACGATGCGCTAACCCTATGACTTTACATCATCTTTTCCGAAAGCCGGTGACCACCTTTCGGGACGATGCTCCTGGCCCGTTCAGCCGGTCCCGCCGCGGCGCGCGGTGAGCCACGAGGCGGCCAGCACCGCGACGCCTACGAGGGCGATCAGGAGCGTCGAGGCGGCGTTGATCTCCGGGTTCACCCCGAGCCGCACCCGGCTGTAGAGCCGCATCGGCAGGGTCGTCGATCCCGGGCCGGAGACGAAGCTCGCGATCACGAGATCGTCGAGGGACAGGGCGAAGGCCAGCAGCGCCCCGGCGACCACCGCGGGGGCGAGCAGCGGCAGCGTGACCGTCAGGAGGACGCGCAGCGGCCCGGCGCCGAGGTCGGCGGCGGCCTCCTCCAGCGTCGGGTCGAGGCCGCGCAGCCGCGCTGCGACCACCACCGCGACGAAGCCGGTGCAGAAGGTGGCGTGGGCGACGACGAGGGTGGCCAGCCCGCGGTCGAAGCCGATCCCGATGAACATCAGGAGCAGCGACAGGCCGATCATCACCTCCGGCATCACCATCGGGCCGTAGACGAGGCCGGTGAACAGGAAGCGGCCGCGGAAGCGCCCGTGCCGCTCCAGCGCCAGCGCGGCCAGCGTGCCGAGCACCGTCGCGATCAGGCTCGACAGCACGGCGACGCGGAACGACACCCAGGTCGCGGCGATCAGCGGCTCGTCGGCGAACAGCACGCCGTACCAGCGGGTCGAGAACCCGCCCCAGACGGTGACGAGGCTCGACGCGTTGAACGAGTAGGCGACGAGCACCAGGATCGGCGCGTAGAGGAAGGCGAGGCCCAGGACCAGGGCGGCGCGCGTCACCGGGGTCACGGCCGCTCCCCCTCCCCGCGCAGCCCGTCGCGCAGCAGCACGACCGGCCCGAGCACGATCAGCAGGATCAGCACCGCCACCGCCGAGGCGAGCGGCCAGTCGCGGTTGGAGAAGAACTCGCTCCACAGCACCCGGCCGAGCATCAGCGTCTCCGAGCCGCCGAGCAGGTCGGGGATGATGAACTCGCCGACCATCGGGATGAAGCACAGGCCGGCCCCGGCCACGATGCCGGGCAGGGCGAGCGGCAGGGTCACGCTCCAGAACACCCGGGTCGGGCCGGCGCCCAGGTCGGCCGCCGCCTCGCGCAGGGCCGGGTCGAGGCGGTTCATCACCGCGTAGACCGGCAGCACCATGAACGGCAGGTAGGCGTAGACGAGGCCGATCATCACCGCGGCGTCGGTGTTGAGGATCGCGAGCGGGCGGGCGATCAGGCCGAGTTTGAGCAGGACGAGGTTGAGCAGACCCTCCTGCTTCAGGATCGCGATCCAGGCGTAGACCCGGATCAGGAAGCTCGTCCAGAACGGCACGACGATCAGGGCGACCAGGAACGGCTGGCGGCGGGCGGGGGCGCGGGCGAGCGCGTAGGCGAGCGGCACGCCGAGGGCAGCGAGCAGCGCGGTCGCCCCGCCCGCGTAGGCGAGCGAGCCGAACAGCGCGTCGCGGTAGAGCGGGTCCCGGGCGAGGGTCAGGTAATTGTCGAGGTTCAGCGCCTCCAGGAAGGTCGACCACCCCTCCAGGCCCCCCTGCCAGTCGAGCAGAGGCAGGTAGGGCGGGATCGCGGTCGCCGGCTCGGACAGGCTGATCTTCAGGGTGATGACGACCGGCAGCAGGAAGAAGGCCGCCAGCCACAGGAATGGCGGCAGGCGCACCAGCCGGGCGAACAGGCGCTGGGGGGCATCGCGGTTCATGGCACGCGCGAACCTCCCCTCCCCCCTGTGCGGGGGAGGGTACCCTGCGCAGCAGGGGGGGGAGAGGGGAGCCCGGGGTCCGGCACGATCCCCGCGTCTCAGGCCGCGCGCTTCGTCCTGCATCGTCGCTCCCCTCTCCCGACCCCCTTCGGGGGCCACCCTCCCCCGCAGAGGGGGGAGGGAGATGCGGCGCTCGTCGCGACAACCCTCATGCCGGCAGGATCACGGCGGCGTCGGGGGCGAAACCGGCGCGGGTCTCGGCGCCGACGGGCTGCGCGCCCCCCTCCCCCGGAGGCCCGCTGGCGCGCAGGGGCGTCCCGTCGGGCAGGCGGAGGAGGCGGCGCACCCGGTCGCCGAGGAAGGTCGCGTCGGCGACCGTCACGGGAAGCCCTTCGGCCCCGAGGGCGAGGCTCTCCGGGCGGACCGCCACCACGACCTCGGCCCCCTCGGCGAGCGGGTCCGCCGGCCCGGCGGCGCGGACGGGCCCGTGGGCGGTGGCGACGACCCGGGTGCCGTCGGCTTCCGCGGGCCCGAGGCGGCCGGGGATCAGGTTCACGTCGCCGAGCAGCCCCGCGACGAAGCGGCTGGCGGGGCGCCGGTAGAGGTCGGCGGGGGCGCCGACCTGGACGAGCCGGCCGCGATCCATGACGCCGATCCGGTCGGCGAGCATCATCGCCTCCTCGGGGTCGTGGGTGACGACGACGAAGCTGGTGCCGAGCCGGCGCTGCACCGCGCGCAGCTCGCCCTGCGTCTCCTCGCGCAGGCCCCGGTCGAGGGCGCCGAGCGGTTCGTCGAGGAGCAGCAGCCGCGGCTCGCGGGCGAGCGCCCGGGCGAGCGCCACCCGCTGGCGCTGGCCGCCCGACAGGGTGTCGGGCCGCCGCGCGTCGAACCCGTCGAGGCGCACGAGGCGCAGGAGCTCCGCGACCCGCGCCGCGGCGGCCCCGCGGCCGAGCCCCTTCAGGCCGTAGCCGACATTGGCCGCCACGCTCATGTGCGGGAACAGCGCGTAGGACTGGAACATCATGTTCACCGGCCGGCGGTGCGGCGGCAGGCCGGTGATGTCCGCCTCGCCGAGGACGACCCGGCCGGATGTCGGCGCCTCGAAGCCGGCGATCATCCGCAGCAGGGTGCTCTTGCCGCAGCCCGAGGGACCGAGCAGGCAGAAGAACTCCCCCGGTTCGAGGGCGAGGTCGACGGCGTCCACGGCCGCGTGCGCGCCGAAGCGCTTGGTCAGCGCTTCGAGCCGCAGCCGGGTCTCGGCGGCCAAGGCCTCAGGAATCCTCGCGCAGGGCCTCGGCCACCCGCGCCTCGAGCAGGTCGGGCCGGCGCAGCACCAGGGCGCCGCGGGTGCGGTCCACCAGCCCCTCGGAGGCCATCGTGGTGAACTCGCGCGTCACCTGCTCCCGGCGGCAGCCGATGCGGGCGGCGAGCACGTGGTGATAGGGCGGCGGCGTCACCACCCGCTCGCCCGACGTGCCCGCGCGCGGCACCGACAGGCGCAGCAGCTCGGCGTAGAGCCGGTGGCGCAGGTCGAGCAGCGCGTGCTCCATCAGCCGCGTGTTCAGCTCGCGCACCCGCTTGGCCAGCAGCCGCATCAGCCGGTCGGCGATCGGCTCGGAGGCGAACACGATCTGCCGGAACACGGTGGCCGGGACCACGCAGACCTCGCCGCGGGTGAGCGCGGTGACGTTGGCCGAGCGGCCGATCCCGTCGATCGCCGCGAGTTCCCCGAAGAAGGCGCCGCCGCGCATCTCGCCGAGGATCACCTCCTTGCCGGACTGGGTCCGGTTGAGGATCCGCACCTCGCCGGTGGCGATGAAGTACACGTCGGTCGAGATGTCGTCGAAGTCGACGAGCGTCTCGTTCTCGTCGAAGCGGCGCCAGTGGCAGCGCGTCTCGAACGGGGCGAGCTCGATGCCCGGATCCTTGAAGAAGGGTATGGTCCCCAGCCGCGCCATCGCCGATACCCCTCACGCCCGCCCCGCCCGAACGGGTGCCCACCGGCAACACTGGGGAGGGAACAGCCGGCGCCGGTGGACCGCGCGGCGCCATGGGCCGCGCGGCCTTCCGGCTCGGCTTCGCGGATCGTGACCGGCCCGTCCCCCACGGTCAAGGCGCAGCCGCTGACCGTGAGTTGATTGGCGTGGATGGGCGCGCGCGGATACCTGTTTTAGCGTTGCTTTGTCCCATCCCGATGCACCCGACCGTCGCAGTTCCCGCCGAGATCTCACCGCCGATCGGGTCCCGCCGTTCGCAAGCCACGCTGGCCGCCGCCTTCGCCCGGGCGGGCCGCGGCCTGCACACCGGCGGGCGGGCGCACGTGCGCGTCTCGCCCGCGCCGGCCGATCACGGGATCGTCTTCCGCCGCCGGCTGGAGGACGGCCGGGTCGCCGACGTGCCGGGCCTGTGGCGCTACCGGGAATCGCAGCCGCTCTGCACGGCCCTGCGCCGGGACGGCGTCCTCGTGCGCACGGTGGAGCACCTGATGGCCTCGCTGCGCGCGCTCGCCATCGACAACGCCCTCGTCGAGATCGACGCCGAGGAGCTGCCGATCTTCGACGGCAGCGCCACGCCCTGGTGCGCGGCGATCCTCGCGGCCGGCCGCGTCGAGCAGGCGGCCGCCTGCCGGACCCTGCGCGTCACCCGGACCGTCGCCGTGTGCGACGGGCGCCGGACCCTGCGGATCGAGCCCGGCCCGGGGCTGCACGTGGCGGGGCACGTCGAGCTGTCGTATTTCGGGCGGATCGACTGGGCGGGCGCGATCACGCCCGAGAGCTTCGTGGGCGAGATCGCGCCCGCCCGCAGCTTCGGCCGCTTCTTCCGGGCGATGGCGGGACGCGTCTACGGCTTCGCCGCCCGCAAGCCGTTCCTCCAGGGCTGCTCCCCGCACTCGGCGGCGCTGCTGGTGCGCGGCCACGTGATCGGCGGCCTGCGGGTGCCGGGCGAGCCGGTGCGCCACCGCATCCTCGACGTGATCGGCGACCTCGCCCTCGTCGGCCACCCGGTCGAGGGCCGGATCACCGCCGCCCATACCGGCCACGAGCTGAACCACGCGCTGGTCGCCGCGCTGATGGCGGATCCCGCCGCCTGGGAGCTGGCCTGACGGGGCACACCCTCGCCCTCGCACCCTTGCCCTCGCACCCTTGCCCTCGCGCGCCCGCCCCGCCAGAACGCGGCCATGCTGCGCGTCAACGACCTCACCTACCGCTTCGGCGAGCGCCTGATCCTCGATGCCGCGAGCTTCACCATCCCGGAGGGCGCCCGGGTCGGCCTCGTCGGGCGCAACGGCGCGGGCAAGACCACCCTGTTCCGGGCGATCCTCGGCGAGTTGCCGGTGGACGCCAAGGCGGTGTCGCTGCCCAAGGGGATGCGGATCGGCGCCGTGGCGCAGGAGGCGCCGGCCGGCCCCGAGACCCTGCACGCGGTGGTGCTCGCCGCCGACGCCGAGCGCACCCGGCTGATGGCGGAGGCGGAGGGGGCCGACGGCCTGCGCCGGGCGGAGATCGAGACCCGGCTCGTCGATATCGGCGCGCATTCTGCGCCGGCCCGCGCCGCGGCGATCCTGCACGGGCTCGGCTTCGACGCGGCGGCGCAGGGACGCCCCTGTTCCGACTTCTCCGGCGGCTGGCGGATGCGGGTGGCGCTCGCCGCCGTGCTGTTCTCCGAGCCGGACCTGCTGCTGCTCGACGAGCCGACCAACTACCTCGACATCGAGGGCACGCTCTGGCTCTACGACTACCTGGAGCGCTACCCCCGCACCGCGATCGTCATCAGCCACGACCGCGACCTTCTGGACACTAGCGTCGACCACATCCTCCACCTCGACCGCGGCAAGCTCACCGTCTACCGCGGCGGCTACACCAGCTTCGCCCGCCAGCTCGCCGAGAAGCGCGTCCTCCAGGCCAAGGCGAAGGTCAAGCAGGACGCCGAGCGCGCCCACCTCCAGAGCTTCATCGACCGGTTCAAGGCCAAGGCGACCAAGGCGCGGCAGGCGCAGTCGCGGATGAAGCGGCTCGCCAAGATGGAGCCGATCGCCGCGCTGATCGAGGACGACGTGCCGGTGATCCACCTGCCGAGCCCGGAGAAACCGCTCTCGCCGCCGATCGTGGCGATGGAGCGGGTCAAGGCCGGCTACGGCGAGCGGACCGTGCTCTCGGGGCTCGACCTCAGCCTCGCCCCCGACGACCGGGTCGCCCTGCTCGGCGCCAACGGCAACGGCAAGTCGACCTTCTGCAAGCTGATCGGCGGACGGCTGCCGCCGCTCGCGGGCGCGATGAAGCGCGCGTCCAAGATGGACGTGGCCTACTTCGCCCAGCACCAGCTCGACGAGCTGCGCCCGGCCGAGAGCGCCTACGCCCACGTGCGCACCCTGATGCCGGACGTGCCCGAGGCCCGCGCCCGCGCGGCCACCGCCCGCCTCGGCTTCGGCGCGAACAAGGCCGACACGCCGGTCGAGAAGCTCTCGGGCGGCGAGAAGGCGCGGCTGCTGATGGGGCTCGCCGCCTTCCGCGGCCCCCACCTGCTGATCCTCGACGAGCCGACCAACCACCTCGACATCGAGAGCCGGCAGGCGCTGGTCGAGGCGATCAACGACTACGAGGGCGCGGTCATCCTCGTCTCGCACGACCGCTTCCTGATCGAGGCCTGCGCCGACCGGCTGTGGATCGTCGCCGACGGCACGGTGAAGACTTTCGACGGCGACATGGACGATTACCGCCGCCTCGTCCTCGCCGGACCCGAGCGCGAGGACGATCGGGGCGCCGAGCCCGCGGGCGGCCAGAAGGCCGAGGCGCGCCGGGCCGGCGTCGAGCGCCGCGCGGCGCTCGCGCCCCTGCGGAAGAAGCTCGACGGGATCGAGGCGCGGATGGCCAAGCTCACCGCGGCGATCCAGAAGATCGACGCGGCGCTGGAGGACGGCAAAGCCTTCCGCGAGAACGCCGCCAAGGCCGGCGAGATCGCCAAGATGCGGGCGGATGCGGCCAGCGCGCTCGCCGCGGCGGAGGAGGAGTGGCTGGAATTGTCCGGCGAGATCGAGGCGGCGACCGCCTGACGGCGCAACGTCATCGCGAGCGGAGCGACGCGACCCAGGGCTGCGCGCGGCCTGTAGACGTGGCGCGCCTGGATCGCTTCGCTCACGCTCGCGAAGACGTCCGCTACGTCCCCCCGAACCGGAACAGGCGCACCGGCGCGTCCACCAGCACCACCCGCCGATCCGCCGGATCCGGCAGCCACGCGTCGAGGTTCGCCCGCATGTCGGCGTACTGCACCTTCGACTCGAACTGGGTGTGCGGCCAGTCGCTGCCCCAGAGCAGGTGGTCGAGGCCGAGGGCGTCGCGCAGCAGCGGGATCGCGGCGCGGGCGGTCGCCGCGCCGTCGGCGCCGTTGCGGTAGGGGCCCGACAGCTTGACGTAGACCCCGCCCCCGCGGCCGATCTCCAGCAGGCGGCGGAAGCCGGGATCATCGACGCCGAGCTTCGGGTCGGGCTTGCCGAAATGGTCGGCCACCACGGCGACGCCGCCGTCGCGCAGCGGGCCGAGCAGGTCCGGCCAGCGGCGTGCCTCGGCCTGCACCTCGACCTGCCAGCGCAGGTCGGCGAGGCGCTTGAGGTGGGCGCGCCAGGCCTCGGAGGCGAGCGGCGGGTCCGGCTGGCCGATCAGGTTGAGGCGCACGCCGACGACGCCCGCCGCGTCGAGGGCCTTGAGGTCGTCGGCGGAGATCGCGGGGTCGACCACGGCGATGCCGCGGAAGCGGTCCGGATACCGCTTCAAGGCGTCGAGCATGTAGCCGTTGTCGGTGCCGAGGAAGCTCGGCTGCACGAGCACCGCGTTGGAGATGCCGTTGGCGTCGAGCACCCGGATGTAGTCCTCCGGGGTGGCGTCGTAGTCCGGCGCGTAGCGGCGGCCCTCGGTCAGCGCCAGCCCGCGCTTGAACACGTGGGCGTGGGTGTCGACCGCCGTCACCGCCGCGGCGGAAGCCGGGCGCAGCAGGGCGGAGGCGGCGAGCCCCGCGCAGCCGGCCAGGAGGGCGCGGCGGGGGATCATTCGGCAGGACTCGGGGCCGGCGCGGCGGCCCGGGCCCGGGTGCCGCGCCCGAGGATCAGGGTCATGATGCTGCCCGCGCCGGTCAGCGCCACGAGCGGCAGCAGGCCCAGCGGGAAGCTGCCGGTCGAATCCTTGATGACGCCGAGCAGCCACGAGGCGATGCCGGTGCCGAGATGCGAGATCGTGTTGATCGCCGCGATGCCGGCCGCGGCGGTGCCCGCCGAGAGCCAGTCGGTCGCCATCGCCCAGAACGGGCCCTTGATCGCGTAGTTGCCCATCAGCACGAGGCTGAGCAGCAGCATCGTCACCGCGAGCGAGGAGGTGAGGTTCGTCGCGAACAGGCACAGGCAGGTCGCCATCAGCGGAAGCGCCGTGCTCCACACCCGCTCCCCGGTCTTGTCCGCGCGCAGACCCCAGAAAATCATGAAGGCCGACGCGATGCCGAACGGGATCATGTTCAGGAGGCCGGTCTGGAGGTTCGTCAGGCCGAACGACTTCAGGATCTGCGGCTGCCACAGGGACAGGGCGTTGCTGGTGGCCGAGGAGCCCGAGTAGATCAGCGCCAGCGCCCAGACGTACTTGTTGGACAGGACCTTGTGCAGCGGCAGGTGCCGGGCGACCGGTCCGGCGTCGGCGCGGTCAGCGGCGAGGCGCTCCATCAGCCACGCCCGCTGCTGCGGCGTCAGCCAGCGCGCCTCGCCCGGGTTGCTCGGCAGCATCACCAGCGCGGCGAGGCCCAGCAGCACCGCCGGGATCGCCTCGACGATGAACAGCCACTGCCAGCCGTGCAGCCCGGCCGTCCCGTCCATCTGGAGCAGCGCCGCGGAGAGCGGCGAGCCGAGGAAGCTGGAGATCGGGATCGCCACCATGAACATGGCGACGATCCGGGCCCGGTACGCCTTCGGGAACCAGTAGGTCAGGTAGAGGATCACGCCGGGGAAGAACCCGGCCTCGGCCGCCCCGAGCAGGAACCGGCACAGATAGAAGCTGTATGGCCCAACGACGAAGGCCATCGCGATGCCGACGAGGCCCCAGGTGATCATGATCCGCGCGATCCAGAGCCGCGCGCCGACCTTCTCCAGGGCGATGTTGCTCGGCACCTCGCACAGCACGTAGGCCACGAAGAACAGGCCGCCGCCGATGCCGAACATCGCCTGCGTCAGGCCGAGGTCCTTGTTCATGGTGAGCGCGGCGAAGCCGGCGTTCACCCGGTCCACGTAGGCGATGAAGTAGCAGAGCACGAGGAACGGCACGAGGCGCCAGCCCACGGCGCGCATCGTCGAGCGCTCGATCTCCGGAATCGGTGCCGTGGTCGGGGCCATACGAAACCTCGCGCCGTTTAATCCCCACCGGCTTCGCGCAGGCCCGGGCGGGCCACCACCCCGGAGCGCGACACACGATCCGGTCTGTCACCGATCCGCCCGGCCGGGCGGGATGGTTTGCCCGGCGAGTCCGGACATGCGAGAGAGGCGGGATGTTCAGCCTCGAGACCCTCTGGCGCGCTCAGTACCGGCTCTCGCAGATCGGCAAGCGGCGGACCGGCTCGCCGCGCGTGCTCGTCATCGGCGTGTGCCAGGCCGGATCGATCGCCCGGGTGATGCGCTACCTGCTCCCCGACGCGCAGGTCGACTTCGTCTCGGCCTTCGGCGCGGCCAAACGCTTCCCGCGCATGGCCGACCTGATCGCCCACGCCGACCGCTACGACGCGGTGTTCACCAGCATCTGGCTGCCGAAGTTCAAGGACGGCGGCACGATCCTCGACCTGCGCGCGCGCCCGAACGTGCGGGCGATCCCGACCATCGTCTTCGCCGCCTACCACCCGGACCTCGTCCATGTCGGCGTGCAGGACAGCGTCAGCCTGCACGGGTTCATCTCGGGGCCGATGGGCCATTCCCACTCGGCGGTGACGCTGTTCGCCTACCTCGCCGGGTTCTCGCAGGAGCAGGCGCTGCGGCTGTTCAGCGAGCCGGTGTTCGAGCGGCTGGGCTACTTCGACTTCTGGAACGAGTCAGTCACGGCCCTGCGCGGCCTCGGCGTCCAGGCGGATTACGACCTCGACACGCACCTGACCCGCTGGGCCCGGCGCGGCTGCTTCATGCACTCGATCAACCACACCAAGCTCTACGTGGTCTCGGACCTCGCCCGCGGGCTGCTGACCCGGGCCGGCATCGCCTACGATGCCTGCGACCTCGACGCCTTCGTGCCCGACGACCTCGGCGGCATGGGCAGTTGGCCGGTCTACCCCGAGATCGCCGGGCATTACGGCATCCCGGGCAGCGCCCTGTTCTTCAAGGCCGAGACCCCCCGCTCGGGCCCGGCGCGGACCATGACCCGGGCCGCCTACGTGGCGGCGACCTACGCCTACTACGACAAGCGCCCGCGCGAGGTGCTGGTGAACGCCCGCGTGCAGACGTGGCGCGACGATCCGGTGACCGTCGAGTTCCTGCGCGAGGCCGCCGGCCGGGCCTTGAGCGCCGCGCGCCCGGCCGGCCGGGCCCCGGCGATGACCGGGACGCTGGCCGGCCACACCTCCTGACGTCCCCGGACCCGGCCTCAGGATCCGCCCCTCGAGACCCGGCGTTGTCGGGGACACTCCCGCAGCCCGCACCGGCCGGACCCGCGATGGCGCCTCGCTCCCGCTCACTCGCTCTCGCCGCGCTCGGCTCGGCGGCGGCCTACGCCGCCTGGAGCCGCTACCGCGCCGCCCGGCCCGCGGCGCTGCCCCCGGCCCTCCCCGGCCGGCGCGAGCGGCTGGACACCGCGCGGGCCGGCGGCGTCTCCCTCTACGGTTCGGCGGAGGCGGAGGGCACGCCGCTGCTGCTGGTCCACTCGATCAACGCCGCCGCCAGCGCCTACGAGGTCCGGCCGCTCTACCTGCACTACCGGACCCGGCGGCCGGTCTACGCCCTCGACCTGCCGGGCTTCGGCTTCTCCGAGCGCTCGCGCCGGCTCTACACCCCGCGCCTGATGGTCGAGGCGATCCACGCCGTGGCCGGGACGATCCGCGCCCGCCACGGCGGCGTCCCGCTCGACGCGGTCGCCCTGTCGCTCTCGGCGGCCTACCTCGCCCGCGCCGTCCTGGAACGGCCGGACGCCTACCGCAGCCTCGGCCTGATCAGCCCGACGGGCTTCGACGCGCGGCTCTCCGGCGAGGGGCCGCCCGACGGGCACCGGGGCCGCGACGGCGTGCGCGACGCCCTCGACGTGCCGATCCTCGGCCGGGCGCTGTTCGACGCCCTGGTGAGCCGGCCGAGCATGCGCTTCTTCCTCCAGAAGACCTTCGGATCGGCGCGGATCGACGAGGGGCTGCTCGAATACGACCAGGCGACCGCCCACCAGCCCGGCGCCGAGCACGCGCCGTTCTGCTTCGTGGCCGGCCACCTGTTCCCCACCGACACGACGCGGCTCTACGAGGACCTGCGCCTGCCGGTCTGGATGATCCACGGCGAGCGCGGCGACTTCGTCGATTTCCACCGCGCGCCGCGCTTCGCCGACCGGCCGAACTGGCGGATCGAGCGGCTGCCGACCGGCGCCTTCCCGCATTTCGAGCGCCCCGACGCGGTGACCGCGCGCTACGACGCGTTCCTCGCCGCGATCACGGCTCCGCCGGCCTGATCCGGTCGCGCGGCCGGGGCGGCGCACGGTGGACCCGGCTCGCGGCGATCCGCTAAGGGGGACCGGTAGCCCCGCCGAGCCGAACGGACGCCGATGATCGACCTGACCCTGGAGGCCGCCCGCGCGATCGTCGGCACGGCGCTGGAGACGGCCCGCGCCCGCGGGCTGAAACCCCTGGCGGTGGTGGTGTACGACGCCCGCGGCGCGCTTAAATCCGTCGCGGTGGAGGACGGCACGTCGCTGCGCCGGGCCGAGATCGCGATGGGCAAGGCCAACGGCGCCCTGGCGCTCGGCCTCGGCTCGCGGGCGATCCACGCCCGGGCCGAGGTGCAGCCCTACTTCGTCGCCGCGGTGAGCCACGTGGCCGGCCCGGCCGCGCTGGTGCCGGTGGCGGGCGGGGTGCTGATCCGCTCCGCCGAAGGGCGCCTGCTGGGCGCGGTCGGGATCTCGGGCGACACCTCGGACAACGACGAGATCTGCGCGGTCGCCGGCATCGAGGCGGCCGGGCTCGCGGCCGAGACCGGCGCCTGATGGGCCCGACGCGGCGGGGCTGGCTCGCGGGCGCCGCCGCGCTCCTGGCCGCGCCGGCCCGGGCCGAGGATCGCGGCCTCTACCGCCGCGGCAACGACGCCGACCCGGAGACGCTGGACCCGCACAAGTCCTCGACGGTGGCCGAAGCCCACATCCTGCGCGACCTCTGCGACGGGCTGCTCACCTACGACAATGCCGGCGCGATCATCCCCGGCGCCGCCCGGAGCTGGACCGTCTCCGACGACGGCCTGACCTACACCTTCGCCCTGCGCCCGGACGGCCGCTGGTCGAACGGCGAGCCGGTCACGGCCGCCGACTTCGTCTACTCCCTGCGGCGGATCCTCGATCCGGCCACGGGGGCCAAGTACGCCGAGGTGCTGTTCCCGATCCTCAACGCGGCGGCGGTCAACCGGGGCGAGCGGCCGTCGGCGGACCTCGGCGTCTCGGCCCCGGACCCGGCCACCGTGGCGATCCGGCTGGAGCAGCCGACGCCGTATTTCCTCGAACTCCTCACCCACCAGACCGCGCTGCCGGTCCACGCCGCCTCGGTGGCGCGCCACGGCGACGCCTTCACCCGGCCGGGCAATCTCGTCACCAACGGGCCCTACCGGCTGGTCGACCGGATACCCGGCGACCGGATCACCCTGGCGGCGAACCCGCACCACCCGGAGGCGGCCTCGGTCGCGATCACCCGCGTCGCCTACCTGCCGACGCCGGACATCGCCGGGGCCGTGCGCCGGTTCGCGGCCGGCGAGATCGATTCGCTCTCCGACCTGCCCGGCGACCAGATGGCCGCCCTGCGCCGCCGCTTCGGCGGGCAGGTGGTGCTCGGCCCCTCCCTCGGACTCGCCGCCCTGTGCGTGAATACCCGCAAGGCGCCGTTCTCGGACCTGCGCGTGCGCCGCGCCCTGTCGCTGGCGATCGACCGCGCCTACCTCGCCGAGGGCCTGTACGGCGGCACCATGAGCCCGGCCTACGCCCTGTGCCCGGCGGGCCTCGACCATTACGGCACGCCCCCCGAGGCGGAGGGGCGGCAGGGCCTGCCGATCGACCACGAGATCGAGGCGCGGCGCCTGCTCGCCGAGGCCGGCTTCGACCCGAAACGGAACCCGCTGACGGTCGAGTACCGGTTCAACGTCAGCGACAACAACCGCAACACCGCGGTCGCGCTCGCCGAGATGTGGCGCGACCTCGGGATCCGCACGCGGTTCGTCTACACCGACGCCAAGACCCACTTCGCCTACCTGCGCGACGGCGGCGACTTCGACATCGCCCGGATGTCGTGGATCGCCGACTACTCCGACGCCCAGAACTTCCTGTTCCTGCTCCAGACTGGGAACGACGGCTTCAATGCCGGGCGCTGGTCCGACGCGGCGTTCGACCGGCTGATGGCGGAGGCGGCCGGCGAGCGCGATCTCGCCGCCCGCGCCCGCCTCCTGGCCCAGGCGGAGGAGATCGCCGTGCGCGCGCTGCCCTGGATCCCGCTGATGCACTACCGCTCGAAGGCGCTGATCGCCCCGCGCCTGCACGGCTACACCCCGAACCTGCGCAACGCCGCCCCGACCCGGTTCCTGAGGCTCGACGCGTGATCCGGCTGGTCCTGCGTCGCCTCGCGCAAGCGGTGCCGACGCTGTTCGCCGTCGTGGCCGTCAGCTTCTTCCTGATGCGGCTCGCCCCCGGCGGACCGTTCGACCTGGAGCGGCCGCTGGCGCCGGCCGCCATGGAGAACCTGCGCCGCGTCTACGGGCTCGACCGGCCGCTGATCGCCCAGTTCGGCAGCTACCTCGCGTCGCTGGCCCAGGGCGATCTCGGCCCCTCCTTCTCGTTCCGCGACCTCACCGTGGCCGAGCTGATCGGGCGCGGCCTGCCGGTCTCGGCGACGCTGGGCGCCCTGGCGCTGGTGCTGGCGACCGGCCTCGGCGTCGGCCTCGGCTGCGTCGCGGCGGTCCGGCGCGGCGGCGCGGTCGATCGCCTGCTCGGGTTCGGCGCGGCGCTCAGCCTGTCGCTGCCGAGCTTCGTCGTCGCCCCCCTCCTCCAGATCGTGTTCGGGCTGACCCTGCGCTGGCTGCCGCTGAGCGGCTGGGCGGACGGCGATCCGCGCCACCTGATCCTGCCGGTCGTAACGCTGGCCCTGCCGCAGGTCGGGGCGCTGGCGCGGCTGACCCGGGCATCGCTCGGGGAAGCCCTGCGCACGCAGCCGGTGCGGACCATGCGCAGCCTCGGCCTGCCGCCGGGCCGGGTGGTGCGCCACGCGCTGCGCGGCGCGCTCCTGCCGGTAGTGGCCTATCTCGGGCCGCTTGCCGCCGCGCTGCTGACCGGCTCGGTGGTGGTCGAGACGATCTTCGGCCTGCCGGGGATCGGCCGCTACTTCGTCGAGGGCGCGCTCAACCGCGACTACACGCTGGTGATGGGCGTGGTGCTGCTGGTGGCGGCCCTCGTCGTCGCCTTCAACCTGCTGGCCGATCTCGCCTGCGCGTGGCTCGACCCGCGGCTGCGGGTGGCCGCGTGACCGGCGCCGTCGCCGCCGCGAGCCCGCGGGCCCGGGCCCTGCGCCGGCTCGCCCGGGAGCGCGGCGCGGTGGCCGCCCTGTGCGTGCTGGCCGCCATCGCGCTGGCCTGCCTCATCGGGCCCTGGATGACCGGCCACGAGCCGGAGCGCGCCTATCCCGACCTGCGACAGCTCCCGGCGAGCCTCGCCGCGCAGCCCGACGACGCGCGCCTCGCCGCGGCCCTGGACCGCCTCGCCTTCCGGATCCGCGCCCGGGTCGAGGCGGCCGAGCGGACCGGCGACGCCCTGCGGCTGACGCTCGCCGCCGACGCGCCGATCGACCGGCGCGGCCTCGTCTACCTGCCGCGCTCGGACCTGTTCGGGGTGCCGCAAGTGGCCTCCGAATCGGAGGGCGGCCGCCGGCTCGTCCTCGACGTGCCGGTGCGGCGCCTGCACTTTCCGCTCGGCACCGACGTGCACGGGCGCGACCTCCTCAGCCGCTGCCTCGTGGCCGGACGCGTCTCCCTGGCGGTCGGGCTGGTCGCCACCCTGGTCGCACTACTGATCGGCGTCGCCTACGGCGCGGTCGCGGGTTTCGTCGGCGGGGCTGTCGACGCGGCGATGATGCGGGCGGTCGACGCCCTCTACGCCCTGCCGTTCGTGTTCTTCGTCATCCTGCTGCTGGTGTTCTTCCGGGCGAGCCTCGGCTTGATGCTGATCGCCATCGCCGCGGTGGAGTGGCTCGACATGGCCCGGATCGTCCGGGCGCAGACGCTGACCTTGCGCGAGCGCGACTTCGTTCGCGCCGCCCGCGCCCTCGGCCTGACGGACGCGCGGATCATCGCCCGGCACATCGTGCCGAACACGCTGGGGCCGGTGGCGGTGGCCGCGACGCTGCTGGTGCCGCGGGTGATCCTGCTGGAGAGCTTCCTGTCGTTCCTCGGCCTCGGGGTGCAGGAGCCGGACACGAGCTGGGGCGTGCTGATCGCCGAGGGGGCCCGGGCGATCGAGGCGGCGCCCCACATGCTCGCGGCGCCGGCCGCCTTCCTGATCGCGACGCTGGTGAGCCTCAACCTGCTCGGCGACGGCTTGGCGGACGCGCTCGACCCGCGCTCGGCGTGAGGGTCAGCCCAGCACCCGGATCGGCGCCCCGGCGAGCCACGCCTCGATGTCCTCCACGGCCTGCGTGAAGTAGGTCCGGTAGTTGTCCCGCGAGACGTAGCCGAGATGCGGGGTCGCCAGCACGTTCGGCAGCCGCCGGAACGGGCTGTCGGCGGGCAGCGGCTCGGCCTCGAACACGTCGAGCCCGGCGCCGGCGATCCGGCCCGCTTCCAGCGCCCGCACCAGGGCGGCCTGATCGACGAGGCCGGCCCGGGAGGTGTTGATCAGGAGGGCGCCGGGCTTCATCCGGCCGAACTCGGCCTCGCCGAGGATGCCGCGGCTGCGCGCGCCCAGCACGAGGTGAAGGCTGAGCACGTCGGCGGCCTCGCACAGGGCCTCCTTCGAGGCTGCGCGCTCGACCCCGATCTCGGCCGCGCGCGCGTCGGTGAGGTTCGGGCTCCAGGCCACGACCCGCATGCCGAAGGCCTGGCCGATCCCGGCGACCCGCGCCCCGATCTTGCCGAGGCCGAGGAGCCCCAGCGTCGCCCCGGCGAGGTCGGTGCCGACCGTGCTCTGCCAGGGGCCGTTGGCGCGCAGGGCCGCGCCCTCGGCCGCGAGGTGGCGGGCGAGGGCGAGGATCAGCGCCCAGGTCAGCTCGGTCGGCGGGGACGGGCTCGAATCGGTGCCGCTGACCGTGATCCCCCGGGCGCCGGCGGCGGCCACGTCGATCGCCGCGTTGCGCGGGCCGCTGGTGACGAGGAGCTTCAGCCGCGGCAGCCGCGCCAGCAGGTCGGCCGGGAACGGCGTGCGCTCGCGCATCGCCACCAGGATCTCCGCGTGCCCGATCCGGGCGACGAGGTCGTCCCGGTCCGCGATTCGCTCGCGGAGCACCGAGACCGCGACGCGGTCGGCGAGCCGCGACCAGTCGGCGAAGCCGAGCGCCGCGTTCTGGTAGTCGTCGAGAATCAGGCAGGTCAGCATCGCCGGCTCGTGGTCCCGGGGCCTCTCGGAGCGCGCGGCTCCGGCCCCCGGCGGGTGCGCCCCGGCCCCGCGAGGTAGGCCGCGGGGCGCGCCGGTCAATCGCCGCTCAGGTGGCGGCGAGCGCCGCGAAGGCCGCGGCAACGGCGGCCGCGCCGGGATCCTCGACGCCCGCGAGGTCGCCGGCGGCGAGGTAGCTGGACCGCCCGGTGGCGGCGCGCGCCATCCCGGCGGTCGCCGCGGCACCGGCCCGGGCGGCCTCGGCCGCCGCCGCCAGCCCGCCGGTCCGCAGGGCGTCGAGCGCCGGTACCAGGGCGTCGAGCAGGGTACGGTCGCCCGGCGCCGCGCCGCCGTAGCCGCGCACCCGCGCCACGCCCTCGGCCCAGGCCTCCGGCCAGCCCGCGCCGGAGGCCAGCGCGGCGCCCGCGGCCGAGAAGAAGATCGAGGCGAGGACGCCGCTCGACCCGCCGGCCGCGCGGCCGATCCGCTCGGCCAGCGCCCGGGCAAGCGCCGGCGGGTCGGCCTGCGGCAGCCGGTCGAGGTCGGCCAGCACCGCCCTTGCGGCCCCGGCGAAGGTGGTGCCGGTGTCGCCATCGCCGACCCGGGCGTCGAGGGCGTTGAGCTCGGCCTCCGCCGCCACGAGCGCCCGCGCGGCGGCGGCGATCCGGCCTGCCACGACGGGATCGGCGGAGGGCGCGAAGGCCTCGCGCTCCAGCCCCGCCGGCAGGGCGCGCAGGACCGGCGCGGCGACCGGCACCGCCCGCGGCCAGGCCGGCACCGGGACGGCGGCGGTCAGCGCCGCCTCCAACGCGTCGTCGAGGGGCAGGAACGAGAGCGAGGCGCCGTGCATGTCGAGCGCCGTCATCGCCGGGGCCGGGCCGAGCAGCAGCCGCACGCGGCGGCCGAGATCGGTGGCGAGCACGGCCCGGGTCAGCACCTGCATCTCCAGGGCGGTCGTCGCCCCGAGGTTGTTCACGAGCAGTGCGAGGCGCTCCGCCCCGGCGACCGGCGCGGTGAAGCGCTCCGTCATCAGCCGGGCGAGGTCCCGGGCCGGCGGCAGGGCGATCCGCTCGGCGCCGGGCTCGCCGTGGATGCCGAGGCCGAGTTCCGCCTGCCCCGCGGCGAGACGCTCCGCCCGGGGCGAGCCGGGGATGGTGGCGGTGGACACCGCGATGCCCAGCGACTGGGCGGACGCCGCGGCGCGGCGGGCGAGCGTCGCGACCTCATCCAGCGGCAGGCCCGATTCGGCGGCGTGGCCCGCGATCTTGTGCACGAACAGCGTGCCGGCGATCCCGCGCGGCTGGCGCGCCTCCGGCAGGGCGATGTCGTCGGCGACCAGCACGGTCTCGACCTTGAGGCCGCGGCCGCGCGCCCGCTCGGCGGCGAGCCCGAAATTCAGGCGGTCGCCCGCGTAGTTCTTGACCACCAGGAGGCAGCCGGCCGGTCCGGTCACCGCCAGGATTCCGGCGAGCACCGCGTCGACGGACGGCGAGGCGAACACGTCGCCGCACACCGCGGCGCTGAGCAGGCCCGGCCCGACGAGGCCGGCATGGGCGGGCTCGTGCCCGGAGCCGCCGCCGGAGACCACGGCCACCCGTCCGGGGTCGGGCTCGGCGCGCACCACGACGCGGATCTCGGGGTCGCCGTCGAGCCGCGCCAGCCGCCCGCCGCCGGCGGCCAGCAGGCCGTCGATCGCGTCGTTGACGAGGGTGTCGCGCGCGTCGATGAAGTGGGTCGCGGAGCCGCCCATGCCCTGTCCTCCCGGTGCCGGCCGCGACGCGCGGCCCGGCCCGCATGCTTGGGCGCCCGGGCGGTCGCTGGCAACGGGTCCCGGGACGGGAACCGCGAAGCGGCTACACGGTCCGCGTGCCGGACGCGGGGATCGCCGCACCGCGTCGAGGGCCCGACCCCCACCCGGCCGTAACCGCTCGTTAACCGCGCATTGATCACGTGCGGGATACCTCGGGCGGCCATGGCCGTCCCCCGGCTGGCGCGGGTCCTCGCGGACAGCCAAGCAGCGGAGCGCCGCGGATGCGCGCACTGGCCCTGACCGTTCTCCTGGTCCTCGCCGCCGGCCCGGTCCGCGCGGCCACGGCCGACCTGCCGGCCCTGGAGGCGGCCTGGCACGGCTGCCTGCGCGAGGCCTACGCCCAGCCGATGGCCGGCCACGGCAGGCAGGCCCGGGAGCGGACCGCGCTCGCCGCGTGCAGGGCGCAGGAGGACGCCTACGTCATGGCCCTGATGGCGGCGCGCGCCGATCGGTCCGAGTTGCGCGTGCTGGCCTGGGCCCAGACCTGGGCCAATTCGGTCACCGCCTACGTGATCGATCCGGTCGCGGCCTGGATCGCGTCGCTGAAGCGCTGAGCGGACCCGCACCCCAGGGCCCTGCCAGCCGGCCGATCCTGCGGCCGCCGCGGACCCATGAACCGCGCGGGGTCCAGCGTGAACGGGCCGTTTACCGCGTGTGCGCAATTGCCCGGGCCGCCGCGATCCCGCCACGATCGAGGATCGTTCTATCGGGACCGCCACGGAGACGCGCCGCGATGCTGATCCTCAACCCGCTCACCGGCCAGATGGTCGAGGTCCGCGTGCCGCGTCCGCAGCAGAAGGGCGCCTGACGCGGGGACGCTCGGGCCGGGGAGCCCCCCGGTCGCCGGTGCTCCGTCGGCGGACCTGTATCCGCGCCCCGAACGGACCTTGCGGCCGCCGCGAGCATTGCTGTCCGGGATCGCGCCGCCGCCGAACTCTGCCCTACGACCGCCGCGGTCGTGGTTGCAGACTGAATTCATGCTTCGGACCGCCCTCGCCCTGATCGCCTGCCTCGCCCTCCTCGCCGGGGCGGGGCCCGCGGCGGCCGAGACGCGCGTCGCCCTGGTGATCGGCAACGCGGCCTACGCCGCCGCCCCCCGCCTGCCGAATACCGGCCGCGACGCGGCCGCTGTCGCCGAGGTCCTGCGCGCCACCGGGTTCCGGACCGTCACGCTCGCGCCCGATCTCGGCCGCGCCGCGCTGATCGCGGCCCTCAATGCCTTCTCCGAGCAGGCCGAGCGCGCCGACTGGGCTCTGGTCTACTTCGCCGGCCACGGCGTCGAGATCGGCGGCACCAACTACCTCGTGCCGGTGGACGCGCGCCTGAAGAGCGACCGCGACATCGGCGACGAGGCGGTGGCCCTCGACCGGGTGCTGGAGGCGATCGAGCCGGCGCGCAAGCTGCGGCTCGTGATCCTCGACGCCTGCCGGGACAACCCCTTCCTCACGACGATGCGGCGGACGCTGGCCACGCGCTCGGTCGGGCAGGGCCTCGCGCGCGTCGAGCCGGAGGGCGGCACCCTGATCGCCTTCGCCGCCAAGCACGGCCAGACCGCGCTGGACGGCGAGGGCCGGAACGGCCCGTTCGTGGAGGCCCTGGTCCGGCGCGTCCGCACCCCCGGGCTCGAGATCAGCAAGCTGTTCCGCCTCGTCCACGACGACGTGGTGGCCGCGACCGGCCGGCGGCAGCACCCGCACGTCTACGGCTCGCTGCCCGGCGACGACTTCTTCTTCCTGCCGGGCACCGCCCAGCCGCCGCCCGTGGCCGAGGCCGCGCCCCCGCCGGTCCGGATCGCCGCCCTGCCCCCGGCGGTCGCGCCGACGGTGGTCGCGCCAAAGGTCGTCGCGCCGACGGTCGTCGCGCCACCTGCCGAGGCGCCGCTCCACCGCAACAATCCGCCGGTCAACGGCCCGCTCGTCGGCTTCAGCCGCAGCAACGCGGGCTGGACGGCGAGCGTGTCGCTGCCGGAGCCGGCGCTCGCCCTATCGTGGCGCCTCGGCGAGACGGGGGCCTTCCGCGAGACCGGCCTGCTCGACGCCGTCGACCAGCGCACCGGCCGGCGGGTGCCCAATCCCGCCATCGCGCTTGGCGCCGACGTGCCGGCGGGGGTGCTGGAGGTCCGCTACGTCGATGCCGGCGGCGCGACCGTCGGACCGTTCCCAATCGCGTTCGATCCGCCGGCCGCGCTGCGCCGGGACCAGCGCCGCATGATCGAGATGGCGGCCGGGGGCTGGCTGTCGTTCCGGTCGTTCAACGGCGTGCTGCTCTACTTCACGCCGCTCGTCTCCTACCGCTGCGCCATCCGGGAATTGCGGATCGGCCTCGACCGGGCCGAGCCGGACCGCGTCGTGGCGCTGCCGCCCTGCGACGAGGCCAACCCGTTCGCCGTCCCCGGCACCTTCGTGCCCTATCTCAAGGCGCCCGAGGCCACCCGCGCGGCCTCGGCGCAGATCGTCTACACGGACGGGACGGTCTCGCCGGTCCAGCACTTCCGGCGCTGATCGCGCTTCCCCCGCCTCGACAGGACGCAGCATGCGGATCACGACCCACTTCCTCGGCCTCTGCCTCGGCGCCGCGCTGCTCGCGGGCGCGCCGACCTGGGATGCCCACGCGCAGGGGGCGCCGCCGAAGCCCGGCGCGGCCGCCGCGCCGGATCCCGCCACCCTCAAAGCCGCCCGCGAGGCGGTCGCGGCGATGCAGGGCGACCGCACCGCGACCCTCGGGGCGATGGCCGCCCCGATGACCGGCATGCTCCAGCAGATGGGGGTGAAGGAGCCCGACCGGGCGCAGGTGCTGGTGCAGGAGGTGGTGATGCCGACGCTCACCGCCCATTACGACGAGTTGCTCGACATCCAGGCCCGCGGCTTCGCGAGCGTGCTCAACAAGGACGACCTCCAGGCGATCTCGACCTTCTACGCCTCCCCCGCCGGCAAGCGGCTGGCGGCGGCGCAGCCGCAGCTCGCGCAGGTGCAGATGACGGGCATGCAGCAGTGGATGCAGGCGGTGATGCCCGACATGCAGGGCAAGCTCGCCAAGGCGATCCAGGCGCACGGCTGGGGCCCGGGCGGGACGGCGAAGGCGCGCTGAGCGGGCCCGGCCCTCAGGCACCCGGCGCGGCGGCCTCCGCGGCGCGGTGCCCGCAGGCGTAGCAGAAGCGCTCGAACGTGCTCTTGCGTTGGTCGCAGGCCGGGCAGCGCGCGTAGATGCCGAGGCCGCAATGCGGGCAGAAGTCGGCCTCGGGATTGGCGAGGTCGATCGGGCGCTCGCAGCCGGGGCAGACCTTCTTGGCGAGCCGCAGGAGCGCCTGATCGACCGCGATCTCGGTGCGCCGCTCCTCGTCGGGCCGCGTCTCGGCGGCGCTCTGCCGCTCGCGGTAGGCGTGCAGCGCGCCGATCACCGCCCGGCCGACGACCAGCGTGGCGACCGCGCCGACGCCGTACTGCACGTAGCCGCCGTAGCTCGGCATGTAGGGCACCAGCTCGACGAAGAAGGCGAAGGCCGCCGCCAGGGCGAAGCCCCAGACGAACGGCCAGTTGCGGGTGTGTCGGCGGCGCAGCAGCAGCCAGCCGGCGAGCGCCAGCAGCGGCAGGGTGAGCGCCAGCCGGTAGCCGAACACGCGCAGCTCCTGCCCGCGCTCGGCCGCGTCGAGCTTCTCCTGCGCCGCCGCCCGCCTCTCCGCGTCGGCGGCCTCCGCCGTCTCCGCCCGGTGCGACAGGTCGAGATCGGTGCGCGCCAGCCCTTCGAGCCGCTCCTCGACCGCGCGCTCGGCGGCCTTCAGCCCATCGAGCTGCTCGGTGCGCGCGACGAGGCCGGGATCCTGGTCGACGCGCTGGGTGCTGTCGCGGGTCTTGAGCCAGTTGGCGAAGGTCTCGCGCGCGGCCTCGGAGGCCGACCGGGCCGCCTCCAGGGCGAGCTGCGCCTGCTCCGCGCGGCGGCGGTTGTCGTCCAGCTCCCGGCGGATCCGCTTGAGCGCGTCCGCGGACGCCTCCGCCTGCGGCCGGTCGAGGAACTGATCGAGGGTGTAGCGGCGCTCGACCTGCGGCAGGTCGCCGACGACGAGCGAGCCGAGGCCGATCAGGAAGCCGGCGAAGGCGAGGGCGACGAGCCACAGGACGAGGGTGAAGGACCGCTCCGGCAGCCGCGTGCCGGACCTCACCGGCGGATCTCCCGAATCAGGACGGCGTGACACATCGCGGCGAACCCCTCCGACTGCGCGGCCGCGACGCTAGAACACGCTGGGGGAAAGGGGAAACCCGTCCGGGTCTTCCGGGCGCCGGTCGGGCTCCCCGAACCACCGGCGCAGGGCGTCGTCGGGGCGGGAGGCTCCGTCGCCCACCCAGGCGACGACGCCGTCGGGGCGAACCAGGATCGCGCGCGCGCCCCAGGCCTCCGGGACGGCCGCACCCGCGCCGTAGCGGATCCGCGCGCCCCAGCGCCGGGCGGTGGCCTCCAGGGCGGCGGACGGCGCGACATCGAGGATCACGCCGCGGCCGGTCCGCAGGTGCTCGGCGAGCCGCGTCCCGTCGGCCAGGGCGAAATCGGGGGCGCTGCGCCCCAGAAGCGGATGGTCGTCGCCCAGATCGTAGCGCAGGCCGACGCCCCAGACGCGCTCGGCGAAGTAGGTCGCGCCGTCGCGGGTCTCGATCAGGTCGCGCACGATCGCTTCGAGCGCCCGCGAACTCGGGCTCGGCCGCATCAGCGCGACCTGCGCCCGCGACCAGTGGAGGACCTGCGCGGCCGCCGGGGCCCGCTCGCGCGCGTAGCTGTCGAGCAGGCCCGCCGGCGCGTCGCCGCGGAGGGTTGCGGCGAGCTTCCAGCCCAGGTTCATCGCGTCGCCGAGCCCGAGGTTGAGTCCCTGGCCGCCGAGCGGCGCGTGGACGTGCGCGGCGTCGCCGGCCAGCAGCACCCGGCCGGCCCGATAGGCGGTCGCCTGGAAGGCGCGATCGGTCCAGGTGGTCGCGCGTTCGAGCGCCGTCACGGCGACATCGGTGCCGGAGACCCGGCGCAGCACCGCCTCGACATGCGCGCGGGTGATCGGCCGGGTCCGGTGGAAGGCGCCGCCGTCGAAATCGACCATCGCCAGCGTGCCGGGCGGCGCGAAGGTGTACATGCCGGCCGCCGTGTAGCGCCGGCCGGCGGGGAGCGCGTCGGGATCGGCCAGTACGACCTGCGCGGAGTAGCCGGTGAACTCGGGGTCGGTGCCGGAAAAGCCGATGCCCGCCGCCTTGCGCACGGCGCTGCGGGCCCCGTCGCAGCCGACGAGCCAGCGGCCCCGGACCGTGGCGCCGCCCGCGCGGACGGTCACGCCGTCCTCCGCGGGCTCGACGCCGTCCACGCCGCAGCCGCGCCGGATCGCGACGCCGAGGGCTTCGGCGCGCGCCGCGAGAACGGTCTCCAGGTGCGCCATGTCGGTCGCGAGGATGCCGGCCGAGCCAGCGAGGCGATAGGGCCAGCGCCCGGCGTCGATGCGGTCGTGGAAGAATGGGATCCCGGCGAAATGGCCGCCCGGGCGCCGCCGCTGCCCGGTCCAGTGCGCGGTCGCCGGCCCGTCGCGTCCGGCCGCGCCGGCGTCGACGGCCTCCAGGAGACCGCGGCGGTCGAGGCTCTCCGCGGTCGGTACGGACAGCCCGCGCAGACCGAAGGGCAGCGCCTTGAACGGCGAGGCCGGGTCCTCCGCCTGTTCGAGGACCAGCACCGCGCATCCCGCGAGCCCCAGCTCACAGGCGAGGAACAGGCCGACCGGGCCGGCGCCGACGATCACGACATCACAGGAATCCGCAGGGGAAATGGGCATGGCTTCGCTCCGTCGTCGTCATTCGACCGGAGCGTTTCCCGGGCGTGGAATCCGCGCGGACGAACAACCGGGCGCATGACGCGCCACGTGTCCGTCGCGGGGATCTCGGGCCCGAGGCCAAAGACCAGAGCTTTCGTTACCGAAAGGACTTGGGCTTACCAGACCAAGTCTGCCTTTTCCGACGCGGCAAGCCTACCGCAACGGCGACCGGGCCGCAACGGCCGAGGTGAGGATCGCAGGGCTCCGACCTCGGGTTGACGCAGGCTTGGCAGCGGTGTTTGCGAGAGGCCCCGTCATTCCGGGACTGCGCAGCAGGGCCCGGAATCCAGAACCGCCCCAGCGTGCCAGGCATGGCGCAAGACCCGGCGCGCGAGACTCGGCATGGTCAGCGGTTCTGGATTCCGGGCTCGCCTGCGGCGCCCCGGAATGACGGGCTGTGTGTGAGAGAGTCGATTACATCTCTCACAGGTTGCAAGTTGTTAACCCGAGCTCGGAGCCCTGGTGCGGATCGAACGGGCGGCGGAGCCGGGGATCCGACCTCGTACCGCCCCCGGTCCGAGGCTTCGCAATCCGTGGGGCCCCGTCACGCGCGAGCGGACGGCGCAGGCCCGAACATCCGGGCGGTCCGCGAGGAGGATGCCCGTCGTCGCGGAGGGTGGCGAAGCAGCTTCGCCGACCGCACGGCTCGGCCCATCGCAGCCCGCAAAAAACCCCGCGCGGAGACCGCGCGGGGCTCAGATTCGGAACCGGCCCGGTCACCGGGCCGGCCACATCGAGAGAATCACTCGGCGGCGACCTTGTGGGCCTGGGAGCCGTCCGCGTAGGTCTCGGCCTTGAGGCGCTTGCCCGGGGCGGCGCGGCCCGGCAGCGGCGGCAGGGCCTTGGCCTTCTCCAGATCGATGCCCGCACCCTCGGCGACGCGGCGGCCGTAATCCTCGTCCGCGTGCCAGAAGTGCCAGACCATCCGGAGCTGGATGGCTTCCGGGCACTGCTTCATGTCGCCCACGAGGTTGGCGATCAGGTCCTCGCGCTCCCAGTCCTGGAAGGAGCGGTAGCGAACTCCGGCCTGGGTGTAGTCGTCCTCGGTGCGCGAGGTCTGGTAGCGGCCGAGATTGCCGGTCACCGGCTGGTGATAGTCGCGCGCCGGCTTCGGCGCCTCGCGCAGGCCCTCGGCCAGCGTCGAGGGCTCGTAGTTGATGTGCCTGTTCGGGCCGGTGCCGTCGACGCCGTAGGTCATCTGGCCGTCGCGCTGGTTCGAATAGACCTTCACGCCGGGCTGCGGCGCGTTGATCGGCAGTTGCAGGTAGTTGGCCCCGACGCGGTAGCGCTGCGTGTCCGAGTAGGACAGCGTGCGGCCCTGGAGCATCTTGTCGTCCGAGAAGTCGATGCCGTCGACGAGCACGCCGGTGCCGAACGCGGACTGCTCGACCTCGGCGAAGAAGTTGTCCGGCACCCGGTCGAGCACCATCCGGCCGCAGGGCAGCAGCGGGAACTGGTCGACGGGCCACAGCTTCGTGTCGTCCAAGGGATCGAACGACAGGTGGTCGTTCGGGCCGTCTGGCATGATCTGCACGCAGAATTCCCACTCGGGGAAGTTGCCGGCCTTGATGTTGTCGTAGAGGTCGCGCGTAGCGTGGCCCACGTCCTTGGCCTGGATCTCGGACGCCTGGGCCGAGGTCAGGTTGCGCACGCCCTGCTTCGGCTCCCAGTGGAACTTGCAGAGCATGGCCTCGCCCTGATCGTTGACCAGCTTGTAGGTGTTGACGCCCGAGCCCTCCATCTCGCGGTAGTTCGCCGGGATGCCCCAGGGCGACTTCAGGTGCGTCACCATGTGGATCGCTTCGGGGTGCTGAGCCACGAAGTCGAAGAACCGCCACGCCTCCTGCCGGTTCGTCACCGGATCGGGCTTGAACGCGTGGATCATGTCGGGGAACTTGATCGCGTCGCGGATGAAGAACACCTTGAGGTTGTTGCCCACGAGGTCCCAGTTGCCCTCGACGGTCTTGAACTTGACCGCGAAGCCGCGCGGGTCGCGCTCGGTCTCAGGCGACTCCTTGGCGCCGGCGACAGTGGAGAAGCGCACGAACATCGGCGTCTTCACGCCGGTCTCGTTCAGCACGCGGGCGCGGGTGTACTTGGAGGCCGGCTCGTCGCCGATCTTGCCGTAGGCCTCGAACCAGCCGTGGGCGCCGGCGCCGCGGGCGTGGACCACGCGCTCCGGGATGCGCTCGCGGTCGAAGTGGGTGATCTTCTCGATGAACTGGTAGTTCTCGAGGGTCGCCGGGCCCCGCTCACCGACCGTGCGCGTGCTCTGGTTGTCGCGGACCGGATGGCCCTGGCGGGTGGTCAGGATCGGGCGCTGATCGCTCATGCGTGTCGTCTCTCCGTGGGCTGGGTCGACCCCGATATGGGGTCTCGACTCCAGACTGGAACCGTTCCGGCCTTGTTATGAGGCCGGCCGGATCGCGGAGCAAATGCATCGTCGCAAAGACAGTGATAGACACAGCCTATGAATCTGGCCGGTCTCTCCCTGCGCGACCTGGAATACGTGGTGGCCGTGGCCGACGAGGGTCATTTCGGCCGCGCTTCCGAGCGCTGCAACGTCAGCCAGCCGACGCTGAGCGTGCAGGTGCGGAAGCTGGAGGCGGCGCTCGGGCTCACCCTGTTCGAGCGCTCGAACCGCCGGATCCTGCTCACCGAGGCCGGTCAGGGCATCGTCCGGCAGGCCCGGGTGGTGCTGGCGGAGGCGCAGCGGCTGCTGGCGCTGGCGACGGAAGGGCGCGGCTCGCCGCTCACGGGCCGGCTGACGCTCGCGGCGATCCAGACGCTCGGGCCCTACTTCTTTCCGGTGGTGCTGCGCCCGCTGCGCCAGGAATTCCCGCTGCTGGCGCTGTCGCTGTCGGAGGGGCGGACCGCCGAGATCGTCGAGGGCCTGCGGGACGGGCGGATCGACGCCGCGCTGATCTCCCTGCCGGTGCCGCAGGGCGGGCTCGCGCTCTCGCCGCTGTTCGTCGAGCCGTTCCACCTCGCCTGCCCGGCCGAGCACCCGCTGGCGCAGGGCGGCGCGCTCTCGGCGACCGCCATCGCCGGGCCGGACCTGCTGCTGCTCGACGAGGGCAACTGCCTGCGCGACCAAGCCATCGCCGCCTGCGGCGCGGGGTCCGCGGCGGGCCGGCACGCCACCAGCCTGGAGACCCTGCGCTCGATGGTGGCCGCCGGGGCGGGCTACACCCTGCTGCCGGCGCTCGCCGTGCCCGCCGGCCCGGATGCCAGCGGCCTCACCGTCACCCGCGCCTTCGATGTGGACGGGCCGGGCCGGACCATCGCCCTGGCGTGGCGAGCGAGCGACCCGCGGTCGGCCGGGCTGGCGCATCTGGCAGCCTTCTTCCGCGCCCATGCCCCGCCGGGCACCGCCGCCTGCCGGGACGCCGCGATTGCGTGAACCGCGCGGCGCTGTACCGGCCGCGTGCCCGGGCCTATCACGGCCCGGGACGGAGCGGAGGCGGCGGATGCGGTGGAAGCGGATCGCGGCGGCGGCCGTCGCCGCCGGGGTAGCCCAGGGTGCGGCGGCCGAGGAGGCGGCGCGCGACACCTTCGCGCGCATCGACGCGATCGACCGCGCCTCCCTGGTGATGACGGTGGAGACGGGCATCGTCCCGCGCGCCCTCGGCGCCCGGATCGCCCGCGCCCTCGACCGGGTCGCCGCCGATGCCGACAAGCCCGGTGCGGCGCGACCCGACGACTACCTGAAGATCGAGCCGCTGATCACCGCGGTCGCCGGGCCTGACGCGACGCGGATGCATGCCGGCCGCAGCCGCCAGGACATCATCCCGACGGTGCTCAAGCTGGAGCAGCGCGACCGGCTCCTCGACCTCGCCGGGGCGCTCGACGCGGCGCGGGCGAGCCTGCTCGCGGTGGCGGTGCGCGAGGCCGACACGATCGTGCCGGCCTACACCAACGGCGTGCAGGCGCAGCCGACGACGCTCGGCCACTACCTGCTCGGCTACGCGGCCGCGCTCGCCCGCGACGCGGACCGCCTGCACGAGGCGTGGGCGCGGGTGAACCTGTCGCCGCTGGGGGCCGCGGCGCTCGGCACGTCGAGCTTTCCCGTGGACCGCAAGCGCCTCGCTGCGCTGCTCGGCTTCGACGCGCCGGTGGAGAACAGCTACGACGCGGGCCAGCTCGCGCCGATGGACCTCGGCCTGGAGCTGACCGGCGTGGCCGCCAACCTCGCCACCACGGCCGGCAGCTTCGCGCAGGATCTCTACGCCCAGTACCACCAGACCCGGCCCTGGATCCTGCTGCGCGAGGGCGCGCTGACGGGGCCGAGCAGCATCATGCCGCAGAAGCGCAACCCGGTGGCGCTCTACAGCCTGCGCATGACGGCGAGCGACGTGGTCGGCGGCGCCCAGGCCTTCACGATCATGGCGCACAACGTCGATTCGGGCATGCCCGACTACAAGCGCAACCAAGCGCAGCCGCCGGCGCGGACGCTCGCCGAGGCCGTCACCCTGTGCCGCCGCTGGACGAGCGTCCTCGACGGTCTGGTGGTGGATCGTGCGCGCGCCGCGGACGAGGTCGCGGCCGACTATTCCACCACCACCGAGCTCGCCGACCGGCTCCAGCGCGAGGCCGACGTGCCGTTCCGGCTCGGCCACCACTTCGCCTCCGAGCTGGTGAGCTACGGGCGGAGCCACGACCTGCGCCCGGCCGACCTGCCGTTCGCCGCGGTGAAGCGGATCTACGCGGAGGCCGCGGCGGGCTCGGGCCTGTCGCCGGAGCTGCCCCTCGACGAGGCGTCGTTCCGCGCGGCCCTCTCGGCGCGGGGCATGGTCGACGCGGCCAAGGGTCTCGGCGGTCCGCAGCCGCCCGAGGTCCGGCGGATGCTCGCCGCGGCGCAGGCCCGGCTCGACGCGGACCGGGCGTGGCTCGACGCCCGGCGCAAGGGCCTCGCCGGGGCGCAGGCGGGGCTGCGGGCCGCCTTCGCGTCGCTCCTGACGGAGCCGTGAAGCCGGAACGGACCGGCCCGACCGTGACAGGACGGCCCCGCCGGTGTAGCGGGCGGACCCGACGCCCGTCGCTGACGGGCCCTTCCGACCGATCGCCGTGCCCCCCTTCCGCACCCTCGCCCTGTGGATCGCCCTCGTGGCGGCCTCCGGCGCCATCGCCTACGGCCTGACGCTCGCCCGCTTCCCGGCCGCCCTGCTGCTCGGCCCGATGATCGCGGCGATCGCGTTCGGCGTCGGCGGCTCGCGGCTGCACGTGCCCAAGCGCGGGTTCCAGGCGTCGCAGGCGATGATCGGCTGCCTCGTGGCACACGCGGTGACGGGCCAGATCGCCCAGACCCTGCTCGACGACGGCCTGCTGATCGTCGCCGTGGTGCTGGTGACGGTGGCCGCGAGCGGCTTTGTCGGCTGGATGCTGACCCGGCTGCGGATCCTGCCCGGCACCACCGCGGCCTGGGGCTCCTCGCCCGGCGGCGCCTCGGCGATGGTGGCGATGGCCGAGGATTTCGGGGCCGACCCCCGGCTCGTCGCGTTCATGCAGTACGTGCGCGTCGCGGCCGTGGTGTTCTCCGCCTCGCTCGCCGCCCGCCTCCTGATGGCCGAGCCAGCGGCCGGCGCCGCGGCCGTGGCGGAGTCGGAGGGCGTGACCTCGGTGCTCGCGACGCTGGCGGTGGCGGTGGTCGGGGCGGTCGGTGCCCTGGCCCTGCGGGTGCCGGCCGGCGCGCAGATCGGCCCGATGGTGCTCGGCAGCGTGCTGCACGCCACCGGGGTCGCGCGCATGGCGCTGCCGCTGCCGATCCTCGAACTCGCCTACGCCTGCATCGGCTGGTACGTCGGCCTGCGCTTCACCCGCGAGACCCTGCGGCTGACCTTCACCGCCCTGCCCGGCATCCTGACGGCGACCTTCGCCGTGATCGCGCTCTGCGCCGGCTGGGCCTGGGTGCTCACCCTGCTGCTGCCGATCGACCTGCTCACCGCCGTGCTCGCCACCAGCCCCGGCGGCCTCGACTCGGTGGCGATCATCGCGGTCGGCTCGCAGGCCGACGTGTCGTTCGTGCTGGCGGTGCAGACCCTGCGGCTGTTCGTGGTGCTGATCACCGGGCCGCTGCTCGCCAAGTGGATCAGCCGCTCGGCGCCCGGGGGGACGGCCTCGTGAACGCGCTGTGGCTGGCCTTCCTCAACTCCTGGCGCGGCCTGCATCACGGTGCCCGAACCGAGCGGGCGGTGCGGCAGGAACTCGCGCTGCTGGCGCTCGGGGTGCCCGTCGCGCTGCTGTTGGGCTCCGGCCTGTGGGTGCGGGTCGCTCTGGTGGCGAGCCTGCTGCTGATGCTCGCCGCCGAGTTCCTGAACACGGCGGTGGAGAAGCTGTGCGACCACCTCCATCCCGGCCACGACCCGGCGATCGGCCGGGTGAAGGACCTCGCCTCGGCCGGAACCTTCATGGCGCAGGTGACCGCCCTGCTGGTCTGGGTCGCGGCGTTGATCGACCGGCTGGGCTGACCGCAGCGCCCTCGCCTCCCGGGCCGCCAGGGTCTATCAGCCGCCTCGCAGGCTCGAGCCCAGACCACCGCCCATGACCGACTACATCAAGAAGATCCTGACCGCGCGCGTCTACGACGTGGCGATCGAGAGCCCGCTCGACCCGATGCCGCGGCTGTCCAAGCGGCTGGAGCGGCCGGTACTGCTCAAGCGCGAGGATCTCCAGGCGGTCTTCTCATTCAAGCTGCGCGGCGCCTACAACAAGATGTCGGGGCTCGACGCGGAGCAGATCTCCCGCGGCGTGGTCTGCGCCTCGGCGGGCAACCACGCGCAGGGCGTGGCGCTGGCCGCCGCCAAGCTCGGGGCGCGGGCGGTGATCGTGATGCCGCGCACCACCCCCTCGATCAAGGTCGAGGCCTGCCGCGCGCGGGGCGCCGAGGTGATCCTGCACGGCGACGCCTTCGACGAGGCGCTCGCCGAGGCCAAGCGCCTTGAGGCGGCCGAGGGCCTGACCTTCCTGCACCCGTTCGACGACGCCGACGTGATCGCCGGTCAGGGCACGATCGGCAAGGAGATCCTGGAGCAGCATACCGGGCCGATCGAGGCGATCTTCGTCCCCGTGGGCGGCGGTGGGCTGGCCGCCGGCATCGCGACCTTCGTGAAGTACCTGCGCCCCGGGACGAAGGTGATCGGCGTCGAGCCGGAGGACGCCGCCTGCATGGCCGCGGCGCTCGCCGCCGGCACGCGGGTCAGCCTGCCCTCGGTCGGGCTGTTCGCCGACGGCGTCGCCGTGCGGCAGGCCGGCGAGGAGACCTTCCGCCTGTGCCGCGAGCACCTGGACGAAGTGATCACCGTCGACACCGACGCGATGTGCGCGGCGGTCAAGGACATCTTCGACGACACCCGCGCGGTCTCGGAGCCCTCGGGTGCCCTGAGCCTCGCCGGCGCCAAGGTCTACGCCGAGCGCGAGGGGGGGACCGGCACGCTGGTGGCGATCTCGTCGGGCGCGAACCTCAACTTCGACCGCCTGCGCCACATCGCCGAGCGCGCCGAGATCGGCGAGCAGCGCGAGGTGCTGATCGGCGTCACCATCCCCGAGCGGCCGGGGGCCTACCGCGCCTTCATCAACGCGCTCGGGCCCCGCGCCATCACCGAGTTCAACTACCGCCAGGCGGCCTCGGCCGAGGCGCAGATCTTCGTCGGCATCAACCTCACCGGCGGGCGGCGGGAGAAGCAGGCGCTGATCGGCGACCTGCGCGGGGCCGGCTACCGGGTGCTCGACATGAGCGACAACGAGATGGCCAAGGTCCACGTGCGCTACATGGTCGGCGGCCGCAGCCCCGGGCTCGCGGACGAGCGTCTCTACCGGTTCCAGTTCCCGGAGCGGCCGGGCGCGCTGATGAAGTTCCTCGACGCCCTGGGGCCGGACTTCGACATCACCCTGTTCCACTACCGCAACCACGGCGCCGATTACGGGCGGGTGCTGGCCGGCATCCGGGTCCCGCCGCAGGAGCGGGCGCGGTTCGACGCGGCGATCGAGGATCTGGGCTACCCGGCCACCGACGAGACCGAGAACCCGGCCTACCGCCTGTTCCTCGACGGGGAGGCGGCCCGGGCCTGAGCGCTCACCCCGCGACCGTCTCCACCGAGATCACGTTCGGAAGCTCCCGGAGCTGTCGGGCGATGGTCTCGACGCTGGTACGGGACAGCCGCACGAACTCCACCGTCACCTCCTCGCAGGCCGGGTCCTCCGCGGGCCGGACCGTGAACTGGCGCACCCGCGAGGCCCGGGCGCCGGTCACCCCGTTGAGGGTGTCGATGGAGAGCGTGCCGCGCCGCACCGTCAGCCGCAGGGTGTGGGTCCGCATCCGGTCGCGCCAGCGCTCCTCGAACGGCTTCACCCCGGCGAGGATTCCGACGACGAGGGCCGTGGTGGCGAGCGCCGGCACGTAGAGGCCGGCGCCGACCGCGAGGCCGATGGCCGCCACGCCCCACAGGCTCGCGGCGGTGGTCAGTCCCTTCACCACCTCGCCGCGCAGCAGGATCGTGCCGGCCCCGAGGAAGCCGATGCCGGACACGACCTGGGCGGCGATGCGCGAGGGATCGAGGACGACGTTCTTCGTGCCGAGCACGTCGGCGAAGCCGAACGCCGAGACCAGCATGATCAGGCACGAGCCGACGCAGACCAGCATGTGGGTGCGCAGGCCTGCCGCCCACAGCAGGCGTTCCCGCTCCAGGCCGACCACGCTGCCGAACAGGGCGGCGAGCGCCAAGCGCGCCACCATCTCGCCGTTGCCGATCAGTTCGCCCCTCCCCCGATTCGCGCCGTCCCGCGGTCAGGCCGCGCCGAGGGCCGCCTTCTCGACCTCGTAGGCCGCGCGCACCGCGGCCGCGCCGTAGGCCCGCTCCAGGCGGCGGACGGTGAAATGGGCCCGCGCCGTCGATTGGAAATGGTTCATGAAGGCGGTGTTCACCGCCGCCCCGCCGAGGGCGCCGAGGATCGGCACCGCCTGGGCGGCGACCTTCTGCGAGACCACGATCCCGAAGCGGGCGGCGATCTGCGCGGTGAAGCGCATGAGCGCCGGGGCGGACTGGTCGAGCAGCGTCTTGCTGCCGGCGTAGCGCGCCGCCTCGGCCATGGTCTTGGCCAGCGCGGCGCGGACCGCGAAGTAGCCGCTCTCCGTGAGGGCGGGGCCGGCCTCCGCGGCGAGCGTCCCGGACAGGGCGCCGGACAGGGCGCCCTTGCCACCCCCGAGCGCGAAGACCTGCACGCAGGCCAGCGCCCCCTCGGGGCTGTCCAGGTTCTCGCCCTCCTCGCGGGCGATCTCGGCGATCGAGCGCAGCATCAGGGTCGTCGAGACCGGCAATTCGACGGCGAGCGTCGCGAGGCCGAAGGCGCCGCCGACCGCGCCGGAGACGGCGGCGAGCGCCTTGTGCTTGGCCTCCCCGCCGCCCAGCAGGCGGGCGAGACGGCCCTCGGTGCGCGCGGTCGCGGCCTCGATCGCGGTGCCGCCTGCGGGGACCACCTCCGTGGCGGGCAGCGTCGCGAGCGCGACCCGCAGGGCACCGCGCATCGCCGCCTCGGTGCTGCGGCCCACCGCCTCGGTGACCGGCGTCGGCAGCGAGCGGCCGATGATGTCGAGGGGCGCGCCGGCGGCCGCCGAGAGGCGGGCGGCCAGCCCCGGCCGCTCCAGCGCCAGCACCGCCCGGCGCAGCGCGGCGCGGTCGGCCTCGCTCAGCGTCGCCGACGCGGGCTCGGCCGCCGGCAGCACGTCGCCGGTGAGGGTGAGATCGCTCGTGCTCATCGCCGTCCCCGCTTCACGCAGACCCATTCCCTCGCGCGGGACCCGTCCCTCACGCCGTCCGCGGCGCCCGCGAGGAAGTAGGAAGCGAGGGGGCTGCCGCCCGGTTCCCGTCCGGCGTCTCGTGAGCGAGCGTCTCGCGAGTGGGCGTCTCGCGGGCGGCCGGGTCGGCGGCGCCGCCGCGACGGCCCACCGCGACGGCCAGCGCCAGCACCGGCAGGCCGATCAGCGACGTCAGCACGAAGAAGGCCGGATAGCCGATCGCCGCGACGATGAAGCCGGCCGAGCCGGCGATCAGCTTGCCGGGCAGCGCGTAGAGCGAGGAGAACAGGGCGTACTGGGTGGCCGCGTAGGCCGGGTTGGTCAGGCTCGACATGTAGGCGATGAGCACGATCCCGGCGAAGGAGCCGCAGAAGTTCTCGATCGAGATCGCGACCGTGAGCCGCCAGATCTCCGGCGCCCCGGCCGAGAGCCACGCGAAGGACAGGTGCGAGGCCGCGGCGAGGAAGGCGCCGAGCAGCAGCGTCCGGTACAGGCCGAGCCGCGCCATCGCCCAGCCGCCGGCGAAGCCGCCCGCGATGCCGACCCAGATGCCGTAGAGCTTGGTGACGGTGGCGATCTCCTTCAGGTCGAAGCCCAGCGTCCGGTAGAGCGGGCTCGCCATCACGCCGGAGAGGAAGTCCGGCAGCCGGTAGAGCGCCACGAGCAGCAGGATCGCGAACAGCGCCGACCCGAACCGGCCGTGCAGCTCGGTCAGCGGCTCCAGCACCGCCCGGCGTGCCGACCACAGGCGGGAGCGGCCCACCTCGGTCGCCTCGGCCTTCGGGCGGGCGACGTCGAAGGACGGGGCCAGCAGCGCGGCGACGAGGCCGACCAGCATCAGCGCCGCCATGGTCAGGTAGGCGACCGTCCAGCCGCCGGACGCGGCGATGAACAGGGCGCCCGCCCCGGCGGAGATCAGCCCGAGGCGGTAGCCGAGGTTCGAGGTCGCAGCGAGGATGCCCTGGAAGTCGCTGCCGGCCGCGTCGATACGCCAGCCGTCGATCACCACGTCCTGGCTGGCCGCGCAGAACGCGACGAGGAAGGCGCCGAGCCCCAGGAGGGCGAGATTCGTCTTGGGGTCGGAGAACGCCATCAGCACGAGGCACAGGGCGACCGCGACCTGCGTCGTCACCATCCAGGCGCGGCGCCGGCCGAGGCGGGCGGCCAGGACCGGCACGTCGAGCCGGTCGATCATCGGCGCCCACAGGAATTTCAGCGAGTAGGGCAGCGCCACGTAGCTGAACAGGCCGATCGCCCGCACGTCGATGTCGGAGAAGGCCAGCCGCAGGGTGAAGGTGCCGAGCACGAGGAGAAGCGGCAGTCCCGACGAGAAGCCGAGCGCCAGCATCAGGACGATGCGCCGGTCCTCGACGATGTCGCGCAGCCGGAAGCGGCGCGCGTCTTGTGGGCGGACGGGCATCGCGTGGAACTCCTGGGCCTTCCCGGCCTTGTCCCGCAGAATCGTGGCAGCCTTGCGCCGGGCGCCGACGGGAGAGGGCTCTTGCGCGGCGATCATGGTCGATGCTTGCTTAACGCCTCGCCCATGAATCGGTCGTTCGGGGCTGCCGAGGGCGTTTGGAACGATGCGTTGAGGATCCGATCCGATGTCGGGCCGCCGGCCGCGGCGTTGGCGAGCGCGTTCGCGGCGAGCCCGTCGCCGATGATCGTCACCGATGCCCGCGCCCCCGACAACCCGATCACGTGGGCGAACGACGCGTTCGTCGCGCATACCGGCTACGGCCTGCCCGAACTCCTCGGGCGCAATTGCCGCATGCTTCAGGGCCCCGGCACCGACGCGGCGGAGATCGCGCGGATCGGCGCGGCGCTGGCGGCCGAGGAGCCGATCTCGGCGGAGCTGCTCAACTACCGCAAGGACGGGACGCCGTTCTGGAACGCGATGACGATCACGCCAGTGCGCGACGCGGACGGGGTGGCCTATTTCTACGCCGCCCAGGCGGACATGAGCCACACCCACCAGCTCGAACTGGCGATGCGCGGGACCAACGACGAGCTGGAGCGGCAGGTGGCGGCCCGCACCACGGCGCTCAGCGCGGCCCTGGAACAGAAGACGGCGCTGCTCCACGAGGTCGACCACCGGGTCAAGAACAACCTCCAGGTGATCTCCTCGCTGATGCTGCTGAAGGCCCGCCGCACGCCGGAGGGCGAGGCGCGCGACGCGCTCCAGGGCATGGCCGAGCGCATCGGCGCCCTCTCGACCGCCCACCGGATGCTCTACGCGGAGGGCGACTGCACGCATTTCGACCTCGGCGAGTTCGCGACCGAACTGCTGTCCGACATCAATGCCGGGCTCGACGCGGACCGCCTGCGCATCGAGGCGCAGGTCGAGCCGATCGCGGTGGCCGCGGCGATGGCGGCGCCGCTCGCCCTGCTGATCCACGAGCTGACGGCCAACGCCCTGCACCACGCCTTCCACGACGGGCGCTCCGGCACGGTCTCGATCACGGCGCAGCGGCATGCGGACGGGATCCGCCTGACGGTGCGCGACGACGGCGTGGGGCTGGAGGCCGCTCCGCCGAATCCGGCCGGGTTCGGGCGCAATCTGGCGGAGATGGTGGTGCGCCAGTTGCGCGGCCGGATCGCCTGGGCGGCGGCGACACCCGGCACGCGGGTGGAGATCGACATTCCGCTGCGCGGGTCCGCTTGAGAAACGCCGGCACAGGCGCCGCGCCGGTCGCGACCGCAGCGGGGCGCGGGCCCGGGGAGCGCCATGGAGATTGAGCACGCCGCGGCGCCCGCGCTCCGCATCCTCGTCGTCGAGGACGAGGCGCTGATCGCCCTCGAACTCGAGTGCCTGCTGGCCGAACTCGGCCACGCCATCGTCGGCGTCGCAGCGAGTTCGACCGAGGCCGTCGCCCTCGGACGCGCCACCGCGCCCGACGTCGCGCTCGTCGACATCCACCTCGTCGACGGCCCGACCGGGGTCGAGGTCGCCCGCACCCTCGCCGCCGACCCGCGCACGAGCGTGGTGTTCATGACCGCCAACGCCAAGCGCATCCCCGGCGACTTCGCCGGCGCGATCGGGGTGATCGCCAAGCCCTACTCGGAGCGTGCGGTGGAGGGCGCCCTGGCCTACGTCGCGGCCTGCCGGACCGGGCAGCGGCCGCAGGGGGCGCCGGACGGGTTCCGCCTCGCCCCCGGGCTCTGATCCCCCGGTTCAGCGTCCCTCCGCCCGCTCGCGCTTCAGGCGGTAGAGCGCCTCCAGCGCCTCGCGGGGGGTGAGCGCGTCGGGATCGATGGTGTCGATGAGCGCGCCCAGCTTGTCCTCCGGCGGCGGCTCCGGCGGCGGCGGCGGGCTGAGCGCCGCGAACAGGGGCAGGTCGTCTATCAGCGCCCGCGCCGGGCGGCCGCCCTTGGTCTTCTCCAGGCTCTTCAGGATCGTCCCGGCCCGGGCGACGACCCCGCCCGGCAGTCCGGCGAGGCGGGCGACCTGGAGGCCGTAGCTGCGGTCGGCGACGCCCGGCACCACCTCGTGCAGGAATACGACGCCGTCGCGGTGCTCGGCCACCTTCAGCGTCGCGTTGTCGAGGCGCGCCAGCCGGTCGCCGAGCGCGGTCAGCTCGTGGAAGTGGGTGGCGAACAGGGCCCGGCAGGCGTTGCTCTCGTGCAGGTGCTCCAGGCAGGCCCAGGCGATCGACAGCCCGTCGAAGGTGGCGGTGCCGCGGCCGATCTCGTCGAGGATGACGAGGGAGCGGCGCGTGGCCTGGTTGAGGATGGCGGCGGTCTCGACCATCTCGACCATGAAGGTCGACTGGCCGCGGGCGAGGTCGTCGGCGGCGCCGACCCGGGAGAACAGCCGGTCGACCCGGCCGATCCGCGCCTCGGCGGCGGGGACGAAGGCGCCCATCTGCGCGAGCATGGCGATCAGCGCGTTCTGGCGCAGGAAGGTCGACTTGCCGCCCATGTTCGGGCCGGTGATCAGGCGGATCCGGCCGCGCCCCTCCCCCGACAGGTCGCAGTCGTTGGCGATGAACGGCTCGCCCGCGCGCCGGAGCGCCGCTTCGACCACGGGATGGCGGCCGCCGACCACCCGGAAGCTCAGGGACTCGTCGACCAGCGGCCGCCGCCAGTCGAGTTCGACCGCCAGCTCGGCGTGGCTCGCGAACACGTCGAGGGCGGCGAGCGCCTCGGCGGTGGCGGCCACCGCCTCGGCCTGCGCCAGCACGCGGCCGGCGAGGTCGTCGAACACCGCCGCTTCGAGAGCGAGGGCGCGATCGGACGCGCCGGAGATCTTGCGCTCCAGCTCGCCCAGCTCGACGCTGGTGAAGCGCATGGCGTCGACCATGGTCTGCCGGTGCACGAACTCGCGCTGGAGCCCCTTGAGGCAGGCCTCGCCCACCGATTGCGGGACCTCGATGAAGAACCCCAGCAGGTTGTTGTGCTTGATCCGCAGCGTCCGGCAGCCGGTCTCCTCGGCGTAGCGGGCCTGCAGCGCGGCGATGACCTTGCGCGAATCCTGGCCGAGCCCGCGCGCCTCGTCGATCTCGGCATGGTAGCCGGGGCGCACGAAACCGCCGTCCCGGCGCGACAGCGGCAATTCCTCGGCCAGCGCCGCGGCGAGGGTTCCGGCGAGCGCCGGGTCGGCCAGGACGAGGTCCGCGCCGATCCGGGCGAGGTCGTCCGGCAGGGTGTCCGCGGCCGCGAGCAGGGCCGAGAGGTCGGCGGCGGCGCCGAGCCCGTCGCGGATCGCGGCGAGATCGCGGGGACCGGCGCGGCCGAGGCCGACCCGCGACAGGGCGCGGGCGAGGTCGGGGGCGCGGGCCAGCGCGTCGCGGACGGCGCGGCGCAGGGCGGAATCGTCGGCGAGCCGGGCCACCGCGTCGTGGCGCCGGGCGATGGCGGCGAGGTCGGTGAGCGGTCCGGCGAGGTGCTCGGCGAGCAGCCGTGCGCCGTTGGCGGTCACGGTCCGGTCGATCGTGGCGAGCAGGCTGCCGGCGCGCTCGCCCGACAGGGTGCGGGTGAGTTCGAGGTTCGCGCGCGTGGCCGCGTCGATGCTGAGCGTCGCCCCGCTCTCCTCGCGGGTCGGCACGGAGAGCGGCGCCCGGGCGCTGAGCTGCGTGCGGGCGATGTAGAGCAGGCCGGTGCCGGCGGCGGCGATCTCGGCGCGGGTGAAGCTGCCGAACCCCTCCAGCGTCGAGACGCCGAACTGCTCGCGGATGCGCCGCTCGGCCGCGGCCGGCTCCAGCTCCCCTTGAGCCATCGGCACCAGTGCCGCCTTCGCGTCCTGCCAGAGCCGCGCGAGCGCCGGATCGGAGACGATGACTTCCGAGAGCACGATCTCGCGGGGGTCGTGGCGGGCGATCGCCCCGGACAGCTCGGAGGCCGGCACCTCGCTGAGGGAGAAGCGCCCGGTGGAGATGTCGATCGCCGCGAGCCCGTAGGCGAACGCCCCCTCGGCGACCTTGCGGCGGCCGACCGCCAGCAGCAGGTTGGCGCGCGCCGGGTCGAGCAGCCGGTCCTCGGTGATGGTGCCGGAGGTGACGAGGCGCACCACCTCCCGCCGCACCACCGATTTCGGGCCCCGGCGCTTGGCCTCGGCGGGGTCCTCGGTCTGCTCGCAGACGGCGACGCGGTGGCCGAGCGCGATCAGGCGGCTGAGGTAGTCGTCGGCCCGCTCCACCGGCACGCCGCACATCGGGATCTCGGCGCCCGCGTGCCGGCCGCGCTTGGTCAGCACGATGCCGAGGGCGCGGGAGGCGGTCTCCGCGTCGGCGAAGAACAGCTCGTAGAAATCCCCCATCCGGTAGAACAGCAGGCAGTCGGGGTTGGCCGCCTTGATCTCGATGTACTGCGCCATCATCGGCGTGGCGCCGGCCGGGTCGAGGCTCGGCGCGTCGGGGGGCGGGGAGGAGCGGAGAGCGGTGCGGCCCATGCCGTCTCTTAGCAGAGCGGCGGCGGCGAATCAGGCCGCGGGCGCGCCGGAGCCTGGGGAGAAGCCCGGCCGTGCAGGGACAAAAAAACCCGGCGCCGCGGGCGCCGGGTCCGGGACGGTCGGTCCCTCGGCGATCAGTAGCGCGGGCCGTTGGTGGTGTTGCCGAGCTGCTGCTTGTAGCCGGGACGCTCCGGGTTGCGGGCGTTCGGGTTGCCGTGGCGCATCGTGTTCATCCGGCGCATGCGCCGCTCGCCGCGGGTGGTGTGATGGCGATGCATGCGGTGATGGCGATGCATCCGGTGATGGCGGTGCATGGCGACGGTCTCGACGGCGTCGCCCGCGAGGCCCGGCTGCGGCGCGACGGGCGCGGCCTGGGCCGAGCCGATGGCGAGGCCACCGAGCAGCGCGGCAGCGGCGAGGGTGGAACGCAGGAACGTCATTGGGATGGTCCTCGATAGGTCAGGCACCACCGAAAGTGTCGGCTTGTCAGAAAGTTCCACCTCCGATGAGGGAAAAACCACGGAGGAAAACCAGCCCAACTCTGGATTAAATCCGATCCGGCGGCGCCGCGGCCGGGGCGGCGGCGTCAGGCAAGGAGGTTCAGCAGCGCGGCGGCGACGGCGTCCGGCTCCTCGTGCTGGACCCAGTGGGTCGCCCGGGGATGCCACGCGATCCGCCCCGACCCGCAGAGCGCGAGGCTCGCCTCGGCGAGGCCGGATTGCAGGGCGTGGTCCTGCATGCCCCAGAGGATCAGGGTCGGCACCGCCACGGGCGGCGGATCCCGCCGGGGCAGCCGCGCCAGGGCGCGATACCAGTTCAGCATCGCGGTCATCGCCCCGGGCCGGGTCCAGGTGCCCGCGTAGGCGTCGAGGTCGGCGCCGGAGAAGGTGCCCGGGCGGCTGGTATTGGCCAGCGCGCGGCGCAGGGCGCGCCCGTCGCCCGCCGTGAGCAGCCGCTCCGGCAGGGCCGGGATCTGGAAGGCCCCGACATAGGCGCTGCGCAGCCACTGGCCGGGATGGCGGCGCGCGTAGGCGCCGACGATCCCCGGATGCGGCGCGTTGAGAGCCGCCAGCCGCCGGATCCGGTCGGGGTAGAAGCTGCCCGCCCACCACGCGACGAGCCCGCCCCAATCGTGCCCGGCGAGGTCGAAGCGCGCGAGGCCCAGCGCGTCGGCCAGGGCGACCACGTCGCCGGCCAGCCGGTCGAGGTGGTATGCGGCGATCCCCTCGGGCCGGTCGCTGAGGTTGTAGCCGCGCTGATCGGGCACGACGACCCGCCGGCCCGCGGCGGCCAGCGGCCCGATCTGGTGGCGCCAGCCGTACCAGAACTCCGGGAAGCCGTGCAGGAGGATCACCGGAGGCCCGTCCGACGGGCCGGCCTCGGCCACGTGGAGGGTCACGTCCGGCAGCGCCACGCGGCGGAAGCGGAGACCGCGCAGAACCTCCGGATCCCCGGTGCCGGGCGGGAGACCGCCCCTCGTCGCGTCGCTCATGCCGAACGTCTCTCCCGCCGCACGTCACTCTCCACGCGCCCGGAAGAGGAGATAGGGTGCGCAGCGCGGCTCAGCCCATCGGATCGAGCCAGCCGGCGAGCTTGCCCGCCGCGATGGCCGCCCGGGCGTCGCGGTAGCCGAGCTCGGCGCTCTCGCCGAGGCTCGACCAAGCGCGCAGGTCGATGCCGGCGAGCGGCGGCCGGAGCAGGGCGGTGGCGTGGGCGGCCGCCATCAGGGTCTGCGCGTCGCTCGACACCGTGGCCGCGCGCAGCAGCAGCGGCGCCAGGGTCGGCATCGCCGACGGCGCGCCGGAGAGGCGGCGCACCAGCCGGCCGCGCCAGTCCCGGGCGGGCATCTCCTCGAAAGCGCGGTCGCTGCCGACATCGACCGCCAGCACCGGCCCGCGCTCCAGCCCGGCGGCGATGTCGGCGGGCAGGTTGTTCATCATGCCGCCGTCGACCAGCACGCCGTCGTCGCTCACCACCGGCGGCAACAGCCCGGGGATGGCGATGCTGGCGCGGAGCGCCGTGGCCAGCGGACCCTCCCGGTGCACCATCGCCCGGCCGGTGGTCAGGTTCGACGACACGCAGAAGAACGGCAGCCACAGGTCCTCGATCCGGGCGTCGCCGTAGCGCTCGGCCAGGCCGGCATCGACCTTGGCGCCGCGGGTGAGCGCGTGGAACGGCAGGGTGTAGTCGTTGAGCGGGTTGCGGCCGACGAAGGCGGCGTGGGTGTCGGCGCGGATCTCCGCCACGCTCATGCCCAGGGCGAGGCTCGCGGCGATCACCGCGCCCATGCTGGTGCCGCCGACGAAGTCCGGGCCGTGGCCGGTCTCCTCCAGCGCCCGCAGCACGCCGAGATGGGCGAGCGCCCGGGCTCCCCCGCCGCCGAGGACGAGGCCGCGCGCCGATCCGCTCGCGAGCCGGGCCAGACGGCAGACATCGGCCGCGTGCCCGTGGCGGACGTGGATCCGCATGGCCGCCGACAGGGCGGCGACTGCGGGGTGGAGGGCGCGGGGCCGGGATGCGCCGGCCTCCTGATGCACCACGATGTCGGTGCGGATCCAGTCGGAGCGGACCCGGGCGAGGTAATCGGCGGCGCCGGCCCTGAGCGGGGCGTCGGGCTCGGCGAGCAGCAGCACGTGGTCGGCGTGGCGGCGGCACAGCCGGCACCACGGGCAGTCGACCTCGTGCGCGACGAACAGGGTCCGGGCGTGGCCGGTCTCGAAGGCGTGGAACCACGCCTCGTCGGCGTCCTCGGGCCACGCGGCGAGGCAGCCGGTCCGGCCCGGGAGGATCTCGTCGAAGGCGGCCGCGAGCCGCCGGGCGAAGGCGGCGGCGTCGATCCCCTCGGTCACGGCGAGCACCGTGAAGGTGCGCGGCGCGTGGTTGACCGAGTAGCCCCGGTAGATCTGGCGCAGCCGGTCGGCGAGCATGCGGGCGAAGTACAGCAGCGTGTGCGGGTGCTCGCCGATCACCGCCTCGAAGGCCGGGCGGGTGAGCCGCAGCAGGTTGGTGTCGCGCAGGGCCACCACGGTCGCCGCCCGGGGTGCGTCGGAGAGCAGCGCCATCTCGCCGAAGCTCTCGGGCGGGCGCAGGCGCGCCAGCCGGCTGGAGACGCCGTGGTGGTCGCGGGCCGAGACGCCGACCGCGCCCGAGACCAGGGTGTAGAGCGCGTCGCCGGGCTCGCCCTGCTCGAACAGGACGGTCCCGCCCGGCACCGCCACCGAGACCATGCGCGCCCGCACCGCCGCGGCGGCGGGCGGGTCGAGGCCGTCGAGGAAAGGGACCTCGGGCGCGCTCACCGGCCCGCCTCCCGGCCCATCCCCCGGCGTCCCGACACGCTCCCATCGCCCGGCCCGCCCGCCCGCATCGTCCCCTCCAGGCCCCCGCCGCACCCGGCCAGCCCCGGGCGGTGCCGGACAGGCGACGCGAACGGCTTCGTGAAACCGGCTCCGTCTTCGCGCGGACCCGCCGCTCCGTTACAGGCTAGTGCGGACCGCGCCGAAGGACATTCCATCCCGGCGCGCGGTCTTCGAAACGCGCATCCCGAGCCATGATCCGACACGATCGAGCCGGGCAGGATTCACGGGAGGACAGCATGTCAGAGCCGAGCCGGATCGCGATCGTGACGGGTGCGGGCACCGGCGTCGGCCGGGCCTCCGCCCTGGCACTGGCCGGAGCCGGGTGGAGCGTGGTGCTCTCGGGCCGGCGCCGCCAGCCCCTCGACGAGGTCGCGGCCGAGATCCCCGCCGAGCGGGTCCTGGTCGTGCCGACCGACGTGACCGATCCCGACTCGATCGCCGGGCTGTTCGCGCAGACCGTCGAGCGCTTCGGGCGGCTCGACCTGCTGTTCAACAACGCCGGGATCGGCGCGCCGCCGGTGCCGCTGGAGGACCTGCCGCTGGAGACGTGGCGGGGCGTGGTCGACACCAACCTGACCGCGATCTTCCTGTGCACGCAGCACGCCTTCCGGATCATGCGCGACCAGAGCCCGCGGGGCGGCCGAATCATCAACAACGGCTCGATCTCGGCCCACGCGCCGCGCCCGAACTCGATCGCCTACACCGCCACCAAGCACGCGGTCACGGGCATCACCAAGTCGACCTCGCTCGACGGGCGCGCCTACGACATCGCCTGCGGCCAGATCGACATCGGCAACGCCGACACGCCGATGGGCGGCAAGATGAAGGCGGGCGTGCCCCAGGCCGACGGCTCGGTCCGCGCCGAGGCGGTGATGCACCCCGACCATGTCGGCCAGGCGGTGCTCTCGATGGCGAGCCTGCCGCTGGAGGCCAACGTGCAGTTCATGACCGTGATGGCCACGAAGATGCCGTTCGTCGGGCGGGGCTGAGGTTTGTCCCCTCCCCCTTTGCGGGGAGGGGCTGGGGGTGGGGGCGGTTCAGAAGGGACCGCCGCACCGCACGCGGCACCACCCCGACCTCGAACGCCCCCCCGCGAGGGGGAGGAGGCGGATCGCGTCAGGCCTTGCGCGCCACCGTGAACCGCGCCGCGTCGCGCAGGGTCCGCGCGCCCTCGCCCCAGGCGGCGACCGCGTCCTCGCAGACGCCGACCAGCCGGTCGCACTCGGTCCGGGCGCCGTCGACGCCCAGGCGGTCGACGAGGGTGGCCTTGCCCGCGTCCTTGTCCTTGCCGGTGGCCTTGCCCATCGCCTCGGGAGACGCCTCGCGGTCGAGGATGTCGTCGGCGATCTGGAAGGCCTGTCCCAGCGCGTGGCCGTAGCGCAGGAGCGCCGCGCGCTGGCCCTCGTCGGCGCCGCCGACGATCGCGCCCGCCTCCACCGAGAAGGCGAGGATCGCGCCGGTCTTCATCGCCTGCATCCGCAGGGTATCGTCCACGTCGAGCTGCGCGGGGCCGAAGCGCCCCTCGGCGCCGAGGTCGAGGAGCTGGCCGCCGACCATGCCGCCGAGCCCCGAGGCGCGGGCGAGCCCGAGCACGAGGTCGGCGCGCACCCGCGGGTCGGGCTGCCACGCCGGGTCGGCGACGATCTCGAAGGCCAGCGTCTGGAGGGCGTCGCCCACGAGGATCGCGGTGGCCTCGTCGTAGGCCTTGTGGACGGTGGGCTTGCCGCGGCGCATGTCGTCGTCGTCCATCGCCGGCAGGTCGTCGTGGACCAGCGAGTAGCAGTGGACGAGTTCGACGCCCGCGCCGGCGGCCAGCGCCGCGGCCTCCGAGCCGCCGAGCATCCGCGCGGTCTCGATCGCCAGGAACGGCCGCAGCCGCTTGCCGCCGCCCAGCACCGCGTGGCGCATGGCCTCCATCAGCCGCGGCGGCCGGGCGATCTCGCCGGGGCCGACCTCCGGCCCGAGACGCTCGACCAGAAAGGTCTCGACCGTCGCGGCGACCCGGGTCAGCCTGTGGGAAAACTCCGGCGCGGCCGGGTCCAGCTTGACCGAAGCGGTGGGGGCCTGCGTTTGAGGGGTCGAGGTCATCGGGCGCCGAATCCGGATCTGGCCGTGCGGGAGGGTGGAAGCGTCGCGGTGCGGGAGGACGAGATCAGAGTCGAGCCCCGCGAGAGGCGGAAGGGAGCGCGCCCGCTCTCGCTCGGGCGGCTGCGCCGCTCGCGGCGGGGACGGCGGCTGGTGGGATTCGTGATCCTCCTCCCCGGCATCGGGTTCGTCCTCGTCCTCGCGCTGGCGCTCGTCTATAGCGCGGTGACGCCGCCGTCGACCCTGATGCTCGGCCGCTGGTTGAGCGGCCAGCCGGTGACTCGCGATGCCGTCCCCCTGTCGGCCATCGCCCCCGCCCTGCCCCAGGCGGTGATCGCCTCCGAGGACCAGCGCTTCTGCCTCGACCACGGGGTCGATTTCGGCGCGCTGCGCGAGGTGGTGGAGGACGAGGACGCGCCCTCGCGCGGCGCCTCGACCATCGCCATGCAGACGGTCAAGAACGTCTTCCTGTGGCCGGGCCGGTCCTACATCCGCAAGGCGCTGGAGATCCCGCTCGCGCTCGCCCTCGACGCCCTGTGGGGCAAGCGGCGGATGATGGAGATCTACCTCAACGTCGCCGAGTGGGGCGACGGGATCTACGGCGCCCAGGCCGCCAGCCGCCACTGGTTCCACAAGGACGCGCGCGACCTGACCCGGTCCGAGGCGGTCCTGCTCGCCGCCTCCCTGCCGAACCCGATCCTGCGCAGCGCCGGCCGGCCGACGCCGGCCCTGCGCCGCGTCGCCGCCCGCATCCAGGCTCGCTTCGGCCAGGTCGAAGGCCTGATGAGTTGCCTGCGCGGCTGAGGCGGTTGCTCCGTCTTGCGGCCAGGCTTAGCTGACGGCGGCGAGGCTATATCGGGGAGCGCGATGAGTTGCTGGAGCGGGACGCGGGCGGTTCGGCGCGGTGCGGCCGCCCTTTCGGCGTTTCTCTTGGCGGCCCTCTTGGCCGTTCTCTTGGCGGTTCTCTTCGCGCCAGCCGGCCCGGCGCGGGCCAACGACAGCGCGGCGGCGCTCGATGCCGGCGGCCTCGTCCTGGTGTCCGACCCGGAGGTCGAGCTCGTCAGCGAGGATCTGCGGATCGGCGTCGACCGGATCTCCGTGGACTACGTGTTCCGCAACCGCTCCGACGCGCCACGGACGCTGCGCGTCGCCTTCCCGCTGCCCGACATCGACGGGGACGCCCTCGCGCTGAGCGCCCTGTCGCTGCCCTTCGAGGACCGCGCCAACTTCGTCGGCTTCACCGTGACCGTTGACGGCGCCGCGATCACCCCGGCGCTGGAGGAGCGGGCCTTCCTCGGGCCGCGCGAGGTGACGGACGCGCTCCGACGCCGCGGCCTGCCCCTCAACCCGCTGCGCCGGGCCGACCTGGAGGCGGCGCTGAAACGCCTCGCTCCCGCCGACCGGACAGCGCTGGCGGACGAGGGTCTCGTCACCGCGGCGGGCGACGAGGTACTGCCGCACTGGCGCAGCACCGCGAAGTTCCACTGGGAACAGGTCTTCCCGGCCGGGCGCGACCTGCGCGTCTCCCACGGCTACGTCCCGGTGAAGGGCAACCACCTGCTCTCGGCCAAGGAGGCCGCAGGCCGCGACTACCGCGCCCGCTACTGCCTCGACGACGCCGGCGTCGCCGGCATCCGCCGCCTCGCCGCGGCCCGGGAGGGCGGGCTGACCCGCGCCGTCGAGGTGCCCTACATCGTCACCACCGCCCGGAACTGGGCGGGCCGGATCGGCCGCTTCACCCTGACGGTCGACAAGGGCCGGCCGGACGCCCTCGTCAGCTTCTGCCGCACGGGGGTGCGCAAGACCGGTCCCACCACCTTCGTCTGGGAGGCGCGGGACTACCGGCCGGACGCGGACCTGCGCGTCCTCATCGTCTCGAACGACGACGCCTTCCTCGACATCCGCTGACTCGGCATCCGTCGACGTGGAGCCGTCGTTTCGACGCGCTCGCTCGCGTCGGACCGGCATCCAGTTCGGCGGAAAGCGCTGTCGTCGAGGGCGGGGCCTCAGCCCTCGCGCTTCCCGCGTTGGGCCAGCGTGCGCAGCCGCAGGGCGTTGAGCTTGATGAAGCCCGCCGCGTCCCGGTGGTCGTAGGCCACCGCGCCCTCCTCGAAGGTCACGAGATCCTGATCGTAGAGCGAGTGCGGGCTCGTCCGGCCGATCACGTGCACGCCGCCCTTGTAGAGCTTCAGCCGCACGCTGCCGGTGACCTTCTCCTGGCTCCTGTCGATCAGCGCCTGGAGCATCTCGCGCTCCGGCGAGAACCAGAAGCCGTTGTAGATCAGCTCCGCGTATTGCGGCATGAGCTGGTCCTTGAGGTGGGCGGCGCCGCGGTCCAGCGTGATCGACTCGATGGCGCGGTGGGCCGGCAGCAGGATGGTGCCGCCGGGCGTCTCGTACATGCCGCGGCTCTTCATGCCGACGAAGCGGTTCTCGACGAGGTCGAGCCGGCCGATGCCGTTGGCGTGCCCTAGCGCGTTCAGCCGCGCGAGCAGCGCAGCGGGCGACAGCGCCTCCCCGTCGATCGAGACCGCATCACCGCGCTCGAAGCCGATCGTGATGACGGTCGGCTGGTCGGGCGCCTCCTCGGGCGAGAGGGTGCGCGAGTAGACGTAGTCCGGCACCTCGACCGCCGGGTCCTCCAGCACCTTGCCCTCGGACGAGGCGTGCAGGAGGTTGGCGTCCACCGAGAACGGGCTCTCGCCGCGCTTGTCCTTGGCGATCGGGATCTGGTGCTGCTCGGCGAACGCGATGAGCTGCTCGCGCGAGCGCAGGTCCCATTCGCGCCAGGGGGCGATCACCGTCACGTCGGGCTTCAGCGCGTAGTAGCCCAGCTCGAACCGGACCTGATCGTTGCCCTTGCCGGTGGCGCCGTGACAGACCGCGTCGGCGCCGACCCGCTCGGCGATCTCGATCTGCTTCTTGGCGATGAGCGGCCGGGCGATCGAGGTGCCCAGCAGATAGACGCCTTCGTAGACCGCGTTCGCGCGGAACATCGGGAACACGTAGTCGCGGACGAACTCCTCGCGCAGGTCCTCGATGAAGATGTTCTCGTCCTTGATGCCCAGGAGCTGCGCCTTCCGCCGCGCCGGCTCCAGCTCCTCGCCCTGGCCGAGGTCGGCGGTGAAGGTGACGACCTCGCAGCCGTAGGTGGTCTGGAGCCACTTCAGGATGATCGAGGTGTCGAGGCCGCCGGAATAGGCCAGCACGACCTTCTTCACGGACTTGTTCTGGGGAGCGGACATGCGGCTTCCGGAGCGCGGGGCGGGGTCGCGGCGGCTTATCGCGCAGGGCTCGCCCCTGCAACACGCGGCTGCCATCGGTCGCTGCAACCCGCGTGCCGGCCCGCGCGTATGCGGGTTCCGGGGACGGACCGCGTTCCGCCTCACCGCCGCCTTGAGTCGGTGCGAGCGAGGCGCCGGTCTTGCGTGTCGCCCCGCCGCAGGACGAGGACCGGAGAAGCGAGACCGATGGCGCGCCAGCCCACCCTGGAGTTCTGGTACGAGTTCGCCTCGACCTACTCGCACCTCGCGGCCCAGCGCATCGGGGCGGCGGCGGAGGCGGCGGGCGTGGCGGTGCGCTGGCGGCCGTTCCTGCTCGGTCCGCTCTTCGCCGCGCAGGGGTGGACCACCTCGCCGTTCAACGTCTACCCGGCCAAGGGCCGCAACATGTGGCGCGACCTGGAGCGCGAGGCCGCCCGCCACGGCCTGCCGCCGATCACCCGGCCCGACCCGTTCCCGCAGAACAGCCTCAGCGCCGTGCGCGTGGCGGTGCTCGGCCAGGATCAGGACTGGCTGGTGCCGTTCTCGAAGGCGGTGTTCTCCGCGAGCTTCTCCGAGGGGCGCTCCATCGCCGAGCCGGCGGCGGTGGCCGGGATCCTCGACACGCTCGGCCTCGACGGGACCCAGACCGTGCGCGCCGCCGCCTCGGAGGCCAACAAGACCCGGCTGCGCGTCAACGTCGAGGAGGCGCGCTCGCGCGGGATCTACGGCGCCCCGACCTTCCTGACCGAGGACGGCGAGCTGTTCTGGGGCAACGACCGGCTGGAACGGGCGCTGGACTGGGCGGTCGGCGACCGGCCTGGCGGCCTGCGGTAGATCCGGGACGCGGCGCCGCCTTGCCGCGGCCGGGATTGCCGGATAGCGGCCGGGCCGCGGCGCCCGCCGCGACTGACCCGGGATCCGGAATGCCCCTCGACCGCCGCCGCCTCCTCACCGCTGCCGCGACCTGCGCCGCAGCCGGCGCCGCCGGCCTCGCACCGGGGCGGGCCGCCGCCCAATCCTACGGCCAGCGCGTCGCGGTCACGGGCGACGACGGCAAGGCGGTCGCCAACTCGGTGCTGCCCGGCGAGATCACCGGCCAGATCCCGGCGCTGCGCGGCGTCACCTATGCCGGCCCCAGGGACGCCGACACCACGCTCTACGAGTTCTTCGACTTCAACTGCCCCTACTGCCGCAAGGCGGCGGCCGACGTGATGGCGCTCAACGAGACCGACCCGACCCTGCGGATCGGCCTCGTACAGAATCCGATCCTGTCGCCGCAATCGGCGCAGGCGGCCAAGGTGATGCTCGCCGTGCAGCGCAAGCTCGGCTCGGCCGCCGCCTGGGGCTTCTACCGCACGCTCCTGTCCAAGCCCGGCCGGATCGACGGCCCCGGAGCGCTCGCCGCCGCCGCGGCGCTGGGCGTGCCGCAGGCGGAGCTGGAGGAGATCGCCGACAGCGAGGAGGTGCGCCTCGCCCTGAAGAGCCAGATGCGGATGGCGGCCGATCTCGGCCTCTACGCCACGCCCTCCTACGTGCTCGGCAACGGCGGCATCCTCGGCCATCCGGGCGCCCGCGCCCTGGCGAAGATGATCGCCAGCACCCGGCGCTGCGACCGGCTGGCCTGCTGAAGAGACCACCTACGGATCGCGTCCGTGCTTGCGCTGGCACGGACGCAGAGCCAGACTGCTCCACTGAGGATGCGAGGCTCAACCGTGACGTTCGCAGGTCCAGACCGTCCCGCCTTCACGAGCCGCGAGCGCGGGCGCCGCTTCGCGATCGATGAGCTCGATAGCGTGACCCTCGCTGTCGAGGCGCGGACCGACGATGGTGAGGCCGTGCCGGCCGGCACGGTGGGGACCGTCGTGGCCGTCTGGGGCGAAGCGGAAGCGTTCGACATCGAGTTCGACGCACCGTTCACGGGTCTCGCCACGCTGACGCGCGAGCAACTGCGGGATCACCGCAGCCGCCGGTGATGCGGCCGTACATCGCGTGGCCGGCCGGGTTCAACGTCCCGCTCTCCAAGGTGACGGGCTACCTGCTCGATCCGGCAGGCGGCAGTCCGGCAAAAGCGCGGTGGTGGCTCGCGCAGGGCTTCTCGATCGCTCGACCGGATGAACTGGCAGCGGCGCTGTTCGAGCACACGTCGGCCGCCAACTTCGTCGGCATCCGCGTGCCGCAACGGCTCTGGGGGCACCGGCTCGTCTTCGAAGGGCCGATCCGGACGCCCATCGCCGCGATGCCGCGGGTCCGCTCCGTCTGGCAGGTCGCAGCCGGCACGGTCCACGGCGTGCAGGGCATCGCCGATCTCGTGACAGCGCATCGGATCTGACGCGCCCCGGCAATCCTCCTCCCCCAGTTGAGTATCGAAACGCCCGATTCATACGGAAGTGGTCGGTCACACTTCCGCCGCGCTGTCGCGCACCCGGAACCCTCGCCTTGCGCCGGTCCGTTCCGCCATGCTAGGCGGTCGCCGCGCCGGTCGGGGGCGGTTCCGCCCGATCCGATGCCGGCGCGATCCCAAGTCCTGGACGAAGTCCTTGGCCGGCCTCGCCACCGTCTTCTCGACCGTCGAGGCCGGGGACGGGCGGGCAACGAGAGAAGAGAGCGACGGGTGGCGCAGAACGGTTCCGAGGCTGGTCCCCTGGTCGCAGGCGTGGCGGGCCGGTACGCTTCCGCCCTGTTCGAGCTGGCCCGCGACGAGCGCCAGACCGACGCGGTCCTGGCGTCGCTCGACGCCTTCGACGCCCTGCTGAAGGAGAGCGCCGACCTGCGCCGCCTCGTGCGCAGCCCGGTCTTCAGCGCCGAGGAGCAGGCCGCCGCCGTCGGCGCCGTCCTCGACAAGGCCGGCATCACCGGGCTCGCCGCCAACTTCATCCGGCTGGTGGCCACCAACCGCCGCCTGTTCGCGCTGCCGGACATGATCCGGGCGTTCCGCGCCCTGGTGCGCGAGGGCAAGGGCATCGTCTCCGCCGAGGTGCGGGTGGCCGAGAAGCCCTCCGACGCCCTGATCGAGGAGATCCGCAGCTCCCTGCGCGACATCGCCAAGGCCGACGTCGACGTCGACCTCGTGGTCGATCCCAGCCTGATCGGCGGCCTCGTCGTGAAGATGGGCTCGCGCATGGTCGACGCCTCGCTCAAGACCAAGCTCAACGGCATCCGCCTCGCGATGCGCGCCGCCCGCTAGCGCCCGCATCCGACCCGAACACGCGACACGAACGCATCAGCGACAGAGGCCCGAGAATGGACATCCGCGCCGCCGAGATCTCCGCGATCCTGAAGGACCAGATCAAGAACTTCGGCGAGGAGGCCGAGGTCTCCGAGGTCGGTCAGGTGCTCTCCGTCGGCGACGGCATCGCCCGCGCCTACGGCCTCGACAACGTCCAGGCCGGCGAGATGGTCGAGTTCGAGTCGGGCGTGCGCGGCATGGCCCTGAACCTCGAACAGGACAACGTCGGCATCGTGATCTTCGGCTCCGACCGCGAGATCAAGGAAGGCCAGACCGTCAAGCGCACCGGCGCCATCGTGGACGTGCCGGTCGGCAAGGGCCTGCTCGGCCGCGTGGTCGACGCGCTCGGCAACCCGATCGACGGCAAGGGCCCGATCCAGTCGACCGAGCGCCGCCGCGTCGACGTGAAGGCGCCCGGCATCATCCCGCGCAAGTCGGTGCACGAGCCGATGGCCACCGGCCTCAAGGCGATCGACGCGCTGATCCCGGTCGGCCGCGGCCAGCGCGAGCTGATCATCGGCGACCGCCAGACCGGCAAGACCGCGATCGCGCTCGACACGATCCTCAACCAGAAGCCGGCCCATGCCGGCTCGGACGAGAAGGCCAAGCTGTACTGCATCTACGTCGCGGTCGGCCAGAAGCGCTCCACCGTCGCCCAGTTCGTGAAGGTGCTGGAGGACCAGGGCGCGCTGGAGTACTCGATCGTCATCGCCGCGACCGCGTCGGACGCCGCGCCGATGCAGTTCATCGCCCCCTTCGCCGGCTGCGCCATGGGCGAGTATTTTCGCGATAACGGCATGCACGCCGTGATCGTGTACGACGATCTGTCCAAGCAGGCGGTGGCCTACCGCCAGATGTCGCTCCTGCTGCGCCGCCCGCCGGGCCGCGAGGCGTATCCGGGCGACGTGTTCTACCTCCACTCGCGTCTGCTGGAGCGCGCCGCCAAGATGGGCGACGCGGCGGGCGCCGGCTCGCTGACCGCGCTGCCGGTCATCGAGACCCAGGCCAACGACGTCTCGGCCTACATCCCGACCAACGTGATCTCGATCACCGACGGCCAGATCTTCCTCGAGACCGACCTGTTCTACCAGGGCGTGCGCCCGGCGGTGAACGTCGGCCTCTCGGTGTCGCGGGTGGGCTCCTCGGCCCAGACCAAGGCGATGAAGAAGGTCGCCGGCAAGATCAAGGGCGAGCTCGCGCAGTACCGCGAGATGGCCGCCTTCGCGCAGTTCGGCTCGGACCTCGACGCCTCCACCCAGGCGCTGCTGAACCGCGGCTCGCGGCTCACCGAGCTCCTGAAGCAGCCGCAATTCTCGCCGCTGAAGATGGAGGAGCAGGTCGCGGTGATCTACGCCGGCGTGAACGGCTACCTCGACAAGCTGCCGGTGGCGAAGGTGCGTCCCTTCGAGGACGCGCTGCTCGGCACGCTGCGCACGAAGCACAAGGACCTGCTCGACGCGATCGCCGCCTCCAAGGACCTGTCGGACGAGAACGCCGGCAAGCTGAAGAGCGTGGTCGAGAGCGTGGCCAAGTCGATCAACTGAGGCGCCGTCACTTCCCTCCCCGCCGATCTCGGGCTTGTCCGAGATTGGGTTTGCGCTTGCCTAGATCGGGCAAGCCCGATCTAGGTGGGGAGGGGTAGGGGTGGGGGTGGTGCAGGAGGCACCGCCCCGCTCGATCCGGAACCACCCCCACCTCCGGCTCCTCCCCACAAGGGGGAGGAGAGGCCCACTGCGACGGACCCCGCCCGATGCCGAGTTTGAAGGACCTGCGCAACCGCATCACCTCGGTGAAGGCGACGCAGAAGATCACCAAGGCCATGCAGATGGTCGCCGCGGCCAAGCTGCGCCGCGCGCAGATGGCGGCCGAGGCCGGCCGGCCCTTCGCCGAGAAGATGTCGGCCGTGCTCGGCAACCTCGCGGGCAACCTCATCGGCGGCGTCGGCGCCCCGCGCCTGCTCGCCGGCACCGGCTCGGAGCAGACCCACCTGCTGGTCGTCTGCACCGGCGACCGGGGGCTCGCCGGCGCGTTCAACTCGTCGATCGCCCGCCTCGCGGTGCGCGAGTACGCCCAGAAGCTCCAGGCCGAGGGCAAGACCGTCAAGATCATGACGGTCGGCAAGAAGGGCTACGACCTGCTGCGGCGCCAGTACCGCGACCAGATCATCGACAACATGGACATCCGCGGCAACAAGCCGGTGGATTACGAGTTCGCCTCCGAGATCGCCCACAAGATCCTGACCCGCTTCGAGGCCGGCGAGTTCGACGTCGCGACGCTGTTCTACGCCGAGTTCCGCTCGGTGATCTCGCAGATCCCGACCGCGCAGCGGCTGATCCCGGCCGAGCTTCCCGCCGCCGAGGCGGGTGCGAAGAGCGCGGGCGGCGACGCGGCGCTGGAATTCGAGCCCTCCGAGGAGGCGATCCTGGAGACGCTGCTGCCGCAGAACCTGACGGTCCAGGTCTACCGGGCCCTCCTCGAGAACGCCGCGTCCGAGCAGGGCGCGCGCATGAGCGCCATGGACTCGGCCACCCGCAACGCGGGCGAGATGATCAAGAAGCAGACGCTGGTCTACAACCGCACGCGTCAGGCCATGATCACCAAGGAACTCATCGAGATCATCTCGGGCGCCGAAGCCCTGTGATACGATCGGCGCCGGGAGGCGTCGCAGCATGACGGACGAGGTCGAGAATCTGGTTCTGGAACACCTGCGGGCCCTGCGCCGCGAGGTATCCGAGGCCCGCCTCGATCTGAAAGAGGTGAAGTCGCGGCTGACCGCCGTCGAGATGCAGGTCGCGACCGTCAACGGGCGCATGGACCGCTTCGACGAGCGTCTCGCCCGCATCGAACTCCGGCTGGAGCTTCAGGACGCCTGAGGCACGGCCGACATGGCAAAGGACACGGCTCGGCGCGGCCCCGCGTCGGCAGCGAGTACGAGGATGGACATGGCGAACACCGCTCTCCCCGGCACCGGCTCGAACAAGGTCGGCAAGATCACCCAGGTCATCGGCCCGGTGGTCGACGTGCAGTTCGAGGGCCACCTGCCCGAGATCCTGAACGCGCTGGAGACCACCAACAACGGCGCCCGCCTCGTGCTCGAGGTCGCCGCGCAGATGGGCGAGAGCACCGTCCGCTGCATCGCGATGGACACCTCCGAGGGCCTGACCCGCGGCCAGGAGTGCACGGACACCGGCGAGCCGATCAAGGTGCCGGTCGGCATGAACACGCTCGGCCGCATCATGAACGTCATCGGCGAGCCGATCGACGAGGCCGGCCCGGTCCAGACCGATACCTACCGCGCCATCCACCAGCCGGCCCCGTCCTACGACGAGCAGTCGACCGAGGCGCAGATCCTCGTCACCGGCATCAAGGTGGTGGACCTGCTCGCCCCCTACGCCAAGGGCGGCAAGATCGGCCTGTTCGGCGGCGCCGGCGTCGGCAAGACCGTGCTGATCATGGAGCTGATCAACAACATCGCCAAGGTGCACTCGGGCTACTCGGTGTTCGCCGGCGTGGGTGAGCGCACCCGCGAGGGCAACGATCTCTACCACGAGATGATCGAGTCCAACGTCAACAAGAACCCCAAGGAGAACAACGGCTCGGCCGAGGGCTCCAAGTGCGCCCTGGTCTACGGCCAGATGAACGAGTCGCCGGGCGCCCGCTCGCGCGTCGCGCTCACCGGCCTGACCATCGCGGAGCAGTTCCGCGACGAGGGCCAGGACGTGCTGTTCTTCGTCGACAACATCTTCCGGTTCACGCAGGCCGGCTCCGAGGTGTCGGCGCTGCTCGGGCGCATCCCGTCGGCGGTGGGCTACCAGCCGACGCTCGCCACCGACATGGGCGCCCTCCAGGAGCGCATCACCACCACCAACAAGGGCTCGATCACCTCGGTCCAGGCGATCTACGTGCCGGCCGACGACCTGACCGACCCGGCGCCCGCCGCCTCGTTCGCCCACCTCGACGCCACGACCGTGCTGTCGCGCTCGATCGCCGAGAAGGGCATCTACCCGGCGGTGGACCCGCTCGACTCGACCTCGCGCATGCTGTCGCCGACCATCCTCGGCGAGGAGCACTACGACGTGGCCCGCCGGGTCCAGCAGACCCTCCAGCGCTACAAGGCGCTCCAGGACATCATCGCGATCCTGGGCATGGACGAGCTGTCCGAGGAGGACAAGCTGACGGTGGCCCGCGCCCGCAAGATCGAGCGCTTCTTCTCGCAGCCCTTCTCGGTGGCCGAGGTGTTCACCGGTTCGCCGGGCAAGCAGGTGGCGCTGGAAGACACGATCAAGGGCTTCAAGGGCCTCGTGAACGGCGACTACGACGACCTCCCCGAGGCGGCCTTCTACATGGTCGGCACCATCGAGGAGGCCCAGGAGAAGGCCAAGAAGCTGCGGGCGGCGGCGTAAGCCGCTCCCCCCTCCCCCTTGCGGGGAGGGGTAGGGGTGGGGGTGGTTCAGATGGGACCGCCGCGCTGCATCCGGCACCACCCCCACCTCCACCTCCTCCCCGCAAAGGGGAGGAGAGCGCGTCGCGGATCCGGGATCGTCCTGAGATGGCCACCTTCCACTTCGATTTCGTCGGCCCCGAGCGGACGCTGTACTCCGGCGAGGTCACCGCCGTGCAGTTGCCCGGCACCGAGGGCGAGATGACCGTGATGCCGGGCCACGCGCCCGTGCTGACCTCCCTGCGGGTCGGGGTGATCGTGATCACCGAGAGCCAGGGCTCGGGCAAGCGCATCTACGTCCGCGGCGGTTTCGCCGATATCGGCCCGAACGCGGTGACCGTGCTCGCCGAGCGCGCGGCGCCGATCGAGGAACTGTCGCAAGAGTCGCTCGACAAGGACATCGAGGCGGTCGAGCTGCAGCGCGACGCCACCGAGAACCTGAGCAAGCGCGAGGCGCTGAACGCCCAGATCGTCCAGCTCCAGGAGACCAAGGCGCTGCTGAAGCTCTGAGCCGGACCGCCTAGGGACACGCCGCCCGCGATGGCATCGCGGGCGGTTTTTTCATGCCTCTCGCGCCGCTGCGAGAGCCCGCGCCAGCAGGGCCGCCTCGGCCTCCGCTCCGGTCGGACAGCCCTGGTCGAGCCAAGCCCGCCGCGCGGCCGCCAGCCCCCGCCCGATCGCCGGTCCCGGCCGGATGCCGCGCGCCACGAGGTCGGCGCCGGTGACCGGAAACACCGGGGCCGCGCCCGCCCCGCTCAGGGTCGCCACCGCCGCGCGGGCCTCGGGCGTCACCGCCGGGCGCGGTTCACCCGCGAGGATCGCGAGCACGTCCGCCAGGAGCGCGGGGCCGTGGATCGCCGCCAGCGCCCGCGCCGCGTCGGCTTCCAGCACCGGCAGCCCGTGCAGGGCCGCCAGCACGGCGGCGTAGCCCGTCAGCACCGTCTCCTCGGCCCGCGACAGGCGCAGGCGCTCGCGCAGCCGCTCCGCGTCGTGATGGCCCGCGACGCTCAGCGCGGCGAGCCGCAGGGCCGGGGCCTGACCCGCCGCGTGGCTGCGCCCGAACCGGCCACGTTCGGCCACGCCGCCGGTGATCCGCTGGAGCAGGCCGGTATCGCCGAGCGTCGCGATCATCAGCGGGGCGCCCGGCGCCGTCAGCAGCTTGAGGAACTCGGCGCGGACCCGCTCGCGCGACAGGCGGTCGAGGGCGTCCCGCGCCGCGATGCAGGCGGCGAGCGCCGGGGCGTCGGGTGCGCCCGCGCCGAAGCGGGCGTGGAAGCGGAAGAAGCGGAGGATGCGCAGGGCGTCCTCGCGGATCCGGGTGGCCGGATCGCCGATGAACCGCACCCGGCCGGCTTCGAGATCGGGGATCCCGCCGACCGGATCGTGCAAGGTGCCGTCGGCGCCGAGCGAGAGCGCGTTGACGGTGAAGTCGCGCCGCTCGGCGTCCCGGCGAAAGTCGCCGCCGAAGCGCACGATCGCGTGGCGGCCGTCGGTCTCGACATCCTCGCGCAGGGTGGTGACCTCGACCGGCCCCTCCCCCGTCACCAGGGTGATCGTGCCGTGGGCGATGCCGGTCGGCACCGCCTTGAGCCCCGCCCGCCGCGCCCGCTCCAGCACGGCGTCGGGCAGCAGCGTGGTGGCGAGATCGACGTCGGCGGCCGGGTGGCCGAGCAGGGCGTCGCGCACGCAGCCCCCCACCAGCCGGGTCTCGGCTCCGGGGGCATCGAGGGCGGTGAGCGCCGCCCGGACGCCGCCGCGGGCGAGCAGGGCCGCCGGCCCCGCCCGGTCGAGCGACCGTGTCACCGGAACTCGCCCGGCACGAGGCGGCCGTTCTCCATATGCGCGGGGACGTAGCCCCCCGGCCGGCGCTCGGAGAACAGCCCCTCGTAGACGAGGGAGGCGATGACCACGGCGAGCCCGATCAGGGTGAGGCGCACGAGCTGCGCGTCCCAGTGCTCCCGCCGCAGCGGGTTGCGGCCGGCGAGCACGAGGTAGAGCAGGAAGAGCCCGAACGGGATCAGGAAGAGGCCGACCTCTTCCAGGACGCGACGCAGCATGATGGGGGGACGTTAGCGCGGCGCGGGCCGGCTGTCGCCGGGGGCGGGGCCGCCCTCGGGGTAGAGCCGCTCGCGCAGGTTGTTGAGGATGCCGGCGGTGACGCCCCAGATCAGCCGCTCTCCGAACGGCATGGCGTAGAACCAGCGGTTCCGGCCCTGCCACTCCCGCGACCGGAGCACGTAGCGCTCCGGGTCCATCAGCACCGGCAGCGGCACCTCGAACACCTCGGCCACCTCCTCCGGGTTCGGGCGGAAGGCGGCGCCCGGCGCGACGAGGCCGATCACCGGGGTCACGAGGAAGGCGGTGCCCGACAGGTAGGGGTCGAGGTAGCCGAGCACCCGCACCGCGTCGGGCTCCAGGCCGATCTCCTCGTGCGCCTCGCGGAGCGCCGCCGCGGCGGGGCCGGGATCGTCGGGGTCGATCTTGCCACCGGGGAGCGCCACCTGGCCGGAATGCTGGCGCAGGCCCGCGGCGCGCAGGGTCAGCACCAGGGTCGGGCCGCCTTCGCGGAACACCACCGGCACCAGCACGGCGGCGCGCCGGTGGGGCGGCGGCGGGATGACGGCCGAACCGTCCGGGTCGAGGGAGTGGTCGCCGCGGGGGTTCGAGGTCGGGTCGTCCGGCCCCGGGGGCGTCGGCGACAGGCCGGCGGCGGCCCGGGCCAGGAACTCGGCCAGGGGATCGCTCGCGCCTCGGTCGTTCACGCGCCGCGCGCTCACCCGTCCACGGCCGGGGCGATGGTGTGGAACTGCCCGCCCGCGTAGAGGCCGAGCCAGCGCACGCCCTCGATCTCGCGCGCCTCGGCCATCTCCACGAGGTCGTAGGTCAGGGCGCGGGTCACCAGGGCCCAGAGGTCGCGGCGCACGTGCAGGTAGGGCTTGAGCGCCCCGTCCGCCGCCTGCTCGAAGCGCAGGCGGTGCTCGGCATCGACGGGGACGAGGTCGTCGACGTTGGTGCGGAAGGCGATGCGGCGCCCCTCCCCCGCCCCCTCGACCGCCATCTCGACGGCGACGAAGGCCGCGTCGTCCACGGTGATGCCGACGCTCTCCACCGGCGTGACGAGGCGCGTGCGCCCGTCGGGCTCGCGCCGGAGGATCGTGGAGAACAGCCGCACCATCTTCGGGCGGCGGATCGGCGCGCCGTTGTGGAACCACGTGCCGTCGGCGGCGATGCGGATGTCGATGTCGCCGCAATCGGGCGGGTTCCAGCGCTCCACCGGCGGCGGCCCACGCTCGGGCAGGCCGCCGAGCGCCGCGCCGAGGCGGTCCAGGGTCGGGTCGGTGGGCGCGTCCTCGCTCATGGCCCGTCAGATAGCGCCCGACCCGGCCCTCGGACACGGGGGGCTCAGCCGGAACCGGGCCGGCGGCGCAGGATCTTCCAGACGCCGTCGGCGGTGGCGACCAGCCGGTCGCCGGAGCCGTTCCCGATCGCGTCGCGACCGTGCACGGCTCCAAGCGTCCGTTGTGACGCGCTCTCTCGCGCCGAACCGGCCTCCACGTCGGCGGCGAGCGCTCCGGCACGGACGGTGGCCCGCAGGAACACCAGCGACGCCGTCCGCTTCATCGTCTCGGGCACGACCACCAGCCAGTCGCCGATCCGGCCGGCATCGACGAACTTCGTCTCCAACTGGACGGTGACGCAGTTCGCGCCGTCGGCCGCCCGCATCGCCGCCAGCCCCATGGCGCGGTCGGCGACGCTCATCAGCATGCCGCCGTGCACCACGCCGATCAGGTTGGCGTGCCGCCGATCCGCGCGGAAGGCGTAGGCGCCGTCGGCGGCCCGCGCGTAGAGCGGGCCGACATGGGCGATGAAGCCGGCATCCTCCACCCGCTCCCAGTCGCCGGAAGGGGGCCCGGACGTCTGGGGCTCGAAGGTCTGGGGCTCGAAGGTCTGGGGCTCGAAGGTCTGGGACCCGGACGTCTCGGGATCGGGGATCTCGGGTTCGGGGCTCTCCGGCTCGGCCGTCATCGTGTCCCATCCCTCGGCTTCGGCGGACGCACCCCGCCGTCTGCCGCGCCGGGGCCGCCGATGCAACGCCCGGGGCCCCGCCCACCGCTCGGCCCCGGCACGCGCCGCCGCCGTGTCCGGCCGCCCCGCCCGGTCGATCGAGCCCGCCGCGTCCTCGCGAGCCGCAGGCGAAGCGACCGGGGCAGCGCGCGTCCTCCGAACGTGGCGCCGCTGGTTTGCTTCGCTGCGCGCGCAAGGACGGTGGCGCGGCGGCGGGCAGGTCCGGGGTTCTCCGGACATGGCGGATCGCCCCCACCCGCGTTCCGCGCCGGGGACATGGCCCAAGAAAACGCAACACACGCGGAACAGGGGACGCGGGACGCCGCGGGAGCCCTGGTCGTGTGACACACGCGGAAGCCGGCCCCCGCGGCGCCCCGTGGCCGACCGCCCCCGTCACCGGGGCCGCCGGCCATCTTGTCGTCGCGGTGTCTTCCAGCCCGCCCGGTCTACGCCCGCACGTGAGCGGTCTCGGCCAGGGCGCCCGGCCCAGGAAGCATCGCTGCTCCCGGCTCGC